>JAFZIL010000046.1 GCA_017554385.1 Prevotella sp. | reverse complement strand
CCCTGATTTGCAACGATTTTTCCGCTTTTCTCCACTTTTGTTATCCGATGGCAGGTTTTATGATGTCAAACAGTATCTTTGATGATGTCAAACAGTATGTTTTTAGTTGGAGGTGGGGGGCACACAGGGGGCATACAGGGGGCGCGTTTTTAGGCATGGTGTGCCCCCCGTAAATGCCGATATACAAAGGGGAAGTAAGCAAAAGGGGGCACAGGGGCACACCTTTTTTTTATTTGTATTATTGTAGCACGCTGATTTGCCATGACAGACGAGAGAGGCAACATTGCCCCTCTCAATGAGATAATCGTTATTTTTAAAATAATGATACTCAAATTGTGTTATTATTAAAAAAAAATAGTACCTTTGCACCCGCAAAATTCAAAAGCGACGTATGAAACAGGAGTTAGTATCAGTCATCATGCCCACTTTCAATGCCAGCAAATACCTTGCTGACAGCATTGAGAGCGTGCTCAGCCAGACCTATACTAACCTCGAGTTGCTCATTACCGATGACTGCTCGTCGGACGATACACGCCACATTCTGAAACAGTTTGCAGAACAGGACAAGCGCGTAAAAGTTGAGTTCCTGAAGGAGAACTACGGACCGGGCATTGCCCGCAACCGCTCCATAGAGCGTGCCAAGGGCCGTTATATTGCCTTCTGCGACTGCGATGACCGCTGGATGCCTGAGAAACTGGAGAAGCAGATTGCCCACATGAGGCGTAAAGACTGTGCCCTGTGCAGTTCATCCTATCTGATTTGCGACGAAAACAATGCTGTGACGGGTATAAATATCTCACCAAAGCATCTTACACTGGGCATGATGAAGCGCGACAACAAGATAGGCTGCCTGACTGCCATCTACGACATCAAGCGACTGGGTCACAAGTTCTACATGCCTGCTATCCGCAAACGCCAAGACTGGGCACTGTTTCTGAACATTCTCAAGGAGTGTCAGATATGCTTCTGCGTCACTGACCCACTGGCCTACTATCGCCAGCGCAGCCAATCAGTATCAAGCAATAAGCTATCGCTCATTAAATACAACGTCAATGTCTATGAGACCGTCTTCGGTTATACCAAACCGAAAGCCTACCTCTACTTCCTGTTCCGATTTCTTCCATCCTATTATCTGAAGATTCTCAAGCGGAAACGAGACAGCAAACGCTATGTTTCAGAACACGGGAAAAAATATGATACTTCTGCGCAATAATACCGACACGTTTACGTTGTATAGATAGAAATGCACACAAAAGACCTGCTGATGGAAAACGACAACGGATATGTTTATGACGGTATGAACGCATTCGAACGGGAAGTCAAACGTTGGTTTGATTTCTTTGCCGCATTGCTATGCCTTGTCTTGTTCTCACCGCTCTTTCTGCTGTGCTATATAGCCATCAAGCGCGATGATGGCGGTCCCGTTATCTACAAGCAGATTCGCATCGGACGCTTCGGACGTCCTTTCTACATCTACAAGTTCCGCAGCATGAAGACAGATGCCGAAGAAGAGGGACCACAGCTTTGGAACGCCGACACAGACAACCGACTGACCAAGGCTGGAAAATTCCTTCGCGATCATCATTTAGACGAGCTGCCGCAGTTCTGGAATGTGTTAATGGGCGACATGTCGTTCGTGGGACCGAGACCTGAGCGACGTTTCTTTATCAAACAGATCATGGAGCGTGACCCGCGCTATGAGTATCTTTACCAGATACGTCCGGGTATCACCTCGATGGCTACCATCTATAACGGCTATACCGACACGCTTGAGAAGATGCTCAAGCGCTTGGAGATGGACCTTGACTACCTGAAAAGGCGCTCATGGTGGCTGGATCTGAAGATTATTGCCCTGACATTCCTAAACATTACCTTCGGAAAGAAGTTCTAAATCAGGGTCTCCGTAGGCGTTCCCCTTTACAATTCAATCGCTACATCCTGTTTCCTGTAGCCACTCGAAGTGAAGATGGCTACAAGCTGGCCTTGCTCGTCGGTCAACCTGACCTCGGCAAAAGGCATGCGGCGATGGTCGACAATCTCGGTAGCCTCGGCATAGACATAGCCAGAGGCCACGGGACGGAAGAAGGTGATATTGGAACTGGTCGAGACGGTGAGCACCAGGTGGCTGTTCACTGCTGCCGCAAAGGCCAGGTCGGCCAGTGTGAAGAGTGCCCCACCCTGACAGACATCACCACCGTTGAGGTGGTTCTCGGTGACGAGCATGCGGGCTTTGGCATGCCCCTCGCCCACTTCGAGCAGTTCTATCCCAGCCAGGACGGCAAAGCGGTCTCTCTTGAAAAACTCCTTCAGTGTCATATCGATTGGTTTTGTTTTGGTCAGGCCACAATCTCACGGGCACGAGCCAGCGCCAAGTCAATGTGGTTACAGATGTTCTCCTCGCCCAGCAGCTCGTTGAATCCGTTACGCTTCAACACAGCCTCAACCTTAGGCACGACACCCGAGAGCACAATGGTGATACCTTCCTTCTGGCTCATCAAACAGAGGTTCTCCAGGTTGTGCAGACCCGTGCTGTCGATAAACGGTACCTTACGCATACGGATGATGCGCACCTTGGGCCGCTGTCCGTAGCGTCCCATGATGTCTTCGAAGCGGTTACCGGCACCGAAGAAATAGGGACCATTGATCTCGTAGACCTCCACGTCTTTTGGAATGGTCAGGTGCTCAAGGTTACCAGCCTGCATGTCGGCATCTTCGTTCAGGTCGATCTCGTCGTAGATCACCTGCACGTCGGTAGTCTCCGACATACGCTTCATGAAGAGCAGGCAGGCACAGATGATACCCACCTCGATGGCAACGGTGAGGTCGAAGATGATGGTGAGCAGGAAGGTGACGACGAGCACGGTGACGTCGCTCTTCGGGTTGCGCATGAGGGCCTTGAACGAACGCCATCCACTCATACCATAGCTCACGACGACAAGAACACCGGCCAGACAGGCCATCGGGATGTACTTTGCCAGAGGCATGAGCAGCAGGAAGATGAGCAACAGCACCACGGCGTGGATGATGCCAGCAACCGGCGTGCGTCCACCATTATTAATATTGGTCATGGTGCGGGCAATAGCTCCCGTAGCAGGTATACCACCAAAGAGCGGCGACAGGATGTTGGCCACGCCCTGGCCTATAAGCTCGGTGTTGGAGTTATGATGATCGCCAATGACACCGTCGGCCACGGTAGCCGAAAGCAGCGACTCGATGGCTCCGAGGATGGCAATGGTCATGGCCGGAGCAACAAGTCCTTTAATGGTATCCCACGACAGCTCGGGCACCACGGCACCAGGTAGCTGTGACTGGATGCTGAAGCGGTCGCCAATGGTCTCGATCGACGTCACCCCAGCATATTGCTTCAGCAGCAAGGCCACCACCGTCATCACCACGATGGCAATGAGCGAGCCAGGCACGCGACGGCTCAACTTCGGCGTTACCGCAATGATAACCACACTGGCAACACCAACAATGGCACTCCAGAGGTCGATAGTGCCGAGATGCTGGAAGTAGGCTATCCACTTCTCGATGAAGTCACCCGGTACGTCGGTCATCTGCATGCCCAATAGGTCCTTCACCTGAGTAGTGAAGATGGTCACAGCAATACCGCTGGTGAAGCCCACGATAATGGGATAGGGAATATACTTGATGATGGTGCCCAACCGAAGCAAGCCGAAGCCGATGAGGAATACGCCTGCCATCAGCGTGGCGATGGTAAGGCCCTGGATGCCATACTGGTTGATGATGCCGGCAACAATGACGATAAATGCACCTGTGGGTCCTCCAATCTGTACCTTGCTGCCACCTAAGAGCGAGATGGCCAAACCGGCCACAATAGCCGTAATAATACCCTTCTCGGGCGACACACCACTCGCAATGCCAAAGGCAATGGCCAGCGGCAAGGCCACAATACCCACAATAATACCTGCCATCAGATCGGACATAAACGTCTGACGGTTATAATTCTTAATGGCCGAAATCATCTTCGGCTTGAAGTCTGGCATCTTCTTCATTTCTCTTTCTTCTTCTGTTATAGTCGTTATCCTTTTGAAAACACGGGTGCAAAGTTACGAAGAATCATTGAATTACGTAACCGTCGGAGCAAAGTTTTCAGCAAAAAACATCTTCTTCTTGATTTATCCCAAACTCCTTCTGTTCAGCTCGCCTATTACCTCTTTAATATATATATGCCATTCAACTTTCACAGGTGATTGAGTGCTGATGTGTTGAATATTATCCCACTACACCTATAAAGAATGTTAATTTTACCTCGTAAATGTTTGCATTTTTGAAAAAATAATGTAATTTTGAGCGCAAAACAGATTAACCCATGTTAAAAGAAGAGTATCTTTTCGCAGGAAAATATAAGTTGAAGCGACTTTTGGGCCGAGGAGGATTCTCTGAGGTATGGCTGGCTGAGGACACGATGACCAACGTCGAAGTGGCCGTGAAGGTTTATGCCTCACAGGCTCGTTTGGGCGAGGAAGGCATCGAAATCTTCAGGAAAGAGTTTGCCCTGGTCTTCGACTTAAACCACACAAACCTGCTTCATCCCACCTATTTTGACGTGTGGGAAAACATGCCCTATCTCATCTTGCCCTACTGCAAAGAAGGCTCTGTATTCAAATACATCAGCACGGGTGAGCAAATCAGCGAAGAGCAGTGCTGGAACATCTTGCACGACGTAGCCGCAGGACTGGCTTACATGCACGACCGCACTCCGCCACTCATCCATCAGGACATCAAGCCAGACAACATCCTTATCAGCAACGAGGGGCGCTACATGATTACCGACTTCGGCATCAGCACCAAGGTGCGCAACACCATGGCTACGATACAGAATGCGGCAACCATGAGTAGTGGCACCTTGGCCTACATGGGTCCTGAGCGTTTCAGCACAAAGCCCAAGCCGCTGATGGCCAGTGATGTGTGGTCGCTGGGCGCCATGATGTATGAGCTGATGACCGGCGGCAACCCGCCATTTGGCAATCATGGCGGTGCCCTGCAGAAAGGCGGTGCCGAGATTCCCGAAATAGAGGAGACACAATACTCAGACCAGCTGAAACAGATGGTCTACTGGTGTATGGCAGTCAACACGTGGGACCGCCCCGTGGCACGTGCTATCGAAGAGATAACCTACAAAAAGCTACACAACATCGACATTACTGCAGATCTGGCAAAAGCAAAACAGGAACAGCAACAGCAACCTGAACCGCCCAAGCCACAGCAACAACAGCAACGCCCAGCACGTCCCACCACCATCGGAGCAAGTCAGTGGCAGCAGGGAGGGTTCGCACCACAACCACGCTATAGCGGCACCTATGATCGCCAGCCACGTATGAGCGGAAACTACGGCCCACAACCTGGTGGCTATGATCCGAACCTGTACGGCACCCAGATGGACCGCAGCCATGCAGGCAGTGTCATGCCGACTGTTGGCAAGTCAAAAACAGGACTATACATCGGCATAGCCGCCGCTGCCATTGCTGTTGTCTGCATAGTGTTATTCTTTGCTTTAAGAAGCTGTTCCGATGATAATGACGTCCAAGAGTCTGAAACCACGGAGTCGACGATCGACACTAAAAAGCTCTACGAACTTCAATCTGACGCTAAAAGTCAGATAAGTGCTGGAATCCAGACCTACCAGTTGAAAGAGAAGAACAACGAGCTGACCAACGAGGACGGTGGCGCCGTGGAGAGCTACTTCATTAATGCGCTTGACATCTATGATCAATTGGAAGGCATGCCTGACTATGCCAAAATGGACATTGACTTCAAGAACGAGGTGGAGCAAAACCGCAATACTGCGAAGGAATACTTGACCAAGATTCTCAACGCCATCAACGACAAGGCAGACCAATTAAAGAAAGCATTCGGCGAAGATGACGAACTTACAAAAAAAGTAAAAGACCGGATCATAAAGATTGAGAACAAACTGAAATAGCCACTCACATACTGTAAGATATCACAAAAGAGCAAAACAACAGTAATAATGGGAAGAAATATGTATAAGAAGATCATCATGGTAGTGCTGATGGCATGCTTGATGCCGTTGGCTGCTGCTGCTCAGAGTGCCAGCAAGTTCTACAGCGATGGTATGGCACAATACAACAAAGGCAAGTACAGTGAGGCCATCACACTCTTCAAGAAGTCTATCGCCATAGACGGAAGCAAGACCAATACGGCCAACTGCAATGCCATGATTAAGAAGTGCAACCAGAAGCTGAACCCATCGAGCCCGTCGAGGATCAAGTATATGCCAGACAGCAGTAACGACGGGACCTACCCTGCTGAATGGAAACAAATAAGTGTTGACGCCAAACCTAACAGAAGAGAGTACAGGCCCATCCTACCCAAAGGCGACAAGTGGGAATACGAATCGGTTGGTGGGGATAATTGGCTTCACATAGAGAAGAAAGACGATGCCGACAACAAAGCTCTGTACTTTACCTGCGATCCTAACAATAGCAACGTCACCCGCACGGCTACTGTCAACGTGATGCACGACGGAAGGCGCTATCCCATTACCATCACCCAGTCTGGACTTAGCGCCCATAGCACTACTGTATCTCCTTTGGCTAAGACCAATGTATATGTACAGCGCAAGGAGACCTACCTGCTCCTGTCAGGTCTAAAGGGGAACACAAAGGCATCGTCAACGCCGGAATGGATAAAACAACTGGATTACAAATACAAGAAGCCTAACTTCTTCCAAAACTTCCTGAAAATATTCGGAGTCAAACCCAAACTAAAGATAACAGACCTGGAACCAGGAGAGGCTGCATTCTCTGTCGAGCTATACAACGGCGAAGACAGGCGTGAAGGCGACATCGTCTTTGAGGGTGTCGAGCAATTCCGAGTAATCCAAGCCTCCTCTAAATAAACTGGTTCCACACACCCAACACCAAACACCTAACAACTAAGAATATGAGATGCATTAACTGCGGATGGGACAACCAACCAGGGGCAACAGCCTGCATCAAGTGCGGACAGCCACTGGATCCAAGTGACAACAACGAGCAGGCTACGCCTGAACAACCACAGGCTGCTATGCCGCCTTCATTTGGCATGCAGCAACAGCCCATGCCAAGGCCAACGGTGGTAGGTATGCAACAGCAGCCCGCACCACGGCCCACAGTAGTTGGCGTGCCCAACCAACCGGAGCCGCGCCCAACAACAGTCATCGCACCGGGAGAGTTGCCTCAAGGCATGCCTCGCCCCACGGTGGTGAACAACATAGGGCAGCAACCACAAATTGTACGTGAAACGGTATCAGTACCTGCCGAGCAACTGGTCAAGGACTTGGTACAGGCACCGCCCACACCAAATACTCCTGAAGGAAGCAGATCGTGCCCGGCATGCGGCTATCCGCTCGTTGGGTCTCCTGCTACATGTCCTGCCTGCGGATTCGAGCTAAGCAACCCTCAACAAGAGGCCAAACCCGCTTTAGGTGCACCAGTGCCTCCACCTTCCATCCCCAACACGCCCAATCCCATCAATCGCCAAACTGTCGTTGGCGACTTCGGTCACCACTTCATCCCAGAAGAAGAGCCGGCCCCGACCACAGTTCAAGAGATTACGCCCAAATGTTCACTGACACTCATCCCTGAAGAGACCGAGACCGCACCATCCAAGAAGAACGACTATGAGGGCGACACCATCATACTGAACCGCGACAACACCGAGCCCGACAACCGCACCATCACTTCGCGTGAACAGGCCGTGTTGAGCTATGCTGACGGGCAGTGGTTCATCGAAGACCGCAGCGACTTGAAGTCGACGTTCATCCGTGTCAGCCGCAAAACTGCGCTACAAGCCGGTGATGTCATTGTGCTGGGTGACCGCCGCTTCACCTTCAACGAAGAATAATAACGTATGCCGATCAACGCAAAAAACGTCATTGCCGACAGATGTGATTTCCTGCCCGGACAGCGCATCAACAACCGATACCTCGTTCGAAAGGTTTTGGGCGAGGGGTCGTTTGGCATCGTTTACATGGTAGAGGATGCCGGACGCACGTTGGCCTGCAAGCTGCTCAGGCTTTGGGAAGTGCCGCCTGACATCAGATCGGGTCTGATGGAGCGGTTCGAGATGGAGTTCAAGACCGGACAGATCAACAACGAGTGTCTGGTCCGTTCGCTCGACTTGGGCACCGTAGGCGGAAATCCATACATCATCATGGAATTCTGCCCTGGGGGTGACCTGACGAAGATTCTGGGAAAGAACGACAGACGCATGCCAGACATCTGCAAGCAGATTCTCACTGGCTTGCAGTCACTCCACGCCAACGGTAAGGTGCACCGCGACCTGAAGCCCGAGAACGTGCTCTTCAAGGAAAACGGCATCGCGGCACTGACCGACTTTGGCATTGCTGGCGACCGCAACCACCGTATGACCCAGCGCAGCATACTGGGCAAGCCCAACCAGATATTCGGAACATACGCCTATATGCCGCCTGAGCAGGCGGGACGTGCAAGGGGCGGTGCTACTGTGCTTCCCACGACTGATATCTGGTCGTTTGGTGTGGTCTGTTTCCAAATGGTCACGGGTCAGCTGCCATTCGGACAACTTGAGTCGCACAACGACCTCGTTTCCTACCAGCGACGAGGCAAGGATGGCCAGTGGGACCGTAACCTACTCTTAAGCATGCCCAACGGACGACAGTGGGAACGCGTCATCGAAGGTTGTCTTGTGCCCGACTTCAAGCACCGTCTGCAAACATGTAAGGACGTGATTAGGCTTTTACCACCATCGCAAGCACCAATTGTTGACCTCAACTCCAACAATTGGCATCCTGTCGTTCCGACCCCACAGCCCACCCCCAGCACCTACGAGCCCAAGAGCCTCACACGGGGCTATCTGCTACGAGTGATGCAGGGCGAACAATACGGTCGGTGCTTCGACCTCACCCAGCTTGTAGGTACTTATGGTCGCGTGCTCAGTATGGGACGTTTAGATGACTGCATCATTCACATCCGCTCGGAAGAACGCGGCTACGTGTCACGGCGTCATGCCACCATCGAGCAACACGACGTATCGACGGAATGGGTATTACGCGACGGACAATGGAACCGCGAGATGCGCCAATGGGTGGAATCAAAGAACGGCACATTTGTCAACTCCGTACCCGTAAGCCGCAACGGCTATTTCCTGCAACCAGGAGACATTATCGCCATCGGCGACGTAACCTTAAGATTCGAGAACTATTAATAAATAACTATTAACCCTTTATTATTTTAATGTATGGATACACAAACTAGTTACAAACGCACAGTGGCCGGCTCGGTAGGAGCTGGTATGGGAGCTATTTTCAATGGCTCAGGTAGAACTTACTACATGCTGGAGCACAAGACCAGCTCGAAGTATCACCAGGCTGGTGAGACACAGAAGATCATCATTGACCAGGTTGAACTGGGTCGCGATGCCTCTTGTCAGGTTCGTTTCGACGAGTCGTTCGACACCGTCAGCCGCAAGCACGCTGCCATCGAGCGCGACGGTGACAACTGGAAGCTCGTTCACCTTTCAGCTTCCAACCCCACACTGGTCAACGGACGCCCCATCCAGGACAGCTACTATCTGCAGTCGGGCGATGAGATTCAGCTCTCTGTCAACGGTCCTCGTCTGGGCTTCATCGTGCCTCAGGGCAAGCAGGCTCTGACATCGAGCATCAAGCTCACCGAGCGTATGAACCTCTTCCGCCAGCAGGCCCTGCGTCCTTATCGCCGCGCTATCTGGATCCTCGGTGCACTCCTCGCACTGGCCATCATCGGCTTCGGCACTTGGAACTATAAGCTTTCGCAGGACAACGAGGCCCTGCGTCAGGAAATGGCAACCTATCAGGCACAGATGGATTCGCTGAGCCTTGAGAAGGCACGTCTGGATAACTTGGAGAAGCAGATTCAGGAGAAGCTCGCTGCCAACCCGGAGGACGAGAATCTGAAGAATGAACTGAATCAGGTTCAGGAACAACGCAACCGCGTACAGACCCTCTATGTTACTGCTAACACGAATTATCATCGCGCCAAGAACAAGGTCGACGGATTTGGCAAGAAAGATGATAAAAAGGGAAAGGAAGATGCCGATACCGATGAGGAAGAAGTAGAAGAGAAGGAGGAAGTTGCCGACAACAACAAGGCTAAGGAAGCTTCTGATAACATTTCCAACTATTACGATGACATCTACACCCTTAAGGTACGCCGCGTTACCTACGAGAGAGGCGATGAGGCCGTCGATGCAGGTATCGCACTGAGCAACGTCGTCGTGGGTACTGGTTTCATTGTTGACGGAAAGTTTGTTACCGCCCGTCAGAACATTGAGCCGTGGATGCCTATTGGTGGAAACTACGATGCAGACTGGAAGCTTGAGCTGGCTGTGGCCAAGTATATCATGGGCTGCGACGTCATCATCGACTACGAGGCTTACTCTACACGTGGTTCTGGCTATCCCATCCGCTTCAGCAACCTGCAGTTCGACCTGAGCGGTTCACAAGAGGAGCTCCGTTCTACCGAGGTGCCCACCTCCGTAATGAACCGTCTGAAGGATCTGGGCCTTGTTGACCAGAATGCTGAGAAGACAACCGCCAAGGGCAAGAGCAAGGAAAAGAGCAAGGTTGTTGTCTACTCACTGCCTTACTACACCGAGAGATCTTATCTCGCTGTGAGCCTGCAGATGAGCGCTCCTGGCGGACTGCCCATCGACCGCGAGATTTCGAACAGCCTGAAGGGTGGCGAAACGGTGACGATTGCCGGCTTCAACAACCGCACCAACATCCAGAACCTGAGCTCGAACTTCAAGTACTGGACAAGCACCACTTCACGCACCGGCTTCAACTACATCACCTTACAGAACGCCGATCCTAACAGTGGCTTCATTGGCTCACCCGCATTCTACAAGGAAGCTGATGGCTCATACCGCGTAGTTGGCGTCAACACCGGTGTCTTCGGTGGTGAGAACCGCGTCGTGCCTATCACTCGCGTACCTTAAATTAGAAAGAACAAGGACATACAAATGTCCTGAACAACTGAAAACTGTAGGGGCATAGGCAACTATGCCCCTACATAAAAAAAACACTAAAGTCAAAAACATTTAATATGTCAGACATTAAAATCAAGTTAGCCGCAGGCACGAATGTAGGACTTGTCCGCACAAACAACGAAGACAATTTTGTAGCAAGTCGTGACCTGACTGCTTCTGATTGGACCATTCCCCAAGTCGATGAGCAAATCGACTTGGGGGAATATGGTGCACTCTTAGTCGTTGCCGACGGTATGGGCGGTGCAAACGCAGGCGAAGTAGCTTCGGCCATCGCCATCGAAACCATCCAATCGAAATTCGTACCCGAGAACCTCGAAGATGCCGTCCAGTCAGACGAGACTATTCTTCAGTTCATGGTTAATGCTGTGAAGTCGGCAGACTTAAACATACTCAACCGGAGCAAGGAAGACGAGAAGACCATGGGCATGGGCACAACCATCGTCATGGCATGGATTTTGGGCAACAAAGCCTATATCTGCTGGTGTGGTGACAGTCGATGCTATGTGTTCAACGAGAACTTGGGACTCACCCGGTTGTCAAAAGACCACAGCTACGTACAGGAACTGGTAGACCGTGGCGAGTTAAGTCCGGAGAATGCCCACAACCATCCTTACAGCAACGTCATCACCCGCTGCCTTGGCGACTTGCAGAATCGTGCTGTCCCCGACACACACATTCACTATCTGAAAGACGGTGACATCTTCATGCTCTGCAGCGACGGTCTGTGCGGCCTGTGCGTCGACGAGGAAATCATCAACGTGATTCACGACCACAAAGACGACATCAACGAGTGTAAGAACGAACTGATTTCGGCTGCACTGAATGCCGGTGGCCACGATAACGTTACTGTCGTAATGGGTGCCGTTAAGATTGAAGCCAGTGAAGGCGAAGAAAACAGTGCTGAAGAAGAATTAGTAACAGAATTAGACGAGACTATCCGACCAGAGATCCGTCATTCCCATAAGGTGCGTAACACTCTATTAATCCTGGTGCTGATACTTGTAATTGCCGGTGTATGCATCTACTTCTTCAATCCCCCACTCTACGAGCAGATCTCAGAATTCATCAAGGGTCTGTTCGGTCAAGAGAAGTCCTGATTTCAGTAACTAAAGTATTATAGTATGAATCCTGTTCCTGGCTTGGAAATTGCCGAACATTATCGTCTTGTCAAACCTTTGGGCAATGGTGGCTCAGGGAGTGTTTGGCTGGCCCAAGACCTCTTGGCCGACATTGATGTGGCCATGAAGTTCTATGGTTCCTTCGACGATTTCGGCTTGTCAGAATTCAGGAAGGAATACAAGTTAGGCTTTAAACTGAATCATCCTAACCTCCTAAACATCAGACATTTCGATGTCTTTGAGAATTGCCCATATCTTGTAATGACTTATTGTAAGAATGGATCATTAGCAAGAAAAGCTGGCAAGATGAATGAAGAAGAAGTGTGGAGGTTCGTCGAGAACGTAGCAAGCGGACTAGCCTATCTGCACAGTCAGCGACCACACATCATTCATCAGGACATCAAGCCCGACAATATTCTCATAGACGACGACGGTTCTTTTCTTATCTCCGATTTTGGTATCAGCCGTAAGTTCCTCTCCACGCAAGCGAAGATGATGTCGACAACCACGGCATCACAAACATCAGCAGGCACCATGCCATACATGGGGCCTGAGCGATTCTCGGAGAACCCCATGGTCATCATGGCCAGCGACATCTGGTCGTTCGGTATGACGCTCTACGAATTAATCACAGGCGAACTGATGTGGGAAGGCATGGGTGGATGCGCGCAGCTCAACGGGGCAAAACTGCCGAACAAGGTTAATGAGTTGCCACAGCTACTGTCTTTATTGATAAAAGCTTGTCTGGAACAGGAACCGTGGAACCGTCCTACGGCTGCGCAGATTGCTAAGTTTGCTAAAACGCGCGACTTAGCAGACCTAAACAACAGTAAAAAAACAATTAATCCGAGTCCTATTATCAGGGACCCTGAGCCTCCAAGACCAGAGCCAACGAATACTAATCAAAGACCTGTAACAAGTCCAACACCCATAAGACCGGTGTATGTACGACCAACGCCAACACCACCGAAGCCAACACCACCGAAGCCAAAAACACAAACCGATTCATGGCTTGACAAACTTAAGAAGATGGACACCAGGCATCTGATTGCCTTAATTGCAGGCATTCTCCTACTATTTGTATTTGTAGGTGGAGCCATTTATGTCGTGCTAAATGACATGAATGAGAAGACGGAATTCAAAAACTGTACCACCTATGATGACTTCAACAACTTTATTAACAAATATCCTGACTCGAAATTCATAAATGCAGCACGCAACAAAATGCGCGAACTGCAGCCCAAACCTCTCTATGAAAAGCCATCTGTTCCGGATGTGCCTCAAAAAGTGATAAAGAAATCGTTCACGATTAGTAACAATGGTAAGGGAGAGCCTAACAGCAACAAAGTATCACAAGATCAACTTGCTGGCAAGTCAAACAAAGGCAAGAAAATCAATGGCAAAAACAAAACAAAGAATCAAGATAATGATAAAGACGACGTGGAAGAGACACTACTCTACGATCCCGTCACAAAAAAGTTAATAAAAATCACGAAGAAAAAATAGCCGGTAATGGAAATATTTCACGACAGATACGAACAACTGACTTTGTTAGGACGCGGTGCTTTCTCTGAAGTATGGAAAGTTCGCGACATCAAGACCGACGTCATTGAGGCACTAAAGATATACAGTCCCTCAACAGGCGGCAACGAGGACGGAAACGAAATGTTGTCGCATGAGTTCGGCCTGATGGTCAATGCCAGCCACAAGAACCTCTTGCGGCCGCTCTATTTTGACATCTGCGACAATCGTCCGTATCTGGTACTTCCTTTCTGTGAAAAAGGAAACATCAGCAGAATGATTGGCAAGATGAACGAGGACGAGGCGTGGAGACTCATCCGAGACATGGCCAGCGGACTGGCTTTCCTTCACGCCATGAACCCGCCTATCCTGCATCAAGACATCAAGCCAGCCAATATTCTACTGAGTGACAACGGCGATTTCCAGCTTACCGACTTTGGTGTGAGCACTCGCGTAAAAGCTACCATGAGCCGTGTGTCAAACCAAGAACTGGCACTCTATTCAGCTGGTACCATTTCGTATATGGCACCTGAGCGTTTCAAGCGTAGGAACCTGCCCATCAAGCCCAACGACATATACTCCTTAGGCTCGACGGTCTACGAGATGCTGAGCGGTGACGTACCTTTTGGCAACGACGGTGGTCTCCTCCAGATGAGGGGCGCTGAAATCCCAGAGCTCCCCCAAGGATTCTCCCCACTATTGAATCGCACGCTTGAAGCCTGTCTGCAAGAGAATCCGGACTACAGACCAACTGCTGCACAACTTGAGGAGATTGCCAACAACGCATTGCGTGACCCAAACTACAGAAACTATATACCGCAGGAACTTAACAGGTCGCAACAGACCGTTATAAATGAAACCCAACCATATTGGAACGGGGATATGGATAACCGGCAAAGTAGCCAACATGCAGTCAACGGAAACATGAGCGGCTATGACAGCACGGTACGAAATAGCAACATGGGTAGCGGTTATGGCATGTCCATGCAAGGAAACGGTACGGGTAGCGGCTATGGAATGACCATGCAAGGAAACGGTACGGGTAGCGGCTATGGAATGACCATGCAAGGAAACGGTATGGGTAGCGGCTATAGCATGACCATGCAAGGAAACGGTATGGGTAGCGGCTATGGAATGACCATGCAAGGAAACGGTACGGGTAGCGGCTATGGTATGTCTTATGCTGACAATCCTACGACAGAAAAAAAGAAAACGTCGAAGGCCATCATCTATTCCACTATCGGTGCAGCTGCAGTGGTTTGTATCCTTGTGACACTCTTCTTGTCTGGAGTTTTCTCCAACAAAAAGACAGAACCGAAACCCGTCGCAGAAAGCTTTGCAATTCGATTCGAACGTGCCAAGCAAATGATGATGAACAGCGAGAATAGCGCAACAGCCACGGCTGGCATCGACAGTCTGAAGCAACTATCAAACGAAGGCTATAGTCAGGCCACCTTCCTTTGGAGCCGTATCATTTTCGAGAACCAGGACATGCAATACGGACTTGACAACCCTGAATGGAAAAGGATTAAGAGTGTGCTCAAAGGCTATGTGCCTATTGACAATATGCGTGCCCACGAACTGCTGGAGCTGGCCGTCATACAGGACAAAGAAGGCAAGAACTGGCAAGCACTTGCTGAACTGGGCTACGACTATTATAAAGGTAAGGATCGCTGCCAAGAGTACGAGAAATTCTTAAAAGAGGGAAGAAACGTAGACCCTAACAAGGACGAGAATCTGAATAAAGCCAAGGAATACTTTACAAAAGCAGCTGCACATCCTGAAGCAGATGCCAGTAAGACAAGTGTTGAAATAGTAAACATCAAGACACAGCAGGAAGTATACAGTAATGGCCGACACTAAATATGAGAATGAATAAGCATATATATTGGAGGCAAATGACCATAGCCATGGTCATAGCGATGATACCATTTACCCTTCTGGCACAGACGGTAGGCTGGGAGCTTGCCCCTACTGACTATGCCAGTATTGTGCGTTTTGGCCCCAACCTATACCAGGTTAAGCAGAAAGGTAAGATAGGGCTTATTCATTCCGACGGCACAGAAGTAGTCCCAGTAAAGGCAACAAGCATCGGAGGTTTCCATGAGAACTTGGCCCTGGTAACTGTGGATGAGTCGAAAGAAAGTCATCGCATTCTCGGTGTATTAAACACCAAGGGAATCTACACCCCGTTTGCTCAAAGTTACTACACTCTAAATGGTCAGGAGTTCTATTCCGATGGAGTACTCTCGGTGATGGACGGTAACGGTAAGAAAGGCTATATTGATGAAGTTGGCAACGTGGTATGCGGATTTGACAAGAAATACGAACTGATTAAACCCTTTACAGAAGGCTATGCCGCTGTTTGGGATGGCTCCAATTCTTTCAACTTAATCAACAAGAATGGAAGACCTTACCCGCTTACACTGCCTGAAGACATGGTAGGACGCACTATCTCCTACGTTTACAATCCTATTGGGGGTAAAGTCCTCTTTTTTGACGACTTCGGAAAGTGCTACAAGTATTCCCTGACAGAGAAACGATGCGAAAAGCTGGACATTAAGAAGGCTAACCCGCCACTGCCCACTGATTACCTTTTCCGTCCGAAAATGGTCTTGGAGAACATTGACGAACAGGTTCTCTCGGCTGCACCTTTCACCAAATTACCCGCTGGAAAGATCGGTATCTCCCCGACAAAAGAAAACGGAAAATTTGGCTTCTCGGAGATAGGAAAGCCCATTCTGCCCTGTCAGTTGGATAGTGCCACGGTATTTGAAGACGATTTAAGTATTGTGTCACTCGGTGGGAAGTGGGGTATCCTCAAATACTACAGCCAACAGCAAGACTTCAGCTTGAGTACGCCACAAGCATACATCGACTTCGATGGAGGAAGTATCGTGTCGTGCCAATTCGAGTTGCAGGTACCATCAGCTTGGAATGGTAAGCAAATGAACGTGACACTCAACGACAAGGACACCAAGGATATAGTGAGCCATACGAACGATGCCGGTCTGTACACCTTCCAGCTAAAACCTGAACACAGCATCAAGAAGAGCTATGATGTAACTGTTGCCTCTGAAGGACTGCTGCTATGGACGGGCGAAGTAAGCTATACGCTCAAGAAGAAAGCAGTGGGTCTCGAAATCAGCTCACTCGTCCTCGACCACAACGTGACCGACCCGAACTACAGAGTGCCGGGATCTTTCACCATCTACAACCCCAACGAGAACGAGGTGACTGCCGACATCAGCTTCACCCATTCCAGCTTGATACGCGAAATAGGCGGCTATCCTAAGTCTGTCACACTGAAAAGTGGTGAGCGCCGTAGAGTGGAGTTCTTCATTGAAACGACAAACCGCCGTGGCGATTGGAAGCATACCATTGGCGTCAGCTCGTCGAAAGGTGGCGCAACATCTTTAACTATGGAAGTAAAGACATTATAATGACATTAACAAAACAAATGACAAATATGAAAAAACTAATTATTGCAATGACATTGCTGTCCATATTCGGCATGATGCCGACTTGGGCACAAAGTGGCGACGGTTTCATTTTGAAAACAAAATCGAACGTCGTAAAACTCGGTCCGAAAGTTGGACTAGGCTTTACGTCTATGGGGCAACCCAAAGAAGTCGACCTCGTCGACGGTGCTGGTGCTGGCTATTCCTTCGGTCTTGCCATGAAAGCCCGTTTAGGCCGTGCCACCAAGGAAACGCTCCAAGGCGGAACAGGCATACTGGGATTCGGTCTTGAGATGCTTTACAAGCAAAACAAGGTGAACACCATCGGTGAACAGAACCTTTCATTGGGCTACCTTGAGATTCCCTTGACGTTGCAACTGTATCCCATGAGCAAGTCGAACATGATGAACTCATTCTATGTAGAGGTAGGCCCCGACTTTGCCATGATTGCATCCAAGAGTCCTGATGTGCTCACCGTACCATCGGCCAACCTTGCCTACCACACCGGTGACTTTAAGGGTGGCGACCTGCGAATCATAGCAGGCATAGGCTACACCATTCCCAAAACCTCGCTCGACATCAACGCACGCTACTATATCGGAACCAGCGAACTGGCTGGAAACTTCCCGTGCAAGACCAACACACTTGAATTCTCGCTGGCCTGGATGTTCAACATTGCTAAGTTCTAACCCACTAAACCATTATTGAAGTATGATGAAAAAATATATTTCCATGGCTATGGTCGCCATCGCGGCCTTCACCTTCAGCGGTTGCTCGAACGAGGACATCCAGATAGACAAGTCACTAACCATAAAGGTCAGTCCTGCCGGTGTCGTAGCACCATTCACCTACGAAGTCAATAAGGGTGAGCTAACAGCCGTTCCCGACCAAAGCACCCTTCGCCTGCGCCTTCTTATATACAATGAAACAGGAAAAATGGTGTTCTCAAAGACCGAGAGCCTCAAAAGCTACACGGGAAACCTGGAGGCAACTCCTAACCTGCCCAACGGCAAGTACACCCTGCTCTGTATTTCTGATATCGTTGGAACGAACAATTACGAATATTGGACGCTATCCAACGGTAATATCGGTGATGACTTCTCGCAACTGCGCATATCATCTGTACGCGAGGAAAACGGCACATTACGTCAAGGATTCGTAAAAAACATTCTGGGATACGAGTGCAGACAAGTGGTTATCAACGAGTCTACCCAGACACTCGACCTAAGTATGAAGCCAGCTGGAGCCGTAATTTGCGTCAATTTCACAGGTGTTAAGAAATTCAGCAGTATCGACAGGTTACAACTTCGCACCAATCAGGAAACTGACTATGTCACCTTCAATGCCCAAGGTCAACTCGTATTCACCTCCAAGCGTAGCCAAGGTACTGGTTTGAATGGCATCAATACGATTTTTGACCCCAGAGTATTAACAGCAAAAGGCAACTTTGTTTCTTATCTCTTCATGCCGCCAACAGATATCACTGCAGCCTTTATCTACAGATTTGATGGTGAGAGCATGGCTCACTATGTGGGTGGTACCGACCGTATGACAGCCACCTTAAACAGTGGTGATGAATACGAAGCCCTGCTCGACCTGGATGCCACAAACGACATTACGGTTGATCCAGTATACAGTCTGACAAAAAGAAACTAATTCTCTCATTTAGTGCCAACCATCATAACAAAAGCGGCACCTCAAGGAAACACATTAACACTGACAAATTATTACAATTATGAAGAAGAACTATTCCATTCACGCCTTGCCTATGCTGGCACTGGCCGTCAGTCTGACGCTCGTTGCGTGTACAGACAGCAATTACGACCTTGGCAACCTTGACAAGACAATTGCCATAGGTAACGATGAAGGTTTTGCCCTTCCAGGAAACAACTCAACCTCGGAAATGGTACTCGATGACGTTCTTGACATTGAAGACAACGACTTCGTCCAAGTGGCCGACGATGGAAGCTACTACATCTCTCGTGGTGCTGACGATGACGAAATCGATCCTGCCATGCCTGTTGTCGATGAGATTCCTTTGACTCTTGTAGGTGACGAGAGTACAGCCATTTACGAGATTCTCGAAGTTGAGGACGCTGCACGAAGTATTAAAAAAGCAGCCTCGTCGACCGAACAGTCTATCTACGACTTCTCGTTTACGAACCTTGAAGAGGTGGCCGACGTGCTCGGCATGTCGCTGGCTAACCTTACTGCCGGTATCAACGTTGACCTGGACTTCTCCGATGCTCTGAAAATCAACGTCGACTACCTGCGTCAGCTGACCATCGACCTTCCCGACTTCTTCGACGTGGACATCACACCGAAGGAAGAGAACGTGTCCGTTACCTTTACTAAGGCGACCAACACTCTCGTTATACGCAATATGAAGGAGAATGGTGTTCACCTGGTGATGAAGCTGAACGGCATCGACTTCAACAAGGGCATGACACCGGATGCCCATGGTTGCTACTTAAGCTTCTCTCCTGAAGGCGTTACCATGGTGGGTAGCATCTACCTTGACGCTGACTACGACTTCAGCGCAGCAGCCATGGCACGTGGTGGCAAGGAGAAGAACGACAAAGAGCTGAACATCCTTTGCCACTCACACATGGATGAGGAAGTATTACTGACTCGCGCCAAGGGCTTCTTCAATCCCGAAATTGACTTGGGCGAGAACATTGGTTCGTTCGAGGTGAACAACCTGCCCGATTTCCTCGATGACGAAGAAGTTCATCTGAACGTAAAAGATCCCGAGCTACGCATCTGGATTGACAGTAACATGGACATTCAGGGCCTCATCACCGGTGCCAGTATCAACGCCATCGATGCCAAGGGTCGCGAGGTAAAGATTGCGCTCGACACCGACAACCTCCTCATCGACCCCCACACTGGTTTGGAGAAAGGCGCCAACAACGACTCATTACTCTCGACGCGCACAACCCTCATCATCAATGAGACGGGAATTCGTCCCACCAACGCACCTGCCCACACCTACTATGGCAAACCTAAGGACGGTAAGAAACTCTCTGACCTGCTCTATAACATTCCGCGCAAGGTGACCTTCGACTTCGACGTGAAGGCCGACGAGCGCTACGAGGGAACCATTAATCTGGGTTACAAAGAAAAAGAGACCAAGGAGCCCTGGTACAAGATCCAGCCCAGCTATGAAGTCTATGCTCCTCTGGCCTTCGATGCCGGCTCGGCTATCATCTATCGCGACTCCATTACTGGATGGCACAAGGATCTTGAGGACATCACGCTGAGCGAAGGTGCTACAGTAGTGCTCCTGGCCGACGTACACAACAACATCCCCCTCGACCTGAAGATGCATGCCAGTGCCATTGAACTGGTGGGCGACAACACTTGGAAGGAGATGGACAAGAACCTCTTCGAGGTACTTATCACCGACGTGAACGACAACGCAGACTTCCGCATCAAGGCTGGCACTGAAAAGGCTAAGGAGACCACACGCATCAAAATCACGCTGAAGCAGAAGAGCAAGGAAGGCTTCAAGCGCATCGATGGCATCACCTACAGTGCATCTTGCCTGACTCCCGAAGACACTGACAAGCAAGCTATCGTGCTCAACAACAAGTCGCAGCAGCTGAAAGTGGACAACATTGCCATCACGATTCGCGGTAAGATTGTGTTCGATCTCAATGACTAACCAAAACAAACTTTATAGAAAATGATAAAGCATTCAACGACTGTGAAAGCCCTGACCGCCATCATTATGATGGCGTCAGGCACAGCCTTGGCTCAGGAGATGAACTCGGCCTACTTCACCGAGGACTACAACTACCGCCATGACCTGAACCCCGCATTCGGCAACAGCCAAAACTATGTGGCTATACCTGGATTGGGCAATATCAGCGTCAAGATGCAGGGCAACTTTGGCTTGGGCGACGTACTGTTCAAGAACCCTAACTCGGGTTACTACAACTACACGTTCATGCACCCTGACGTGCCGGTTGACAAAGCCCTCAGCGGCTTCAACAAGGGCGCCAACAAGATCTCGACCGATTTAGGCATCACCATCCTCTCTGCTGGATTCTCAGCCTTCGACGGCTATAACACCGTTGAGTTGCGCTCACGCACCAACATCAACATGAGCCTGCCCTACGAGCTCTTCGAGTTTGCCAAGGACATACGCAATAAAAACTATGAGTTCAACGACATCGGTATGCGCGCCATATCCTTCGCTGAGCTGGCGTTCGGACACTCACATCAGATTACCGATCAGTTGCGTGTGGGAGGCAAGTTCAAATTACTCTTCGGCATACTACGATCCGACCTGAAAATATCAGGCATGACAGCCAACGTGTCGGGCGACAAGTGGCTCATCAATAGCGGCAACGCTGAAGCCAATGTCAACATGAAGGGAATAGAATTCCATAACACCACCACTGACTACAAGCACCGCAGCGGCAGCTACGAACATGTGGACCTGGGTGAGACCAAGGTCAAGAGTCCGGGCATCAGTGGCTTCGGACTGGGCATCGACCTGGGTGCCGAATACGAGGTGATAGAGGGACTGAAGATCAGTACGGCCATCAACGACCTGGGCTTCATCAACTGGAGTAACAACTACCTGCTGAAGCAGAAACAAGGTACATTTACTTTCGACGGATTCCACGACCTGAAGATCAACGACAACAATGGCATCAGCATCGATGATCAGATGGACGATTACAAAGACCAGCTCTCTGACTTTGTAAGCTTCGAGAACAAGGGCGACAAGGGTAGCAAGAGCACTATGCTCGCTGCAACGGTGAACCTGGGTGCTGAGTACAAGCTTCCCATGTACGAGCAACTGTCGTTCGGTCTGCTGGGACAGCACCACTTTGCCGGAGACTACTCGTGGACTGAAGGACGCCTAAGCGCCAACTGGGCTCCACTCAGCTGGCTCAATGGTGGTATCAACGGTGGTATCAACAACTACGGCGGCTCGTTCGGCTGGATTATCAACATTCATCCCAATGCCTTCAACTTCTTTATTGGCATGGACCACATCATCGGCAAGCAGTCTAAGGAGTTTATTCCCCTTAATTCCAATGCCCACATTTCTCTCGGCATGAACATTGCCTTTGGCGGCAGCAAGAAGCAAAAAGCTGAGCGCCAGGCTCCTGTAGAAAAGCCGAAAAAGGAAGCAAAGGAAAAGAAGGAAAAGGTAAAGAAGGAAGAAGCACAGGAAGAAGAGGCTGCCAACCAGGAAGAGCCTGCAGAGACAAAGGCTAAGGAACCAAAGGCAAAGAAGCAGAAAGAGCCTAAAGAAAAGAAGGTCAAAGAGAAAAAGCAGGAGGAAAAGAAGCAGCCTGAGAAGCAGGAGGAGAAGAGTGGAAATACTAAGCTCACTCCTCGCAAGCGCTTCACCTGGTAACTATACTAACAATGACCGACGACGTGAGATACATGCAGCGCTGCCTGCAGTTGGCACGCAATGGCATGCAAAATGCGCGCCCCAACCCGATGGTCGGTGCTGTGATTGTTGCCGAAAACCGGATTATCGGCGAAGGCTATCACGTGCGTTGCGGCGAGGGTCACGCCGAGGTGAACGCGTTCGCCTCGGTGCGACCTGTTGATGAGCCCTTACTCCACAAGGCTACAGTCTACGTCTCGCTCGAACCCTGTTCCCACTACGGCAAGACACCTCCCTGTGCCGACCTCATCATCAGCAAAGGGGTAAGGCGCGTGGTCGTAGGCTGCATCGACGAGTTTGCCGAGGTCAAGGGCCGAGGTATTAAAAAGCTCCGTGACGCTGGCATTGAGGTCACTGTAGGCGTGCTTGAGGACGAATGTCGTGAACTGAACCGCCGTTTCCTGACCTTCCATCGTGAGCAACGGCCCTATATCATCCTGAAATGGGCACAGACAGCAAACGGCTTCATCGACAATCACGGACAGCCACTTGCCATCTCTTCGCCTTTCACCCGCATGCTATCCCATAAGCTACGTGCACAAGCCGATGCTATCCTCGTAGGACGAGTGACCAACGAGCGCGAACATCCTCAGCTGAATGTGCGCGAATGGAGTGGTCCGGCACCGAAGCGACTGGTCATCGACCGACAGCACCCGCTCAACCTTTCAAGCCTGCATGCACACGGCATACAGTCGCTCATCGTCGAGGGAGGTGCACAGACACTTCGTTCGTTTATCGAAGATGGCCTTTGGGACGAGATACGCGTAGAGACCGCCCTTACCATGACTGTTGCCGACGGTACACACGCCCCCTCAGTTCCTGCTGATGTTCTCGTAACCGATACGCAATGTTACGGGCAGAACATCATCGTTACATATAGACATACCACATGTCCGACAAGAAACCCACACTAACACTGCTCGGCCTTGCCACTATTGGCATAACGCCCTCAGCTGCTCAGGACATTCAGGCACCTAAGGCCACCCCTGAACGGCCAAACATTGTGTTCATTCTGGCCGATGACATGGGCTATGGCGACTTGGCCTGCTATGGTAACGACTTTATCAAGACGCCCAATATCGACCGGCTATATGCCACGGGTACAAGTTTCACACAAGCTTATGCCGGCAGCGGCATCAGCTCCCCTTCACGCTGTGCCTTGATGACAGGCAAGAACAGTGGCAACTCACGCATCCGCGACAACCAATGCTATGCAGGCGGACTCACAGGACTGAAGATCTCACCCCGTGGCGACACGACCATCGTGCGACGCGCCCACCTGTTACCACAGGACACGACCATCGCCACCGTCCTACGCACTGCCGGCTATCGCACCTGCCTCGTCAACAAGTGGCATCTTGACGGCTACGAGCCCGAGGCTACCCCACTGAACCGGGGGTTCGACGAGTTCTACGGATGGCTCATCTCCACCGTCTACAGCAACGATCCTTATTACTATCCATACTGGCGCTTTCATAACTACGAACTGACCAACATCGAGGAGAACGCCCACGATGCCCATGTGCGCCATAACACCGACATCTCGACCGACGATGCCATCGCCTTTATCCGTCGGCAGAGAGAGTCGTCCTTTTTCCTTTATCTGGCCTACGATGCTCCTCACGAACCTTATAATATCGATGATACTTCGTGGTACGACGAGCAAGGCTCATGGACAGACAACACTCGTCGCTATGCCTCGCTCGTGACCCACATGGACCAAGCCATCGGCCGGTTGCTCGACGAGCTTGAACGGTTAGACTTAAGAGAAAACACCCTCATTATCTTTGCCTCTGACAATGGTGCTGCCGTGCAGGCTCCGCTGAAGGAACTGAACTGCGGTGCAGGACTGAAAGGGCGCAAAGGCCAGCTCTACGAAGGTGGCATCAAAGTGCCACTCATCGTCAACCAGCCCGGCCGGGTGCCAGTGCGAAAGGTCGACAACCAGGTCTACTTCCCCGACTTCATGCCCACACTCGCCCGCTTAACCGGCAGTGAGAGGTCACTGCCACAGAACATCGACGGCATGGACATATCACCCCTATTCTTCGGTGACTCCCTCGATACCGACAGCCGCTATCTCTACTGGGAATTTCCCGGCAAGCAGCGCGCCATCCGCTATGGTGAATGGAAGTGCGTCACGGTGAAAAAAGACGCCCCACTGGAGCTCTACCGCATCTCCGTCGACAAGAACGAACAGCACAACCTTGCTGACCAGTATCCCGAACTTGTTCAACAGCTCGACGAACAGATGCAGCGCATGCACCATTACTCCGAGAACTACCCGCTGCCGGGAGAAAAGCAATGATCCACCCCTTTGCCCGTCCGCTTTATGTGATGCTGAAGCCTGCTGGTGCACGTTGTAACCTGCAGTGCAGTTATTGCTATTATCTGGAAAAGAGCGGATTGTATGGCCAGCACGAGCAGGTAATGAGCGATGCTCTGCTCGATATCTTCACCCGCCAGTACATCGAGGCGCAGACCATGCCCGAGGTGCTGTTCACCTGGCATGGCGGCGAGCCACTGCTGCGCCCCATCAGCTTCTACAAACGCGCTTTAGAACTACAGCGCCGTTATGCCCGTGGGCACAAGATAGACAATTGTCTTCAGACCAACGGCCTGCTTCTCAACGACGAGTGGTGTGAGTTCCTGGCCGAGAACCGTTTTCTGGTGGGCATCTCTATCGATGGCCCACAGCCTATCCACGACACATACAGACACGATGCTACCGGACGGCCCACCTTCGACCGCGTGATGCAAGCCATCAGGCTATTACAGAAACATGGCGTGGAATGGAACGCCATGGCTGTGGTCACGAGCCTAAGCATGAAGCGACCCCGTGAGTTCTACCAGTTCTTCAAAAGCATCGGTTGTCAGTACCTACAGTTCACTCCCGTCGTTGAACGTATCAAAGAACAGCATCAAGGACAGCAGCTGGTTGCAGGCAGTGAGAACGGAGGCATGCTCACCGCTGAGTCGGTCACGCCCGAAGGATGGGGTGATTTTCTCTGTGGTGTCTACGACGAGTGGGTGCGACAGGACGTAGGACGCATGTTCATACAGACCTTCGATGCCGTGCTGGCCAACTGGGTGGGCGAACAGCCAGGCATCTGTTCCCTCTCTCCCATGTGCGGCCATGCTGCGGTGATGGAGTGGAACGGCGACATCTATTCCTGCGACCATTTCGTATTTCCGGAATACCTGATTGGGAATATCCATCGTAACACAATCACCGAGCTGATGTACGGTGAACAGCAGCAACAGTTTGCCAGTCGCAAGCTCGGCACGCTAACCCGCCAGTGCCGGGAATGTTCCTTCCTACGAACCTGCTATGGCGAGTGTCCGAAAAACCGTTTCACAACTGACAGCTACGGCAACCACGGCCACAACTACCTATGCGCAGGCTACCGCCACTTCTTCGAGCACGTCGCTGCCGACATGGACTTCATGGCCGCAGAACTACGCGCAGGTCGAGCACCAGCGAATATCATGATAAGATAAGAGGAGCCGGAAACATGTTCCCGACTCCTCTTTCAGTTAGTTCAGTGTTGTCTTAGTTCTTCTTCAGCAGATCGCGAATCTCGGCCAGCAGCTCTTCCTGCGTGGGACCCTTCGGAGCCTCGGGCTCGGGAGCGGGCTCTTCCTTCTTGCGGTTCAGCTTGTTGATACCCTTCAGCATCAGGAAGATACAGAAGGCCACAATGAGGAAGTCTACCGTGTTCTGAATAAAGTTTCCGTACTTCAGCACGGCAGCCTCTTCGCCCTCACCAATCTTGAAAGCAAGGTTAGTGAAGTCCACGTTACCCGTAAGCATACCTACGAGAGGCATGAGAACATCGTCAACAAGCGAGCTGACAATCTTACCGAATGCACCGCCGATGATCACACCAACTGCCATGTCCAACACGTTGCCCTTCATGGCAAACTCTTTGAATTCACTGATAAATCCCATAATACTAAATTGTTAAATGATTAATGTATAGTACTTTTTTACTTTTATTTTGTAATCTTCGTTTTGCAATATAACCGTTTTCGGTTGACATATCGCAATTTTCAATCCTCTATCGCTAATTTTCAATTTTATTAAGACAGATTTCACCTGCAAATATAGGAATTTTTTCGTAACTTTGCACTCGAAAAGAAGAAAAAATTGCTTCTTGAAGTAAAAAATCTTGCTTTTCCTCTCAAAACAGCAAATTGTCAATATAAAATTGTAAATTGTAAATAGTAAAATAGGAAATTTAAATTGTAAATTGTAAATAGTAAAATTGTAAATTTAATAACCCCTTTAAATAACAAACTGTATTAAAATGACAAAAGTTGCAATTAACGGTTTTGGCCGTATCGGTCGCCTCGCTTTCCGTCAGATGTTCGAGGCTGAAGGTTATGAAGTAGTAGCTATCAACGACTTGACCAGCCCCAAGATGCTGGCTCACCTGTTGAAGTATGACACCGCTCAGGGTGGTTTCTGTGGCAAGTTCGGTGAGAACAAGCACACCGTAGAGGCTGGTGAGGACTTCATCGTTGTTGATG
>JAFZIL010000045.1 GCA_017554385.1 Prevotella sp. | reverse complement strand
TTAACCCAACTTTGACACTTTGAACTTTTTTCAAAAAAGTTGCATTTGATTTTCAGGTAGTTAGCGTATGAAAGCGGTCAAAACCCCGTTGTAGAACACAGTGGTTTGGAAAATAAGTTGTACCTTTGCGGCATGAATTTCACGTCGCAGATGAGATACAATCCTGAGACTGGCGAGTACGAGAAGTACTACCGTCTGAAGGAGTCCTACCGCAATGCCAGCGGCCGCGCCTGTACGCGCATACTGCTGAACGTTGGGTTCATCCACGGGCTGCGTCCCGAGGAGATCCGCGACATCTCTTGTGGATTGACCTACAAGTACGAGCATCAGGGTGGGCGCGAGCTGTGGGCGGATCAGATGTCGGTGTACAGCGACGTTGTCCGTCAGAAGATCGATGAGTACTGGACGCGCCTCGTTGAGGAAAAGAAACTGGACATCATCCACCAGGCATTCGAGGCGAGCAAGGCGAAGGCCGAGCGTCGTATCGACGTTGACACGCTGAAGCACACGGATGCACGTGACATCGGTGCCGAGTGGCTCTGTCTCCAGGCCATCAGGCAACTCAGGTTCGACCGTTTCCTGCGGTCTCTTGGCTGGAGTGAGGAACGAGTGAAACTAGCCATAGGACACCTCATCGTGCGCACCATATACACGCCGTCCGAACTGAAGTCCATGCGCATTATGCGTGATAACTCAGGAGTCTGTGAGCTGATCGATCTGGCCATAGAATCCGTTACTCAGCGCAAGGTGTACAGCGTGGCTGACTGGTTCCTGAAGGAGAAGGTGAAGATAGAGAAGTACCTCTGCCAGACGACCGATGACCTGTTCAGACCCACGAACCGCATCATGCTCTTCGACCTGACCAACTTCTACTTCGAGGGGCGCAAGGACGGAAGCAGGAAGGCCAGGTTCGGTCGCTCGAAGGAGAAGCGCTCGGACTGCAAGCTGCTGGTGCTGGCACTGGCAATCAACACCGACGGGTTCATCCGCTACAGCTCGATACTGGAGGGGAACACTGCCGACCCGAAGTCCCTGCCCGACATGGTGGACAAGCTCATAGCCACCAATCCCACGGGAATAGGAGACGACCAGAAGGTGCTAGTGGTGATAGACGCCGGCATCGCCTCGCAGGAAAACCTCGACCTGATAAGGCAGAAGGGCTACAACTACCTCTGCGTCTCTCGCAAGGCACTGACCGACTACACAGTCGATGCCAATGCCAAGACGGTTACCGTACATGACAACAAGCAGCAGCCCATCAGGCTGCAGGAAGTACACACCGAGGGCGAGGACTACTATCTGAAGATAGACTCACCCGCCAAGGCCCTGAAAGAGGAGTCGATGAACCGCAGCTTCCGCAAACGCTTCGAAGAAGGGCTGGATGCCATAGCCGCATCGCTCACGAAGAAGAACGGCACGAAGAAGTACGAGGCCGTGCTCAGGCGTATCGGAAAGCTTGAGGGGCACTTCCCCTCCATCGCACGCTACTACCATATAAACGTCGAAAGAGACAAAAATGATACAGTGACCTCCGTCACCTGGACGCTTGAAGTCCCGGAGAAGCAGGTACACGGAACCTATTTCCTGCGCACCAACGTCAAGACGCTCGACGAGAAGACCACTTGGGACTACTATAACCTGATACGCGAGATAGAGTGCTCGAACCGCCAGCTCAAGACCGACCTCAGCCTACGTCCCATATACCACCAGAAGGACGACCGCTCAGACGCCCACCTGTTCCTCGGACTGCTCTCATACTGGATAGTCAACGTCATACGCCACCAGATGAAGAGGGAAAACGAGAAGAGGAAGAAGGCCGACCCGAACCCAAAGGCGGAATACCCGACGCCGTACTGGACGGAGATAGTACGCATCATGAGCACACAGAAGGCTGTGACAAGCGAGGCCGCCAATGCCATGGGAGAGAAGGTCGAGATGAGGATATGCAGCACGCCAACGGAACAGGCCGCTGACATCTACTCCATGCTGAACTACAAGAAAATGCCGTTCCGGAAAATCAAAGTTTGTAGAACACAGTCACCATAGCGAGAACATGCAAGTCGCTGATTAGCAAGGAAAATCGAAACTACAGCGTCAAAGTTGGGTTAAGCCAAATGACCAGAGCCAAACAAGTTTGAGCTATGGCATTGCGAGAAAAGGTCGGATGAAATCCAACCGTTCGCAAGGTTGAAAATCTTGCAGCAAAACGAAAAACGGTTGTACCTTTGCAGCACATTTGATATACAAATGCAGAACATAGAGTACTAACCAACAAAAACACAAGAGACTATGCAGATCATATCTATATCCTTGAACTGATGAACATAGGTTCATACCACTAACGAACATATCTTCGTGAAACAGAGAACCTATGTCCATCTCAAGTCTATTACCTGCTGTGTTTGGAACCGAGGCTGTTGCCGTAGGCATCGTAGTAGGTCGTGGTAGTTCCACCGCCATAGTTGGAACGGGTCGTTGAAGAACCGATACTGCCTCCGTACTGGTCATAGTAGTCCGTCGTCGTTCCGCCATCATAGTTGGAGCGGGTCGTGGCACTGCCTGTGCTGCCACCATACCGATCATAGTAATTCGTTGTATAGCCTCCACCATAGTTGGAGCGTGTTGTAGCGCTGCCTTTACTGCCACCATACTGATCGTAATAGTTTGTCGTCGTTCCACCACCATAGTTGGAGCGAGTTGTGGCACTACCGAT
>JAFZIL010000044.1 GCA_017554385.1 Prevotella sp. | reverse complement strand
ATGAGATACGGACGATACTCCACGATGGCATGGCTGTTGATGAGCGTCAAAGAGCCCGTACCGTTACGAACCCACGTTGCGCAGCCATCCCTCTTGGTGCTGATGTGATCGGCTGCGAAGAGACAGTTCTCAATAGTTACAGAGCCGTTGGAATAGCCCACGTAGCCACCATTGTGACTGCTGTTCTGACCATCAAAAGCGCCATCGAACTTACAGTTGCGGAACTTGACATTAGAACCAGAATTGACAATACCTATGAAGCCACCATTAGTGGCATCGCCATTCACACTGCTGTTGATGTTGACTGACATGCGACAGTTCTCGATGGATACTGTTGCGTTGGGGCGGACAGAGGCAATAAGACCGGCTGCAATTCTCCCGCTGGTGCTGATAGTGCCTGCCACGTGCAGGTTCTTGATGGTGGCATTGGTCACATAGCGGAAGGGAGCAATGTCATTGCCGTTATAGGCGCTATTCTCACTTCCTTTGTAATTGATAGTCAGCGTATGACCGTTGCCGTCGAATGTGCCCCGGAAGGGGGATTCCGATTTCCAGCCTAAAATTGTATTGACCGTGATGTCGGCATAGAGACGGGCATTCAAGTCGTACTGACCTTTGGCAGCCTCTCCCTTTCGGTTAAACTCTTGCCAGTCTTCATACGAGCGGATGGGGAAGAAGTAGTCCGTCACATCTTCTGCGAAGTTGATGGGCGACTTGGCTTTCTCCACATACATATCTACATCATAATGTACGCAGGGGCGATAGAAGCTGACCACCTTGTAGCGCTGGTCGCGCTCGTCCTTGTTCAGCTCAATCTTACGGTCTTCGACGACCTTGCCTTCACCATTCTTCGACGTGACGTGCAGAATCATCTTGGCGCGGTCGTCCCAAACACCGTTATAATCGTTGGCATAGTCCCAAGAGACGCGGACGGTATAGGCCCGCTCGTCTTCCCACTTGGCATTCCAGGTAGCAATGCGCAGCAGGTGCAGGTTGTCAACAATCGTCGTGGCACTGCTGGCACAGTTGTTGGCCTCGTCCCAACCCCAGATCTGGCTCATGGTACGGCGCACACGGTAGGTCAGCTTGTCGAGCGTACCACCGTTCACGAGCATACCGTTCTTGATAGACTCAACAATGGTGCTGTCGACGAAGGTGTAAGAGGCTTTCTTCGAAGCCTGGGTGAACGTCTCCTGGCCAATGGTCTTGAAGTCCTTCTCCTCACCGGTCAGCGAGCGCTGAATCTCGAAGAAGTCGGTCAGCGCAAAGTCCTGATTGTCGAGGTACGACATATTCCAACTCACCTCCACCTTGGGCTTGACACCCGCAATGGCGGTAGCCTTCAGTCCGTTGGGCGCATGGATCATGTTCAGATCCTGCTCAACAGACTGCACATTTTCTATATCATAATAAGAATAGGAGCCGTCTGGCTTCTTCTCGCCTTTCTCCTTGTAACTGGCGATGATACGGAACTTGTTATGAGGCACGGTGGCATCGAGACGGATGACACCCGTGTACTCGTTGGTGGGCATCTCCACCTTGACGACCTTGTTGTTGGCATCGGTGTATTCGTAGCGAATCTGGGTGATATCCTTAGATGCCAAGAACCAGGGTATCTCTATCTGACCCTTGAACTTGGTAGAAAGCATGGCATCAGAGGTGATGGGCTGCAGCACCTGACCGGCCGAAGGCATGGTGATGTCATCGGGCTTGGGGAGCGACAGCGTCACTTCCTTACGGCTGTTACCATTACGTAACACATCCCACTTGAAGGTCAGCTTCTTGCCCAGCACGTCGTAGGGCACGTACCAGAGTGCAGTGACATCGTAGGTCTCAGCATCGTCGTTGTTGCGTACCACAGCGCCGTTTACAGAACCGCCTTTGGTCACCTTCACATTGTTGCTGGTGTTGCCCAGCGTCACTATGATGTAACCGTCAGCTTCGGTAGAGAAGTTGGTCCAACACTTTGTGGCATCACCGTCGATGTTCTCGGAAGCTTTCCACTCAAAGAGCGTGATCTCGCTTCCACCGGCAATAGACACTTTCAGTTTACCGTCTTTAATCCAGGCGTCGGCACCCTCCTGTTGATAGACCGGCACATGGATCTTGACCGTGTTCGAACCATCGAGCGACACGCCGTAGTTGTACGACATGTCGACGTAGGTCGTGTAGTCTCCATCGGCCGCCGCCGTCTGTGGCAGCAACCATGCGAAGAGCGCCGCCAGTAGCATGAACTGCCACGGTCGCCCTCGCCTCGAGTTTGTTAGTTTGTTGTACATAATGTTAATAAATTAAGTTAATAAAAAAAGATATTGTTGTTTTGTTGTTATTCTTGTCCCTCAGTGACAAAACGGTGCATCCCGCCGCTTCGTGCGTCGGGAAATGCAAACCGCCGGGACTGCTGTGAAGCAATCTCGGCGGAAAAAATCTCGGGGGAAAGAAGTGGGCTACTGCGGTTTGTTAGCCCTGAACATGGCTATCTGCTTATTGAACACGTCAATAATTATCTGTAGCTGCGGATGATTGCGCTTCACGATAAGCGCAATGTAGTTTTCTTCATCGCCATCCTTCACCATTTCTGTACAGGTGTAGTACTCTGCCTGCTGTCCGTAGGCGTTGAACCAATGAAGGAACAAGCGACTGCGCTGGGCCTGCTGATTGTTGGCAGAATCGCACATATAGAGAAGGATGTTGGGATTGGAACGAAAGAACTCCTCGATAATGAGTATCACCGTGGTGCGAATCTTCGAATCGCGCGGAGAGGCCTTCTGACTGTGGTTGGTGAGATTGAACCAATAGGCTTTCAATGAGCCTGGCATCGTCTCTTCGTCGAATGATACACCATAAAGGATGTCGTGATCAGTCTCAAAGATATACTGGTCACCCTCCATCTCAACCTTGTAGGGGGCGTACTCGTTGATGCGCTCAGTGTCGAGTTTGTTCATCGCTTATTGCTCAAACAGTTTGTTTATCTCTTCACGGCGCTTGCGAATCTTTTCCGCTTTCTCGGCCAGCACCACCTCCATCTTCTGCTGCCACGCACGCTTGCGCTGCTTAGCGGCACGGAACATTTGTACGAACTGCTCGTGTTCAGCCCAGTCCTGATCGGTGAAATTTGTTGTCGTTGTTGCCATAATCTCTTTGTTTTGTGATTACGGCTGCAAAGATACAACAATTATCCGATAGTTGTTTCTTTTTTCACACGAATTTTCGGAACAGCGAGCACAAAACCAAATTTATTTGGATTTTGTCGAGTCGTGACGAAAATGGATAACATCAATTTCCATTAATTACCCACGAATTAGCCATCACTTCGTTTTTAATGATAAATTATATGGGCCATTATATGGGAATTACATGTTGAATCCCCCGAGATTTTTTTCCGTTTGTGTCAGTATGTCAAAGATCGATTTAGTGAGAGGAGAGCCAAGCTTGCTTGAGCTCTTCCGAGCGTTGAGATCTTCGAGCGAAGCTCAAAGATCGATTATTCCACCAGACAGCACTACTGGGGCAGGAACTCGTTCATGCGCTCGGAGTAGACCGAGCCGTACTCCTGCTGGTTGTAGATGCTCACGTGCGAGCCCTTCGTGGTCTTGAACAGCTCGCGGTACAGGTCGTAGATGGAGATGTCGTTCTTGGCACCGATCTGGCGACGGAAGGTGCGGGCGAAAGCGTTGGAGAGATACACGCCGAGGTCGCGGTCGTGAACGTCGGCCTTCGACGACTCCTGAGCGTTGGCAGCCGTGAGCACCAGCACGTCGGGCTGTCCCGTGAGTGCATCGCCCCACTGGCCACTGAAGCATGTCTCAATGGCGAACATCATGCGGCGGTATTTTCTTGATTCAGTACCATTGCCTGCCATCTCTGCCACGATATTACGGATGCGGTCCTTGCCGAAGTATGTATAGGCATCCTCGTTGCCCCACAGGGGCCCCTCGCGGCTACCACCATGTCCGCTCCAGAAGAAGAATACGTCGCTGGAGGCCGTGGGATGGATGACCTGTGGCAGACGGCTGCTGCTGCGACCCATCATGATGTCGGCCAGGTCGGCAGGCTGCAGGTCGCTGAAGTGGTAGTCCACAACCGCATTCTTACGGACATCGTCGTTCACGAACTGGTCGGAGGCTGCGGCGGGGTCGCTGCTGCGCTCCACGAAGATCTGTCCGGGGAAGATGTTGCGGCTGTCGTTGGCGAGGTTATCCTCTACGATGAGCACGATATGGTCATCGTCATAGCCGTGATGACGCAGCAGCTGGTACATGGCAAAGGCATCGGCCTGGTGACGGTAGTTGCTCCAGGTGGTAGAGGGGCTCACTACGACGGCCCAGCGGTCGGTGACGGCGGGGAGGTTATGGGTCACGGCGACATCCTCGTAGTAGGGCGACCACATCTTGTCCAGTTCCCAGAGCGACTGTGTCGAGGCCTGCGTGTTGCTGCTCTCGGTACTGAGGTGCAGGATGGACTTGGCCACGCGGCCTTTCTCCGTCTTTTCTACGCGCCAGAACATATAGTCGGTACCCAGCACCTTGGTATGGGTCTCGTCGTCGAACGTCAGACTGCCGGAGGCTCCCGTCAGGTTGATGCTGCGCCCAGCGGCTGTCTCGCTGAAGGCGCGAACCAGTCCTTCGACATCCCAGGTGCAGGCAGCACCTTCGGTGGAGGCCACGACGCTGCGGATATGGTCGGTCAGCGTGGGACCGTAGGGCTTCTCGTAGTATTTCACCTCGCGACCAGCCACCTTGCAGTCCTCGCCCTTCACACGCTGGTGGGCAGCGCCTAATGCCAGCATGATCAGTGCGTCATAAATACGTGCCTCGCCGTTCACCTGTGACTGTCCGGTGAGTGCCTCGTAGCTCTGCGGGAAGCCATAGTTAGGCGATGCCGTGGGGGTGAGTCCATAGTTGAACCACACGCCTTCCTGCTGTATCACGTCATCGTCGAGGGCGGTGTCGGAGAGGATGACCTGCAGTTCGATCTTCTTCTCGCCGACCTGTAGCTGGTCGTTCCACTGGCGCACCTGCTCAGTGACATTCACGTAGTCAGCCGCATTGCTGAGTGCGATACACACCGCCAAGCGTGAGTTCTTCAGGTCGGCAGCCAGACCGTCGAGGAAGAGCGTCAGGTTGGTGCCGCTCCTGTAGGAAGCGATGCCCTCGCCGGGCATGTGTAGCTGATGCTCGGTGGCGTAGTAGCCGAACCAGTCGCGGAACGACTGTCCGTAGGTGTCGTCGCTATAAATCAGGGCGACATCGACATCGGTCATTCGAGCCACGCCGGTCACCATCATCTCGCACTGCGTGATGTCGCTCTCGGTGAGGAACCATGCGTAGGTGTTGCGGGCGTTGCTGCGCTGCAGCTCGGAGCTGGTGCAGGTGGGCATGATGACCGGCAGACGGTTGCGCCCGGCATAGCGCAGGACGTCGGAAGCATTGGACGAATGGTAGGGACCGATGATGGCATGGCACGTGTCTTCGCCTTCCTCTGGGTGGGTCAGCTTATAGGCCAACTTATCGACATCCTCGGTGTCCTCGTCGTGATACCGCAGGTTCAGCTTCACCTCACAGCGCTGTCGCTGCTGTGCCTTGTGGATGTTGTCCAGTGCCCAGTCGATGCTGGGTTGCCATTCCTGACGGATATCGGCAGGCAGCACCACATCGACGTTGAGTGTCACCACCTCTTCGGGTGTGGTGACAACCGAAGCACTGTTGTCATCGTCGCTCTTGCAGCCGTAGAGTGCGGCGGCAAGTATCATTGCAAACAGAATATTTATCTTCTTCATAGTCTTACTTTTCATTTTTCACTCTTCACTCTTCACTCTTCACTTTTCAGATTCCTCTCAGTAGTTCTGGGTCGATGTCGTCGGTGCAGTAGCCGTCCCATGCGCCGTGCTGTTCCATGAGGGGCATCGTGGTCTTGTTGATCCACTGTTGTGCCCAGTTGGCCACGGCACGGTCAAAGTGGCGCGTGACAGAGAAGCGTATCAGGTCGGTGTTCGTCTCGGAATCGACCATCAGCATGACAACCAGTACGTACTGGTTGGTAGTCATGAGAAACATCTCTGCTCCGTTGTTGGCTGCCCCCATGTCGCAGATGACAAAGACCTTCGTCTTGCCCTGGTCTTGATGCTGTTCCGACCTCATATACGCCAGGCCGTAGCAGTAGCCACATACGTGGTAGGCCGCCTCGAAGGCCGTGACCTTATACTCGTTGCTGTATTGCTCACCGGCCTTGTCGATGATGGGCAGTGTGACAGAATCGAGTGGCTCCGACTGCAACGTGGTGAGCATCTCGGGGATGCTGTCGCGGTAGTTCATCACCTTCTTGTCGTAGAGGCGCGTCAGGTAGAGGGGGATCGAGTCGGGATCCTGGTTGGTCCACTGGTAGTACTGACGGCGCATGTCGTCGAAGCGCTTCACCGACGATGCCAAGGAGATGTTCAGGCCGTGGACACGGTCGGCCATGCCCAACGTCTGAGCGGCCGCCTTCACGTCGTCCTCGTTGACCTTCAGCAGCAGCACCTCGTCGGTGGGCTGCAACTGATCTTTTGCTTCAGCCAGCCACTCGACCATATAGGGTTCGGTAAGCACCAGGAGGCGGCGGCTGTAGACTGCACCATCCATGACACTCGCTTTCTTAGCGACCCAGTCTTTCAGCATCTGACGTGTGGTCTCCACCTTGTCGGAGGTGATGATGCTCACCTCCACGTCGTCCTTGTCAGTGTCCTTCAGAATGCTGATACCTTTCATCACGCGGTCGGCATAGCCCATGTCGCCCAACTGACTGGGCGCAAACACGGTCATCACCTGCACCTTTGAACCCTTGCCTGACGAGGACTCGTCATCATCGCCCTTGCAGCCCACAAACAGTACCGCTGCCAACAGCGCGATTAATCCAAATTTTACTTTCATATCTTTTACATTTAATTCTTTATATTCTTTTTTATTGGTCGCTTCGCTCAAAATCTTTGAAAATCTTTACTTAAACATATAATTCCCATATAATTGCCCATATAATTTCTCATATAATTATTATTCATGATTATTCTTCACTCTTTGAGCGGTAGCAAATTCTTCACTTTTCACTTTTCACTCTTCACTTTTCACTTTTCACTCTTCACTTTTTTATCTCGTTCTGGTTATAGATATACACATAGTTGTTGTTGCGCTGATAGATGTGGTTGCTGCCCGACACCTTACCCGTGTCGGTGAAGCCCACGATGTCGGTAATGCCGGCAGGAGCCAACAGTTGGAAGTTCTCACCCACCTTCGACACGCTGTAGGCAGTGCCGGCGTAGGTGCCGTCAGGCTTCACGCCGCCACTCAGTTCGATGTAGGGTAGGGCCTGATAGTCGGGATAGGTGACCTCCTCTTTAGATTCCACCTCCACGCCACCGCCGTTGATGTAGAAATACTCGCCAGCAGTGACATTCTCGACTGGTGTCAGCGTCACTTCGCCGCCTATCCAACGCACCTTATAAACATTGTTGCTCGCGTCTACACCCAGTCCGCAGGCCTGCTTCACATAACCTTCGTAGATGGGATAGCACACCCACAGGTCGTTGCCGTTGATGGTCTCGTGACACACCGTGGCCACATAGCGCCCGCCACTCATGATGTTCACAATCATGGGGTCATCCGCATTGTCGTTACGCTCGGCCTGCTGCCACGTACCGGTGTCCTTGCGCCACTGACAGGAGGCACTCGGATAGCGGATGGGGAAGCGGGCGTCGAAGAAGTTCTTGTCGCCTAAAAGTTTCTGCTGGAAGGCGGCATCCTGCGTCACGGCAGCCTGAATGCGCTTGGCGACTGGCTTGGAGATGAGGGCGGCAAAGTCCCAGATGGGAAGCACCTTCATGTCCACCATCTCCGCATTGGTGTTCAACTCATCGTCAGGGTCATAATGCAGCGACGCCCGCCAGGTGTCGACACCCTCGGTGCTAAACGAGCGGGTGCCGTCGAAGCGGTGTTCACCCAACAGGCCCGTCAGTGTCTGCTGGTCACCGCCACGTGCCATAACGTTGATGCGCGAGTGTTCCAGCCACCGGTATTCGGCTGTCGAGTGGCGCCGCTCATCTGTTTTGGCCACTGCATCTAAGAACTGTTTCGTGGTCCATGCCGAGTCCTTGGCCAGGGCCGTCCAGCGCCACATGCTGTTCATTAGGTCAACGTGGATGACAGCGCCAAGCCACGACTCCACGATGACATGCGTGCCCCATACGTTGATGAACGAATCGACGGCGGCAATGTCGTCATCATCGGTATAGAACAGATGGTCGACAGCGTTGCGGAAGCTTTCCGTGAGCAGGTCTTTGTGCTTCAAGTAGAGTGCCATCACGTTGGCCCACCCCACATACTGATGGGCAAGGGTGATCTTCTCGCTCAGCTGGTAGTAGTATCGCTCCTGGACACCATCCTCTATAAAGTGCTGACGCTTGCGACTCTCCTCTTTATAAAGTCCGAGGTTGACCGCCTCCGTCAGCCCCAGGTGCATATTGACCACATAGTCGCGGATGGAATATTCAAACTCTGAGTCTAAAAAGATGCTCTCAGTCAAGGCTGTGCGGAGGATGGCATCGCCCGTGGCCTCCTGAATGTCTAACAGCCTGCGACGATTCAGCACCTGACAGCGTATGTCCTGCCAGTCGCAATAGGAGCCGCGCACGGCATTGTAACTGTAGCCCACGCCGAGGTTGCGCAGAAACTCATGGCGTGTCTCCACGTCCTCAGCGCGCGTCCACTGGAAGGGAGCGGACGTCTGGCTGGGCTTCTCCACGGGAAGCTCGTCCAGTATGTCGTCGCTGCTACAGCCGGCGATCGTTGTCGCCAGCAAGCAGACTACAAACCTAAACAATTGTCTCTTCTTCATATCACGTCACTTTTCACTCTTCATTCTTCACTTTTAGAGCGGTAGCAAATTTTTCACTTTTCACTCTTCACTTTTCACTTTTAGAGCGGTAGCAAATTTTTCACTTTTCACTCTTCACTTTTCACTTTAGAACGCAAAGACGGGGCGCACGTGGCAATCTTTCGTTGCATCGCCTTTCCAATTGAAGTAAGGTTCTTTAAAGTAGGTGGACATCCAGACGCCAACGGTGGCACTGCTGGCAGAGCTGGTCCATACGTCTTGCCCACCAAACTGGGGAGAAAGGAATTGGTTGATGGTGGCGATGGGGTTGCCTCCCACTGCAACATGGGTTCCGGTCTTCCACGGGTTGACAGTCTCGTCAATCATCTTGGGAACCACATTGCCGCTGGCATCAACCAGCCAGTTTTCCGTGCCCAAATCATTAAGTACAGTTTCCCTCGCTACTACGCTTGCGTTTTTGGTATTTGGCAAGTTACTATAGCTCCAGTTGTTGCGGTTCCATTGGTTCTCGCCATTACCCCAGGAAGTCCATGGTTTGGTGTTAAAATGTATATGTTCAGTACCGCTTTTGTAGGAGCCTTTTTCCAGACTGTACTGTACGCAGCCAGCCAAGTCTCCATCGAGGAAGCCATAAAAAGCTCCTACCCACCACTGGGTACTAGTACCTGCCTTATTTTGACTGCACCCTATGTAGCCGTCAAACAGACAGTTCTTAATATCAGCATAATTTCCGCGTCCAACGAAACCGCCGGCCATCCATCCGCTACTCTCTATAGTGGCCGATACACGACAGTTTTCAATATGGTTGCGGTTGGCAGAGTTGGCGACACTACTATTACCTACGAGGCCTGCCGTGTGAATGGCACCCGAGATCTTTCCAGCAAGGTGCAGGTTCTTGATGGTAAAGTCCTTGGCATAGCGGAACAGGGCGATACATTCCAAGCTTCCACCTGAGATATTGACGGTAATCGTATGGCCGTTGCCGTTGAACGTGCCAGTCCACGTGTTGTTCAGGGCCGCAGTATAGACGGTACTGATGTCGGCAGCAAGCATGGCATCGATCCGTTTGTTGCCCTTGGCATCGTCGATCATGCGACGGAACGTGTTCCAGTCGTTCGAGTTCCTGATGACAAAGACAGAATTTTCGGTTGCGGTATCGCTGGCATCTTTGCTCCATTTGCCGTTACCCAGTCCCGAGAGACCACCGCTTCTGTCGTTGCAGAGCATGGCCATCCATTGTCCGGTAGAGGGTATGAACCAGCCCGAAGTGTTGGTGGGAGCGGCGGGTTTCAGCGAAGTGGCAGCAATAGCGGCGGGCGAGTCGTAGGCATCGAGCATCTCTGTGCGTGTCAGTCCGTCGAAGTCTTCGGAAACGGACGTCAGATTGTTTTCGACATAACTGGTGTGTTCGGTCTCTTCGGTAAACAGTTCGTCGTTCGACGGGTTCATACGGCATGTCTGTCCGTCGTTGGCCCAATAGTATGACAGCACCAGACCATGTCCGAAGCCGCGCTCTTTCTCCGTAGCCTTGTCCATCCACGCTCCCTTGCCGGTGTTGACGAAAGCCAGTGTGCCCAACGGTGTGTGGCCATACTTCTTGGCTTTGTCTGCCGTCTCATAGAGGATGCCGTCGTCGGCATAGCACCAGCCTAAGTGACTGGTGGTGGCTGCCGATGCAGGCACGCCAAACAGCAGGGTTTTCGTGGCGCTCAGTTCCAGCGTCGCACCCCTGATGACATCGCGGGCGTGGATGACGTTCATGGTGTAGTACTGGTTGCCGGTTTTGAAGTCGCGATCCAATACATAATCGTCCGTCTTCCGCTCCACCTGGCTGGCGGAAGTGCAATTGTGGGGCACGTGGGCATATTGGGGATGGCGGTGGTCGTAGCAATAGCCAGCGTGATACTTACCGTAATAGGCATTGTAGTATATTTTGCAGCCATCGTTGCCTCCCCAGGTATTGACATAGACCACGCCTTTGTCATTGTTGAAGCCTTCAGGGAAGAGATGCCATAATTTGCCACTCCGCGTGGGCTTCATGTCGTAGGCCTCACCGTTCATGAATGCCTTGATGGTGGCCACCTTGGCTTTGTTTGCAGCGATGAAACTGATATAGTCCAAAATGTCATCGTAGGAAGTCTCGTCGCCTTTCTCCCTACCGTTGTAGGGAACCCAGCAACCCTGTTTGTCGTTGTCGAAGTTGCAGGTCTCATCGCCACCCGGTTCACCGGTGCAGAGGTGTACCAATGTGCTTCTGTAGCCATTGACAGCCACGCAGAGGTAGTAGCCGCCGCAGTAGCCGGTAGCATCGTGGTCCACGTAGACCACGTCGCCTGGCTGGTAGGGGCTATCGGCATTGTCGGGGAAGGCCTCGGCGCTGAGATAGTCGATGCGCTCTAAGTGGGGGATACAGGGTATGTCGACCTCCACATAGCCGTAGCGGGGCGAGCCGCTGTCGCGGTGGAATGTCAGCGTACCGAGCGTGCAACGCTTGCCGTCTTCCAAAACAGGCAGGTCGCGCAGCGACAGCTCGTAGCCGTCGGGGGTGGCGGTGAGCAGGAAGTCTTCATCGTCGTCCACTCCCGTCATGGCGAGGAACATCTGTTCTGCGTACTCCGTGCTGAGGGCTTTCGTGGCGCGGACGGACGACGCCTCGCCGTCGAGGGTCTGGCCGTAAGTAGGTTCGTACGTCTTCCCCATCAGCTCGTCAAGGCTGACGTCCTTGCCGGTCAGGTTGCGCACGATGTTGCCGACGGCATTGGCGGCTGCCATCAGGTAGCGTTCCTCTTCGGTGAGCAACGAATCGGGCATGTAACTCTTGTCACCTTCTTTCACTACACGGTTGTCCGCTTTACTGTCACCTTCGTCGCTTGAGCATGCGATGATGCCCATACCAATGCAGCACGTCAGCACTGCCATCAGCATTAATCTCATTGTCGTCTTCATATTGTTATATTTTTATTTCTCAATTATGAATTATGCATTATGAATTATGCATTATAAATTCACTTCGTCACTCCGCTTCTCATGAAGAAGTTCGTATTAATCGTGCTGTAGGGAGGATACTGGAACAGGAAACCGCGCATGGGGCGGACGGGGTAGAAGTTCGTGCGCCATTGCGAACTGTACGTCTTGTCGTCGACAAGCGTCAGGCTGTAGTCAGGCCGTAGCATGAGGAGGCAGGCTTCGGTATCGCTGCCGTTGTTTCTCGATGAGATGACATTCAACTCACCCTTGTAATGCATCTCACGCTGTCCGCCGGCAAAGGGCTTGTTACGATCCAGGACGTCGATATGGCCGTAGTAGCCGTTGAACTGAGCGTCCCAGCCCGAGAGCTGGTCCTTGAAGAGTGCTTTGGCGTTATAGCCGATATATTGGTGCATGTCGCGCACGTTGTCGGAAGTGGGCACAAACCATTTTAAATTCGGATGGCCTTCATAATACTGGTTGGGGGCATTGCCGAATATCCAGGCGTTGTATTCGTTGAACTCTGCATTGTTGGTCGGGAGTGTGAACAGCGTATAGTCGATGCCGTCCTTCATCTGGTCGGCCCCTGGGCCACTCTCCTTGTCGGCGAAGAGCATGCGGTGGTCTATGTCGTGGCGGGTCCAGAAGAGCGAGCCCACTTTGACGATGGGATGGATATGCTTGACGGCACCGCCATCGTCGTCGGTGTAGAGCGGCAGGAAGTCCTCCATGATAAGGGGCGACTTGCCGGTGAGCCCTTCCTCGTTCGTAGGGTTCTTCAGCTGCAGGTTGCCGTTGACATACCAGAACTTCTTGACGATGCGCCCGGGGGGCAGCGAGTCAATGGTGTTCAGGTAGCAGTCGCCTTTCGAGAAGCCTATATAGGCCGGCTGGTGGATGCCGTCGCCCAGAAACAGTCCCTGGTTCATGCGTATTTGATATTTATAGATGGGATAGACGATGGTAACGCGCTCGTCAGTGCGGATATTGGGTACATACTCTGAGCAAACCTGCAACACGGGTTCGTCCTCGAAATAGAGCAGTCGGCAGAGCGAACCGCAACGGGGCTGTATCTTGGCCTTGAAGTTGAAGAGCATGCTATAGTTGACGGGTTTTCGCTGGTCTGTATTGATTTCATAGATGTCGGTGCCGAGGAAACTGGCCGGCAACTTGCAGTCGCTGCGGCTGGCCATCTTCAGGGTTACTCCTAAGAAGTCAAGGCGCAACTCGTCGTCCACCAGGTCCCAGACGGGTATCAGCTCGAAATGGATAACGTTAAGGTTGGGGTCGTTTTCAGGGTTCGACGAGTAGTTGATGGTGGCGAGCCAGTCGGTGATGTGCGAGGGGTCTATCTGTCCCGATGACGATAGGCCGTTGATGTCGTTTCGCAGCGCACTGCGGGTAGCATCGCTGCCACCTGACACCACGATGGCTCCTATGGCCGACTTGATGGAAGAGGGAGTGCGGTTCTTCATGGTACGGTCGGTGTCGGCAATGCGACCTAAGGTGAAGTCTATCTCCTGGCGCATCTCCTCCTCGCTGTTGAATGAGACGGATTTGTCCATACAGAAGGTGTAGTCGATGCGTCCGCCGAGGTCGACTTGTATGACGACGTGGGTGCCGAAATCGACGAGCAACTTCTCAATCAGTTGCTTCCGCTTCTCTTGGTCCGTTGCCCTGCGGATGGGATTGAGGCGCCTCAGAAAGGCATCTGAGAAGCCCAACGTGCCCTTGCGCTGCTGGTCGATGATGGCACCACGGTCGATGACGCGGCTGTAGACGGCCTTCTCCAAGGAGCCATGGCCGTAGTTCTGTTGATCCAAATTGCCTTTAGCAGGATCGATGTTGTTCACTGCTGTCTTGCAGTTTTCGGTGCAGCCTTCCAACGGGTGCTCAGTATCGCCCGTCTGCTGCTCGCTGAGATCGCGCCCGAAAGCGCGAATGGTGTTGCTGAACACATAGCGCATGTCGGTACGCGCCATGTGGCTGTCGTGAATGATTTCGTAACGATTGCTGGCACTGTTCTGGCGCAGTAGGTTCTGGTCGAGGATAGGTGCCTTGCAGCGCACCGACATGGGCGACTCCAAGGCTTTGTAGATGTCGTAGCCGTAGCCCACATAGAGCAGGCTGCGAGCGTCGTCGCCGTTGGCGTCGACATCGGACTGCGAGCCTTGCGTCACTCGCAGCGTGCCGCTGACCGTCGGGTCGGCAGCGCTGGTGAAACGGAGCAGGGCGGTGCGTTGCTGCCCCGTGTCGTTAAGGGTTGTTTTCAGGGCGACGATGCTGTCGGCGGCCAGCGTGTCGCTGGCCACCGTCAGCCATGCATCGTCTGTGGTGGCGGAAGCGCTCGGCCCTTGGGACGCTTCGCTTTGCGAAGAACCGCCGACCACACTGACAAGGATGGGACTGTCGCCTGTCCGTCCGGCAATACTCACGGTGATGCTCTCGAAACTGGCTTGCCAGTAGAGCATCTGATCTTCCTCTTCGTCAGCGGAAACAATCGATACCTGCCATTGTCCTTCGGTTTCGAATGGCTGAGGGCTATCTCCGAGGTCGTCATCGCTGCAAGCAGTGAGCATTGTCATTGCTGTCAAAGCGCTCAGTCCTATGATTGTCAGTCGTTTCATTGATACAAATGTTTATATGATACTATTAGAATCCACCGTACTTCTTCCAGAAGTCAGAACTAACATTCAGCAGGTCATCGGCTCCCGGCTTGACACCACCGGTGATAAGCTTTTCCCATCCTTCGATGCCGCGATTCTTATACTTTTTCATGAAGTAGTCCTTCACGTAGCTGGCAATCTCCGGCTCATTGAAGAGCTGCCAGATGGGCTGGATGATGAAGGTGATGGGGGCTGCCTTGCTCTGCTCCCTGACGGGCACATTGCCTTCGGGGCTTTCCATACTGCTCACCCAGTTGATCAGTACCTGTTGCCACCTGCTCATGTCGTTGGGGTTTCCGCTTGAGATAATGTTCCACAAAGATGTCGAGGTGTCCTTGGCATTGCCGCCATAGATATGGAATTCAGGACGGAGCTTATGCCATGCGTTGTAACCCTTCTCAGTGTAGGAGAATTCGCCTTTGACTGAGACCATACCACCCATGGCATCGAGCGTGATGCCGCCGCCGAACTCGGTGTCACCCAGTTGCGACAGGGTGTCGACACGTGCATGAATCACCATCAGACCACCGAAGTTTCCGCCGTCGATATAGAACGGGCCATACTGAGTGTCTAAGAGTTCCAGCGATTTGTCGGCTGCCTCGGTGTCAATGGCCTTGCCACGCATCTTCTTGCGTGTGATGGCGTTGTAGAGCTCGTTGTAGCGGTTGCAGAATGCCGAGGAGAAAATGCCGGCATGGTCGAAGGTCACGGGAATAGCATCGTACATATAGTCTATCTCATCAGCCTGCTCAGCAGTCAGTCCTTCATCGTCAAGGTCTTCGGCGCTCAGCTTGCGTCTTTTTATCAATTGCTGATTCTTCCTTTTGTAACTTTCTATTTGCTGGTCGATTTGAGCGTAGGCTGCATCCTCTGCCTCTGCATCGGTCTGACGGTTTTTGGCAGCGTAGGCTGTCAGTTCTGCAGGTGACATGTAGACATTGTACATGGGAGCCTGGCGTACGATGGTGTAATCGATGTGAGTCTTTGACTCCTTCTTGTCTGATTGGTATTCACCTTTACCTTGGAACGCGATAACGCCGAACTCCACGCCAATTTCAACCGACACCGTGAGGGTCTTGCTCTGCACAACGCTGGAGTCGAGGAGCGATGCCTTCAGGTCATCCATATCGATGGGAGCCTCGACGTAGGCCGAGCGCTGGAGCTTGCCCTCTTTCATCAGAGCCTGTATCTGGGTCATGTTGAAGATGTTGTTGACACCGTGTACCATGGTGGGTTCGAACGGCTCGGTCACCTCTTTCTTTATCTTCATGTTGAGCAGGTAGTCATAGTCGATACCCGTGCCCACACCCAGGTCAGAGAAGGCCTGACCGCTACCGTTGCTGGCATCTTCGCCTTTGTAGGTGGTGTTCTGGTAGACCTTGATCTTTTTGTACTCTTCGCCGCCGTTGCCCACGACCAGATAGCACGTACGCCCTGCCTTGGTCAGGTTTTCGTCGATGGCCAGTTTCAGTGTCTTGTTGCCGTTATAGGCCACCTGCCAGTCCAGCACTTTACACCAGTCGGGGATTTTCTTGTCGCTTTGGGCGTTTTGGGCGTTACGGAGCGTAGCAGTCCAAGAGCCGTCGGCCTTGACGGGCACTTCGATGACAGCGCTTTGGATGTCGGTCTCAATGCCGTGAGACAGGAGGTCGCTGTCGATGGTCAACGCAGCAAACGACTCGTCGCTGCCGTTGTCGTCGTTGTCGTCATCACTCTTACAGGAGGTGACGCTGAGGCTCATGCCGCACACTAATGCGGCCATGAGCAGGAAATTGAATTTCTTTTTCATTGTTGTTAGGATTAAGTTGTTACTTTATTGCGTTATTTCGTTATTGCCTTATTACGTTATTACGTTATCTTTTACCACCTGGTATAGGTCTTGAGCGGTTGGGGCCAGTCAATGCGCTTGCCGTCGAGCCAGACATTGTCGGTAGAATTGTTCATGACGGTAATCCAGGTATTATAGATATTTGAAAAACCATTTTCAAAATAGTCATCACCATCCTTGTCTTTCCAGTCGCGAACCTTCAGCGGTGTCAGCATGTGGCCGTCGACGGTCTTGGTGGCATACTCACTGTCGCCACGGTCATAGACGGCGGTCGTGCGGAACATAATGACGGGGGCATTCCACATGTCGCGGGGGAAGTCGCGGGTCTTCCACTTGGCCATGTCGTAATAATAGTTGGTCACGTCATTGGCCTTTTTGTCCACGTCGTTTCTGCCGCGTGGCTGGCGGTCAGAGCCGGTAACGCCTCCGCTCCAGGCATCCAGACTGAAGATGGGCATGCGGGCATAACTGTCCTCTCCATATAAAGTGACCCAGTCGTTCGAGGCAATGTCCTGAAGGTAGATGGGCAGTGTGCCGTAGCGCTCGGGAGCGTAGAGCTCGCTCGAGGAATCGACACTATCCACGTAGTGCTCCCACAAGTAGAAGCAGGGCATCTTATAGTCATTCTGCATGTTGCAGATGAAACGCAGCAGGCGCTGCTTGCCGCTGGTGTCGTTGGGGTCGTTATAGGCAATGCTGCCCATGTAGCTTGGCTCGCGATTCCAGTGTGCCTGCTGCTGGGCACGAACAATCTGGTAGAGCATGCGGACGTCGAAGTTACAGGTCTCCACCTGGTTCAAGACGGTCTTGCCTAACTCGAGGTATTTTAAAGGATCCTTCTTCAGTTCCTCACTCTCCACTTTTAATTTAAGATTATTTGTGTAAATCTGATAATAGAAGAGGAAAGTGGCGGCACGGATGGCCTGGTCGCGTGTAGGCAGATTGGTGATCTTGCCCTTGTCGGCACTGGGCGTCAGACCGTCTATAGACACCAGTTCGGTGAAGCATGCGCTGTCGCCGTCGAAAGTTTTACCGTTTTTAAAGTGTGATCCCGACATGAGCAGCACCATCCACTTGTGGCCGTTCTCGTCCTTGTAGATGTCGCCGAAACGGTAGTGGGAATCGCCACGGTAGGGTTTCCACAGCTGTTGAGCGCTGCTGTTCACCACCTTGCCCGTCGGGCGATCCAGCACCTCGGGATCGACATTGAGGTTGGTGATGCCGTACTCCGTGTTATAGTTGTAGACATCGTACGTGCCGCGGAGTGGCAGGTACTGGTTCTCATGGCCGTCTTCAGCCAGCTCAGCACCTGTGGCGTGGCGCATGATGTAGTGAGGCTCTATGGTGCCGAAGAATTTATCTTCCCTCAGGTAAGGAGTCAAAGGTTGGAAGTCGTCGTTGACGTTGAGCTTTATCTTGGCAGCGATGACCTCGGCCGAGATTGACGTGTAGGGACGGATGCCAGAGCCTGGGTCCTTATGGTGCATGTTGCTCTCCTTGCCCGTGCCGTTGGTGAAGTGGTAGCGGTAGAGCGTGGGCTTGTTGCTGGATGTTGTCCACCAACTATAGCCGTTGGTGAGCAGATACAGTCCCTCGCTACCTTCCCGCAGTACGTTTTGGAAGTATTCAAGACCGCAAGAACCTCCAAAGTGCTCATAGAAGATGTTGTGCTTCGTCCAGGCGTTCTGCACGCGCTGCCAGAAGTACTGGCTGTGGTATTTCACGTTGGCCTTGTCGAAGTCGCCGAACATGGGTATGCCCTTGTTAAAAAGACCTGTCTTGGGGTTATTGATGATGTTGCGTTCCCATTGCTCGGGGTAACAGATGGCGAAGAGCATCTCGGCGAAGTTCTGTGCCTGCTCCGCGTTGGTGCCAAGAAGGGTAGGCAGAGCATAGGTGAAACCGTTGCTGGCTGGGTAAGTCCACACATTCTTCGAGGGCGGACGGCTGATGGAGATCCAGTGCGTTTCTACCTTTCCCTCGGGGCCGAAGGCGGGGCACACGCAGAACCAATACTCTCTCTGGCCGTCTTCATTCATACGGCTGATGACATCGCCGAAGCGGTAGTAGGCCGTGCCGGTGAACTTTCCGTTGTTGTCGGCCTGCTCGGGCGAGCGGTAGATGATCTTCTGCAGATGGGGTATCTGCTTGATGCTCACATCAACCGTGGCCCACGACTTGCCGTCGGTGGTCTTGGTGTAGGTCAGCGTGCCCACCTTGTCGTCCTTCCAGGTGTACTCACTGGTGTTCTCGTCGATGCTGGCATCTATGAGGTCGCCGAAGCGCATGGCGGCCGTCTCCATGTCGTTGGTGATGACGATGCGGGTGCCGGTATCATCGCCGTCGGGCACACCGATGGCGGGTTCATAACTGCCCGTCAGGTAGTCGGCGGGGGCGTTGCTCATGTCGGCCAGGTAGTCCAGCACGTTGAAGGCCGTCATCTCCTGCTCGGCCTTTTCCAGCTGCTCCTGGGCCTGTTTCTCCTGTTCTTCAGGACTCAGTTCGTTGTCGTCATTATCCTTACAGGAGGTGACGCTGAGGCTCATGCCGCACACTAATGCGGCGAGGAGCCAGAAATTCAGTTTCTTTTTCATATTGTTAGTTCATTTATTGGATAGACACATCGTCATAGTTCTTGTTCTTTTCTCCCTTGTCGGTGAAGGTAAGGCTGCGGCTCGTGATGTTACGGAATATCCAGTTTTCAGGATGTCTTAGGGCCGGTTCCTGAGCCACCTTCATTGGATGACGTTTCCAGTCAGTCAAGAAGTTAAAGAGCGTCTTGTAATTAGTTATATCGGTATTAAATCGTTTGTGAGTCCAGTGCATGCCTATGACGCACACATAGTAATAGTCTTTCTTAATTTCATTATAATAACTAGGATTTCCATCCATCTCGAGGAAGGTTTTGGTGCCTATGAGCTGGTCATCATCAGTAATGCGAAACTTGTTCAGCGTCTTGAACAGGAAGTGCGAGGGATCCTTGTACTGCGACGGCGTCTCATATTCCAAGTCATGCACTCTGGTATACCTTTCCTCCCCCCTGACTAAGAAGATATAGGGCACCCACTTATCATAATTGTTGATCATCGTGTATCTCAACTTGTCGGCCAGCAGGAAGCCTACGGGTGCCAGCGTGGCCTTTTCTGCTTCCTCATCCTCTTCCCAGGTAAAGTTTAATGCCTGATATCGGGAAACACCATCGGCTGGCAAGCGATTGAGTTCTTGCAGTTCAGGTATATATTCATTATCAGAGATGAGGTGGTTGACAAGCGATGTGCGGATGACTTCGTTCTCGGGTATCACCTGATTGGTGTACTGTTCGTTGTTCGTGGAAATCATCCTGTTGCGCACCTTGTTCCACATGTCGTAATTGCACACCACGTGCTCAAGCCAGTCGCCCAGCACCTCAGCCTTGGCCATATCGTCGCTGTATACGCTGTCTTTGCCTACACCTAACCAGGTGAACTTGCCCTTGATGTGGGAGTCCTGGTCGTTGAGGGTGATGAAGCGGGCCTCCTGTCCGTATCTGTGATCCGACACGCAGACGTAGAAGCGATCCTTATACTTCACAATGTCGCCGCACTTGTAGTAAGGCTCGCCTTGGGCATTGTCGGGCAGCACCTTGACGAGCCGAATCTCCCGTAGTACGGGTATCTGCCGTATATCAACACTGATGGTGCCTAACGTGTTGCCTTCGCTGTGGCTGTATGCTACGGTGCCCACCTGGTTGTTGGAGTATTTGAAGCCCGCAGGCGACTTGTAGTCGATGCCCAGCGTGCCCAGCGCACTCGCGGCATAGCGGTCAGCCTCTTCGGTGGTACCTACGGCGACGTAGCGGATGCCGGGATCCGACTCGTCCAAAGCCAGGCCTACCGTGGGTTCGTAGGTGCTGTTGCGCCATGCGTTGCCGCTCAGATTGTCGCGGCTGGTGTCTGTCCACACTGAGATAAGGTCGGCCAGTTGGTCGTCCTCTAACGTCAACAGGCCTTCGAAAGTCTCCTGCCCCTCGCTGCCGTTATTACTGTTGTTGTCGTTGTTGTCGTCATCCTTACACGAGGTGACGCCAAGGCTCATGCCGCACAGCAGGGCGGCGAGGAGCCAGAAGTTCAAAAAGTTCTTTTTCATATTTTTTAATCATTAGTCATTACTTATTAGAAGCCTTCTGAGCCTGGAATCGGCTTCACTCGGAACAGTTGGCCGTTCAGGAAGAAAGCGTTTTTGCTGTCCTGGATATAGGGAGCTGCATACATGGATTGGCTGGCACCACGGTAAAGAGTCCTGTCGTTCTGCAAGTGAACGATTCTGAGCAGTGGGCCAGGTTGCGAATCAAGCATTTGCGACTCCAGGTTGGGTTTACCCTTGCCGCCCTTGTCGGTAACCTTGATGACCTTGAAGCACAACACAGGCTCCTTGAAGATCGAGGTCTTCGCAGTGGCAAAATCCCTGTCTTTCCACAGGTAGTCTGCGATGGATGCTGAGGCTTCCGCCGTGGTGCGCGGCGACTTCTGCCACTTGTCGCCCTTGGTATACTTGTCGACCATGGCCTGACTGGCCACGTCCTCCAGCATCATCTTGTCGTCGGTCACGGGCCATAGAGCCTGCCACTTGGTCATACCTACCGCCTTCTCGCTTTCGGTCAGCGTGATGCGGTCGGGGTCGTACTTCTCGTAGTTCTTGTAGCACAGGAAACGCCAGTTCGTAAACTCAGCAGGAGCCGAATTACGCTCCGTCCCAGCCTGTGTCACGTCCATAATGCAACGGGCAATGGGGGTATTGTTGGTGGCGTTATTGGCACGAAAGACCATGTTGAAAAGCGTAGAAGTAGATTTGCTGTTATAGGACTTCTGCTTCTCATCTTTGAACGTCCAGATACTGTCAACGTGGCTGAACAACTTGCGTAAGTCTACGCCGGCATAGTCAAGGATGTGCTGTCCTACCAGGCCCAACTGGTTGTCCGCCAGGTCTAATTCGTAAGGCGGCTTCATGGTCCTTACATACTCTATGAACTCCATGAATCTCAATGACACTTCAGGCACGTCGTCTTCCGATACGGGATCGACCAGGTTGGAGGCATTGTAATCGAAACTGATGAACCATGCCACGTCATCATTAATAAAGGTGTACGACTGACTGCGGGGTGAACCATTGAAGCAGAACCACCGGCCACCCTGATAATCGGCCAGCACGTCGCCAATCATGTAGGTTCCGCCTTCGCCCTTGTTGGGTGCGTAGAAGGCATAGACTTCTTCGGAGGTTTTTTCCGGAGCCTCGGTGAGCTTCTTGTCGGAATAGATGTCACCATAGTAGCGATACACATTCTCGGTGCCGGGGATCTTCGCCTGGTTGTCGGGGTACTTCTTGGTGTTGCTGAGCTGCTTGTCCGTGGCATAGCGCACGATGAAACGCGGATGACTATCCTCGAAGAAAGCTTCATTCTTGTACCAAGGCTTGTGTAGCGTGACATCGTGGGTGATGTCGACAAGGATGTCGCGCTTGGCATCACTCGCGTTCACGACCGTCCGAACCACCTCGGTGTAAGGATCTGCCGTCTGCATGTTGGCATTCATGCCGCCGGGGGTATTGAAGTAGTGAGCCTGGAACAGCGTGAGCTCGTTGATACTCGTCCACCACCAGGAGTAGCCGTTCCAGAGCAGGTACAGACCATTGTCTTTGATCTCTTTCTCTAACTCAGTCTTGGTTAAGCCGAACACCGAGTCGGTGATATGAAGGTCGGTCCATCCTTTCTGTACATTCGTCCAGAATATGTCGTTGTGGTAGGCGAGGTTCTTGAACTGGAAGTCGTCGAACATCTTCATGCCCTGACCAGAATAGTTGATGACGTTCCTGGACCATTGTTCCGGATTGAAGATGGCAAAGAGCATCTCGGCCAGGTTCTGCATGTGCTCCTTCTTCTTGCAGATAGCGGTAGGCATGATATACTTGATGCCGTGGCTGCTGGTGTATGTCTTCTGGTTGGCCTTGGGCAGGGGGCTCACGCTGATCCAGTGGCTGTCGCCCTTGCCCTCGGGGTCGAAGGCGGGGCGCACGCAGATCCAGTACTCTTTCTGGCCGTCGGCATTTTTCCGGCTGATGACGTCGCCGAAGCGGTAGTAGGCACTGCCGCCCTTGCCCACGCTGCCGTTTTCATCGCCCTGCGCCGGTTTGCGGTAGATAATCTGTGAGAGGTGGGGCACCTGTTTGATGCTCACTTCGACCTTGGCCCATGCTGTGCCGTCGCTGACCTTGGTATAGGTGAGCGAGCCCACGTCGGGGTCGCTCCAGCTGTAGGAATCCGTCTGGTCGTTGATTTTCTCGGTCGACTCGCCGACGAGGTTGGCAAAGCGCTCTGCTGCGGCAGCGGCGGTGTTGACGTGGACCACGCGTGTCTGCGAATCGTCGCCCTCGCTGCCGATGGCGGGTTCGAACGTGGCGTTGTCGTAGTCTTCGGTGAAGTCGTCCATGGATACCAGCTGACCCACGACGCTCCAGAACTTCAGGGCCTTGTCGGCCTGTTCGTTCTGCTGACGTTCCTCACTCGAACCGCTACTGGTTTCATCGTCCTTGTCGTCATCCTTACACGAGGTGACGGTGAGGCTCATGCCGCACAGCAGGGCGGCGAGGAGCCAGATGTTGAAATACTTTTTCATCATATTATATATTAATGTATTACCTTATTTATATATATAGGCCAGGCATCATTTGAGCTCGGGCAGTACGAACTGCTTGTTGTCAACGTAGAAAGTCTGATAGAACTGAGACAACGTCAGGTAATTGTTCACCCAATGACACTGGAGTAGCAGTTGGTAGGCTTCGCGGTCGTTCTGCAGGTGTACGACAGAGAGGCGTCGGCCGTCCTGCGAGACGAGGTTGGGCGTCTTGCCACCGTTGTCGGTCACCTTCATCACGCGGAAGATGAGCACACGCTCATTCTGGAGCGAGGTCATGCTTGTCATGAAGTCATTATCTTTAGACGACCAGCAATAGGCTGCGAAATCGGCATCAGACTCGGCTTTGGTACGCGGATGCGTCTGCCACTTGTCCGCCTTGGCATACTTGTCGATCATCGCCTGACTGGTGACATCCTTTAAACACATCCTGTCAGTAGTCAAGGGCCAGACGGCCTGCCACTTGGTCATGCCCACCGATGCCTCGTCGTCGGTCATAGTGACACGGTCGGGATCGTAGGTCTCGTAGTGCTTGTAGAGCAGTGTGCGCCATATATCAATCGCTTTATTTGACTTGGCATAGCAGTGGCCGCGCTCACTTCCTGCCTGCGTATTGTCCAAGACGAGACGGGCAATGGGCTGTTCGCGGGAGAAGTTGCCGCCATTGTAGGCCATCGTGAAGAAGAAAGACGTCGATGAACTTGAATACTGCTTTTGATCCTTATTGTTGGTGAAGGTCCAGACACTGTCGCGCAGGGTGGCCAGCTTGCGCACGTCGACGCCTGCATAGTCGAGGATGTGCTGTCCTATCTTACCCAACTCGCTGTTGGGAGCCAGTGTACAGCTATATCCCCGAGGATAAGTCCTGAGTGAGCGGAAGAAGAGTGCAAGACGGCATGCTGCCTCTGGCAGTTCATCCTCGTCGACGATACCATAGGCTTCGGGAGCATCATAAATGTCCTGATCAAAAGAGACAAACCAGGCAGTATGGTCGGTGGTGGGATAGGTTCCCACGAAGTTAGGCGAACCATTGATGCAGATCCAGCGACATTCGTTCTCGTCTTCCACCACGTCGCCAACCATATAGGTTCCACGGCCGTCGGTGTAGGCGTTGCTGGCAACCCCATCATCAATCGATTCCTCTACCTCCACGGCCGACTCCGAACCCACCATGATCGAGTAGGCTTGATTATAGCGATAGATTTCAGCTGTGTTTTTCAGATTATCATAGACGCTGGGATGCGATATGTTGCTCATGCCGACAATATCCGAACTGGTTTTCTGGCGCACCACCCAGTAGCCCTCGGTGCCGGTGAACTGCTTGGCAGGGGCAAAGCCTTTCGTGCCGGAGCTGGCACAGGCTTCGTTCTGGGCCGGGTCGCTGCAATAGCGGCGGATGTCGAAGCCGGCGCCCTTCGCCTCCATCTCAAACAGGGTGTCGTCAGCGCCTTTGCTACTCGAAAATTTTGTCTCGTAGCCCTTCGTACTGGAAATCCACACACCGGCGGTAGTACCCACATTCCAGTGATAGCCGTTGTAGAAGAAGTTGAGATACTGCATCTGCTGCATCTGCTCATACGAGCGGTTGAACAGTTTTTCCCAGATGCCTTTCTGCGCCCACTGGTTGGCCACGCGCTCACAGAACTTCGCACCGTTGTACTTGTAGTCGTAGCCGCCCAGACCGATGCCGTTGTTGCCGACGGCCTTTTTGTAGGCTTCGGGGTTGAGCAGGGCCCAGACGAGGTTGCTCAGGTTGTGGACATGCTCCCAGGTGCTGTTCAGCAGGGTGGGCAGCTTGACGGTGTTGCCATCCCACTTCGTGCCCTTCGGATTATAGTCCTTGATGTTTTTGGTGGGGATTTCGGGCACCGTGCCTTTGCTGCTCTTGCCGTTGTTGGGGTCGCGGTTCAGGATGTTAATCCAGTAGCCCTGCTGCTGGGGGGCCTTACCTGTGCCGAAGGCGGGCTTCACGCACACCCAGTAGTAGCCCTGGGCGTCCTCGATGACGTCGCCGAAGCGGTAGTAGGCCGTGCCGTCATAAGGATTGCCGTTCTCGCCCATCTGGTCAACAGTGCAGTAGACAATCTTTGACAGGTGGGGGATGAGCTTAGTGTTCACGTCGACGGTGGCCAGGTTATTGGCATCCTTGGCCGAGGGTGTCCAGATGAGGGTGCCCACGCCGTCGATGGTCTGGCTCTGCGTGGTGGAGAGCTGGTCGACGCTCATGCCCGAGATACTGGCGAAGTTCATCTTGGCATAGTCGATGTCGGCCACCACGACCACACGGGTGTTGGTCTCGTTCTTTGATTCAACACCGATGGTAGGCTCGTAGGTCTTCGAGGCCCAGTCGTCGGTGAAGTCCTCGATGTCGGTCATGTTGACCAGCCAGTTATAGGCTGCCACAGCTTCTTCGGTTTCGGCCTCGGTCGTCACCCGCTCTGAGTTGGTGCCATTGTCTTCATTGTCGTCATCCTTACACGAGGTGACGCTGAGGCTCAGACCGCACACGAGGGCGGTGAGGAGCCAGAGGTTGAAAGCGTTCTTCTTCATTGTTCTCAGTATTTTGTTTCAGTTATATTGTTTTTAGTACGATTTAGTACTGTTAGCCATACCGAACTGCCAGTTCTTCTCTTCGAGGAAGATGCGGTCTGGGCTGTATTGCTGATAAGTATCAGATATGCGGTTGGTTACTCTCGGATCGTCATCTGCAAAATCATCGTCGATTTCCTTCATCATCTTATATTCGGAGAATTCGATGCCGTCGTCGAAGCTTGTGGCTTTCACGCCGTTGTCCCTGACACGCTTGACGGCAAAGAGAATGAGGGGTTCGCGATACATATTGGCAGGTTGCACGAGGCTGGTCAGTACTGATTCTCCCCGCTTATAGATCAACTGGTTAATCTCGAGGTTATAAGCGCCCATTACATAGGTACGCGGCCCCGCATTATAATATTCCACTTTTCCGTTTTTGGTAGTATAAGTGACAATCTTGCTGGTGGCAATGTCGAACCAAGGCTGATAGACCCACTTGTCTTCGTTGTACTTATTATTAACGTAGGCAGAATCGCCTAAGTGGTTCAGGAGCATCGGAGTAGTGGTGTTCGTGTAGTTCGTGTAGAAATACCACGACATGTCGCGGCCGCCACTTGCCTGCTCTTTGGTGTAGTCGCCCACGAGGCGCAACACCAAGAGGTTGTTATCGGCATCGCGGTAAAGGGCACTGACGAAGGAGCAGGGGACCGACTCGCCCACCGTCTTGCCCTTGAATGTGTGTAGTGTGTCGCGCTTGACAATCAGTTCGCTCAACTCGACGCCGAGATTGTCGCGCATGTTTTGCACTATTTGATAGGAAACCGCAGACTTGTCATTCATTTTCGGGACGTAGTTTTGGTAGAGTAATGACAGACTGAAGAGGACCTGTGCTGCCAGATTCTTCGTAGCAGGTACGTTAGTTACCAGCAAACTACCTTCGATGGGCTTCTTCTCGAAACTGATGAAATAGGAATAGGGCTCTTTCTTGAAACGGTCGGCATCGCCGTATCCCGACGGCTGCACGCACATCCATCTGTTGCCGTTCGCGTCCTTCACGATGTCGCCTTGGGAGTAATAGGCACGGTTCTTATATCCGGATTCGTTGGTGGGGTTGCCTTGTTCATCGAAGGTCTCGGGGGGAACGGTCAGGTCGGTGATGCCGTAGTGTACGTTGTAGACCCATTTGTGTGTTACGCCTGCAAGTGGCTGCTTGGGATCCTCCTTGCCGTTGGAAGAGAGTTCAGCACCAGTGGCGTGTCGGATGATATAGTGCGGAGCATCCGTGCCGAAGAAAGCTGCATTCACCCAATAGGGATGCTCGAGGGTGTACTGCTCGTTGACGTTCAGTTGTATCTTGTTCTTGATGACCTCTTTCGTGACTGCCGTTATCTTGCCACCCTGATGCATGTTGCTCTCAATGCCTTGACCGGTGGTGAAACGCTCGCGGTGGAGTTTGGGGCTGTTGGTGGCAAAGATGCCCCTGGTAATCCAGTTATAGCCCTTGGTGAGCAGGTTCAGACCGTCCTTACTTTCAAGCATCGTCTGGAATTTGGCTACGCTCGACCCGAAGAGGTCTTCAAAGATCTTGTTCTCTTTGACCCAGCCATAATTCACGCGCTGCCAGAAATAATGACTGTGGTATTTCAGCTGGACTTTGTTGAAATCATGGAACATACGCATGTCCTTGTTGTCCTGCTGGTTGAAGACGTTCTGATGCCATTTCTTGGGGAAACAGATGGCGTAGAGCATCTCGGCGAAGTTCTGTGCATGCTCGACATTTTCGCCCAAACCGGTGGGCATGGCATATTCGATACCGTTGCTGCCCGTATAGGGCCAAACGTTGTCCGAGGACAGGGGGCTGATGCTCACCCAGTGCGACTTTTCCTTACCCTCGGGGCCGAAGCAGGGGCGCACGCAGATCCAGTCCTCGTAGTGTGTAGTGCCGTCCTTGGCGGTCACCGTACGGGTTACGATGTCGCCGAAGCGGTAGTAGGCCGTGCCTTCGAAGGGACCGTTGCTGTCGGCCTGCTCGGGTGAGCGGTAGATAATCTTCTGCAGGTGTGGCATCTGCTTGATGCTGACATCGACGGTGGCCCAGGACTTGCCGTCGGTGCTCTTGCGGTAGGTCAGCGTACCCACGGCATCGTTCTGGTAGACATATTCAGTGGTGTTCTCATCAACCTTATCCTCGCCGATGAGCTGGTTGAAGCGCATGGCGGCGGTGTACATGTCGTTGGTGGCCACGATGCGGTGCTGCGGGTTCTCGTCGGAGGGTGTACCGATGATAGGCTCGAAGGTCTTGTTCTGGTAGTCGTCGGTGATGGCATCGGCACCGGCGAGCTCGTCGACCACGCCCCAGAAAACATCGGCCTGCTCCTTGGCCTGCTCAGCCTGCTCTTCAGCACTCACTTCGTTGTTGTCGTCATCCTTACACGAGGTGACGCCGAGGCTCAGGCCGCACAGGAGGGCGGCGAAAAGCCATAGGTTGTAAACGTTCTTTTTCATACTTTTTTTGTCATTTAATTATTATCTGTTCTTATCGCACAAGTGTGGTGCAAAGATAGCGTTTTTTTCTTTTCCAGAAAAGCGCAAGATGCACCGCCCGGGAAGTTTTGCTGATTTTGAAAACAGTTTTGCATATTTTGAAACTTGTTGCTTATTTTGAGATTCGGTCTGTCGGCTTATTGAATGGACATGTTGCGCATCCATGCCTTCACGCTCTGCCCCATGCGCTGCCTGAAGGCCAGGCTGAAGGTGCTGTAGCTGCGGTAGCCGCTGTCGCTGGCCAACTGCTGCAGGGTGAAGGGGCGCCGGGCGGCGGTTGCCTCACGGAAGAGACCTACGAAGTGGTCGATGCGCAAGTCGTTGATGTAGGTATTATAGGTGTTCCCCTTGCCGGAGAAGTACTGGCTGAGATAGAGGCGGTTGGTGCCCACGGCCTGTGCCAGCTGGGCGAGTGTCAGATCATGCTGCAAGTAGAGCTGCCGGGCCACGCAGTGCTCGGCCAGTAGGCGCTCGATTTGGGCGAAGGTCTCCATGCCGGCCACCTTTCCGTCCTTTCCGTTAGCGGCGGCTAAGGGCGTGTGGATAGCAGCGTCCAACTGCGGCAGGGTCTCTACGCGCCACAGCAGTATGGCGATGAGCCATAAGTTGGTGATCTGCAGGAGATAGGCTATGGTGATGTTGTTGTCAATCCAGTAGAAGATGAACACCAGCAGGCTGACGATGACCGCCACCTGAGTCTTCCACACCTCCTTGCGCTCCAGGTCGGCATAGTTGTCGCGCAGCCACCGCCCGTACTGTTTGACGGCAAAGAGCATGTAGACCACCAGCAGCACATAGAACGACAGGACATAGACGGACTCGATGAGCATATAGTTGTCTTCCGGGTTCAGCATCTGTATCGCACCCAGCAGTACCGACGGCAGCATGGCCACATAGACGGGCCATATAGGGCGCTTGTAGTCCTGAAGCATGTAAATGAGCGTGCCGGCGACGGCAGGAAACAGGGTCACCGTGTCGAGCACTGTGATGGCCACATACTTGGCCGGGGAGGTGTCGTGGGAGAGTGCGAAGAACAGGAACCACCACACATGGCTGAGAAACGACACGGCAAAGAACGCCACCACCCAGCGGCGAAGGCGCACCGACGGGGTGACGTCTGACGCGAAGGCGTTGCCCTCGCGGAATAGCAGGTATAGACATCCGATGATGGACACCAGCGTCACCCCACCATAGAGCATGAAATACATTATGTATGCCAAAGGCATTTGCTCAAATATCATTGTCGTGTCTGTTCTTTAAAAGTCTTCTTGTCTTCTCGTCTTCTTGTCTTCCTTATCTCTTCTCCACCTCCGTCACGAAGCAGGCCACGAGGCCGTAGGTGATGGTGGGCCGTATCCAGATCTCCGTGAGCATATAGTTGGTGTACTCGTCGGTGGGCGCCAAGTAGACGGCCAGGTTGTAGAGTGCGGCAATGATCATGTCGATGACGCAGATGGCCCACAGGTTGCGCTTGGTGTAGCTCTTCCAGTTCTTGCGCGCATAGAAAAAGGTGAGCGTGCAGAGCAGCAGCACCGAGAGCGTGAGGCACGCCAGATGGAGCGAATAATAGGCCAAGGGCGGCGCGAAAAGGATGTCGCGTAGCAGCACCGTCATGCCCACCGAGATGGAGCACCAGTAGTTGAACTTGTGGGTGTCGAGCCGGTCGAAGAAGTACATCCAGATCATCACCAGACAGGCGACGTAAAACAGGTTGAGGACCAGCTCGGGCCACGCCTCGCCCAGTCCGAAATAAAACACGCCATAGAGCATTATGCCCACCGACAGTGTGCCGCCTACGGCGGTAATCACGATGTCGAACACCTTAGCACTTTTCTTGAATCTTGTCTGCATATTTTTATTATTTCAATTTTTCAATTTTTCAACTTTTCAATTTTTCAACTTTCCTCCAGTTCCTGCAGCGTCTCCACGCGCCAGACGAGGAAGCCGATGATGACAATCGAGATGACCTGCGACAGGTACTCTCTCATCATTTCACCGGCGTTCGAGGTATAGATCATATAGACAGCGAAGAGGCCCACGACGAACAGGAGGCTCTGCCACACCTCCTTGCGCTCCAGATCGGCATAGTTGTCTAGAAGCCAGCGCTCGTACTGCCTCAGCGCATATATATAATAGAGAATAAAGACGGCGATGACGGCCATCTGCCAGTAGTGCGGCAACGCATAGCCGTAGATCCAACTGCGTTCGTCCATTCCCGCGACGGCAAACAGCACTACCGGCGTCTGCACCAAGAGCCACGGCCAGAGCGGGCGACGGCGGTCCTGCAACATAGCCAGCAGCACGGCCATGACCAGCGGCACCAACGTGGCATGGTCGAACATGATCACTAGGATGGTGCGCACCAGCCAGTCGTCATGCAGACACCACTGCCCGATGGCGTACCACCACACGTGGCTCGCCGCCATCACCACCATCAGCACTGCCGTCCGGCGACGCAGCCTGCGGCTCGACCTTACATCGACTGCAAAGACATTCCTCTGCCTAAAGAGCAGATACACCGCTGCTATCAGCGCGATGATAGCCACCGCGACGTAAAGCGCGATGAATAAAACGTCTTGTAGTCCTCTGTAATCGAACATAATCTATGGCTTTTAGTTAGCACATTGTCTGCAAAGGTACTCAAAAAAAAACTCCCTGCCAAGGCAGGGAATGGCGGCGGGAGCATGTTTTTACGATTTGTCTACATTTTGCAAATTTGACCATCCGTTTTGCATATTTGTCTACCAAATTGCACATTTGACCACTTTTGTATATGTCTCAGCCCCCCCCCCTAATGAGACAAATACAAAAGCCCTTCCAGCCCCATCCATCCCCTCGATGTTGGCTCTGACGGGATAGGCAAAACGAAATTCGCCGAGCTATCCTTGCGGGGATGACGACACGCTTGCCGGTCTTTCGGTAGGCACATTCTACCACTTGCAGAAAGCGCTCTTCCAGATCCCGTTCCCCGTATGGACTGCCGTATTCCTGTTCCCATTTTTCAAGATGTCGGTTCAGTATCTTATACAAGTCGTCCTCGCTCTCATATTTCTTGACGTTCAGGTCTAAGTGCAAGATGGGATATTTTATCCATTCCGTCTCTAAACGCTCCACGGCAAGGCCTTGGAACAATTCCCGTTCCCCTTGGAAGAAAGCCTCCAAGGTGGAGAGTAATTAATACGCCATAAAGTTACACATTTTTTCTGATATCAGCCCTCCCGCTCGCCTATCCAGTCCGTTACGTTCTGGCCCATGCGCTGCGTGAAGGCACGACTGAAGGTTCTGTAGCTGCCGAAGCCACTCTCGTATGCCAGCTCCTGAGCGACGACGGACTGTCCGGCAGCGACGGCCTCTTCGTAGCGACTGATGAAGTTGTTGATACGCAGATTGTTGATAAAGGTGTTGTAAGTGATGCCCTGACGCGAGAAATACTGGCTGAGATAGTAGCGGTTGGTGCCGACGGCCTGCGCCAGTTCCTGAAGGGAGAGGTCGTGCTTCAGGTAGAGCTGCGGGGCTACGCAGTGCTCGTTCAATAGTCGTTCTATCTGTGCGAGGTCGATAGTGACGGGCGCAGCCGGCTGCGGGGTGGAAGAATGGCTGCTGGCAGGCGCGTCAGCAGGAATAAGGTTAGAGGTGTCCTGAGCCAATACATTGCTCTCTCCTTCCATAGGGCTGTCTAACTGCGGCAGCGTCTCCACGCGCCATAGCAGGAGGACTACAAACACAAGCTCAATGATATGTACGAGCCAGATCAAGACCATGTTGGTAGCCAGCACATAGAGGACAAACAACAGCATGCAGACCAGCGCCACCGCCTGGCACAGCCACACCTTCTTGTTCTCCAGGTCGGCATAGTTGTCGTTCAGCCACCGACTGTACTGTCTGATGGCCAACACCATATATATGGTAAAGACCAAACCGAGCAACAGGAGGTAAACACCTGCAATCAGCTCAATCAGGTCATTGGGATAGACCATGAACGCTCCCCATAGTGCCATGAACGGAATCATGGCCGTCAAGGCAGGCCTCACCGACCGGCGGCGGTCCTGGAGCATGGCAAGCAACATGCCGGCGAAGGTGGTGAACAGCGTCACGAAGTCGAGCATGACGAGCAACAGATAGCTCACGGACTGCAGGTCGCCAGAATAGATGTAGAACAGCAGCCACCATACATGCGCCAATGACGATACGACAAAGAACGATGCCGTCCAACAACGCAACCGCACCGGCGGTGTGACACCCGGCGCGATGGCATTGGCCCGGCGCAACAGCAGGTAGAGGGCCGCAATGAGTGGCACCACGCCCGTTATGCCGTAGAGGGTGAAAAACAATATCAACTGTATAGGGTTTTCCCCGACTATATCCATCTGTTTATAATTCGTGTGGAAGGACGGTGCAAGCCCGTTCTCGCACGCTTTTGCGTGCAAAGGTAAGAAAATTTGAACGAAAATCCAAATTTTGGGGCAGCAAATGCAGAAGATAGTTCACTTTTGTTGTTTTCTCACAGAAAAGCCTTACCTTTGCAGGAAACTTTTCGATATAACGAAGTATGGAATACATGTCACAAGAAGGGTACGACAAGCTCGTTGCCGAACTTCGGCAAATGGAAAGCGTGGAGCTGCCCCAAGTCAGAGAGGCAATCGCCGAGGCACGCGACAAAGGCGACCTCAGCGAAAACTTTGAATATCATGCCGCCAAGCGCGAACAATCGCGATTACTGGGCAGGATACGCTTCAAACAAAGGGTGTTGGAACATGCACGAGTCATCGATATTTCACGGTTGGGATCCGACACGGTAGGACTGCTCACCAAAGTTGAAATGACCAACCTGACCAAAAATGACATAATGGCCTATACCATTGTCAGCCCACACGAAGCAAACATGCGCGAAGGGAAAATATCAGTCAAATCGCCCATTGCCCAAGCATTGTTAGGCAAGAAGGTGGGTGATGTCGTAAGCGTCAGCGTCCCTGCTGGCATACTAAAGCTCCGCATCGACAGCATCCAATTATAGCTATGATGAGCACTACAGAGCTATCATGCGTTTTCCCTGAATTTAAGAAAAAATGGAAGTTACTGAAATTCAGCAACTTCCATCAGACCTTTGGTCGGGATGAGGCGACTCGAACGCCCGACCCCTACGTCCCGAACGTAGTGCGCTACCAACTGCGCTACATCCCGATTGCTCGTAAGCGGCTGCAAAGGTACGGTAATTTTTTGAAATACGTGCAAGTTTTTGGAAAAAAAATTGCACGAGTGGCATTTTTGTAGTATCTTTGTGGCCTGTAAACCTAAAATATGAAGCGTACTATCATCCTCATACTGCAGATGCTCTTAGCTGTCTATGTGACCGCCCAAGGCACCTCTGACATTATAAAAGTAAAGGCTGGCGACGTTAAAAGCCTTCTCAGTGCCATAGATCAGGCCAACAAACAGAATGCTGACACTGCTTCGCAGCGACTGTTTGTCCTTATTCCCAACGGCACCTACGACCTGGGGGAGACCTGTCTGACTCCGATTCTAGGCCATAACATTGCGCTGATAGGCCAGAGCATGGAGGGCACTATCATCATGAATGCTCCGAAGGTGGAGGAGGAAGGCATCAGCAAGACGGCCACGCTGCTGAACCGTGGCTGGAATACCTATGTTCAGGACCTGACGCTGAAGAATGCGTTGGACTATTACCATTCGGGACCAGCGGGCAGAGCCGTATGTTGGCAGGACAAGGGTCACCGCACCATCTTCAAGCATGTGCGCATGTTGTCGTATCAGGACACCTATTACAGTCATAGCGAGGAGTGCCAGCATTATTTCGAGGACTGTGAGATTCATGGTACGGTAGACTTTATCTGTGGGGCGGGCGACGTCTACTTCAACCGCTGTGACATCGTGACTGAGAGAAGGAACGAGGATGGCTCGGGTGTCAACGTCATAGCTGCTCCACGCACGTCGACCACGAAGTGGGGCTATGTGTTCGAGAGCTGTACCATCCATAACGTTATGTCCGACTTTACCTTTGCCCGTGGCTGGCACACCCATCCGCGCTGTGCGTGGTTGCGCACCACGTTGGCCACGCCTGAGAGGCTACGTGCCTCGCGCTTCGACCCACGGAGTATCAGGGCGCACGAGATTGACTTTGTGGAGTATGGGACGATGGACCTGAACGGTGACGATATCACCCCTGCCACAAACGTGGTGGACTTCGTGGGCAATGATGGCCATCGCGAAGCCGAGACCATCATAGGCAAGGAACAGGCAAAGCGCTACCGTCTAAAAAACATCTTCCCCGACTGGAAGCCGGAGAAGATCGCAAAGGAGTTGAGCCGTAAGGCTTCGAAACTGTTTTGACCGTGTTCGTGTTGAAGCCTACAACAGCTCTGGCAGTTGGTATAGCTTGGTGCCGTTAGAGCCCTTAACCAGAATCGTATAGTCTTCGGGACGCTCGGTCTCGAGGACTTTTTTTACCTCGTCGACGTTGGCAAAGCAGCGGAAGGGACATCGCGTCTTGCCGAACTCCTCGCCTACAAGCCACACTTGGGCTAAGTCCATCTCTGCCAGTTTGTCGACAACGGCCTGATGTTCTTCTTGGCTGGCCTCGCCCAGTTCGCGCATGTCGCCCAGGATGACCATCTTCCTTGAAGCCTCAATAAGCTGGAAGTTCTGCAGGGCAGCCGCCATGCTCGACGGGTTGGCGTTATAGGCGTCGACAATCAGACGGTTGTGCTCTGTTTGCACCAGTTGCGAACGGTTGTTCGTGGGAACATAGTTCTCCAGTGCGTGGCATATCTGTTTGCGGTCGACATCGAAGTTGATGCCTACGGCAATGGCCGCCAGCAGGTTGTCAATGTTATAGGCTCCCACGAGATGCGTCTGCACCTTGTGCCATTTCGTCGAGGCTCCTGTCTCGTTTAGTTCCATGAGTGGTTTGCGCCAGCGGAACTTCAGGTAGGGTGAAGCCTCGATTACCTCTCCGCTGATACACTCGTACTGTTTCTCCGGGTCGGTAGAGTAGGGGGTCACCCAGAGGCTGTCGTCATCGGAGAGCAGGTCGCAGAGATAGTCGTTGTCGGCATTGAGGAATACGAGTCCGTCTTCTTTTGAGCGCAGGTAGTCGTAGAGCTCGCCCTTGGTCTTGATGACACCCTCGAACGAGCCGAAGCCCTGCAGATGGGCACGGCCCACGTTGGTGATGATGCCGCAGGTGGGCTCGGCTGTCTCGGCCAGTGTCTTGATGTCGCCCGGATGGCTGGCTCCCATCTCGATGATGGCTATCTCGTGGTCCTTGTTCAGTCGGAACAGTGTCTTGGGTACGCCTACGTCGTTGTTGAAGTTGCCTTCGGTGGCCAGCACGTTGTACTTCTCCGAGAGCACAGCCTTGACCAGCTCTTTGGTTGTAGTCTTTCCGTTGGTGCCGGTGATGCCGATGACGGGAATCTGGAACTGGCGCCGGTGCTCGCGTGCCAGGTCTTTAAAGGTCTGCAGGCAGTTGTCGACACGTATGAGTGAAGAGTGAAGAGTGTCAGGTACCGCACTGATGTCAATGTCTTCGTCTACGATAGCGTAGGCACAGCCCTTTTCCAAGGCTTGCAGTGCAAACTGGTTTCCATTGAATTTCTCGCCTTTCAAAGCCAGGAAGATGCTGCCTTCGGGACAGTCGCGGCTGTCGGTAGTGATGCAGGGGTGCTGTTGGTAGATGCGATAGAGTTCTTGTATGTTCATTGTCGTATATTATTGTTTTTTGCTTGGTTGCATGTAGGTGGCGAAGTCGTAGTCGTAGGCATGACGCTCGTCGGCTCGGTGGTGTTCGCGCATCACCTCCGTCCACTCGCTGTAGTCGGGGAAGAAGGTGTCAGCTTCTTTTGGTTCATCGTCGATCTCAGTGAGGCACAGTCGGTCGGCCTTATCCATGAGTCCGCTGTAGAGGCTTGCTCCACCTATTATATATATGTCTTCGTCGGGGTGGCAAGTAGCGAGGAATGTCTCCCATGAGGTGAAGCACTCACACCCCGGCAACTCACTGACCGAGGTGGTTAGCACGCAGTTGCGACGGTTGGGCAGTGCCCCTTTGGGCAGGCTCTCAAAGGTACGCCGCCCCATCAGGATAGTGTGGCCTGTGGTGAGCTGCTTGAAGCGTTTCAGATCGTTGGGCAGCCAGTAGATGAGTTTGTTTTCGAAGCCTATGGCGCGGTTGCGGGCCACGGCGGCAATCATGCTGATCATGAGCTTTTGTTATATTGAATTAGAGATGCTTGTTACCATTGATGTGTCAGGTCTGCTTACGACTACCGCGAACCGATATATAGGCACAACATTCCGAGCAGTACCAGCGCCAGGTCGAAGGCCTTGGCCTTCAGGTTCTTTTCGTGGAAGAACAGCGCTCCGAAGATGAAGCTCACCACCACGCTGCCCCTTCGTATCATCGATACGATGCTGATCATGGCCGAGGGAAGTGACAGGGCGTAGAAATACATGAAGTCGGCTGTAGAGAGAAACAGGCTGACACCGATGATGGCCCAGTCCCAGTGGAAGGGCGTGGTCTGCCGGTGCTTGGGCCACCATAGCAGCAGGAGCATAGCACCCATCATCAGACACTGGTAGATGTTGTACCACGACTGTACCAGCATGCGGTCGAGTCCTACGCCCCCTTCGGCTACCGGGGCCATAAGATATTTGTCGTAAAGTCCGCTGAGTGCTCCGAGCATGGCAGCACCTACAATCATATAGATCCAGTGGTCGTGTTTGAAGTCGATGCCTTCTTTCTTGCCGCTCTTGCTCAGCAGGAAGAACGAACAGACGGCCAGTAGTACGCCTGCCCACTGCCACAGGTTGAGCCGCTCGCCGAACACCAGGAGGGCACCCACGAGCACCATCACGGGCCGCGTGGCATTGATGGGGCCTACGATGGTCAGCGGCAGGTGTTTCATGCCGAAATAGCCCAGCACCCAGCTGGAGAGCACGATCAGTGCCTTCAGCACCACGTATTTATGCACCTCCCAGCCACCACTGCCAACGAGGAACACGGTGTCGTTGAGTACGTCGGTCGATGCGCTCAGCACGATGAACGGAAGGAAGATGAGTGACGAGAACAGGGTGTTGAGAAACAGTATGGGAATGACGGCGTTGTCCTTGAGCGCCTTTTTCTTCAAGGAGTCGTAGATGCCTAAGAAGGCTGCGGAGAAAAATGCCAATATCAGCCACATAACTAATAGTCTATTCTTTCAAGAAACAGGGCGTTGGCGGGCATCGACTCACCGGCATCGCTGCGACGCTTGCCTTCGACCACACGCTGGAAATCGTCGATTGTCAGTCGGCCACGCCCTACGTCGACCAGCGTGCCTACCACGGCCCTAACCATATTACGCAGGAAGCGGTTAGCTGTAATCTCGAAGTACCAGACGCCTGGCGATGACTCTTTCCACTCGGCCTTCGTTACTTGGCAGAGCGTGGTCTTCACGTCGGCATGTGCCTTACAGAAGGCTCCGAAGTCATCATAGTCGAGCAGCAGGGCAGCAGCCTCGTTCATCTTCTGGAAATCAAGCGGATAGTGCAGTTCGCACGAATAGTGGCGCAGGAAGGGCTCTTTGCGCGTGTGTATATAATAATGGTAGGTGCGCCACTTGGCCGAGAAGCGGGCGTGCATGTCGTCGGCCACGCGTACCACCTGCTGAACGGCTATGTCGCGCTTCAGCAGTTTGTTCAGCTTGTAGGCCAGCTGCTGCCCGTCGATTTCCTGCTCACAGTCGAAATGAGCCACCATCATCCGGGCGTGTACACCGGCATCGGTACGTCCGGCTCCTGTGGTGTGTATCTCCGACCGCAAGAGTAGGGACAGTGCCCCGTCCAGCTCCTCCTGTACCGAGATGCCGTTAGGCTGTACCTGCCATCCGTGGAAACGCGTTCCGTCGTAGCTCAGAGTAATGAAATATCGCATGCGTCAACCTGTTTTCAGGCTGCAAAGTTAGAAAATAATTATGAATAATGAGGAGGTCTGAGGGCAGAAATGCAGAAAATTGCGTTAATGTTCCCAAAACGTGCGGTCAAATCATTCGTTTTTTGTAATTTTGCAGCAATTAGAACCCAACAACAAAACAATTTTAAATTTAAGATGAAGAACATCAGTCTTGACATTACAAAGGCGGCGTGCTTTCTGAAGGAAGGCGCTGTGAAGGCTTTTGAGCCGCAGGTGAAGGCAGCTCAGCAGTCATTGGAGAATGGTACTTGTCCCGGTAACGACTTCCTTGGATGGCTACATCTGCCGTCGGAAATCACTCCCGCGTTTATCGACGAGCTGCAGGCCTGTGCCAACGTGCTTCGCGAAAACTGCGAGGTAGTGGTCGTGGCTGGCATCGGTGGCAGCTATCTGGGTGCCCGTGCCGTCATCGAGGCGCTGAGCAACTCGTTCGGCTGGCTGATACAGGACAAGCAGAACCCCACGATTCTCTTTGCCGGCAACAACATTGGCGAGGACTATCTCTTCGAGTTGACTGAGTATCTGAAGGGAAAAAAGTTCGGTGTCATCAATATCTCAAAGAGCGGCACTACGACCGAGACAGCCCTGACCTTCCGTTTGCTGAAGAAGCAGTGCGAGGCCCAGCGTGGTAAGGAAGAGGCCCGTAAGGTAATCGTGGCTGTAACAGACGCCAAGCGCGGGGCTGCCCGCACCTGTGCCGACAAGGAAGGCTACACCTCTTTCATTATCCCCGACAACGTGGGTGGTCGCTTCTCGGTTCTCACTCCGGTAGGTCTGCTGCCCATTGCCTGTGCCGGTTTCGATATCAAGGCCCTCGTCGAGGGTGCACAGACCATGGAGAAAGCCTGTGCCGAGGACGTGCCCTTTGAGGAGAATCCCGCAGCCCAGTATGCTGCCGTGCGCAACGCACTCTATCAGAACGGCAAGAAGATCGAGATCATGGTGAACTACCAGCCGAAGCTCCACTTCATGTCAGAGTGGTGGAAGCAGCTCTACGGTGAGAGCGAAGGCAAGGACAAGAAGGGTATCTTCCCCGCCAGCGTCGACTTTACCACCGACCTCCATTCCATGGGACAGTGGATTCAGGACGGCGAGCGCACCATCTTCGAGACCGTTATCAGTGTTGAGGAGCCAGAGAAGAAGCTGCTCTTCCCCGAGGACGAAGAGAATCTGGACGGTCTGAACTTCCTTGCAGGCAAGCGAGTCGACGAGGTGAACAAGATGGCCGAGCTCGGTACCCGCCTGGCTCACGTCGACGGCGGCGTGCCCAACCTGCGCATCACCATGCCCCGACTCAACGAGTATTATCTGGGTCAGCTCATCTATTTCTTCGAGATAGGCTGCGGCATCAGCGGCAACGTGCTGGGTGTCAACCCGTTCAACCAGCCTGGCGTCGAGGCCTACAAGAAGAATATGTTTGCCCTTCTCGACAAGCCTGGCTACGAGGAAGACAGCAAGGCCATCAAGGCGAGACTTGCAAATGAGAAATGAGAAATGAAGAATGAGAAATGAAAATGAGAAATGATGAAATGAAAGGTTGCATAAGACGTTCGGCAGAAACTGCCGACGGCATTTCTCATTTCTCATTTCTCATTTCTCATTATTTAGACAAACACGGTTTTGAGGCGTTGTGCCCCAAAGCCGTGCTTTTCGATATGGACGGCGTGCTCTACGATTCCATGCCCAACCATGCCGTGGCCTGGCAACGATCCATGGCGAAGTTCGGCATCAACATGACTGCCCACGATGCCTATGCCACTGAGGGTGCCCGTGGCGTTGACACCATCCGCGAAATGGTGTATAGGCAACAGGGACGCGAGATTACCGAGCAGGAAGCCCAACTAATGTACGACGAGAAGACACATCTTTTCCACGAGATGCCCACCCCGTCAGTAATGGACGGCATACCCGAACTCATGTCGCAGATAGCTGCCGACGGCCTACAGGTAGGTGTAGTGACGGGTAGCGGACAGCGACCGCTCATCAACCGTCTGCTACGTGATTTCGGCCAGTACCTTGACGAGCAGCATATCGTCACAGCCTACGACGTGAAGAGAGGCAAACCCAATCCTGACCCCTATCTCATGGGCTTGCAAAAGATGGGCGGCCTGGAACCGTGGCAGGCGCTGGTGGTAGAGAATGCTCCGCTTGGCGTTCATGCAGGTGTTGCCGCCCGTATCCTTACTATTGCGGTAAACACTGGCCCACTGCCCGATGAGATCTTGATGCACGAGGGAGCCGACGTCATCTTTTCAAAGATGACTGGTCTGAGTGCTGCCTGGCCACAACTTGCACAAGCATTCAAGAATCAAAACTTCTGATAGTCAAGCGTCGCCTTCGACGTCACCATTGGTGTCAAGCTCGTTGTCGCGCTTGATGGTAAGGCCACCGTCACGGTCGAGCTTCATCTCTAAGGGGATGAACTCGTCCTCGCTCTGTGGGTGAGCTACACTGACTGCGAATTCGAGTCTGTTATCATCAACCTCCTCAAAAATCAGAGCCTCGAGAATACCAGTGCGACGATAGTCATCATCGATATACGAGCTGAACGAAGCTTTGGTAAACGTCCGCTTGAAAAACACGCTCCCGTCACTTCTTGTCACTGTGAGCACGATGCTGTTGTCAACGAATTGCTGACCATATTCGTCCTTCACCATAGGCAGGGAGTCGGACGGCGTGCGCACCACCTCAATGTGGTACGTAGCATTCATCCACGTTACATCAGTGGCCTGTTTGTAGTCCTGCATGCTGATGGGACTCTGGGGCTTGGCCATCTCCTGACGGGTGATAATGATTTCTTGAGAAGGTTTCTTCTCTTTGCATGATGCCAGCACTGTCAGGCTGGCAATAAGGATAAAGGCTGTAGTCTTGTTCATAATTGACTGCAAAGATACACTTTTTTTTTGAATCCTCTATACAATGATTCCTTTTTCTTCACAAACCATCCTGAATCTGTGATGATATGAGCACGAAAAAAGCCCACTATCATTAGAATAGCGGGCTTTCAGTTGATCCTGAAACATCTTTTTACCGTATACCACAAGATTTATTCATGTTGTCTGCGTCCCCTGTCTCCTCCTCTGCGCTGGGGGCGGTTCTTCATGTCCTCGGTGTAGGCTTTGTATTGTTCCTCGGTCATGATGGTCTTCAGTTCTGCATTGTAGGCCTCCATGTTCTTCTGCATCTCTTCAGACATCGGGCCACCCATGGGACCACCCTGTCCGCGCTGCGGACGTTCGCCACGAGCCCTATTTCCTGCCACGCTGTCGGGACGGTTGCCCTGACGTGGTGGTCTCTGCATGTTTCCGCGAGGTCCCATCTTGTCGGCAAAGCGGGTGTTAAGATCCAGCAGTTTCTTAGCCTGCTCGTCGTTGAGACCATATCTCTTGACCACACCGTCTGTGCGGCGCTGTATCATTTCCTTCGGATCAAACTGACGTCTCTGGGGCGTTCTTTCCTGATTTGCATCCTGTGCCATTGCGCTCATGCTGATGGTGAGAGCGGTCATCATGGCAAATACCATTTTTTTCATATTCATTGTTTTTTGATAGTTAAACTGTTAATTTCAAACTTATTTTGAGTTGCAACTATTAGTCTGATGCGATGGTGCGGGAAAAGTTTAACGATGAGATAAAAAAGATGCATTTTTTTTAGCTTCTTGTCGTTTTTTTTACTATTTTTGCAACATCATTCAAGGAGCGTATGAGAAAACCCGCATATTTGTTACTTACAGTTATAGTCGTCTGCATGCTATTTGCAGGATGCAAGAGAGAGAGAGCAGACGGCAATACGTCATCGGACGACAGCATACCAATGCTGATCATGCAGATTCAAAAGTGCTCGCGTCTCTATACGACGGAGTACAGGGTTCACAAGATTGTCACCTACGACGATGTGGTGAGGTTGCGAGGCAAGATGTTCTCGAAGGACTACAGCATGAATCTTCCCTTAGGCGACCGCAAGGTGGCCATTCCGATGGATGCCACGCTGAAGGCGTACATTGATTTCTCTGGATTTTCCGAGAAGAACGTCAGCAAGCATGAGGACGGGAAAATCAGCATCACCCTTCCCGACCCTCGCGTGGTGATGACCGATTCAAAGATCGACCAGAAGGGTGTGCGCGAGTACGTTGCCCTCACTCGGTCCCATTTCAGCGACCGCGAACTCTCAACCTACGAGCAGCAGGGGCGCGAGGCTATCATTGCCAGCATCCCGCAGATGGGCATCATTGAGACTGCCCGCGAGAGTGCCGCCCGACTGCTCATACCCATCATTGCCAGCATGGGCTATGAGGAGCAAAACGTCACCATCGCCTTCAGCCGTGAGTTCGACATGAACGATATCCGCTCATTACTTGACATCAACAACGTTGAAAGATGAAACCGATAACCATAAATCGCAAACAGCTTCTTGTTGCAGCCGTGGTGGCGGTGGCAATATTGCTCGTATGGCTGCTGATAAAGAGTACTGACAATTCCATGGAATTGGAGCATAACAAAGAGATTGATATCACTCCGGCACAGATACGCTCCATCCGCGACATCGGAGAATGGGAGTTCCTCTCCGTGAGCGACGAGGAGTTTGTCGACACCGTGCGTCGCGGCTTCCTGCACAACGACCATCTGGCACGCATCTACTATGGAACCATGCGTATAGGCGTAGACCTCTCGGATGTGGAAGAAGACTGGCTTGTCATCGAGGGCGACACCGTGATTCTTACCCTGCCCCCCGTGGGCTTGCTCGACGAACGGTTCATCGACGAAGCCCGCACCGTAGCTTTCCACGAGTCAGGCAAATGGAAAGCCACCGACAGGGAGGATCTGTACCAGCGTGCACGCCGTCGGATGATGGTTTACGGCCTGTCGAAGGAAAACCTGAAAAGTGCTGAAGACAATGCCGACGCTCAGTTCCGCCAGCTGCTGCGCTCTATGGGTTTCGAAAACGTTGTCATCCGTTTTCGTCATTCTTCAAGATAGGAAGCGAGAGGTGATAGCGCACAGCCAGGAACCTAATGAGACAGGTTAAGAGGAAACTGCCGATAGCTGTCAGCTCTATAGGAAGCCCCAGCTCTATGCCTGCCCAATAGACAATACCCCCCAGCACACTGGCCATCGCATAGATCTCACGCTGGAAGATCACTGGCTCGTTGTTGAGCAAGACATCACGAATGACGCCTCCTGCCGATCCCGTTATGCATCCCATGATGATAGCCACCCAGAATGGCTGACCGAATGCCAGGCTCTTCTGTAGGCCCGCAATGGTAAAAAGGGCAAGTCCAAGAGTATCAAACACGAACCATGCATTCTTCAACGGTTCCATCCACTTGCCGAAGAATGCTACCGTGAGCAAGGCAACAAACGTACAGATCATGTAGACAGGCGTGGTCATCCAGAATGGTGTGGTTCCCAGCATCACATCGCGGATGGTACCTCCGCCAATGGCAACGGCTATGCCGCAGACATAGCCTCCGAACCAGTCGAAATGCTTGGCTGCAGCATGGCGTATGCCTGAGATGGCAAAGGCGAAGGTGCCCAACAATTCTATGATACGTATGATGATGTCCTGATCCATTGCTTACTCCTCATATCGTTTGCCCCAGTATGAGACCATGCGTTCGTATAGTTTCTCTTCTGCAGGACTGTGCTGGGCATGCCAGATACGCTGTCCCACCAACGCATCGGGCATATATTGCTGCTCGGTAAAATGTCCTGGGAAGTCATGGGGATACTTATACCCGTCATGATAGCCCAAGTCCTTCATCAGCTTGGTGGGTGCATTGCGTATGGGCAGTGGTACCGGCTGGTTGCCCGTCTCGCGCACCAAGGCAAGCGCAGCGTCGACGCCGAGATAGGCTGAATTGCTCTTGGGCGAGGTTGCCAGATAGACAGTAGCCTCGGCCAAGGGGATGCGCCCCTCGGGCCACCCTATCTTCATTACCGCATCGAACGCAGCATTGGCCAGCAGTAAGGCGTTGGGATTGGCCAGGCCGATGTCCTCTGAGGCAGATATCACCAGCCGACGCGCAATGAACTGCGGGTCTTCGCCTCCTTCAATCATACGGGCCAGCCAGTAGAGGGCTGCGTCAGGATCGCTGCCACGGATGCTTTTGATGAAGGCCGAGATGATGTCGTAATGCATCTCGCCATCCTTATCATAGGCCAGCGGATTCTGTTGCAGACGATTGACAACCAGCTCGTCGGTAATAGTCACGTCACCACTTTCAGCTTCTACAACCAGTTCCAGGATGTTCAACAGCTTGCGGGCATCGCCACCGCTGTACCTGAGCATCGCACCCGTCTCCTTCAAGTCTATGTGTCGCTCTTTCAGGATGATGTCAGTCGTGATGGCACGATGCAGCAACTGCAGCAGATCATCTTTCTCAAGCGCCTTCAGTACGTAAAGCTGACAACGCGACAGCAACGGACGAATCACCTCGAACGAGGGGTTCTCGGTCGTGGCTCCGATGAGCGTCACAATACCCCGCTCTACAGCTCCGAGCAGAGAGTCTTGCTGTGACTTGGAGAAACGGTGGATTTCATCGATAAATAAGATAGGTGACGCCTCGTTGAAGAAACGACCCTTCTGTGCTTTTTCAATCACATCACGCACATCCTTCACACCGCTCGTCACTGCTGAAAGCGTATAGAAGGGCGTATCCAGCTGATGGGCAATGATTTGGGCCAGAGTGGTCTTACCCACACCTGGAGGCCCCCAGAGAATGAAGGAGGAGATGCGGCCGGAGTCAATCATACGCCGGAGCACTGCCCCTTCACCCACCAGATGACGCTGTCCGATATAATCGGTCAGAGTGCGTGGACGAAGTCTTTCTGCTAATGGTTGTGACACGTCAAAGTTTAGAAATTAAAAAAGATAAAATTCAAAAATTACAAAATTAAAATATTAATCCGTGCAAAGTTAGTGCTTTTTGCGCAAATGTGCAAAAAAATGTGGCCGAAAACTTGGAAATAAGAAATAAAGTATTTACTTTTGCAGACATAAACAATATAAGGAACGCATATCATGGATCAACAAAACGGGAAAAAAGCACTTACGCTGAAGACGCTGACAAAAAGCAGCGTGTGGGATATTCAAGAGAACGACATCTTCCGTCTGTGGGAAGGTGCTGAGAAAGATGCCGAAGTGAAGGACAACGTCCGACACTACGTAGACATTATCCGCAGCGCCTTTATGATTGAGGAAATCAATGGCGAATCGGCCATCATCAAAGGGAAATATGAAAAGCAGGGCTACAAGGTCGGTCAGGTCAGACTTGACGAAGAAAAGAAAATAACCTGGGCCATCAAGAAAAAGCCCATCATGCGAGTAACCGACCTGACCTACGAGAACATACGCCACATCACAGCTGCGAAGCTCGTCGAAGTGCTCGACCGTAACTTCGGCGGTGGATGGGACTCCCTGTCACAGAGCATCAAGGATATCATAGAGAGTGGCTTCGATATCTCGACCACTACACTACCCAAAGATCGTCTGCACAAGAAGGGCGGCATGTATGAGAAGAAGATCGATGACGGCTACGACGTACTGGAAGTGTCAAAGGGCACTTGGGTCGAAGCCATCTTTGCCAAGCTGAAGCCAGAGTCGGAAAAGCCACGTATGAAGTTTGCCTCTTCACGCGATGACGAAGACGGAGACGAGGATGTTGAAATCGAGGACACCTACAACAAGCCCGACGAGGATGACATCGAGTTCGACGAGCCCAACGACGACGAGATTACCGAGGAGAACTACTCCACGATGATGGACCTGGGTAGCGACGACCCCGACGAGGAGGCTGCCAACATGGCTGAATATGGAGATGAATAATCAACCAAATTCAAATACTTTAACCCAACACTAAAAAACAATGAACATTCCATCAGCATTCTGGCTCGTACCCGTTGCGTCGGTAGTAGCCTTGAGTATGGCGTGGTTCTTCTTCCGTCAGATGATGAAGGCCGACGAAGGCACGCCCCGTATGAAAGAAATCGCGCTCTACGTGCGTAAAGGTGCCATGGCCTATCTCAAGCAGCAGTACAAGGTCGTGGGCATCGTCTTCGTGGTGCTCTGTGCCCTCTTTGCCTTCATGGCCTACGGTCTGGGCGTACAGAACCCGTGGGTGCCCTTTGCTTTCCTCACCGGTGGCTTCTTCTCAGGTCTGGCTGGCTTCTTCGGCATGAAGACCGCCACCTACGCCTCGGCCCGCACGGCCAATGCTGCCCGAGAGAGTCTCGACGCAGGACTAAAGGTGGCCTTCCGCTCGGGTGCCGTCATGGGTCTCACCGTTGTGGGTCTCGGCCTTTTAGACATCGCCATCTGGTTTGTCGTGCTGAACCATTTCGATGCCGACGGTCTCATATCCATTACCACTACCATGCTGACCTTCGGAATGGGTGCTTCGACACAGGCTCTCTTCGCCCGTGTAGGTGGCGGTATCTATACGAAGGCAGCCGACGTGGGTGCCGACATTGTGGGTAAGGTCGAGGCAGACATACCCGAGGATGATCCCCGTAACCCAGCTACCATTGCAGATAATGTCGGTGACAACGTGGGCGACGTGGCCGGCATGGGTGCCGACCTCTACGAGAGCTACTGCGGCTCCGTACTCTCGACTGCTGCCCTCGGTGCAGCCGCCTTCGCTGTAGCAGGTACCGAGATCCAGCTCAAGGCCGTCATCGCCCCGATGCTCATCGCTGCCGTGGGCGTGTTCCTCTCGTTGTTAGGTATCTTCCTCGTCCGCACGAAGGAAGGCGCCACGATGAAGGATCTGTTGCGCTCACTCTCACTTGGAACCAACGTCAGCGCCATGCTCATCGCTGTAGCTACCTTTGGCATCCTCTATTTCCTCGGCATCGAGAACTGGCTCGGTCTGTCGTTCTCCGTTATCAGCGGACTGGCTGCCGGTGTCATCATAGGACAGGCTACCGAGTATTATACCTCTCACTCGTACAAGCCAACACAAAAAATCTCGGAGGCAGGACAGACGGGTGCCGCCACCGTTATAATTAAAGGTATAGGCACGGGCATGATCTCGACCTGCATCCCCGTTATCACCATCGGTGTGGCCATCATCCTCAGCTATGCCTGCGCCAACGGCTTCGACCTCTCCATGAGCGCATCGAGCCTGGCACGCGGTCTCTATGGCATCGGCATTGCTGCCGTGGGTATGCTCTCAACTCTGGGCATCACACTGGCTACCGACGCCTACGGACCCATTGCCGACAATGCGGGTGGTAACGCCGAGATGTCGCAGTTGGGCGAGGAGGTGCGTCATCGCACCGATGCCCTCGATGCACTCGGCAACACTACTGCCGCTACGGGTAAAGGCTTTGCCATTGGCTCTGCTGCCCTCACGGCTCTTGCCCTTCTCGCCTCTTACATCGAGGAGATCAAGATTGCGATGGCACGTGCCGGTGAGACGCTGACCAACGTGGCTGGCGATGTTATCTCGGCTACCGATGCCACCATTCCCGACTTCATGAACTACTTCCAGGTGAACCTGATGAATCCGAAGGTGCTGGTAGGAGCCTTCATCGGTGCTATGGCAGCCTTCCTGTTCTGCGGCATGACGATGGAAGCCGTGGGCCGTGCAGCCGAGAAGATGGTGCAGGAGGTGCGCCGTCAGTTCAAGGAGATTGCAGGCATCCTTGAAGGAACGGGCACGCCCGACTATGGACGTTGCGTGGAAATCTCGACCCGTGCTGCCCAGCACGAGATGATTGTGCCGTCGGTACTCGCCATCATCATCCCCATCCTTGTTGGCATCATCCTTGGAGTAGCCGGTGTGCTCGGACTCCTCGTAGGTGGTTTGGCCGGTGGCTTCACGCTGGCCGTGTTCATGGCCAATGCCGGAGGTGCATGGGACAACGCGAAGAAGAACATCGAGGAAGGTGCCTTCGGAGGCAAGGGCTCGTTTGCCCATAAGGCCTGCATCGTGGGTGACACTGTGGGCGACCCGTTCAAGGATACCAGTGGT
>JAFZIL010000005.1 GCA_017554385.1 Prevotella sp. | reverse complement strand
GTCTGTGTTCGCGTGTACACAACGACCCCGAAGAAGCCTAATTCGGCTATGCGTAAGGTAGCCCGTGTTCGTTTGACCAACCAGAAGGAAGTCAACAGTTACATTCCCGGAGAGGGACACAACTTGCAGGAGCACAGCATTGTGCTGGTTCGTGGCGGTCGTGTAAAGGATCTTCCCGGTGTACGTTATCACATCGTACGTGGTACGCTCGATACCGCTGGTGTTGCCAGCCGTACACAGCGTCGTTCTAAGTACGGTGCTAAGCGTCCTAAGGCTAAGAAGTAATAATCGGAGAAGATTAGAAAGCCGTGAGGACGATACCTTTAATATAATAAGGTAAAGAAAGAAAAGAAGTAAAAAACGTTTTGCTGGAGAATTGTTAAAGACAGGTTGAGTAAATGCTCATGAGCGAGCGTTGAAGACGAAGAAAAAACAGCCCCAAGCAGACACATTTAATTCAAAAACAAAAAATGAGAAAAGCAAAACCAAAGAAGCGTGTGATCCTTCCCGATCCAGTCTTCAACGACAAGAAAGTGTCGAAGTTTGTGAACCACTTGATGTACGATGGCAAGAAGTCCATTTCGTACGAGATTTTCTACAATGCACTCGAGACCGTCAAGGCCAAGATGCAGAACGAGGAGAAGTCTGCCCTGGAAATCTGGAAGCAGGCCCTCGACAACATCACACCTCAGGTAGAGGTTAAGAGCCGCCGTATCGGTGGTGCTACCTTCCAGGTGCCTACTGAGATTCGTCCCGACCGTAAGGAGAGCATCTCTATGAAGAACATGATCAGCTTCGCCCGTAAGCGTAGCGGTAAGTCGATGGCCGACAAGCTGGCTGCCGAGATCATGGATGCCTTCAACAACCAGGGTGGTGCCTTCAAGCGTAAGGAGGATATGCACCGCATGGCTGAGGCTAACCGTGCATTCGCTCACTTCCGCTTCTAATTCTTAGCCCCCTAAGTTAGGGGGTTGGGGGTCTGAATGGGACTCAATTAAATAGAAATCTTAAGGAAATAGTTTAAAGGGGGGAAGAACCTTGTACAGACCCCCAACCCCCTAACTTAGGGGGCTTAGAAAAAGGTAAAAACGAAAGAGAATGGCAAAACAAGATTTGCATTTGACCCGCAATATCGGTATCATGGCTCACATCGATGCCGGTAAGACCACCACTTCTGAGCGTATCCTGTTCTACACAGGTAAGACCCACAAGATTGGTGAGGTGCACGATGGTGCAGCTACCATGGACTGGATGGCTCAGGAGCAGGAGCGCGGTATCACCATTACTTCAGCTGCTACCACCTGCAACTGGAACTGGAACAACAACAACTACAAGATCAATCTGATTGACACTCCGGGACACGTGGACTTCACCGCCGAGGTGGAGCGTTCTCTGCGTGTGCTCGATGGAGCTGTGGCTACCTATAGCGCCGCTGATGGCGTTCAGCCTCAGTCTGAGACTGTATGGCGTCAGGCTGACAAGTACAATGTACCCCGTATCGGTTACGTGAACAAGATGGACCGTTCAGGTGCTGACTTCTTCGAAACTGTTCAGCAGATGAAGGACATCCTGGGTGCTAACCCCGTTGTGATCCAGGTGCCCATCGGTGCTGAGGAGAACTTCAAGGGTCTGGTTGACCTGATCAAGATGAAGGCCATCCTGTGGCACGACGAGACCATGGGTGCTGAGTACGATGTTGAGGAGATTCCTGCCGACCTCGCTGCTGAGTGCGACGAGTGGCGTAACAAGCTGCTTGAGGCTGCTGCCGAGTATGATGAGGCTCTGATGGAGAAGTACTTCGACGATCCCGCTTCAATCACTGAGGACGAGATTATCGCTGCTATCCGTAAGGGTACCATCTCTATGGCTTGCACCCCCATGCTGCTGGGTTCTTCTTACAAGAATAAGGGCGTTCAGCCCCTGCTCGACTATGTTTGCGCATTCCTGCCCTCACCTCTGGATACAGAGGCTGTGATTGGTACCAACCCCAACACCGAGGAAGAGGAAGGTCGTAAGCCCAGCGAGGACGAGGCTACCTCAGCTCTTGCATTTAAGATTGCAACCGATCCCTACATGGGTCGTCTGGTGTTCTTCCGCGTTTACTCTGGTAGCGTGAAGGCCGGTTCTTACGTTTACAACCCCCGTTCGGGCAAGAAGGAGCGTATCAGCCGTCTGTTCCAGATGAACTCGAACAAGGAGATTCCCATGGAGTCGATCGACGCTGGCGACATCGGCGCAGGCGTGGGCTTCAAGGACATCCGCACCGGTGATACCCTCTGCGACGAGGAGAAGCCCATCGTGCTCGAGTCGATGACCTTCCCCGACACCGTGATCTCTATCGCCGTGGAGCCGAAGTCACAGGCCGACATCGCTAAGCTCGACAATGGTCTGGCTAAGCTGGCCGAGGAGGATCCCACGTTCACCGTACGTACCGACGAGCAGAGTGGCCAGACCATCATCTCGGGTATGGGTGAGCTGCACCTCGACATCATCATCGACCGTCTGAAGCGCGAGTTCAAGGTGGAGTGCAACCAGGGTAAGCCCCAGGTGAACTACAAGGAGGCCATCACCAAGGAGGTTGAGATCGACGAGACCTACAAGAAGCAGTCGGGTGGTCGCGGTAAGTACGCTAAGATGCTCGTGAAGGTCGGCCCCGTCGACGAGGACTACGACCTGAAGAACAACCCCGGCCTGCAGTTCGTCAACGAGGTGAAGGGTGGTAACATTCCTAAGGAGTTCATCCCCTCGATCCAGAAGGGCTTCGAGGCTGCCATGAAGAACGGTATCCTCGGTGGCTATCCTGTCGACTCGCTGAAGGTGACCGTCGTCGATGGTGCCTACCACCCCGTCGACTCCGACCAGCTCTCGTTCGAGATTGCTGCCCAGATGGCTTACAAGGAGGCTTGCGCCAAGGCTAAGCCCGTGCTCATGGAGCCCATCATGAAGCTCGAGGTGGTGACACCCGAGGAGAACATGGGTGACGTGATTGGTGACCTGAACAAGCGTCGCGGTCAGGTCGAGGGTATGGACGAGGCTCGCAGCGGTGCCCGTGTCATCAAGGCTATGGTGCCCCTGTCAGAGATGTTCGGCTATGTCACCGCTCTCCGCACCATCACCTCTGGCCGTGCTACCAGCTCGATGGAGTACGACCACCACGCACCGCTCTCAAGCGCTATCGCCAAGGCTGTGCTCGAGGAGGTCAAGGGTCGTGCCGACTTGGTGTAATCAATTGATAATTGATAATTGACAATTGATAACTAATCCCGGAAGCGACAACGCTTCCGGGATTTTTGTGTCTTTTAACATTCTTTAATTGGGGGGGTAAGAGCTATTAACTTTTTTCTTCGTATCTTTGTAAACTTAACTTGAAACGCTACCAATATGAGGAAAAAATTATTAATTATCATCCTTCTGCTTACCGCTATGACAGTACAGGCTACCGACGTGGTGGTGGCCGACGCTAACGGCAACGAACTGACCTATAGCTATGACACGGCCGACGGCCCTGCCACGTTCAAGGCCGTCAATACCTATGCTACCGACGAGACGAAGGCTGGACGCATCATCATTGCCGACTACGTGACCGACGCCAACAACAACAGCCACGAGGTGAAGTACATCAGCGGTAACGTAGGCAACCGCTCGAACCTCGTGAGCATCGTCTTCGGACAGAACATCGTGGCCACGGGTGGACCGTCGGGCACCAGTGCGAGTGCTTTCGAGGGCTGTAGCAAACTGGTGGACGTTACCCTCAACGCGAAGTTGACAATCATTGGCAAGCAAAGCTTCAAAAACTGTGACCGTTTGAAGTCATTCCATGTGCCTGTGGGTGTGACTTCACTTGGCGACGCTATCTTTGACAACTGCGACTCGCTGCGCACCTTCACCTTTGCCGAAGGCTCGCCCATTACGGTGATTCCCTATAACACCTTTGCCGCATGTGTGAGTTTGGAAAAGATCAAGATTCCCGATGCTGTGACAACCATCGGTACAGGTGTGTTCTATTATGACAAAAGTCTCAAGGAGATAGAGTTTGGCATGGGACTTACTGATCTTGGCAACGACAATTCTCTCTTCGACAATTGTCCGTTAGTGAAGATGGTCTTTCCTGGTACTACCTATCCATTTAAGCGTAGTTTCAACATCAATTCCAGCGTGACGCTCTATGTACACTCTGGCTTGGTCGAGACCTACAAGACGACGGCTTACACCAAGAACTATCACATCATGGCCATCGGTAGTACGACTGACTATGACGTGACCACCACTGCCGGCGGACAGCTGCAGACAATGGTGCCTGAAGACCTGGCACAGTACACGCTGAAGCTCACCGTCACCGGTCCGCTTAACGGCATCGACATTGACTATCTGCACATCTCGTTCCCCAACATCCAGGAGCTTAACCTGAAAAACGCCCGCATCGTCAGTGGCGGCGACAAGTACCACGTGTTCGATGTGGCCAGCAATGGCGCTACTTCCTTCAGGAACAATACTACCACTGCCACAGAGGATGATGTGATTGGCTACTGCATGTTTTACAACATGCCTACGCTGCGCAGTCTGTGGCTGCCCAAGGATGCGAAGAAGATAGACGAGGGGGCTATGAGTCAGTATCCTAACCAAAGGCTGAATCTCACCTTCATCGATGTGCCGAATGGTGTCACCGAGATAGGCCCGTACGCCTTTAACTGGACGGGCATTACGGAGATGAACGTACCGTCGGGTGTCACAAGATTGGAGCTACAGACCTTTAATTGCTGCAAGAAGCTGAAGAAGGCCACTCTTCCCGACGGCATCACTTTCATTGGAAATAGCTGTTTTGACGAGTGTGTCGAGCTGGAGGAAGTGAACATTCCCACCTCGGTGACAAGCATCGGCCAAGAAGCTTTCGACAACAACCAGAAGCGTCTCTCGCCCATTGCCATCCCCAACAGCTGTACGAGCATTGGCAACTATGCTTTCCGCAACAACTACGTGACACCCAGCGTCACCTTCGGCAATAGCCTGCAGACCATCGGCTCGTATGCCTTTGTCGGCTGCAAGACGATTGAGCAGGCCGTGCTGCCCGAAACTGTCACGTCGATAGGTTCGTACGCATTCCAGAATTGCGACTCGCTCCGTTCGTTCACGTTCCCTTCGCTGGTGAAACAGGTGCAGAACTACACGCTCGAGGGCTGCGATGCACTGAAGAGCGTCACCCTGGCTCAGGGCACCACCAGCATCGGTGAGTATGCCTTCAACGGCTGCAAGAGCCTGACCGACATCAACCTGGCGGAGCAGACGGCACTCACAACCATCAAAGCATGTGCGTTCAGTGGCACGGCACTGACCAACCCGGTGCTGCCCAACACTATCACCAGTCTGAGTTCCAGTATCTTTAAGTCATGTCCGGAACTGCTGACAGTCAATGTTCCAACTGGCATCGACTATGTGCCTTCTGGTTATTGCATGTCTTCTCCTAAGCTGCATACCGTTCAGATGCACGATGGCATTCGCAAAATCTATTCTGATGCCTTCGAAGGCTGTACGGCCCTGACTAATATCGAGCTGAACGACCAGATTACGAGCATCGATTATGATGCTTTCAGGGGCACCAATGTGGCCTTTACCAAGCTGCCCGATGCTTTGACCTACATCGGTGGCTCGTCGTTCCGCGATACGAAGGCCATGACCGGCACCATCACCATCCCCACAGGTGTTACCCAGATTGCTGGCGAAGCCTTCTACGGTAGTGGTATCGAGGGCGTGGTGCTGCCGGATGGTCTCAAGACTTGGGGTAATAACACCTTCTACGACTGTGCCTCCCTGAAGAGCGTCCTGCTGCCTGCCACCATCACCACAATTCCACAAGGTACATTCTATGGTTGCAAAGCCTTGGAGCAGATCGACCTGCCCGAGACTGTGACGAATATTGGTATTGGTGCCTTCAATGGTGCTGGCCTGACCAGCATCGAACTGCCTGAGAATCTGAATTCCCTTGGCCAAAATGCCTTTGCCAACTGTCAACTGCGCTCGTTCCGACTGAACGACGGGTTCACATCTAGAGACTTTGGCGGTTACGTCCTGCAGAACTGCAAACGGCTGAAGACCGCTGCCTTGGGTCGCAATATGGACTACACTACATTCACTGATATGTCTGCCTTCCAGGGGTGCGACTCGCTCACCCTGCTGCGCCTCTATGCGGCTAACCCGCCTAAGGCATCAAGCGCAGGTCATTTCGGCTTCCGTTTTAACTGCGTGCTCGAGGTGCCCGAAGATGCTGTGGAGGCCTATCAGACCACTACTTATATCTGGAAGCAGTTCAAGGAGATCCGTGGCTTCTACACGGGCGACGAGCTGCGCGAACAGGACTTTGCCGTGATGCAGTCTATCTATGATAAGTTAGACGGCGCATCGTGGACACAGGCTTGGGACTTGTCGGAGAATAAACACTCCGCAGGCAAGTGGGCTGGTGTCACTACCCAGCAGATAGGCACGTCGACACAGTATGCTATTACTGCTATCGACCTGAGCAACAGGGGTCTCACCGGTGAGCTGCCTACAGAGGTGCTACGCCTGAAGAACCTGCAGACGCTGAACCTGAGCGACAACCACCTCACTGGCAATCTGGGCGAGCTGCTCAGCAGCATCATGGCCGACAAGCGCGCTCCGCTGACTAATCTGAACCTGCAGGGCAACGAGTTCACGGGCGATGTCTATGCCATTGCCTCGCAGTTGCCCCAGCTGACGAAGCTCGATGTGAGCTATAACCGTCTGACCGATGTTTCTCAGGTCATCGACAAGACCACGCTTACCAGTTTGAGCATGCAGATGCAATTCGTAGACCACCAAACCCACCAGACGGTGCAGGACGTTGATGACAGTCTGGTGCAGGATGTCGTTGTGGGACAGCCGTTCACGCTACAGCCCACCACGCTGTTCACCTACCGCCACAGCAATCAGGACTTCGGCCATAGCGCTACGTCGCTGGCTCGTGTTTACTACTCCGACGGCTGGCATAGCGACTGGGAGTTTAATACCTATGACAGCCAGCTTAATTTGGGTACCAACAGCGACAACTACTTCCGTGGACCGAAGAATCAGGTGGCTGCCTACAGTGACTTAGAATCTAACTGGCGCACGGTGCTACTACGCTTCACGTGGGAGGACGGTGACGTGAATGCCGATCAGACGGTCGACGTCACCGACCTGCAGAACGTGGTGAACTATGCCCTTACCGATCGTAAGACGAGTGGTGCCCTCTTCAACTACTCTGCTGCCGACAAAAATGGTGACAACAAGATCAACGTTATCGACATTGTGGGCAATGTGAACTACATCCTGGCCTATACAGCCCCGGCAACCTCGCGTGCGCGTATGTATAATAAGGTGTCGTCCGATGCCAACAATGTGATTGCCCTCAACGGCAACGCCGTCGTGCTGCGCAATGCCGACGAGGTGGCTGCCCTGCAGCTAACAGTCAGCGGAGCCGCTATGCATAGCGTCACCGTGAGCCCAGACCTGCGCAACAACTTCTTGGTCGAGATGGCCAACAGCGACGACGGACTGCGCATCGTCATCTACTCGTCTACAGGGCGCAAGCTTGCTCCTGGCGAGCATGAGCTGCTTAGCGGACTGCCCGCAGGAGCCACGGTCACCCATGCCGTGCTCTCCAACATCAGCGCACAGCGCCTCGGCGTGACCATCGAAGGCAATGTAACCACGGGTGTTCAGTTCGTTGCGACAGAGTCGCAACATACGGTACAAGAGGTCTACGACCTTCAGGGCCGTCGCCTCGACACCGACTGGCAGTCGCTGCCCTCCGGCGTCTACGTCATTCGTGTGAACGGAAAACAGTATAAGGTGAAGAAGTGAGAAAAAACAATGAGACTATGAGATACCTAAGAAGATTATCCCTGTTGGCAGTAGTGGCGATGATAGCTACGCTGCTGCAAGCACAGACCAACGTGCTGCGCGTTGACACGGTGAAGGCACCGTCGGGTGCGGCCCTAAGCCTGAACATCGTACTGGAGAACCAGAGCGACGTCACCGGTGTGCAGTTCGACATAGCCGTGCCATACGAGCTTGCTAAGGACGGAGACGATGTGGTTATTGCTGAGGCTGCAAGTGCGCGCATACCCAATCACGCCATTGCCGTGAATCAGCTCAGCAATGCCGATAAGAGCTACTATCCCAATGGCCCGGATCAGGGCAGTGCCAACATGTCGTACAAGAGGTACCGCATCATCGTTTACAGTGCCAAGAACGAGCTGGTGGTCGACGACCGCGGCACGCTGCTCACGCTACAGCTGACCACCGACCTCGCCCTGAAGAGCAACGCCCTTTTGCCAGTTTATGTGGAGAATGTCACGCTCTCTGACCCACAGGAGCAGGAGGTTGCGGTCACGACGAAGAATGGTGCCATCATTATCGAGAACATCCCGCGTCCCGACCTCGAGGTCTCTGGCGTCACCTTCACGCCCAATGCCGTCAGCCCCGGCGGGCAGATGACCGTTTCGTGGGTGGTGAAGAACATCGGCGACGAGGCTACAGGTGCCGGATGGACCGAGCAGATCTCGTTGGTGAGTCTCTCAGGCACTACGGTGAAGACCGTTGCCACCACCTACTATGATCAGGTGCTGACCAAGGGCGGACAGGTGAGCCGTCAGGTTGTTGTCGACCTGCCCGACTATCTCGGTCTCGACGGCATCTGCATGGTGCAGGTCGAGGTGGTGCCTACCGACAAGACGGGTGAGCATCCCTCCATGCGTGCCAACAACATCGCACAGGCTTCTGCCAACATCGAGGTGACGAAGCAACTCACGCTCGAACTGTCGAAGACCCGCTTCACCGAGGGCGGCACGCAGCGCGTGCAGGCCAAGCTGAACCGTTCGGGCAGTTGGACCCTCCCGCAGACCTTCCAGATTGCTCTTAACCCCAATGACTCACGAGTAGACATCGTGAAGAACGTGAACATTCCCGCCGGACAGTCGGGCGTGGTGTTCTACTTCAACATCCTGGACAACGACGTGGTCGATGCTGACTCGGTGGTCAACATCACCGTCAGCGGCACAGGCTATCAACCGGCCACCGAACGCATTGTTATCGAGGACAACGAGTATGCTGCTCTCTCGGTTACCGCCTCGCAGTCGGTATTGACCGAGGGCGACACCTTCACCCTGACCGTCACCGCACCGAAAGTCGTCAGCGAAGACACGCAGGTGCGTATCGTCAGCGAGGACAACAAGCGCTTCCTCTTCAACTCTACTGCCGTGATTCCTGCCGGACAGCAGTCGGTCACGGTCGAAGTGCGCACGCTCGATGACGACCTGCCCCATTTAGAGCAGTCGAACAAGTTCACCGTCTCGGGCCAGCGCTTCAGCATTGGCGAAGTCATCGTCGTGCTGCAGGACAACGACATTCCCGCCCTGACGCTCACGCTTACCCCCAACCAGGTGAGCGAGGGCGACGGTGTGACCTCGGTAGTCGCAGAGCTCACCCGTACCGGCGTTACCGACAACAAGATAACCATCAAGCTCTCCGACAACTCGGAAGGCGGGCTCTACTACAGCAACAAGACCATTGTCATGGACAAGGGCGTAGAGAGCGTGGTCTTCAACCTCGGACCTGTGGACAATACCCTGCAGGATGGCGACCGCACCTATACGTTGACGGCTGCCATCTGGGTGTCGTCGTGCAGTTGTGCTGCCTCTACCGGCCAGAGTGCCGGCTATGTCGAGGCCCAGCTCCGTGTGCTCGACAACGACGGTGCAGCCCTGAGTGTCAAGTCGCAGATAGCCACTATCAAGGAGGGCGACGAGACCACCATTACTGTCAGCCGCAATACCCTCGATATGTCGCAGCCGCTCACCGTAACACTCAGTAGCAACCGCGACACCGACATGGAGTATCAGAAGAGCGTCACCATCCCTGCCGGACAAGCCTCGGTCAATGTCACCGTGAAGTCGAAGAAGAACCAGGTGAACGGCGACACACAAACCGTGATCTTTACCGTCTCGGCTACGGGCTATGCCTCAGGCACCTGCGTGCTGATGGTCACCGACCAGACACTGCCCGACGCACGCATCACTGCTATTGAGACCAGTGTGCAGGAGGCTTTGGTGTCGTCAAAGTTCGACATCTCCGTCACCCTTCAGAACGACGGAGCCTATGAGCTGCCTGCCAATACACCCATCTCGATCTACTGGATGGGGCTGTCGAAGCCTTCGACGACCTTCTATACCGAAGATCCGCTACCCGCAGGCAGTTCGATGGTCATCACCCGCAGCCACGCGATGTATTCCCTCGTGGGCGACCACGTGCTCTATGCCGTAGTCAACCCGAACAAGCAGATATCCGAGCTCGTCTATACCAACAACACCTCTGCCGAAATCACTCTCAAGGCTCTCTCACCGTTCACCGTTCAGGTGCAGACCGACAGGCAGGTGTACCGTCAGGGTGAGAAAGTGAGGATCACCGGACAAGTCAGTGGAGAGAACGCAGGGGATACCCGCATCGATGTCTATATGATCAATGACGGTGCCCGCGTGGTACAGTCGACAAGAACCGATGCCGAGGGCAAGTTTACCTATGAGTGGCAGCTGTACTCCATGCAGTCGGGTCACTTCAGCGTGGGTGCCTGCTACAGGGACGATCCCACTACCGAGGAGATGGCGGCCTTCGATGTCTACGGCCTGAAGCGTGTGGACGATAGTTACATCACCTGCGACGTGACTTGTGGTGAACCATATACGGGTGTGGTCCGTCTGGTTAATGCCGGCACGTTGCCGCTCACGGGTGTTACTACCGAGCTTGTGGGGGCACCCGAAGGATGCGATGCCCAGTTCGACATCAAGTCCGAGATTGGCAGCAAGGAAGAGGTGAGCCTGGCCTATACGTTTACCGGCAGTCAGCCCACCCAGGGCAACAAATGGGAGATGGTGAAGGTGCGCATCACCAGTGCCGAGGGTGCCTTCTACGAGGTGTCGTTCCATTACTTCGCCCGTCTGGCCAAGGCAAACCTTGTGGTAGACAACAAGAACCTTGTCACTACGATGAATAAGGACACTGGTCGCGACTATACCTTCAAGGTATCTAACATCGGTAAGGGTAACTCCGGCAAGCTGAGCCTGTCGCTGCCCGATTGGATGATGCCGCTCACTGGCCGCACCATGCCCGCCCTGAACCAGAACGACACCGCCACCATCGTGCTGCGCATGATGCCTACCGAGGATATGCAGCTCAACGTGCCCGTCACCGGCAGGTTTGGTATCAACTGCGAGAACGGCAATGGTACCTTCGTCAACTTCAACGTGACTCCTGTGTCTGATGTGACTGGCACGCTGCTCATCGACGTCTGTGATGAGTATACCTACTATACCGAAGAGAAGCCTCACGTGAAGGATGCACAGGTGGTGCTGCGCAATCCTGTCACCGGCGCACTTGTGGCCCAGGGCACTACCGATGCTGACGGCCACTGGAGCATGGTGCTGCCCGAGGGCTACTACCAGGTGAACGTCACTGCCGACAACCACGACTCGTACCGGAACAACATCCTCGTTGATCCGGGCGTGACTACTACCGAGGTGGTCAACCTTAGCTATCAGGCCGTGAGCGTGAGTTGGAGCGTTGAGGAAACCGAGGTCGAGGACGAATATACCATCGTCACTACGGTGCAGTATGAAACCAACGTGCCCATGCCTGTGGTCGAGACCGTCGTCCCTGAAAAGATTGAGGTGGAGAAGCTGGCCGAAGGCGAGAGCATCGTCTTTTATGCCGTGCTCACCAACAAGGGACTCATCACTGCCCAGAAGACCAGCTTCACTATTGCTCCCGAGGCTGGAGGATGCAGCTGGACACCGTTGGTAGAACATGAGAACCTGACGCTGGCACCACAGCAGAGCTACACCATTCCCGTACAGGTGACGAAGCTGCCCGAGGCTTCCGGCAGTCGCTTTAGGGCAAGTGGCAACTCAGGTTGCGCTACCCGGACAGGCACCGACTATTACTGGGAATGCGGTAAAGACGGTAAATGGCATAAGTACCCCTGTACCATCACCTATAGCGTCTGTTCCGGTGATAGAGGAGTCGCACAGGGATCGGACGGTCCTGGCGATCCTATCGGCGTCGGTTCAGACGATCTCTTTGGATACTCGTCGAGTGGTGCGAAGATCTCCGGTTCGAGCAATAACAGTTGTTCGCCCTGTCTGACCCATCTCGACAACGCCATTGCCGATGTGTTAGACTGCGGCTTAGGCATTGCCGGCATCTTCAACTCTACTGCAGGTGTTATTGGTGGCATCTGGAGTACTATCCGAACATACCAGTGTTTTTCAGAAGCAAAGGATAATTTCGGTGCTAATGTGATGTGTACTATAGGAGCCATCGGTACGATTTTAGGAACAGTGGGCGGCAAAGCGGGTGCTGTGGTCTCAGCCGGTATCGGTTGTGGTACTGCCCTCGTAGATATTCTCAATGGGTGTGGAGCCCCCTCAGCCCCGTCGCGGCAATATGTTAATAAGGTTATAGTTGCTGATAAATATAGCAGCTACGAACCTGAATGGATGAGACTTTACAGAGAGAGAATGCAATACGCCAGAGGATATATAAATGCGAAAATGGAGTATCTCGACGTGTTCTTTGGCGATGAGGTTTGGAAGGAACGCATGACGACGACCGAACTGCAAGACTTGGTGTCAGCGGTGTCTATCGCCGTCAGCAGTGGAACGGTGGATGCTGATGCTCTGCGTGTGTATAAGCCGATGGATATCAGTAACGAGCAGTTCGATTTGTTTATCGAGCGCATCAATAATTCAATTGATGAAGAAAGCACTGCCGACAACCGCATTAACTTCACAAGGCTGGAACAGTTGGAAAAAGGCATGGAAAATCTTGACAAGACAGCACAAGACATGAAACGTGGTTTCACCAGTATTGCCGACATGGTGACGAAGGAATTTGCTTCGCTTCAGCAGCATGTGAAGGAAGACCGCAGCAGCGTCTGCTCCACCATCTCGCTGCAGATCGACCAGACGATGACGATGACACGTCAGGCCTTCCGTGGCACACTGACCATAGGCAATGGAGGCAAAGCGCCAATGACCGACATCAAGCTGAAACTGAATGTGGTCAACAAGCAGACCAATCTGCCTGCAACAGCCCGCGAGTTCGAGATGCACACCGAGAGCCTGAAGATGTTTGAGGGCGACCTCGATATGGAGAGCGGCTGGTACCTGGGTGCAGACAGCACCGGAACGGCTACCATCCTCTTCATCCCGTCGAAGTATGCCGCTCCCGACGAGCCTGTCGACTATTCGTTCGGTGGCACGCTCTACTACGTTGACCCCTACACCGGACTGGAGGTGACCCGTGAGCTCTATCCCGTGACGCTCACCGTGAAGCCGTCGCCTGAGCTCGACCTGACCTACTTCATGCAGCGCGACCTCTATGGCGACGACCCGCTGACCGAGGAGATAGAGCCTGTGGTAGCTGGCGAGTTTGCCGTGATCATCAACAACAAGGGCAACGGCGATGCCACCAACGTACGCATGGTGACGAAGCAGCCGCAGATCATCGAGAACGAGAAGGGTGCCTTCATCAACTTTGAGTTCGTCTCGTCGCAGCTTAACGGACAGGAGAAGACGCTGGCTATGGGCGAGACCATCCCCACCGAGTTCGGCAACATCCCTGCCCACACGCAGGCCTACGCCCAGTGGTGGCTCGAGAGCTCGCTGCTCGGCCACTTCGTCGACTACGACATCCAGGCCACCCACGTCAGCAGCTACGGCAACGAGAACCTCTCACTGCTCGACCAGGTGACCATCCACGAGCTCATTCACGGCTTCACGCCTCCCGCCGGCAGTGTGTCCGACGGTTCTGCCGTCGGTAGAGCCTTCCTTGTCAACGACATCGAGGACGACGAAGAGCTGCCCGACCGCCTCTACTTCACCGACGGCTCAGAGGCTGATGTCGCCGTGGCTGCCGCTGCTGCGATTGAGAAGCTGAGCAACACGGAGTATAAGCTCACCGTAAATCCCTTGACCGCAGGGTGGAACTACGGTTCGCTGCTCGACCCGACCGTGGGTCGCCGTAATCTGCTCTCTATCGTGCGTCTGAGCGACAACGTGGAGCTTCCTGTAGACAATATGTGGCAGACCGATCGCAAGCTCATTGATGGGAAGGAGTGGCGCTACGAGAACCACCTGCACTTCATCGACAAGTTCGATGCTTCGACGCTCGTTGAGGGTGTGCAGTATAAGCTCACCTTCGAGGATCGCGCCGAGACAGAGCTTGAGGTGGAAAGCATCACCGGCATGGAACTGGCCGATCAGCCCGTGCGCACCACATACGTCGACGAGGTGACGGTAACGTTCAACAAGGCTATCCAGCCCGAGACCTTCACAGCCGACGACGTGAAGTTGAACGTTCAGGGTGAGCCACAGGACCTCTCGACCGTGGGCTTCACCTCTGAGGACAACAAGGTGTGGAAGCTCAACTTCACCGAACTGAACCGCACGCTGCCCAATGGCTACTATGTGCTCACCGTACAGACCTCGGAAATCAAGGACTACGAGGGCTACTACGGCTACTTGGGTAAGAAGGCCGACTGGGTGCTGTTCCTTGGTGGTCTGGTGCCAGTCACTACGACCGAGTACCCGCTCTACTCAGGTACCATCCTGCGTGAGAAGATCAGTGGCACCACTGACGATGCACGCTCCACACTCCATGGCGCGGTAGCAAATTCTTCACTCTTCACTATTCACTCTTCACTTCCCGCTCCTTCCGATGGCAACGTTACCTCCGCTAAGTATGGCGACAAGTGGCGATTCACCGCTACTGCCAACGAGGGCTTCGAATTTGTGAATTGGACGCTGGGCGGTGTAGTCGTTTCGACCAATCCCGTCTACGAGACCACTGTCAATAGTGAGCTGGATCTGGTGGCCAACTTCAAGAAATTGCAGTACCGCCTTGTTTTGACCGATGCCGAAAACGGTACGCTGGTCGGCAATGGCACAGGCTTCTACGACCACGGTACCGAGGTGGAGATTGTGGCCGAACCCGACGAAGACTTCGCGCTGAAGGAGTGGATTGTCGACGATGTCGTTCAGCCTGCCGAAGGCGACACGCTGCGCCTCACCATTACCGGTGCTACCACGGTGCAGCCCGTATTCGTACGTGATATCTACACACAGAGCATCACCCTCGTTAATGGTTGGAACTGGATGTCGACCTATCTGCTCGAGGAGCAGTCGCTTGATGACATGTCGCGCTATGTCAACCGCATGCTCGACCAACAGAACGAGCTGATCCGTGACCCGGAGTTCGGTTTGGTGGGTGGCATCAGCCAGATTGAACCCAACAAGGGCTATAAGGTCGATGCTTTGACCATCTTCACGGTGAACATGCGTGGACACGTCAATCTCAGCCAGGCTTCCACTGACCTGCAGAAGGGTTGGAACTGGATATCCTATCCGTACTACGAGACGAAGGGCATTTCCGACGTGCTGACCAATGCCGAGGAGGGTGACTATATCGCTGCACAGGAGGGCTTCTCCGAGTATAGCAACGGCACCTGGGGAGGTAACTTCGACGAGCTGACGCCCGGCAAGGCCTACCTCTACAAGTCGGCCTCGACGAAGCAGCTCCAGTTCGACTTCACCGAGGCAGCCGGCAGCCGCATGGCCAACTATCCACCATCCACCATCCACCATCCACTATCCTCTGCCGTCGATCCTCACCGCTATCCCTCGACGATGAACATCACCGCCCGCATCTACCGAGACGGCATGGAGCTGCCCGGTAGCCAGTACACCGTCTATGCCTACGCTGGTAATGAGCTGCGTGGCGTGAGCCAGTTCGTGGGCTCGAACCACTACCTCACGGTCTATGGCGACGAGCCGGTGAACATCAGCTTCATCGTGGAGTCGGCAGAGACGGGCGAGACCTTCAGCGCCGCCGAGACGTTGGCGTTCGTCAGCGACGTAGTGGGTAGCCGCAAGAGCCCCTACGCCGTGAACATCAGCACGACAACGGGTATCAGTCAGCAGATGGCCGACCAGCCGATGACTATCTACACGCTCGACGGTATCCTCGTCAGCCGCGATGCCACCATCAAGACGCTGCACACGCTGCCGAAGGGTGTCTACATCGTGAACGGTCGCAAGAGATATGTGTCAGCATCACGTGAATAACGATGTAAATGGTTAAAAAAACGTAAATTGGGCGGGCTTTAGCAAGCTGATAATGGCTATGTCGCGAATAATGAGTACCTTTGCAGCCCGAAAAAGCCTTGCCGTTGAGCAAATGACTCTTTAGCGGCGGGGAAATGTAATTCAATAATTTAAAAATCAAAAAAGACAATGAGTCAGAAAATTCGTATCAAGCTGAAGAGCTACGACCACAAATTGGTCGACAAGTCAGCCGAGAAAATCGTGAAGGCCGTGAAGGCCACAGGTGCTATCATCAGCGGTCCTATCCCCCTTCCCACCCACAAGCGTATCTACACCGTGAACCGTTCGACCTTCGTCAACAAGAAGGCTCGTGAGCAGTTCCAGTTGAGCGACTACAAGCGCCTGATCGACATCTACTCGTCTACGGCTAAGACCGTTGACGCCCTGATGAAGCTCGAGCTCCCCAGTGGCGTTGAGGTTGAGATCAAGGTATAGTACCGTATAAGAAAAGCGATAACAAACATCTTTCTGCGGAATCGGCCTTCATGGGCATGGTTCCGCAGATTTGTTTTTTGTGGTTTGTTGCGTCTTTGCAGAAAAAAACGGGCGAAAGCTTGGCCTTATCCGGAAAAATCCGTATATTTGCAGGAAAATCGGAATGAGATGGAACGAACCAATTGGTATATGGTAGGAAGAATTATTGTTTGTAGCCTGCTGTTTTCCTTGAATGCAGCCGGTGAGGAAGCTGATGACAGCGTAAGAACCAATGACAATGTCTCTACTTTTTGGGGTAGGGTACATCAGGTTCAGCATTTCCTGGACTCTGCTGCGCGCGCCAAGGTAGACCCCAGCTATATCGAAGTTCCCGATAAGCCTTGGAGGGTCATCCTCCGTCAGAAATCAAACGTGGTGTACGTTGACTATGACAATTCCTACGATTTCTTAGCCGATAAGGTATATACGGACTGGAAGCTGTCTTTCAATCCTCCTGTGGCATCTTCCATCGGTTTCTGGGTGGGCTACCGAGGAACGGGTATCTCCTATTCCAAGTCTATTGCCAAGAATGCAGGACGCTATTACTCGTTCAGTTCCACAGGAGCAAAGTACGGCCTGAACTTCAGGCTGAGGCGTTTCAATACGAGCGCAGGAACGTTAAAGACGACAACCTACGCTGTCGGTGAGGTTGTCGATGAAACCGACACAGAAGACAATATGGCTTCACCAGTATGGATACGCTCTGTCTATGCCAACGGATACTATGTATTTAATGGTCGTCGCTACTCTCAGGCAGCAGCCTACAACCAGTCCGTCATTCAGCGCCGCTCTGCGGGATCGCTGCTTGTCGGTGCCACCTGGTATCAGTCTGATTTCGACTATTCCGATACCGAGAACCTCATGTTCATCATCTTTGGTAACAAAGTGGGGCGCATCAATGTGCGACAGGCCAACCTCGGCCTTGGCTATGGCTACAATTTCGTGCCATGCCGTGGACTTGTCATCAACGCCATGGCCATGCCTACCATCAGCCTCTATAACCGCGTGAAAGTCTACAAGTACGACTCCAATTATGACATATTGCTTAATGAAAAGGCTACCGACGACTATGGAGAATGGAACCACGAGACGAAGACCTGGGCCAATGGGAAGACTCACAAACCGCTTGCTGTAAACGGTGAAGAGGTGATCCACACCGACGATGACGTTTGGGAGACAGGCACCGAAATTAACCACAGCATGTTCCAGCTGAACATTGACCTGCGACTCGGCATTGCCTACAACTGGCGCAATTTCTTCATCGGCTATCAGATGCAGCTCAATAATTTCAACTATCATAAGGAGAAGAGCACGGTCAACCTTACCGATGCTTATGGCCGGTTGTCTTTAGGCGTGCGACTGTAATTCTCATTGGTCGTTGGAAACCGAAGAGATATGCGAGAAAAATGCAATCGTTTGCGCGGTTTTGGAATAAATTATTGGTGATATTGAACAGCGTCGTGAGCGGAAAAATCGTAACTTTGAAGCCTAAAACTATAAATGGATATGAAGTTACGATTCAATCTTGAATATCGCACTAACCCAAACGAGGTGCTCCAGCTGTGTATTCGGAACAACGAACAGCCTACGGAATTTGTTGATATGACCACTCTCGACGGCTTGCATTGGACTTGTGAGCTGCAGCGTGAAGCCAAGGCAGGTCAGTACATGGACTATTATTATCAGGTGACCGATGGCGGGCGCGTAGTTCGCCATGAGTGGCTTGTAGAACCCCACCGACTGGACTTTGTTGCTGTGAACGGCAAGCAGTATGTGGTTTTCGACCACTGGATCGACATTCCCGAGGACTCTTACATGTACTCGTCGGCCTTTACCGAGTGTGTGATGGCCCGGCAGCATGGGCCAAGTGCGAAGAGTGGCTTTGCGCGCACCGTGTGTTTGAAGGTGCGTGCCCCGCAATTGCGTCAGGACGAGCGCCTGGCGGTCGTAGGTGCTGCCGAATATCTTGGTGCATGGAACCTGAGTCGCGTCCTGCCTATGACCGAACACAATTATCATGAGTGGGTGGTGAGCCTCGATGCCGACCATCTGCCCGGTGTGTTCGAGTTTAAGTTCGTCAGCATTAATGCCACCGGTGTTGAGTGGGAGACGGGCGAGAACCGTTTCATCGACCTGCCCTCTCTTGAGCGAGGCGACGTGGTGGTCTACGAGTTGCCACAGGCGCAGTTTGCCATCGCCCCATGGAAGGGTGCCGGCACGGTGATTCCCGTCTTTTCGTTGCGCTCGGAAGGCAGCTTTGGTGTGGGCGACTTCGGTGACCTTGAGAAGATGGTCGACTGGTGTGCAAAGACTCGTCAGCGCATTCTTCAGGTACTGCCCATCAACGATACGAACATGACTGGCTCGTGGCAGGAGAGCTATCCCTATAACGCCATCAGTATCTACGCCCTGCATCCGCAGTTTGCCGACTTCCGCCAGTTGCCCGAGATCAAGGATGAAACGTTGCGTGCCAAGTTCGAAGCCCTGCGTCAGGAGTTGAACGCGCTGCCGCAGATCGACTATGAGCGCATGTTCCGGGCCAAGATGGAGTATCTGCAGGTCATCTTCAAGCAGGAGTTCTCGAGAGTCAAGCGTACCAAGGCTTACAAGGAGTTCGTAGAGCAAAACAGCGACTGGTTGGAGCCATACGCCCAGTTCTGCGTGAACCGTGACAATTCGGGCACCACCGACTTCTGGCATTTCGTACAGTATGTGCTCGACAGTCAGATGCGTCGCGCCCATGCCCATGCACGCAGTGCGCGCGTCATATTAAAAGGTGACATCCCCATCGGCATCTCGCGCGACGGCGTTGAGGCTTGGGTAGAACCTAAATACTTCAACCTGAACGGACAGGCAGGTGCTCCGCCCGATGCATTCTCCGAGGACGGACAGAACTGGGGCTTCCCCACCTACAACTGGGACGAGATGATGAAGGACGGCTGCCAGTGGTGGGTGCGCCGCTTCACCAAGATGGCACAATACTTCGATGCCTATCGCATCGACCATGTGCTGGGCTTCTTCCGCATCTGGGAGATTCCCGTGCCCCATAAGAGCGGACTCTACGGACAGTTCCAGCCGTCGCTGCCCATGAGCCGCGACGAGGTGGAGAATCGCTGGCACCTGCCCTTCCGTGAGCCGTTCTATCTGCCCGACCACAAGCAGGCCGACATGTGGCATCCGCGCATCAACACGCCGAAGCTGCCTGAGTTCGCCCAGCTGTCGGCCGACGAGCAGCATCGCTTCTGGGATATGTACAACGACTACTTCTATCGCCGCAACAACCAGTTCTGGTACGAGGAGGCCATGAAGAAACTACCGCGACTGACGCAGGCCACCCGCATGCTCTGCTGTGCCGAAGACCTGGGCATGGTGCCCGACTGCGTGCCCTGGGTCATGAACCAGCTGCGCATTCTCTCACTCGAGATCCAGTCGATGCCGAAGGAGCCGGGCATACGCTTCGGCAAGCTGTCGCACAATCCCTACCGTTCTGTTGACACCATCTCGACCCATGACATGGCCACGCTACGCCAGTGGTGGGACGAGGACATAGAGCGCACATGGGCTTACTATAACACTACGCTCAGGCGTAACGGCGAGCCGCCCCATCCGCTGCCCGGCTGGCTGGCCAAGGACATCGTGAGCCGCCATCTCACCAGTCCGTCGATGCTCTGTCTGCTGTCGTTGCAGGACTGGCTCAGCATTGACGAGCGCCTGCGCCTGCCCGACCAGAATGCCGAGCGCATCAACATACCCGCCAACCCGCGTCACTACTGGCGCTACCGCATGCACCTGACGTTGGAACAGCTGATGGCTGCCGACGAATTTAATAACTCCATCGAGGAGCTTATCGTTCACAGCGGGCGTCAATAAAGCAAGTGAATAAACCTTTTATCTATTCATCATACTAACTAAAACACATTTTAGCTGCTCCGTAACTACCAAGTGTGGTGAGTTGCGGAGCAGTAACTTTGTTATGAGTTCATTAGCAGCGATGACAGATGAAGAGCGCATGGACGCCGTTGGCTAACGTGGTGGCAAAGATGTAGACGGGGCCACCATCGGCCAATTTCAGGCGTCGGCGCAGTTCGGCCACGGAGAGAGGGAAATTGCGCACCGACACGTTGGCACGGTTGATGCCAGAGAGAGCGGCCCGCAGTTCGCGCTTGTTCAGCGATGAAACGGCATCGATGACGAAGCTGCGACCGGGAAAGTCGCCGACAAGGCTGTCGGAGACGAAAAGATGACTGTTCTGAGCTAAGGGCGTGACGGCGAAACGCTGCGACAGCAAACCGAAGCAGCCTGCCTTCATTATGGCTGCATGCGGCTCGTAGAGGAACATGCCACTGCCTATAGTTAAAGAAAAGGGTAGGGGAGACACGGCGTCATCGTCAGAAAAGCGGAACATGTCGTTGTCGTTCACGCAAAACACTTCCGTTCCCTCGCCCTTCGACGAGAGCAACAGCAGCAGTTCCTTGCATTCTCCTCCTACGGCCACAATATGCACCTCGCGTACGAAACGCCTGCCAAGGTCGCTGACGGCCTTGCGCCAGTCGAGCATGGGTGACAGCTTCAGCAAGACATGATCGGCCTTGCTCAACAGTTCGTCCTTCATGCGCAGTACGTCGGGCGTACAGTCGCTGATGCCGTAGGTACGGCTGCCATGGTCATCACGGCGTGCAGGGTCGAGGAAGAACATCGAGACATGGGGAAGCGTGTGGAAGAATTCGGTGCCGTCGGCATTCACGTATTCCACATCCTTCTGCAGCACGCTCAGATTCCGACTGGCAATGCCAAAGAGTTCCGTGTTTCTCTCCACATACGTGGTACGCGAAAAGGCATCGGACATGAAACTGCAATCGACACCCAATCCACCGGTCAGGTCGACAAGCGACGTGTCTGGTTGGGTGCCGACTATACGCTGGCAGATGGCTGCTTTATATCGGGCAGTCTGCTCCGACGAGCACTGTTCCATATTGAGATGAGGCGGGTAGACCAATGCGTCGAGCCCGGCCCATGAAGGCAGTTTCCTGCGTGCCGTCTGCCGTCCCTGAATCTGTTGCAAGGCCTGCACCATGTCGACCTGCGGGTCCTTGGAACCACGAAGCGCCAGCCGCCTGACATCGTCGTCGGCATGCTGGCGCACGTATTGCAAGGTAGCCTCGTTCATCATCTGAAAGCGAGTCACCACGAATTATCTGACAATGAACTTGCGACCGTTCTTAATATAAAGGCCTCGACGGGGCTGCACTACGCGACGTCCCTGCAGGTCGCAGACAATCGTTTGGACGGGTTGTGGGTGGGCTGCTGGCATCTTCACATCGTTAGGCTCTGATGCAGACATCTTCATATTCACCTTGGTCATCTTCATGTGACCACTGGTGCCATCCACGTTGAACGTCACCTCTTCGGCATCGCCTGTCCAAGTCAGTCCGTCGACGGTGCCATTCGATGCCACCAGTTGTTTGGTACTATTCTCGGCCAGCTCGAAGGTCAGCTCGGCAAAACGGCCGCTGGTGGTGCTGAAGGTCAGCGTGTTGCCGCCATAGAGACGAATCTGGCTGTCGTTGACGTAACGATAGCTGCTCGTACCCACGGCATAGACCACGGTCACTGTGCCTTGCGTGCCCACAAGGTCTTCGCTGTTTTTGTCCTTTGTTATCGATCCCGTCTCGCTGGTGTTGAAGAACGCGTTGTTCAGCGTGATGGTGCCCTCTTCCTCAACAGGAGTGTCACCGCTCTTCCTAATCGTGAACTTGGCCGAAGCCTGCGAGCTCTTCGTGCCGTCCTTGATGGCCACGGCTTTCAGCGTTGTGGTCTCGGTAATCGAGATGGGGCCTTCATAGAGCTGGCTCTGCTCGGTAGCATCCTGACCGTCGGTAGTAAAGTAGATGGCGGCATCCTCGGTAGCCGTTGTTATGGTCACCTCTACAAAATCGGTGAAGGTGCCTCCGTTAGGCGAGAACACCGGCTGAGCGACTACGTTGATAATCGGGCCGCCGCCACCACCCTGGTAGTTGTCGTAGCTGAAAGGCTGGTCAGTCAGGCTGCCCCATACGTAGTCTTCCAGTCCGGGGTAGTCGACGAAGGGGTTACGGTTCTTCTGCACCGTATAGACGGCATTGTTGCGGGCAGTCTCAATCTCGTCTACCGGGTCCTGCTTCGACCAGCGCATCATCATGTCCATGACCCACTGTCTGAACGGCTGATAGGTGGTTCCCGATATGACATCCGACGAATTCTTTCCGCCTTTCCAGTTCAGGATGACGTTCTCATAGCAAGTAGCCATGTAGAAGTAGATGCGGGCAATATCGCCCTTGATCTCATCGTTAGGCTCGAACACCGTGCCCGAGAAACCCAGTTCAGAGCGTGCCGAACCATACTTGCTATAGCCGTTGGCCGACTGTTTGTAGTTGCTGGCATTGGGGTTGACCTCGCCGAAAGGCCAGTCGCTACGCATGTTGTTGATGTAGCCGTCGGTGGGAACGACGTGTACGATGTCCGACTTCATGGGACTGTTCTCGTTGAACCAGCTCTGGGGCACCGTGTGCTCACGGTTGTAGGCATCGCCTTCTTTCTGGTAGCTGCCGAAGGCTGAGCCCGGTACGTACTTGGTGATGTTCGAGTACCAGTCGCGCAGATAGCCGTCGGGTCTTACGTCGGTTTTCTTATACGCTTCCTGCAGACCTTTGTACGACGTGACTTTCGGCTCCTTGATAATACTGTACAGCGCCGTCTTCAGCTCTGCTCCACATTTTCCGTTAGCATTCTGATAGTACGTGCCGCTATTGTTGGGCCCCTGTGCGTATGCCATTGAGAGCATCAGGCATGACAAGCTCGTAAGGATTGTTCTAAAGGTATTCATAGCTTTATTCGGTTTTTTAATTGTAAACAGTCCACAAAGATAGACAAATTAATTGAATTTGCAAATATATTTTATAATAATTTCAAAAAAACTTACCTTTGCAGGGGCTTTTGAATAGCCTGCATACTCATGCATCTATGATTAACAGGGTCATACGTTATTTTTTAGAGAACAGGATCATCACCGCATTCCTCTTGGTGGCAGTCATTCTGGGCGGACTGGCAACAGCACCGTTTGACTGGCATGGCGGTCTTTTGCCTCGTGACCCCATATCTGTGGATGCCATCCCCGACATCGGCGTGGGGTCTGTATATTCCTCGCTGTCTGATATTTACAGACCCCACCCCGGCCTTCGGCCACCCCTCCCCTTGAAGGGAGGGGAGTGGTTGCGCCTCCCGTTGCGGCAGTATGTGGACTTTTTAAAGTGGACTCAGTTATCAGAATGAATGCCGTCAAAATCCTCATCGGCAAAGAGCGTATTCACACTCAGTTTGCCTTCCTCATCCTTATTACATATAAATTTTATATTCCATCAGAAAATACTATCATACTATCACTAAATACACATAAACGACTTACATTCAGTTAGTTGTCTTTGTGATAGTAAAAGTGATAGTATGATAGTAAGTTTCTTGTTGCGCTCCATGAAAGCCTCAACGGTCTTCTTCGACACATGCATCTGGTTATGCTGGTCTCTTCTTATCAATGGCAGCTTCATGTCATTATACTATTTAAGATCATCATCCATTGTGAGAGTTTCTCAAAAGAAAGCCATCGGTTTCCAACGCAGAAACCATCGGTTTCTCCATAAGAAACCATTGGTTACTGGTTTAGAAACCACAGGTCGCGGATGTTCTGCTGCAGCGGAGACGGAGGACGCTCGCCCCTCATGTCCATACTGCAAAGATACTTATAACAATCCAATTTTGCGAGCTATTCACGAAAATACTATCATACTATCACATTTACTATCATTCTGTAACATATTTTAAATCAACATATTCACAACTGAAATGATAGTATGACAGTAAAAAGTGGACATATCAAATATAATTGTAGTAATCGTAAATAAATAAGTGGGTATGATTTTAACTAAACACGAAGAAACGAAGAAAGGAAGATTATTTCATGAGAACGAAAAACTTCGTGTCTTCGTATCTTCGTGTTCCATTAATTATTTGTACGAGAAAAATTAGGATGGTTAATGGTGGAGGGTGGATGGTTGATGGGCCAGGGTTACTGACAGGCCGATGCTGAAGGATGTGCCTGTGGTCAGTGGGGAACAATAGTAATAGGTCTTTGGCTTGTAATTGAAGAGGTTGTCAATGGCCGTGCTGATATTGACGCCGCGCCAGAGATGGTGCTGAAGCATCAGCTTCCAGATGGTATAGCCCTGGTCTACATCGGGGCGTCCTGATTGCGGTTTACCTTGGTAACGTCCTGAGATTGCCGCGTCAAGGGCGTAATGGCGCGAAAAACGATGGTCGTAGCCTATGCGCCACGTCATAGAGTGGGAACGGGGCTGGTAGAAATCGGAATAATTGACGTGGCCGGTCTCCTTCATCCATGAATAGTTCAGCTTGAGCATCAGTCCGCAGTCCCAGATGTGGCCCAGACTGGCATCGACGCCCCAGACGGTCACCCCGTCTTCGTTCCAGTAGAGCGCGCTCTCCATACCTTCGTAGGTGCCACCGTCGATGGTGGTGATGCGCTTGTCGAAGATGTTACAGTAGCCCATGAGCGTGAAGTTGTAGCGTCCGTCCAGAAAACCGCTGCTCCTGATGCGGTTGGTCCTCTCGATTGCTACGTTGAAGTTATTGCTCTTCTCTGGTTTCAGGTCGGGATTGCCCCTCAACAGATAACCCATATTGCCCATGTCGAAGTGCATATACATCTCTTTGAGCGAGGGAGCACGGAAACCGTTGGCGTAGTTGGCGCGAAGGGTCATCGAAGGATGCTTATAGACGACGGCGAGACGTCCGGTGAGCGCTTTTTTTGCAGAAGCAGAGAAGTGGTCGTAGCGCAAGCTGCCCACAATGTCGAGCTTCGGGGTGATGTTCCACTCGAACTGGGCGTATGCGTCAATATTGTCTTGTGCATGGCTGGTGCCCGCGATGAACTGGTAGGTGGTGAGGTAGTCATGCAGGTAGTCGGCACCGAGAATAAGACTGTTCTTGCCGAACGAGTGGTGGTAGAGCGCATGCAGCAGATGTTGGCGGTTGCTGTAGTCGTGGTCGTGGGTACGCGTGCCGTTAGGCAGGTAGTTGGCCTTGTCGTACTGGTCGTAGGCGTATGACAGTTCGAGCTGGCGGTCACGGTTCCAGGCGTACTTGCCCTTCAGTCCTGTGCTATAGGCGTTGAAATGGTAGTCGTGGGTGTCGCGCTCGCTGTTGCGGAAGAAATAGCTGCCGCGGCCTATCAGCGTTAAGTGGTCCGTGGCGCGCCACGAAAGCCGCTGCTTCACGTTGTAGGTTGTCTGTCCATAGAGACGGCTTAGCTTGGATTCGTCTGTCAGTACCGACTCGTCGTAGGGCAGACCTTGCATTTTCTTCATCAGTTCCAGGGCAATCTCTTCGGACGAGTGAGGCTTAGGCAGGTCTACGGGATCAATCCTTGTATGCTGGAAACTGGACTGTGAGTTCCATTTCCCTGTGTTGAACGAAAAGCTGGCACCATTGCGCCATTCATGTCCGAAGGTGCTGTAGCGTGAGTTTGCGTTGGCAGTCCACGGTTCGAGGTTCTCGCGGCTGATGATGTTGATGACACCGCCTACGGCATTCGAGCCGTAGAGTGCCGACGAGGCTCCTTTCACCATCTCTATCCGACCCACATTGTCGAGGTTCAAGCGGCTGTAGTCGACGTTGTCCATGGTCTCTCCAGCCATTCGTTCGCCGTCGACGAGGAAGAGCACGGCATTGCCGCCAAAGCCGCCCATGTTGAGCGAAGTCTCCTGACCCATGGCAAAACCAAACTCCAGTCCTGGCATTTCCTGTGTCAGCAGGTCCTGGATATTGGTGGCGTCGGTAATCTTGATGTCGTGGAGTGTGATGAGCCGTGTCACTACAGGCGCATCCTTCAGGGCCTTGGGCGAATGAGATGCGGTCACTACGACCGGATTCAGCTCTACTGAGTCACGGAAGGTCTGTGCATGGAGTGCAATAACTGGCATGGACAATGCCATGCCAGCCAAAAGGGAACGTGGAATGCGGTTCAGCTCCATGATTCTTTTCTACTCACCTCCTTTTTCTGCCCAAAAAGGCTTCATTTCTTTGTACCCGTGAACTGTCCTGATAAGGTAAACGGCATATTGCCGTACTTCAATGTGTACGACACAACCACGGCCTTGTCTTTGAAAATGGCAGTCAGATCAGTGACGGTATATGACTTTGAAGCTCCGTTGCCATCATTCACCGTACCCGTGTAAGAATCGAGCCTTCCTGTGATGATATCGTTGCTATTGTTCAGCGTGATATTCTTCACAAGGAGGGCTGGGATATTCATCGAACCGCCCGACGTTGCGGGAATCGTCATGTTGAGCGACACGTCTGTCGCCTTTTCAAACACGTATGTCGGGGTGCTGTTAAAAACCTCACCCATGACTGTCATAATTCCTTCGCCCGTATAGGAACCTGCAACCTGTGCAGCTACAGCTACATCGGGCTCGTCGTCGTCACTTCCACAAGAACACACACCAAACGCAAAGGCCAAGGCAGCCAGCGTCATCATCATCAGTTTTTTTGTTTTCATAAAGCTATATTTTTATTTTCATAATTCATAACTCCAACCTACTTTCCCGTTCCCAACTGCTGCGTAGTGTAGTCATACTCAGACCCGTAGACGCTATGGGGGATGGTGAAGACGGCAATCATCACCAGCACAGACAGAGCAACCACCCACCGGTTGTACTTCCACTTCAAGGTAGCCAAGGCTGCCAGGAAGAACAGGAAGGAGATGAGTGTTTTGTTGTCTGTGAGGTCTGTACCATAGGGAACCCCCGTCCACCACGGTCCGAAGGCTGCATGTTGCACCATGGGACCAAAGATGAAGCCGCCTACGAACAATGTTCCAGCGGTAATCTTCAGCCATCGGCGGTATTCCTTGCGAGTAACGACCAGCAGGAAGGTGTAGACGGCAAATAGCATGGCCCCGAACATGAGCAGTATGTGCGGAATCAAGATGCTGGCGGGCACATCATTGCGGAAGCGTATTACCACAGGCTCATCGGCCTGATAGTCCTTGTCTCCAACGGTAATGTAATACTGCAGTTTCCCTCCTACGGGCTGTACTGGCAAGACGGCCTGCAATCCGTCGTCCCCTCTGCTGAAGTCGACTGTGGTGTAGTCGTCTGTCGTAGGATAGCGACGGTAGTACATCTGTGCCTTGGCATCCGAAGGAATGTCTTTCAGCTTCACTACCTCATCGTGCTGCACACCGCTTCTGGGCAGCCTGATGCTATAACTCTCCCCATTCAGTTCTATGGTTACGCGCTTGGGGTGGGTAGGGCCGGTCATGCGCTGGTATATGCTTAACGCAAGTGTGATGACAATGGCTAAGAGCCAGCATACGGATTTCTTCATTATTGTAATAGGAGTCAGATAAACTTGGAATGCTATGAACAATCCGGCTGCAAAGGTACGCTTTCTTTCTCAATCCTACAATCCCCATTTTTGTGGATTTTCAATGGAGCCTGTTTCGTGATACAAACTCGTCGACTTTGTATCGCGGTCGAGCGTGGGTCGATTTCCGAACTGTCAGGAAATGGCCCGGCCCAATGATAAGAAAGAGGACAGGCTGTTTGACTGACAACCTGTCACTCTTTGGTTTCTACATGATAGGCGTGCTGTTTTTACCAGCCGTTGTTCACCTGATTCTGATACATGCCCATGTTCTCGGTGCCACTGTTAGCCAGCAGGTGCTGCTCCATCTGTACTTTCACCACCTGCATCCCGAGCTTATTGTATGCTCTCTTTTTCATAGTTTTATCCTCCATTTTTTATTACTTAATCACTACCTTCTTACCACTCTTGATGTAGAGTCCACGTGCGGGCTGCTTCACCTGACGGCCCTGCAGGTCGTAGACCTCTCCACGATTCGTGTCATCCGTGCTACTCGTGTTCTCAATACCACTCGTCTCGTCGTCGAAGCCGAAGCTGAAGAATGCGCGGGCATTGCTTCCGTTATACTCTAAGTAGGCCTTGTTGGCGCCGAGCGTGCCGTTGGCCGACAGCTGGTAGAAGCCCACACCATTCTCCTGTGTGTAGTTCAGCACGTAGATCTTGCCGTTGCCATTGATGGCCTCTGTTGTGCCCTTCAGCTCGTTGCCCGTGTAGTCGCCTGTAGCGTCGTCGGGAGTTTCCTCCATTTCCAGCTCACCACCTACCGTTGACTTCAGCACCACGGCCTGTCCGCCCTTGATCACGTTGCCGTCGACCTTGCTCAGTGCCAGTGTCTCGCCGCTGAGCGCAGCCTTGTATATCGACACGCCAGCCGTGCTAACCTTCACGTTGGTAGTGGGATTGTAGTAGGTACACCAGTAGTCCGACGTCTTGTCGGGATCCTGGTTTGCCACCACATCCTCGACCTGCTCATAATACTCCACCTCCAGCTCCACGTCGTAGGCGGGAGTTGCGGCGAGTGTCCACGTGCCGTCGGGGTTCTTGGTCAGCTCTACGCCCTCGGTGTAGGCGGTCTCCTCAGCGGTGGCGTAGGTGGTCTCGGCATCGGTCAGCGTCGAGTAGTTTGTCACGAGTGCCTGCTGGGCGGCGGTCAGCGCGTCGTAGGCCGTGCGTGCTGCGTCGATGAGGGCCTTGCTCTCAGGAGTGTAGGTCACGGTGCCGATGGCTGTTATCTTGGCGATGACTTCATCGGCAGCCATCTGGTCGAGTTCGGCATCGGTGTAGTATGTCACTTCCAGCTCCGTGTCGTATTCGGGCATCGTGCTGAGTGTCCACACCGTACCGTCGGCACTGGGCGTGAGGTCGATGGGGTCAGGGTCTTGTGCCCATGCGCCCGTGGCCAGTGTCAGCAGCAGTGCCATGATGTATAGAAATCGATGTTTCATTGTTCTTTAATGTTTTAATTTTATGTTATTTCTTTTGTCTGACGGCTCTGATATGGCGATGCCTGGGTGTCGGTGCCTGGGTGTGGCATGACGGGTATGTCCATGTTTTCCGAGTCGTCCTTTTTTCTGAATCTGTTGTTCTTTCGTGCGGGGAGGCC
>JAFZIL010000043.1 GCA_017554385.1 Prevotella sp. | reverse complement strand
TTAGGGCATTACGGACATGCACCATATCGCCACGAGCATCTGCCAGTTGGTTATACGCTTCAATCTCACTGTCCGTCAGATGTAGCTTCGGCTCATGGCAGAGCGCACACCTGCGGCTGTAGTCGCCTTTAGTAAGTCCACACATAGCGGCCTTCTCCGCTATCTGGGCATCTTCGATGTCATTGACACGGTAGTCAATATGATGAAGCCTCGGGGGCTTCCTCTGAATTATACGCTTTCTCATATCCTAAAATAAGCTTCGTTTTTGTGTCGTGGGCAGTCCAATGCGAGCTTGCGAGCGTTCAAGAATCCATTGGATGGACAAAGCGGGTATTGCCGTTTTCGTCCGACATTGGTACCTCTTGCAACAACGGCTTGAAAAGCCGTCGGACAATCTACACTTCGACTGAAATCCTCGGTGTAGTGTTTTACGCTCAAAGCTAAATCGCTTTGCCCGCAAGGGACTGCCATTAAGTCTATTTGTCTCCCATTTCTTGCAAGTTGTCTTTTACCTCGTCACGAATACTGAGGTTGTTATCAAGTTCCTTAATTCGTCTCAGGCATTCGAAGGCCTTTTCCTGACCGTGGCTTGCATTATTCTGCGGTATGTTATCAACTTTGACTTCCGCATATTTCAATGCCATCTGGGTCTGATAAATACTCTCTTCTTCACGCAGTCTTTGATCTTGACATCTGGAATTATAAACAGTCTTCCCTTTGTCATGAATTTCATCAAGAAACAGCAATGTATGAATACTGACAGAGCTGTTAGACATTGTTGAAATTAGCCCCGAATTATTCAACATTCTGATAATGTCAGAGACGGTTTCAACATCACAATTACAGAATTCAGCAAGGTCTGCATCGGATATTAATGTCTGACCTGAATGCAAATAAGAATTCCATCCTGGTCTGGCATAATCGTAACCACTATCAGTACATGTGTGCTTTAACAACACAGTCAGCACCTTCATAATATTAACACCATTCTTGCTCTCGGCAAGAAAATCAATCTGACTCTCGGTCAGAACAAAATTATAATATCTTTTCATTGTTTAAAAAAATTATTCCAATAAATAATGTTTATGCGTCTTCTATTTAGCATATTCCTTCAATAATGCATCTCTAACAAATAACAAACGTCCTTGCTTGTTGTTGCCATTCTTGATATGAGGAAATTTGTCCTTAATACGTCGCATGTGATCTTCGGATATTCCGAGTATTCTCGCAGCAACACTTACAGGCACCATCTCTAATTGAGGCTCCTCACACTTTTTTAACTCACTCACAACTATCTTTGCAGCCTTGTAGGCTATAGCATCGATAGAACTTGGATCTAGTTTAAAATAGTCCATATCTTCTTATCTTCTATTTTTAATTTTGCTGCAAAATAAGTGAATATCTCAGACATAGGCTACTTCTGAAAATTTCTATTCGTGAATTAACGTTTCACGAAAAATATAAGACCAGAAATGAGCATAAAAAATCCAAGAACGCCAGATAGGGACGTTCTTGGATTAAAAAGGAATGGTAACTATAAACCTTAATTCAGAGATGAAACGAGAGTTAAATTTTGCCATCTATCTTAGCCATAGCATCTACAATGGACTCGTCGAGGCGTTTGGCATATACCTGTTCCGTCATACGTTGAGATGCATGTCCAAGGATGTGCTGCACAATATTCATAGGGACATCACCACTATTAAGAAGCAAAGTGGCTCCGGTATGACGGGCCCAGTGACTGCTCACGGGTTTGTCGATACCAGCATTCTGTGCAACCACCTTCAGATACTCATTGTACTTCACATTACTGATTAAAGGCAAGTGGTTATTGTACTTTTTCAGGATTGCAAGAGCAGGCTTCAAAAGTGGGATGGTAAAGGTCTGGCTCGTCTTTGCGCGCGTACCTATATAAACTTTCATACCCTTAACCTTCTCTATCTTTTCCGCATCAAACGAATTCAGATCAACATAAGAGAGACAAGTGTAGGTCTGAAACACGAATAGGTCTCGAACTCTCTGTAGGCTTTCCGTTGGCAAATCCATGTCTCTCACCTTGGCGAACTCCTGAGGTGAAAGATATTTGCCAATGCCGCCTTTCGATTTCTCCTTCTCTATGCGCACCCACTTGTAAGGATTGCGTTTTACGTAGCCCTCATCGATAGCATCAAGAATGAAAGAGTTGAGGAAACGATGGTAATTGTTCCACTTCGAATAGGGCTTTAAGCCTCTCGCAGCCAAATGCTCATCAAGGGCAATGATGTTCAAGTCCGTGATGTCCTCGAACTCCACAATCTTTCCCCAAGACCTGAAAAACTTCATGAATCTGGTATAGCGTTCCTGACTGTCAACAGCTTTGCCATACTGACGGATCTTCATGCGTGTATCACAGAAGTCGAGGAAAGTAAGATTTCCAGACCTCAATCGTTTCAGCCTGTCTGGAATGGTGAAGATGTCGATGCTACCTTCGGTCATCATGTTGACAACGACCTGTCGCACATCAATCATCAGCTTCTCCAGTGTCTGGTTCAACTGGATAGCATCAACGCGGTTAGTTACTGTACCACGGTGCCACTGCTTCGGAAGGAGCCTGACGCCCGTAGTCATATACTTCTGCTTTCTTTCGAAAGTAACTCGCAGCTCAACTGCTGCTTCTTTTGTGGCCGAAGCCGTCTTGTGTCTGTTGTACACAAATTCTACTAATGGTGTCTTATTCATATAAAAATCATTAAATGTATTACAATTCTATTTTGTCGGTCGGGGTTGTAATACATTTAGGCTTTATGATGTCGTAAGACCAACCATGATGCCGTATGCATTTTCAGCGGTGTCCATCCCCTTATTAGCCTCGCTTTCAGCGGGTTAAACTAATAAGGTGCTGGTAATCAGGTACGAAAAATGGGAACCCAGAAGGTTCCCATTTGTGCTATTTGGCGGAGAGAGAGGGATTCGAACCCCCGGTGCCTCTCAGCACGACGGTTTTCAAGACCGTTGTAATCGACCACTCTACCATCTCTCCTTGAGTGCCTGAAAAGCGGGTGCAAAGGTACAGATAAAAAATGAGAAATGAGAAATGAGAAATGAGAAATTTCTTTTCGTTAAGTAATTTTAACAGCCGAAGTCATAAAAACTCTTAACTCCTAACTCCTAACTCTTAACTTCTTTGTACCTTTGCAGCGTGATTTATCCAGGAAACTTTGAGCAAAAGATAGGATTCGACGAGGTCAGGACACTGCTGAAGGCACGTTGTCTGAGCACGCTTGGCAAGGAGAAGGTCGACGAGATGGCCTTTTCCACTGACTGTGTGGAGATTTGTGAACTGCTACAGCAGGTGAGCGAGTTTCGCAAGCTACAGGAGAAGGCCGACGACTTTCCGCTACAGTACTTTTTCGACGTGAGGGAGGCCGTATGGCGCATCCGTCTGGAAGGCACGCACTTAGAGGAGGACGAGGTGTGGAATCTCAGACGCTCGTTAGAGACCATCAGCAACATCACGAAATACCTGAACCGAGGCGAGGAAAACGAAGCGAAGCCCTACCCTGCCCTACAACGAATGACGGAAGGCGTGATGACGTTTCCTGCGATGATTCGTCGCATAGACTCGATACTCGACAAGTTCGGCAAGATCAAGGACTCGGCCACGATGACGCTGGCCAGCATACGACACGAGCTGTCGAAGACGGAGGGAAGCATCTCGCGTACCTTATATACTATACTGCATGCGGCGCAGAAAGACGGTCTCGTAGACAAGGACGCAGCCCCCACCATGCGCGACGGTCGCCTGGTAATACCCGTGGCTCCCAACCTGAAGAGGCGCATCAACGGCATCGTTCACGACGAGTCGGCAACGGGAAAGACCGTGTTTATAGAGCCGACAGAGGTGGTCGAGGCCAACAACCGTGTGAGACAGTTAGAGGCCGAAGAGCGCCGCGAGATTATCAGGATACTGACTGTGTTCAGCGAGGAAGTGCGCCCGCATGTTCAGGAGATACTGGATTCGTATCAGTTCCTGGCACGGATAGACCTGATCTACGCAAAAGCATCGCTGGCCACGACGATGAAAGCCCTTGAGCCGAAGGTGGTAGACGAGTCGCACGTCGACTGGATCAGGGCCATTCACCCGCTACTTGAGCTCTCGCTTTCGAAGCAGGGAAAGAAGGCCGTGCCGCTGGATATACGGTTAGACGACAGCACGCAATCACACAACAACGGCATAACGAAGAAAGACAAGACCCTTGGTCGGCTCCTCATTATCTCAGGACCAAACGCCGGCGGCAAGTCGGTGTGCCTGAAGACGATAGGTCTGCTACAGTATATGCTGCAATGCGGTCTTTCGATACCCGTGGGCGAGCGCTCTACATGCGGTCTGTTCAACGACATTATGATTGACATTGGCGACGAGCAGAGCATAGAAGACGACCTTTCGACCTACTCCTCCCATCTGATGAACATGAAACAGATGATGCGCCAGGCAAACCCGAGGTCGCTGCTACTCATCGACGAGTTCGGAGGGGGTACAGAGCCCACCATCGGAGGAGCCATTGCCGAGGCCATCCTGAAGCAGTTCTGGAAGAAGCACACCTTCGGTGTCATCACCACCCACTATCAGAACCTGAAGCATTTTGCCGACGACCACGAGGACGTGGTCAACGGTGCCATGCTCTACGACCGCCACCAGATGCAGGCACTCTATCAACTTTCCATCGGACAGCCCGGCTCGTCGTTTGCCATAGAAATCGCCCGCAAGACTGGCATTCCAGAGGAGGTCATCAATGACGCGTCAGAGATTGTGGGATCGGAATACATTCAGAGCGACAAATATCTACAGGACATCGTTCGCGACAAACGTTACTGGGAGGGCAAGCGCCAAACCATACACCAGCACGAGAAAAACCTGGAAGGAAGCATCGCCCGCTACGAGAGCTCGATTGAGGAGATTGACCAGCAGCGTAAACAGATACTGCAGCGTGCCAAGGAAGAGGCCGAGGAGCTGCTTCGCGAGAGCAACAAGAAGATAGAGAACGTCATTCGCGAGATTCGCCAGCAGCAGGCCGAAAAGGAAGCTACCCGCCGCATTCGCGAGGAGCTCGATGCCTTCAAGCAGGAAGTGGAGAACATGGACACCACTGCCAGCGACGGGCTAATAGAGCGAAAGATGCGCCAGATACAGGAGCGCAAGGAGAGGAAGGAGAAGAGACGTAAAATGAAAAATGAGAAATCAGAAATGAATAATGAAAATGTAAAAACAAGAAATGATGGTACAAACAATTCTCATTCCTCATTAACTATTTCTCATTCCTTGGAAAATGGTTCCACCGTACGTATCAAGGGGCTTACGTCGATAGGCACCATCGAGAGCATCGAAGGGAAAATGGCTACCGTGATATTCGGCTCCATGCGTACGAAGATGCGCCTCGAAAGACTTGAGGCAGCCAAAGAGTCGAAGCAAGAGCAATCGAAGAACGATGAGCGCAACACTTCTATCATGGGCAGCTATGCCAACGTGTCGAAAGACACAAGGGCAGCCATCGACTCACGAAAGCTGAACTTCCGTCAAGACCTCGACGTGAGAGGCATGAGGGGCGACGAAGCCATCAACGCCGTGACCTATTTTATTGACGATGCCATACTCGTAGGCATGTCGCGCGTACGCATTCTACACGGTACCGGAAGCGGCATTCTGCGCCAGCTTATCAGGCAATATCTGGCCACCGTTCCCAACGTTACACACTACAGAGACGAGCACGTACAATTCGGTGGAGCAGGCATCACTGTCGTTGACATAGATTAAGTGTGCGCACACAAAAACCATAAAAAAAGCAAAAAAATTTTGCTAACTCACTGATTCTTCATAACTTTGCACCCGAAAATCAGCGGATAACACGCTTCTCGTGATGAGAAAGCCCCAAAATATCAATTATGAAGAATTTAGTGAAGAATGTGTTTCTGAGCCTGACATTCATGTCACTGATTCCGATGACGGCCCTGGCCGCCACTAATGGAAGCAAAAGCTCAGAGAAGTTCGACTGGACTTCTGTAATGGAAGCCATCATTCAGGTTGAAAGCGAAGGAAACCCCAACGCCGTGAGCGGAAACTCGGTAGGCGTTATGCAAATTACCCCGATCCTCGTACGTGAGTGTAACAACATTCTGAAGGGTCGCAAGAGCAACAAGCGTTTCACACTGGCCGACCGCTACAACGTCGCCAAGTCGAAGGAGATGTTCCTGCTTATTCAATCGCATCACAATCCTGAGAACAACGTCGAGAAGGCTATACGTTCTTGGAACGGCGGAATGAATTACAGCCTTAGGGCTACCAACCGCTACTATCAGAAAGTGATGAAAAGAATGAAGTAAAAAAGCATTAGATGTTTTTGACTAATACAAATCTGGTTGTCAAGGCTTCGGCACTTGTCGACCAGATTTTTTTATCATCGTTTTCTTTTGGCAGTTCCACTTTTTTTCCGTATTTTTGCAGCCAAATGAAGACAGCATACCATTATATCATCATCGCATGTACGCTGCTTGCTCTTGCAGGACAGGAGATGAAGGCACAGACAGTCAGCTACCAGTCGTTCGCCCACTATAACAGGCGAGTGGCCGAGTTTGCTCCACTGCGCGACATTGACTCCACCACCATCGTCATGCTGGGCAACAGCCTCACGGAGAACGGCGGCAACTGGGCAGAACGGCTACAGACAGAGCTGAAGGTGGTGAATCGAGGCATCATAGGCGACAACACCATAGGCATGACACTGCGACTCTGCCAGATCACCCCCTACAAGCCTCGAGCCATCTTTCTCATGGCTGGAATCAACGACATGAGCAACGGTATGCCTGCACAGCAGGTAGCCGGTCGGGTGATCACACTCATTGACAGCATACGCGCACAGTCGCCAGCCACACAGCTATTCGTCGAGAGCATACTCCCCATCAACGAGAGCAACGGACGCTGGAAGACCCTCAGCGGACGAACCGACGACATTCCCTGGGCCAACATGCTGATTCGCGCCTACTGCGAAAGCAACGGCATCGTCTATGTCGACGTGTTCCGCAGAATGACACGCGGAAGGAGCAACATACTGCGCGGCGAGCTCACCTCCGACGGGCTCCACCTGAATGCCGAAGGTTACAAAATCTGGGCGTTCGAACTCAGAAAACACATCAAGCGACTTGAAAAAACAAGGTAATAGTACATGAAACAGCCACTAACCACCATCAAACAACTCTTGCTGCTTGCCTGTCTGCTTTCAAGCAGTAACACCCAGGCACAACAGATCATCACACTCGAAGGAGCCTGGGACTTCTGCATGGGCGACTCGGCCAAGTACGACGATTACGTGATGCTGCCCGGCTCAATGCTGACCAACGGCAAGGGGCACCCTGTATCAGTGAAGACACAGTGGACCGGCTCGCTCTACGACTCGAGCTACTACTACAACCCCTACATGGAACGCTATCGGAAAGAGGGCGAGATGAAGTTCCCCTTCTTCCTTACGCCAGAACGCCACTATGTGGGCAACGCCTGGTATAGGCGCACCATCTATGTGCCCAGAAACTGGTCTGACCAGCGCATCACGCTATTTCTGGAGCGCCCACACATAGAAACCACCGTCTATGTCAACGGCCACGAGGTGGGCCATCAGATGTCACTATCGACTCCCCACCGCTACGACGTGACAAAGTATATCAACGTAGGAGCGAAGAACGACATCGAGGTGCGCGTGTATAACGGTATTGAGAACGTGTGCGTGGGACAGGACTCTCACTCAGTGACCGACCAGACACAGGGCAACTGGAACGGAATAACAGGCCGCATCGAGCTGCAGGCACAGTGGGACAAGGTCAACATCAAGCATGTGAAGGTGATACCCGACGCTGCCTCCCACAAAGTCAAGGTTGTCGTTGTGCTGGGCGACCATGTTGCGCCTGTGCGCTTCATGCCCCAAACCGAATACTATGTCAACATCTCCATACGCCACCTCTCGGATTCAGGCATGGCCGACTATTACTGCGCCAAATCGACAGAAGCCTACAGCAGGGTACGTACCTTCGAAGTAGACTTGGGACTTAACGCCCATTATTGGGACGAGTACCGACCGAATCTCTACCTGCTCACCGTCGAGGCAGGCGACGACTGCTACGAGACCACCTTCGGTCTTCGCGACATCAAGATCGAAGGCCGACAGTTCTATATCAACGGCCGACCGGTGTTCCTTCGCGGTACGGTAGAGAATTGCTGTTTCCCTGAGACCGGCTACCCTCCCACCGACGAAAAAACGTGGCTCAACATTTTCCGAAAATGCAAGGAATACGGTCTCAATCACATGCGTTTCCATTCCTATTGTCCCCCTGAAGCTGCTTTCTCGGCTGCCGACAAGATGGGTATCTACCTGCAGCCAGAAGGCCCCTCATGGCCCAACCACGGTGTGAAGCTACGCAGAGGAATGGCCATCGACAAATACCTGCTCGAAGAGTCGAAGCGCATCATCGACGAGTACGGCCATCATCCCTCGTTCGTAATGATGGCAGCAGGCAATGAACCGGCAGGCGACTGGGTGAGCTATTGCAACGAGTGGGTCAGTGAGATGAAAAGCTACGACCCCACACGACTCTATTGCGGTGCGTCGGTAGGTGGCGGCTGGGCATGGGACAACGGCTCTGAATACCACGTAAAGGGCGGTGCACGAGGACTCGACGAGTGGAACAGGTCGTTGCCTTCAAGCGACAACGACTACGCTCACGGCATCAATTTCCCTCGCAACTACAAGGACACGGTGGCCAACATGTCGCCCATCATTACCCATGAGAAGGGACAGTGGTGTGCCTTCCCCGACTTCAAGGAGATTCCGCAGTATACCGGTGTCTACAAGGCACGAAACTTCGAGATATTCCAAGACCTGCTGCGCGACAATGGGATGGCCTCGCAAGCCGAGAAGTTCCTGCACGCCAGCGGAATGCTGCAGACGCTCTGCTACAAGTACGAGATAGAACGTAACCTGCGTACCCCCGACTATGCCGGTTTCCAGCTGCTGGGACTCAACGACTACAGCGGACAGGGAACGGCACTAACGGGTGTGCTCAACGTGTTCTGGCGAGAGAAAGGCTATTGCTCAGCCAGTCAGTGGCGCGAGTTCTGTAGCCCCTTGGTAGCATTGGCACGTTTCCCACGCTTTGTCTTCACCAGCAGCGACACTCTCCGTGTGCCCGTCGAAGCCTATAATGCCTTCTATTCAGCCATTGGCGACGTAAACACCTCTTACTATATATGTAACGACAGCAACCAGATCATCAGCGGAGGAAGACTCTCACGCGGCAACCTGCGCATGGGCAGAATAAAAGATCTCGGCACCGTCACGTTCCCCCTCGACTCCATCACCAAACCCTCGAAGCTCACGCTGGTCGTACATTTCAGCAAGGAGCTGAAAAACCACTGGGACTTCTGGGTATACCCCGACGCAAAGCAAGATGACGATGCAGAAATAATCAAGGACAAATTGTTTTACATAGCCGACACATTGGACAGTAAAGCCCTGAAGACGCTCGCCAAGGGTGGCACTGTGCTTATCACGGCTGCCGGTAAGGTAAAGCTGGGCAGCGATGTCAAGCAAACCTATCTGCCCGTGTTCTGGAACACGTCATGGTTCAAGATGCGCCCGCCTCACACCACAGGAGCCTATATCCAAAAAGAACACCCGCTGTTCAAGTACGACTTCCCTACCGACGACTGGTCGAACCTGAACTGGTGGGAACTGCTCAACAAGGCACAGGTGATGAACCTGCGAGAGCTGCCTGCCGACTACCAGCCCCCCATACAACCTATCGACACTTGGCACGTATCGCGCAAGCTAGGTATGCTCATCGAAGCCCGTGTGCTTCAAGGTCGCCTGCTGATGACAACGATGGACATTAACAGTCATTTAGACGAACGTCCTGTAGCCAGACAAATGCGCCATGCCTTGCTTACCTACATGCAAAGCGCTGATTTCCAGCCACAAATCACTCTCAAGCCGGAAACCATCAACCATTTCTTCACAGAACAGGCACCAGCAGTGAACATGTTTACCAAAGACTCGCCTGACGAGCTGAAACCGAAACTGCAATAGCACAACCATTATCTACCCATACATTCACGAACAACAATGGAACAGAACATTCTTACAAAACTCATATCCCAAAGTCTGAACCTCTCGGAAAAGGCAGTTGCAGGTACGCTGAAACTGCTTGAGGAAGGCTGTACCATCCCCTTCATTGCTCGCTATCGGAAAGAGGCAACTGGAGGGTTGGACGAAGTGCAGATTGCAGCCATCAGCGAACAGAACAACCGACTGAAGGATATTCAGAAACGCAAGGATACCATCAGGAAGACCATCAGCGAACTGGGAAAGATGACTCCAGAACTGGAGCAGCGCATCAACGACTGTTGGGATGCGAACGTGCTCGAAGACATCTATCTGCCTTACAAACCCAAGAGGCGCACACGTGCCCAGGTGGCTCGCGAGATGGGACTCGAACCGTTGGCACTTATCCTGCTCAAGCAGCGTGAGCGTGATCCTGAAAGAGCCGCAATGACTTTTGTCAAGGGCGACGTCAGCGATGTAGGCACTGCCTTGAAAGGTGCACAGGACATTATTGCGGAAATGGTGAGCGAGGATGAGCGTAGCCGTCAGCAGGTGCGATCGGCCTTCCGTCGCGAAGCCGTCATCACGTCAAAGGTAGTCAAGGCAAAGGCCGATACTGACGAGGCTGCCAAGTTTTCCGATTACTTCGATTGGCACGAACCACTGCGCCGCTGCTCCAGCCATCGGCTGCTAGCCATGCGCCGAGGCGAAGCCGAAGGCATCTTGCGAATCACCATCTCGCCTGATGATGAACAATGCATAGAGCGGTTGCAACGTCATTACGTCTACGGCAACACACCGTGCGGACAGTTAGTGGCCGAAGCTGTCGACGACGGTTACAAACGACTGCTCAAACCATCTATAGAAACCGAATACGCAAACCTGAGCAAGGAGCAGGCCGACGACGAGGCTATCCGCGTATTTGCGCAGAACCTGCGACAGCTGTTACTCGATGCGCCACTCGGACAGAAACGTGTCATGGCCATCGACCCGGGATTCAGAACCGGATGTAAGGTGGTGTGCCTCGACGAGCAAGGCAACCTGCTCCACCACGAAGCCATCTTCCCCCACCCTCCCGTAAACCGTACCATGCAGGCATCAGTACACGTTCAGCAGATGATTTCCCAATACCACGTTGAAGCCATCGCCATCGGAAACGGTACGGCTTCAAGGGAGACAAAGTCGTTCATAGAAGACGTACTACACGGGATTGACGGTGAGAAGCCACGTCTCTTTGTGGTGAGCGAAGACGGTGCATCGGTCTACTCGGCCTCCAAAATCGCTCGTGATGAATTTCCCGATGAGGACGTCACCGTCAGGGGAGCCGTCTCCATCGGCCGAAGGCTTATAGACCCGTTGGCCGAACTCGTGAAGATTGACCCCAAGAGCATCGGTGTAGGACAGTACCAGCACGACGTCGACCAGTCAAAGCTCAAGAACCAGCTCGACCTCACCGTAGAGAGCTGCGTCAACTCTGTAGGCGTGAACCTGAACACCGCCTCCAGCCATCTGTTGCAGTACGTCAGCGGATTAGGACCAGTACTGGCAAAGAATATCGTTGACTACCGCCGCGAGAACGGAGCCTTTACCTCGCGCGCTCAACTGAAGAAGGTTCCTCGCTTGGGGCCGTCAGCATTCCTACAGTGTGCCGGTTTCCTTCGAATCCCCAACGCAAAGAATCCACTCGACGGAAGTGCCGTACATCCTGAAAGCTACAGCGTCGTCGAACAGATGGCACGCGACCAGCAATGCACCGTTGCCGACCTGATCAGCAAAAAGGAACTGCGGGCAAACATTCACATAGAGAAATACGTGACCGAAGAAACCGGCCTGCCCACCCTCGTCGACATCATGAAGGAACTGGAGAAGCCTGGCCGCGACCCGCGTCAGCAGATTACTGAATTTGAATTTGCCCACGGCATAGAGAGCGTCGACGATCTGGTGGAAGGGATGGAGCTACCCGGCATTGTGACGAACATCACCAATTTCGGAGCTTTCGTCGACATCGGCGTACATCAAGACGGACTGGTACATATCTCGCAGCTGGCCGACAAATATGTCAAGGACCCGAACACTGTGGTCAGTCTTCATCAGCACGTCAAGGTGCGTGTAATTGAAATTGACCGCCGTCGCGGACGCATCTCATTATCCATGCGTGGCATGAAGGAATAGCGCATTCCTTGATAATAACACAGTTTTTTACCAGTTCGATAAAAAATATGGGGCATTTTTTCTTTCATATCAGTAATTTTGTGTAATTTTGCCGATTATTATCTAAAAAAGGAACACGATGGCAAAGCAGAACAATCATCTGGTGATTATGGCAGGCGGTGTAGGAAGCCGTTTCTGGCCTATGAGTACGGCTGAGAAGCCCAAACAGTTTATTGATGTGTTGGGATGTGGAAAAACTTTGTTGCAGCTAACAGTTGAACGTTTCGGCGATTTAGTTGCTCCCGATAACATCTGGGTGGTTACCAACGAACGATATGCTGACATCGTGGCAGAGCAGCTGCCGGACATGCCCCGTCAGAATATTCTGAGAGAGCCCTGTCGCAGGAATACGGCACCTTGCATCGCCTATGTATCCTGGCGCATCAAGTCAAAAGACCCGAAGGCCAACATTGTGGTGACACCAAGTGACCACATCGTCCTTAACGTACAGGAATTCCAGCGTGTCATCAACCAGTGCATGCAGTTCACAGCCGATAGCGATGCTATTGTCACATTAGGCATGAAACCCAACCGTCCGGAAACCGGCTATGGTTATATTCAGGCCGACCTCTCGTCGAGCTCACTGAGGAACAAGGAAGTGTTCCGGGTTGACTCCTTCCGCGAGAAGCCTGACTTGAAGACTGCACAGCAATATATTCAGAAAAGCAACTATTTCTGGAATGCCGGCATCTTTATCTGGAACGTCTCCACCATCGTCAACGCCTTCCGTGTCTATCAGCCGAAGATGGCAAAGATCTTCGAATCGCTGTTGCCTATTTTCGGCACAGAGAATGAACAGCAGGTCATCAACGAGAAATTCCCCCAGTGCGAGAATATCTCTGTCGACTATGCCATTATGGAGAAAGCCGATGAAATATTTGTCTGTCCTGCCGACTTCGGATGGAGTGACTTGGGCACATGGGGCTCGCTACAGCAACAGACAGCGCGTGACCTCTATGGCAATGCCGTGATTGGCAACAACGTCAGCCTTTTCGACACCCGCGGATGTATCATCCATACGACCCAGGAGAAGAAAGTAGTCATCCAAGGTCTCGACGGCTATATTGTGGCCGAACAGAATGACACCCTATTGATCTGCAAGCTTTCGGAAGAACAACGCATCAAGCAGTTCTCGGGCGAGAACTAATCATCTCGACAACATTGAAACACTCCCTTATGACCTCAAATAGAAAAGTTGCACTTATTACAGGTATTACCGGCCAGGACGGAAGTTATCTGGCAGAATTCCTGATAGAGAAAGGCTATGAAGTTCATGGCCTGTTGCGCCGTTCGTCTTCGTTCAACACCGCACGTATTGAGCACCTGTATCTTGACGAATGGGTGCGCGACATGAAGAAGAAACGACTGGTCAACCTTCACTGGGCCGACATGACCGACTCGTCGTCGCTCATCCGCGTTATCGGTGAAGTCCGTCCCACAGAGATTTACAACCTCGCTGCACAGAGCCACGTGAAAGTGTCGTTCGAAGTGCCCGAATATACTGCCGACACCGATGCCAACGGTGTACTTCGTCTGCTTGAGGCCGTCCGCATCTGCGGCCTGGCTCAAAGCTGCCGCATCTATCAGGCATCTACGTCAGAGTTGTTTGGCAAGGTGCAGGAAGTGCCGCAATCAGAGAAGACCCCCTTCTATCCCCGTTCGCCATACGCCGTTGCCAAACTTTATGGCTACTGGATTATGAAGAACTATCGCGAGTCCTACAACATGTTCTGCTGCAACGGCATCTTGTTCAATCACGAGAGCGAGCGAAGGGGCGAGACCTTTGTCACTAGGAAGATTACGCTTGCTGCGGCACGCATTGCCCAAGGCTATCAGGATAAGCTCTACTTAGGCAACCTGAATGCCCTTCGCGACTGGGGATATGCTAAGGATTATATTGAGTGCATGTGGCTCATCCTGCAACAGGACGAACCCGACGACTTTGTCATAGCCACTGGCGAATATCATAACGTACGAGAGTTCTGTACGCTGGCTTTCAAAGAAGTGGGCATCGAACTGGAATGGCAGGGAGAAGGCATCAACGAGCAGGGTATAGACAAGGCTACTGGACGTTCGCTCGTGGAGGTCGATCCCAAGTATTTCCGTCCTGCAGAGGTAGAACAGCTGTTGGGCGACCCCACTAAGGCCAAAGAAAAACTTGGCTGGAATCCTCGAAAGACATCATTCGAAGACCTGGTAAAGATTATGGTTAAGCACGACATGCGCTTCGTACGAAAGCTTTTCTTGAAAGCACAGATTAATGATGAATAAAAGCAGCAAGATTTATATTGCCGGTCATCGGGGACTCGTAGGTTCTGCCATCTGGAACAACCTGTACAGTCGCGGTTACCACAATCTCGTTGGAAGAACCCACCAGGAACTTGACCTGACCGACCAGATAGCCGTTCGACGTTTTTTTGACGAAGAATGTCCCGATGCCGTTGTCCTGGCTGCCGCTTTTGTAGGCGGTATCATGGCAAACTCACTCTATCGCGCCGACTTCATCATGCAGAACATGAAGATGCAGTGCAACGTCATCAGCGAGGCCTATGCACACAAAGTCGAAAAGCTGCTGTTTCTTGGCAGCACCTGCATCTATCCGAAGGCGGCGCCTCAGCCCATTGTGGAAGACAGCCTGCTTACCTCGCCGCTCGAATATACCAACGAGGAGTATGCCATTGCCAAGATAGCAGGACTGAAGATGTGCGAGTCGTACAACCTGCAATACGGTACCAACTACATTGCCGTGATGCCTACCAATCTTTACGGTCCTAACGACAATTTCCACTTGGAGAACTCCCACGTCATGCCGGCCATGATGCGTAAGATCTATTTGGCCAAGCTCATCCACGACGGTGCGTGGGAAAAGATTGCCAACGACCTGAACCAACGCCCCGTCACCGTCAGAAATGCTGCCGAGGGAACCGTTACCGGCTCTTCTTCACATGAGGACATCCTTGCCGCCCTTGCCACTTACGGCATATATAATAATAAGGTGGTGCTATGGGGTACGGGCTCTCCGCTTCGCGAGTTTCTCTGGAGCGAAGACATGGCCGACGCCTCTGTACACGTACTGCTCAATGTCAACTTCAGCGACATCATCGGTATTGAGAAGTATTCGAGTGTCCACTATGGTGCAAAAGCCGATGGAACAGTAGACCGTAACCACACGTCTGGACGCGGCGGTGCTATCCCCTCCCTTGGCGAGATACGCAACTGCCACATCAACATCGGAACGGGTAAGGAAATCACCATCCACAATCTGGCACAGTTAGTGGCAGGCGCTGTAGGTTTCGAAGGAACCATCGAGTTCGATTCGACGAAACCTGACGGCACACCACGAAAGCTTGTCGACGTCACGAAGCTTCACCAGTTGGGATGGAGCCATAAGGTCGAAATCGATGAGGGAGTGAACCGTCTGTTCCAGTGGTATCAGTCGAGCATCTGCTGACAACTGAGATCCGAACTATTCACTATACGTACCTGCTGTAGATAGCTGCCAATAGAGGCCACGCATCTGCAGCAGTTCTTTATGGGTACCGTGTTCGGCTATGCGTCCATGATCCAGCACGATGATCTGGTCACAGCCACGTATGGTAGAGAGACGGTGGGCAATGATAAACGTGGTGCGCCCTTCCATCAGTGAGAACATACCCCGCTGTACCAGTTGCTCGGTACGGGTGTCAATACTCGATGTGGCCTCGTCAAGCACCAGAACGGGCGGATTGGCTACGGCAGCACGGGCGATGGCCAACAACTGCCGCTCACCTGCCGAGAGATTGCCACCGTCACCAGTAAGACTGGTTTGATAGCCGTTGGCCAGACGGCGTATGAACTCATGGGCACCCACAAGCTTCGCCGCATCCACACATTCCTCATCGGTAGCTTCGAGTCGTCCGTAACGGATATTCTCGAGCACAGTACCAGTGAAGAGGTGTGTCTCCTGCAGGACGATGGCCATGCTGCTGCGCAACGACGACTTCTGGATGTCGGTCAGTGGAATACCGTCGTAGAGTATCTGTCCCTTCTGGATGTCGTAGAAGCGCGAAATCAGGTTGATGACCGTAGTCTTGCCAGCTCCCGTTCCACCCACGAAGGCAATTTTCTGGCCTGGGTTCGTATTGATATCAATATCGTAAAGCACTTGTTTTTCAGGCACATATCCGAAGTTGACTCCACGAAAATCCACATCGCCCTTCGGTTCATTCAATACCTGACGTCCTTCGTCAAGTTCCGGCTCGGCATCGGCTAAGGCAAACACACGGTCGGCACCTACCGAGGCATTTAGCACCGAATTGATTTGCTGACTCAGGTGTGAGATGGGCTGCGTAAAGCTCTTACTCAACTGTAGGAATGAAACGATGGTACCGAGGGTGATAGTGAATTGAAGATTGAGAATTGAAAACTGGGAGTTGAGGGCTACCCATGCACCTACTACAGCGATAAGCACGTAGTTCAGGTTCGAGAGGTTGCCGTTCACAGGCATGACAATACTCGCAATCTTATTGGCATTGCAAGCCGACGAACGCAGCTGCTCGTTGATTTGCTCAAAACGGCTGATGGCCTGCTGTTCATGACAGAACACCTTGACCACTTTCTGTCCTGTCATCATCTCTTCGATGAAGCCATTCACCTGAGCCAGCGACTCCTGCTGCATGCGGAAGTAGCCGCGACTCCAAGTGCCGAGCCACGTGGTGGTCTTCACCATCAGCGCAGCCATCACCACGCAGACAAGTGTCAGCGGCACGCTGAGCACCAACATCGACACGAACGTGGCCACGAGGGTGATGATGCTTGAAAACACCTGTGCCATAGCGGTAGAGATCATCTGGCGTAGCGAGTCTACATCGTTTGTATAGGTCGACATGATTTCACCATGCTGATGCTGGTCGAAGTAGCTGACGGGCAACTGCTGCATGCGTTCAAAAATCTGCTTGCGTAATCGTAACATCGTGCCTTGCGACACCTGGATCATCAGGCGGTTGTAGGCGTACGAGCAGACAACACCGAGCAGCAGCACGGCTCCGAGCTTGAAGAGCGTCTGCAGGAGCGAGGCATATTCAGGATTGTCGGTCTGCGTTAGCGGCACCACATAGTCATCGATAAGCGTACGGGTGAAAAGTGTCGACACTAATGACGTGATGCTGCTCACCACGATACACACAAGCACGGCACCGATATGCCAGCGGTAGTGCTTCATGACATAACGGGTGAGTCGCAACAACGTGCCGCGCTGTTGTTTGTCTATCTTCTGAAAGCCCGCTTGGGCATGAGGGCCCCGAGGACCGAACGAGGGTTGCTTCATGGAGGGGAAGTTAGGGGAAGTTAGGAGAAGTTAGGAGAAGTTAGGGGAAGTCAGGGGGAGTCAAAGTCACCGTTATCCTGTTTCTGTATGTCATAGATTTCGCGGTAGATGGCGTTGGTAGCAAGGAGGCGTTCGTGAGTGTCGAAGCCCGTGACCACACCGTTGTCCATAACCAGGATGCGGTCGCAGTGGCATACGGTAGAGATGCGCTGGGCAATGATGAGCTTCGTTACCTGAGGCAGCTGCTCACGGAAGGCCTGTTGGATAAGTGCGTCGGTACGCATGTCACAAGCCGAGGTCGAGTCGTCAAGCACAAGGATGCGCGGATGTTTCAGAAGTGCCCGGGCGATGCAGAGACGTTGGCGCTGACCACCAGAGAGGTTGCTTCCGCCCTGTTCTATCTTCGCTTCGTACTGCTGTGGCATCTCCATGACAAAGTCGTCGGCCTGTGCCATCCGGCATGCTTCGCGGCATTCTTCGAGCGTAGCATCAGCCCTTCCCCATCGCAGGTTGTCAATCACCGAACCGGTGAAGAGCGTGTTCTGCTGGAGCACGACACTCACCTCACTGCGTAGCGTGGTCAGGTCGTACTGTCGCACATCACGTCCTCCCACCAACACCTCACCAGAAGTGGGGTCATAGAGTCGGCTCACCAATGCAATCAGCGTCGACTTTCCCGAGCCCGTACCACCAATAATGCCTACCGTCTCGCCACTCTCAATGCGGAACGATACGTTGTAAAGGGCTGAGCGCTTGTGCTTCTTCTCTGTTGTGGGCTCATCGGACGAATCATAGTCGAAGCGCACTTCACGGAACTCCACGCTGCCGTCAGCGACTTTCGTCACAGGCTGCTCTGGGTTACGGATGCTGGGCTGCTGACTGATGACCTCGCTGACACGACGGGCCGAGGCGGCACTCTGCGTCAGCATGACAAAGATCATCGACAGCATCATCAGTGCCTGCAGAATCGACATAACGTATGTGAAGAGCGATGTCAGCTCACCCGTCGTCAGCGTACCACCTACAATAAAATGGGCTCCCCACCACGACAGGGCGATAATGCAACCATAGACCACGAGGTTCATCACAGGATGGTTCAGCGCCATGAGGCTCTCCGCGCGTACATATAATTGATATAGTGCACCGGCAGCACGGGCAAACTTCTCGTTCTCATACTTCTCGCGCACAAAAGCCTTCACCACACGGATGCCACGAACATTCTCCTCAACGCTCAGATTCAGTGCGTCGTAGCGCTCAAACACCTGACTGAACAGCCGTGACACCCTTGAGATAATCTGCCACAGCGACACCGAAAGCACCAGCATGGCCACGATGAAGATCAGCGACAGACGGGCATCGATGAGCAGACACATCACGATGCTGAGCAGCAGACGGAACGGTGCCCGAACGGTGATACGCAGTATCTGCTGGAATGCCTGCTGCAGGTTCTGCACATCGGTAGTCATACGGGTGACAAGACCTGCCGTCGTATACTTGTCTATATCGCTGAAAGCGAATGTCTGCACGTTACGGTACATCGCTTTGCGGAGGTTGGCGGCAAAGCCCGTCGAGGCATAGGCCGACACGCGGCCAGCCAGCACGCCGAACAGGAGTGACAGCAGCCCCATCCCTATCATCATCAGTCCATAGCGATAGACGGCCTGCATGTCGCCTGCATTGATACCCTTGTCGATGAGCGATGCCGTGACATAGGGTATCAGCACGTCCATCACCACCTCAAGGGCTATGAGCATAGGCGTAGCAAGGGCAGCCCACTTGTAGTGCCCCACCTGTCTACATAGTATCTGAATCACATTTCCATCCATATTGTCGGTCTTCAGTTATCTTGGTCTTTCAGCTGCAAAGTTACGAAAAAATACGAAAAATGCTGCCTTTTTATCGAGTTATGATGTCATAAACGTGTGAAAAAAGGAGAAAGAAGGTGCAAAAGACGGTAGAAATGCTATTTTTTTTTAAAATCGTGCAGTTATTTCGCGTAAAATTAGTAATTTTGTCGGCTGAATTTGAAAAATTAAAGAATTAATATAATTAAAAAGTCAAAAAATTAAATGGCAGCAATTGGAAAAATCAGAAGCTGGGGTCCCACACTGGTAGCAGTGATTGGTCTGGCCCTGTTCGCCTTCATTGCTGAAGAGCTGTTCCGCTCGTGCCAAGCCACGCAGAACGAACAGCGTCAGCAGGTAGGTCAAGTGTTAGGTGACAAAATCTCTGTACAGGAGTTCCAGGCACTCGTTGACGAGTATCAGGAAGTGATGAAGATGCAGGGACGTGAGAACTTGAGCGAGGAAGAACTCAACCAAGTAAAGGATCAGGTGTGGAATCAGTTTATCTCCGGCAAGATTATCGAGAAGGAAGCCGAGAAGCTGGGTCTCACCGTTACCGACGAGGAGATGCAGAACATCCTGCGTGAGGGTACGAACCCCATGCTTGCTCAGACTCCGTTCGTCAATCAGCAGACCGGTCGTTTCGACGTGTCGGCACTCACCAAGTTCCTCAACGACTACAAGCAGGCACAAACCTCTGACCCCCAGCTCGCCGAGCAGTATCAGAGCGTCTACAAATACTGGAAGTTCATCGAGAAGCAGCTGCGCCAGCAGACGCTTGCCCAGAAGTATCAGACCCTGCTGGGTGGATGCCTCCTGAGCAACCCCGTCTCTGCAAAGGCTTCTTTCGCCGACCAGAACACTGAAAGCAACGTCCTGTTGGCTTCTCTTCCCTACTCCACAGTCAACGATAACGACGTGAAGATCGAGGATGCCGACCTGAAAGCTATGTACAACGAGAAGAAAGAGCAGTACAAGCAGTACGTCGAGACCCGCGACATCAAGTACGTGTCTTACCAGGTTGTTCCCTCTGCCGACGACCGCAACAAGCTGATGCAGACCATGCAGGAAGCCCAGAAGCAGCTGCAGGAAGGCATGGCTCCCGCCGACGTCGTTCGCAAGAACCAGTCGCAGGCAGCCTATCTCGGCCTGCCCGTAACCCGCGCAGCCCTGCCCTCTGACATTGCAGCCCGCATCGATTCCATGAGCGTTGGCGAGACCTCGGCTCCCTTCGAGACGAAGAGCGACAATACCCTGAACGTTGTGAAGTTCATTGCCAAGAGCCAGCAGCCCGACTCCATCGAGTTCCGTGTCATCCAGGTAGGTGGTGCTTCTATCGACGCTGCCCGCAAGACTGCCGACAGCATCTTCACCGCCCTCAAGGCTGGTGCTCCCTTCGACACTATCGCAACCAAGTATGGTCAGGAAGGTGCCAAGCAGTGGCTCACCTCGGCCCAGTACCAGAACTCTTCAGTCATCGACGCTGAGTCGAAGAACTACCTGAATGCTATTCTGAACACCGCCGCTGGCGAGCTGAAGAATGTTGAGCTCACCCAGGGCAACATCATCCTGCAGGTGACCGACCGCAAGCACATGGTCGACAAGTACGACGTGGCCATTGTGAAGCACACTATCGACTTCTCGAAGCAGACCTACAGCGATGCCTACAACAAGTTCAGCCAGTATGTCAGCGAGAACAAGACCCTCGAGTCGCTCGAGCAGAACGCCGGAAAGTTCGGCTTCACGATTCAGGAGCGCAACGATATGGCAAACTATGAGCACAACGTGGCAGGCCTGCGTGCCACCCGCGAGGCTATGAAGTGGATCTTCGATGCCAAGGCTGGCGAAGTATCGCCCCTCTACGAGTGCGGCAACAACGACCACCTGCTTGTGGTGGCCCTCACCAAGGTTCATCCCGCAGGCTATCGCGACTGGGAGAGCGTGAAGGATGTCCTCACTCAGGACGTGATGCGCGACAAGAAGTTCGAGCTGCTGTCTAAGAAGCTGGAAGGTTTGAAGACGATTGCTGATGCCGAGAAGCAGGGTGCCAAGATCGACACTGTTGCCCAGATCACCTTCTCTGCTCCCGTCTTCGTTCAGGCTACCGGTGCCAGCGAGCCCGCTCTGAGCGGTGCTGTGGCTATCACCGAGGCAGGCAAGATGAGCGCAGCTCCCGTGAAGGGTAACGCAGGTGCCTACATGTTCCAGGTCATCAACCGTCAGGAGCGCGAGGGTGCCAAGTTCGACGCCAAGACCCAAGAGTCCATGCTGCGCCAGCAGGCCATGCAGGCAGCAGGCCGCTTCATGCAGGAGCTCTATCAGAAGGCAAACGTGGTGGACAACCGCTACCTGTTCTTCTAAGCCAACAAATAACAGAACATAAAAAAGTTGCTACCGCTTCCATCTGTGAAGCGGTAGCATTTTTTTGTCAAACCTCAAACCTCAAATCTCAAACCTCAAATCTCAAACCTCAAACCTCAAACCTTCGGACACAGGTCCGCCAGCATGCACTTCTCGCAGTGAGGACGGCGCGACGTACATACATAGCGGCCATGAAGCAGCAGCCAGTGATGGGCACGAGGAATGTCAGCTTCAGGAATATACTTCACCAACTGACGCTCTACCTTGAGTGGTGTGGTATCGTTCTTCGTCACCAGCCCTAACCGATGTGACACGCGGAACACATGGGTGTCGACAGCCATAGCGGCCTGACCGAAAGCAACAGCCTGGATGACGTTGGCCGTCTTGCGCCCCACGCCTGGCAACCGCAGCAACTGGTCCATATCGTCTGGCACCTCACCGCCATAGTCTTTCACAAGCAAGCGAGCTGTCTCTACCAGATGCCGGGCCTTCGCATTGGGATAGCTCACGCTGCTGATATACTCCAACACATCGTCGGCCTCGGCCTGTGCCATAGAATACGCATCAGGATAACGGGCAAACAAGTCGGGCGTCACCTGATTCACGCGCTTGTCAGTACACTGGGCACTCAAAATGACCGCAACCAGCAACTGGAACACGCTGCCGAACTCCAGTTCGGTATTCACCTCAGGCATCTGCTCACGGAAACGGGCAAGCACAGCCTCGTATCTTTCTTTTCTTCTCATCATCCTGCAAATTTACGGAAAAAAAGCGAGAAAATGTTACGGTGGAAGCAAATTTTTCACTATTCACTTTCCCTTTTCACTTTTTTTTCGTAACTTTGCCGACAACAACAAACAGAAGACCCACGGGGCCGTATTGGTTAGATTGGGATACTCATCAAATAACTCATGAAAACCGGGACATCTTCGCTTGTCAATGGCGGGCCGCTAACCAAGCATTCAGTTGCCGGCGGATTACAAAGACGGCGAGTTCCCACAACCTGTAATAAAGGAGTTTTCATCACATCACCCTTACGGCCCCACTTTTTTAATTGAGAATTGACAACTCATAACTCATAACTCCTAACTCCTAACTACCATCACCATGTTTTCCGGAATCATCGAAGAATTTGCCACTGTGGCAGCCATCCGCAAGGACAGGGACAACATCGACTTTACCCTCACCTGCTCTTTTGCGGGCGAGTTGAGTATCGACCAGAGTGTAGCCCACAATGGCGTATGCCTTACTGTTGTCAGCATCGAAGGCGACCGCTATGTGGTTACGGCTATGAAGGAGACGCTCGACCGCACCAACCTGGGGCTGCTCAAAGTAGGCGACAAGGTCAACGTCGAGCGGTCGATGCTGATGAACGGACGCCTTGACGGCCACATCGTACAAGGCCATGTTGACCAGACGGCCACCTGCACCCAGATGGAAGATGCCAACGGCTCCACCTACTTCACCTTCGAATATCCGGAGAATCGCGATATGGCCCTCAGGGGCTACTTTACCGTCGACAAGGGCTCCGTCACCGTCAACGGTGTCTCGCTCACCGTCTGCAATCCCACCAGCAACTCCTTCCAGGTAGCCATCATCCCCTACACGATGGAGCACACCAACTTCCAGGACATCCGTGTAGGAACGGTAGTCAACCTCGAGTTCGACATCCTTGGCAAGTACATCGCCCGCCTGCAACAGTTATAAGATCCGACGATGCCGGTGAGGCAGTATCTCTGTAGAGGAGCTGCCTCGTGCGCTCCAGCCGAAGCCAGAGCTGCACGAAACATGCTTTTTTTTGAATTACAATCATACCTTTCCTCCGAATTTTTGCTTATACGTTTCCGTCTTGCAATAACGACCAGTCACCTCGTCGTAGGCGATGTACCCGCGACTCTGCCAACTGCGCAGCGTACCGTCGCCACTCCCTGTCTTACCCTGTTGCTGGCGCATCTGGTAGTACTGCTCTTTGGTGAACTCATCGGGCAGCAGTTCCAGCAGGTTCTGAGGCCCTGACTGACGCTGAATCTCTACCTCTTCACGAAGTTCGCGCTCCAACTGCTGACCGAAGTACAACATCTTGCACCACAGGTTATACTGCTGCGTCCAACGGACAAATTCCGCAATCTCCTTACTCCACTTGTAGCCGTGAGCCACATAGAGCACCATTCCCTTCAGCCAGGCAATCACGTTAGCACGATACGAGAATACGCGATAGGCCTCGCTCTCATAGAGCCGGGCGGCATCCTTGTTCTCCTGCTTCATGTCGAGCGACAACTTCTTTGCCTGCGCGCACTCTATCAGCCCGTTGGCAGCCTCCAATCGGTCGATGTAGGGCTTCAGCTCCTGCGCAAACAAGTGGTCGTAAATACCCAGGATAGGCGCCGTATCATCGTCATCATCGCTGCGGATAATGGTCGAGACATCCAGTCGGCCAACGGTTCCGTCATTGACCATCTTGAAGAAGAATTTGCGGGCATTTGGCGGAGTTGTAGAGGCGTTAAAGTTCCACCTTAAGGGTGCGATTCCTGATACTGAATCAGCCCCTACACGCTCCTGACCTGCATCCGAATTATCGAATGCCTTACGAATCAGCAAGCCCACTTCATCAACCGTACCTTTCGACGTCACCTTCTTCAAACCCTCAATCTCGTCCACGATGGTGTAGATGAATCGCTGACCGTTGTTGTTGGCATCCACGATGCGCTGGTTAAAGACAGCGTCTGTTAGGTTATCGATGAGCATCTGAATACAGATATCCGTTGGGCGCGGGTCTTTCTTCTGCTTCGCCCCAGGGTTCTTCTGTTTCCACTCGGCTTCGCGCTGGCGATTGGGAATGTCACGCTGTTTGATGTCCTCCATGATATACTCGATGGGCTTTTTGATGGTACCCTTACCGATACTCTGCCGACCTATCAGGACGTTCATAAACGTAGCCTCGTGCTCCACGTTGTCCCAATACCTGAACTTTACGCCGTGCAGATGAACGCCCAGTGCCGGAAACACCGCATTAGCAACAGCAGGCTTGTAGAACCAAGGGACGTTCTTCGTCAGCAGCTTGATTAGTGGCGGCAGTTTCTTCGGCATTGGCGGAGGCGTGGTCAGCGTACCACCACAAGCCTTCACACCAGCCTGCGATTTCAGCGCCTGCAACACCTGCTTCAATCGGTACGGCATACCCTTGCGAGGCTCCTTTAGCGCATTCTCAATGGTCTTGCGCCACTCGGCCAAATCCTCTTGCGAACAAGTACCGTCAGGCTTCTTCCAGTAGTTAGGAACAACCGTCAGCAGCTTCTCCAACGAATAGCCACAGATGCTACGGATGGTCACCGCCAACTCAAACGTCAGCACGTTTCGGTCGCCATCTGTAGGCTCTTTACCGTCGTTGTAAAGTTCCCAATACTTCGCGATGATGTCCTTAAACAGCACCCCGTTATATCTCAGTTCAGAGTTTAGAGTGTAGAGTTTAGAGTTTGCTTCCGCTGCAGAATCTTCACTACCATCATTGGCGGTAGCAAACTCTACACTTTCCGTTCTACACTCGCTCTCTTCCCAAGGACGATAGTGTTTATTAGCCTTCTTGGCTCCCGGCGGCACCTCTTCCTGTCCCTGAGCCTCACGCTCCTTTAAGCGCAGATACTCAGCAGCAGCCTCTTCGTCAGATAGCGACTCCGTAAAGAGTGCCTCATCCAGCAGCGGCGTAGTCTCAGCATCGATAGGTCCGTGGAACACCACACGGTTGTTCTCCTTGTTATTCGTATCCATTTCCGTCTTCGTCAGGATCGACAGACGAACCTGGCACTCCAAGATAGTATGTCCAGGCATTCTTCGGGCCACAGCATGAACACCATAGCTGGCCGACTCAGCCACCTCTACCAACCCCAGCTCATCCTTCATACTGAGCAGCTGACTGATAATGCGGCGACACTCCTCACGATTACCGCAGTCGATGTCGTAGAAGAAGAACGGACTCACCGTCTTGATGCCTTTCAGCAATCCGCCCTCAGGCACCTGACAGTTGTAGTTCACCTGCACCAGCGCATGTTTGAATCTGTCCTCACCTGTACTGCGATAGTTGTTCCAGTTACGGATGTTCTCCTCGGTGTTGCAAGCAGCCATCAGCTCTTCGAGGCTCTTAATGGGGCGGCAATGTTTCTCGCCGCCCACTTTGTATACCAAGTTTACCATATCTATTAACCTTGAACCTTGAATCTTGAACCTTGAATCAATTCTCGTATTACTTTTTGCGCTATCGCACTTGCCTGCCTTACCAGCTTCTCCGGCAACTGCTCCAGTTGATCCTCGTCGAGCGAAAAATAGAAGTACCAACGCTTATCCTGTCCTTGCGACAGCGAGGCGTTATCATCGCGGAACAGGGCTTTGTTCCTCACGCGCTTGGGCTGTTCCGTCAAGTAGACGTTGCCGTCGCGCATACCCTGCACCTTGAAAGTTCCTGAGAACGCATCCATTTCCACATCCTCGCAGCAAGCGAAGTCTGCCGTGCGGAGTCCGTTCTCCAACAAGCCTAAGGTCAAAAGACCGTCGAGCATTACCTGTTTCTTTGATGAAATAATAATCTTTTCCATAATTTCTGAAAGTTTTGTTAAGCCTGAGTCATCGGGAGGAGCGAAGTAGTTAGTTGAGCTCATTTAAACCGGTACTCTTCCCTCACTCAGCCGTCAAAACTCAGAAATTGTTGTTTAAATAATTCATTTTCACGTCGCATCCTTTATGCGACCTTTAAGTTGATGGAATAATTCAAATAATGTTCGCGCGTACATGTGTACATAAGTATAGAGGTGTGTCGTGCGGCCTTCCGCACGAATGTTTTGTTCCAATATGTCAAAGAGCACCGTCAATCAAACGTTGACAGTGCAAAGGTAGGAACATTCAAAAGAGTGAAAAAAAATAAAAGTCAGCCGAAAAATAATAATTATTTATCAGCTGACTATCAGTGAGTTATGATTTTCGAAATAACGAAAAATAAAATCAGGTATGCTTCTTTATTATCTCCTTAATGGATTGAACCTCTTCGCGAGTCAGTTCTGAATCTGAAGAGTTGAAATTTGCATAGTTATTAATATAGGTATAGTGGGTCTTCTCGATGTAAATTAATGTATCGGCCTGTTTGGGATTTACATCATACACCTCCTCGTGGCACAATACCCCCACAAGGTTACAGGTCAATTTCTGGTTGTAGCCACCTTTAAATGTATAAGGTGACACACGTTTCAGTTTCTTCTGTAAGTCACCTACTTGGAGAATTTCGTCCAGCATCAAATCATAGCATTCGAAAAAGTCCGACACAACGTGTTCACGTAGCGGTTCCAAGTCGGTAGTCATTTTTACGAGACAATCTTCTAACTCTCGGTCACGATGGGCTTTCTTTAATTGGTCAAGATCGTTGTAAATCAATTCCAATGTGGTCTCAAAACGAAAGTAGTGACCATAGCGGGCGGCGCTGTAAGTATCTCGATTTTCATACATATAGTTACCAATAGCCTCTTTGTTGTCAAACTCAAAGCGCCCCATACTGAACCCCACCATATCGCGTAGCAGTGCATAGCGAAGAATCTGAGCATAGGTCAGTTCATCCACTTCCAATCCCAACTCAGCCAACTCTTCTTTGGCTTTTGTACGCTTTGATTTGGGTATCTCGTAATAATCGTCGCGCAGGAACTTTGTGTCGAGCAGACTCTTCAGCATAAGCCCCACACGTTCTGTCAGGTCTTCCTCTGTCACACCACCTCCGTGTCTTTTAGTCCATACGGCATGATCCTGCCGCGCCTGTTGAATGGTGTCCTGCTGCTGGGCAAGAATGGTATCATAGTATTCTCCGCCAGGTACAGCCGTCAACTTCACCTCCACCTGACGCGTAGTCATGTCGAGCTTGATGTAGTCGATATGACGTCCACCTGTCTCAAAAGCAGCCGCACGGCTGAATATTTCTTCTAACAAATCACTCATGACGCACTGCCTGTATATTCAAAATAAATGTAGAGTGAATGGTAGTTCTTGTCTGGCTCAGTATCTGAGTTCACCTCAAAATGAGAGAACTCGAAAATGACTTCGCCGTCTGCCATTGGATCTCGTTTATAGCCAATCAGGAAACTGGTTTCTATCTCGCCACCTTGCATGTCTTCACGTATGCGTTCTTCTAGTTTTGCCAAGATCTCATAAGGACCCAGATAGCGTTCTGGATCGCCAAGCGTAAACATTTCGATGAAATATTTTAGATTGCTCAGCATCACTATCGTAACGCCATGCTTGCCAGGCAAACCTTTGGGCAGAACCACATATTCATCTGTCTGCTCCCCCCAGTCATATTGGGTGGTTACTTCTGTGTATTCAGGATTCTCTATTTTCATCTGTCTGTAGGTTTACTTCTTTTTTAATCCATAACCTCGTGTAGAGGCTTCTACTAATTCAAACTTGTGTTCTTGTGGAGCAAACGGATCAAGGTCTGTCTTGTATCTGATGCTCAACTGCTCTTTCAGATTGTGTTGCTGAGCCTCCACCTGATTGTCCTTCAACATTTCGTTAGACACAAACGTAGTGAAGTTGAAGTAACGGCGGTCAGCTCCAGATAGCCCCAGTGATATACCATTGCGAGAATAGGTAATCAGGTTCTTAAAACCAGCCTGACGGTTGTACTCTTCGGTTTCCTCATAATACAACTGATCGTCCTCATCAAGCTTCACCTTTAATCCCGTCATCGTCTCATCCATCGCGTCGTGATGCTCCCGTAGCACCATCTTCACAAGATTAGGAAAGTCGGGCTGCGACAAGCCTCTGGCCTCAACGAACCGCTTGCGGAACTGGTTGAAGTAATGCGGAGGAAACTCGTTGCACATGATAATCTCCTCGTTGTGGACATTGAACAGGTAGATACCCATGCCGTTGTTACTCTCCAGCTTGGCATGAGAGACAATAAAGGTCTGATAACCCATCACGTTGATGATACCCTTTTTCAATAGCGCTTTGCTTTCTGTCTCCACAATAACAGTCCATTTGCCCATACCGTCAAAGTTCCTTTCGAACAAATAGAATGTGGGAAACACCTTGGTCTTGAACACAATCTTCTGATTGCGATTCATCCAAGCTACCGCAGCTTCATGCAAGAAGGGTTTCACCTTCTCCATCTGCCTCACCTTTTCCTCAGGTGTCATTGTGGGGAGTATCATATTTTATTTCTTTTCATTTTTATTTCGTGGCTTCGCCATCTGTCTGCAAAGGTACGAAAAATAAGGCAGATTATTATTGATAATACACAAAAAGTGCATATTTTTGTATTTTGATAACCAGTTATCGTTTTTAATTTGTATCTTTGCAGCATAATCGTTACCAATATGATTTCCATTGCACATAGAATAGAACTGAAGCCTAACGATTGCAGGGCGCCAAGAAGTCGAACAATTATATGAAACTGGCTGTACGTCTTGCCCATGCGCAGGGCCGTGTGGCAAACATCAGGCGTGATTTTCTGCACAAGGTCACGACCGTCCTCACCACTCATTATGGTGAGATTGCCATTGAGGACTTGAACGTGAAAGGCATGACGCGGAATCACCGATTGGCACAAGCCGTCAGCGATGTGTCGTTTGGTGAGTTACGCAGACAGATAGAATATAAAGCAGCAACGGACGGAGACAAAGCAACACTCTCGCTGCGTTGCAGTTGTTGCAGTGTTGCAGTTCCAAAATAGATTCTACGATAGTCAAAAATTAACTCTATATTTATATATAAATATAGAAGTATTTTTAGGGTATGGGAATACCCTTTAGAGAACTGCAACACTGCAACGCTGCAACAGCGAGAGCAGAGCCAAACTTTTGTTTGAGCTTTGCCGAGCGCCAGCAGTGTCGGCAACGCCAACAGTGCAACAGAAGTTCAGGATTCTGCATGAGTAGTTCTCAACGGCTGCAGGAGTAGTTCTTAACGGCAGCAGGAGTAGTTCTCAACGGCTGCAGGAGTAGTTCTCGTATTACTTTAACTATTAACATTTATTAGCCTAAATATCAGCAAAATAATTTGCGTATATCAGATATTTTTTGTACCTTTGTAGCATCGAAAGTGAAGGTCGTCAATGTAGGGGCAGGCCCCGTGCCAGCCCGCACATTAGCAGAAACGCCTGCCACATCATACTCAATTAGATAAAAACACACGGGATGTCGGCGACCCGTTAAGTTCGCCGCAAGTTAGTCTAATACCATCAAAAACACACACAACTATGGCAAAGATTTTGTATCTGTTGCG
>JAFZIL010000042.1 GCA_017554385.1 Prevotella sp. | reverse complement strand
GCTGGATGAGCGTGTTGCACTGCAACTGGTTTACCATCGGCTTCACCTCCACATAGTGGGCGAAGTCGAAGAAGCGGCCTGCCTGGAAGTTGCTCACACCGATGGCACGAACCTTACCGGCACGATAGGCTTTTTCCATAGCCCGCCACGTGCCGAACACGTCGCCGTAGGCCTGATGGATGAGCAGCAGGTCGATATACTCCGTCTGCAACTTGCGCAGGCTCTCGTCGATGCTCTTGGCGGCTTTCTCTTCGCCGGCATTCGAAATCCACACCTTCGTCACAAGGAACAGATCTTCGCGCTTGATACCACTCTTGCGCCACGCATTGCCTACACCTTCTTCGTTCTGATAGGCCTGAGCCGTATCTATCAAGCGATAACCCACGCTCAGCGCATCTGTCACGCACCGTTCACACTCTTCAGGACTCACAAGAAACACACCGTAGCCCAATAGGGGCATCTCAACGCCATTGCTTAATTTAATGTATTCCACCATGACAATTTACTATTTGACGATTTACAATTTACTATTTGACGATTTACAATTTACAATTTATTTGGCCATTGAACTATTTACTCCCCTCGCCCTTTGGAGAGGGGCTGGGGGTGAGGCTTCTTATCCACTTTTCCACCTTTCCTTTTTCAGTGCGCACTTCGTGGCCGTAGATGCTGAAGCCCTTAGTGACGTTAGCACCTGCAAAGGCCGCTTTCACGTCCTCCACACAATTGGCTAGACCTGAACCCTCGTGTGTGGTGAAAGGGATGACGGTCTTGCCCTTCAGGTCGCCAGCGTGTTTTTTGAAGAAGGTGAACATCACCTGCGGATAGGTTCCCCACCACACGGGACCACCGATGAAGACGGTGTCATACTGGCTCAGATCCACGTCGCCCTCATACTCCGGCAGTTCACCGTTCTTTGCCTCTTCCTTTGCCAGGTTGATCAGCGGCGTATAGGCCATCCCGTCGTACTTGTGCGTTACAATCTCAAACTGATCTGCACCCGTCAGTTCCGTGATATAGTCGGCCACAATCTTCGTGTTGCCCACTTCAATGTTTCCTACTGCGTAGTTGTCTCCTGCATGCGAGAAGAATACAACGATTGATTTACCCATATTTGTTTGTTTTACTTGTTTGTTCTGACTATTGCAACCCGTAGTCAAGAAAAGCCCTATGGCTGCAATGATGATTGATTTCAGTTTCATATTTTATTCTTAGTTTATCCTTGAAGTTTGAACATTCCCGTGCGAATGGCGGGGATGACACCGCCGTCGATGAGCAGATCGATGCCGTTAATAAAGGTGGCGTGCTCGCCCAAGAGGAAGGATGCGGCATCGGCAATCTCGTCGCTGGTGGCTACGCGACGTGCGGCAGAGGCATCGATCATGGCCTGATAGCCGTCGCCGTTGGCATTGAACTCGTCGTAGGCCAAAGGCGTGACGATGATGCCTGGCGAGATGGTGTTGATGCGGGCACGACGCTCACGCCATGTGGTGGCTGCTGCACGCTGCGCCTGCAGGTGATTCACACGTTTGGCAATCATGTAGGCAAAGCCAGAATTCTGCATGGCCACATTCTTGACGATGGGCAGCTCAGAAAGTTGCTCCGTGGTGGCATTCACAATCTGCAGCTCATCCTCATTGGGGATGGGATACATGTAGGCAGCCTGACTCGAGATGATGAGTCCTGCCCCACCCTCGGCCATCACCTGTCCGAAGGCATCAACGGCATAGCCCGTGCCTACCATATCGAGTGCGACGATATGCTCCGGTGAGGCTTGATTTGGAGATGCACCAGCCGTGTCGATGAAGTACATCACGGGGCCGAGTTCTGCTGCCTTCTTGGCAAAAGCCTCGACACTCTCTTTCTCCAACGCATTTACAACTTGTGTTTCCACGTCATAACCGCTACGGCGGAAATCATCGCTGACACGCTCCAGTGCATTCTCACTGATGTCGCCCAACAGAATCTTCTTGCCTGCCGCAATGCGCCGCACGATGGCTGTTCCCATACTACCAGCACCCAGCAGTGCCACTACCTGTTTCTTCTCGTTTCTGTCGAAAATCATAGTCTTGTCCTCCTATTATTATATATTCTTGACCTTTGGTCGAGCCTGCTCACGCTCGGTAGAGCTGATGCAAGCATCGCTCTACTCTCACTATATCGCAGCCTTGATGAACTTTGCGGGATTGCCGCCAACAATAGTGCCGGGGGCTACGTCCTTTGTGACTACTGCTCCCGCTGCTACAACAGCATTCTCTCCGATGGTGACACCTGGCAGGATGATGGCACCCACGCCAATCCATGCATTGCGACCGATGTGGACGGGTTTGCAGCGCAGCACCATGCGGTTCTCGAAGTCGTGGTTATCGGTGACGATGCGCACGTTGGGACCAATCATCACGCCGTCGTCGATGGTGATGCCGCCTGCAGCCATACAGGTCAGCGAGTGATTCACAAAGACGCCGCGACCAATCTTCATCTGACAGGCGAAGTCAATCTGGAGCGGGGGCATCAGGTAACTCGTCTGGTCAAGGTTGCCGTCGAAGAGTTGCTCCTCCAGCGGACGAATTTTTTCCATATCCGGCTCGGTGGTGTTGATCTTGAAACAGAT
>JAFZIL010000041.1 GCA_017554385.1 Prevotella sp. | reverse complement strand
GTGATACGGAGAAATCTTTTGTGATTATTTAGGAGATAATACCTACTTATGATTAATTGGTTTAGGATGCTGTTTGGGTAATACGGCAGAGAAAAAGCCTAACTTTTGAGTATTGCACAGTTCACTGAATCGCCGTACCTTTGCACCCAGATTTTTTAGCCATTTAAGATAAGATAGAAATGAATAAAACTATTGTAGTATTTGGTTCCTCGACAGGAACATGCGAGGCTATCGCAGAGAAGATAGCCCAGAAACTTGGCTGCGAGGCCATTAATGTGCAGAACTTGACAGCTGATGTTGTAGAAAGCAACCAGAACCTGATTCTTGGTACTTCGACATGGGGGGCTGGTGAGTTGCAGGATGACTGGTACGACGGACTGCGAGTGCTGCAGGGTGCAAATCTTGCTGACAAGACCATAGCCCTCTTCGGCTGTGGCGACTGCGAGTCGTATGGTGACACCTTTGTAGGTGGCATCGGCGAGTTGTATAATGGCATCAAGGAAAGCGGTGCCCGTTTCGCGGGTGCTGTTAGTACAGACGGTTATACCTTTGATGGCTCCGAAGCAGTTGTGGAAGGCAAGTTCGTGGGTCTGCCCCTCGACGATGTGAACGAGGATGACAAGACGGATGCTCGCATTGATGCATGGGTAGCCGAGATTTCTCCAAACCTTTAAACTTTCAGTGTATGCAGCAGACGGTTGAAAGACAAATGACAAGTGAGGCAATGTCCCCCGCCATGAAGGTGCTGATGAACCACATCTATGAATATAAGAAAGGTGTGCGCAGGATGATTCTCTTTACCTGCAACCGCCGTTTCGAGGCTTTTGCCACGAATCGACTGTGCCGCCAGTCCATCGATTACGTGGTACAGCCCGCAGGCAAGGAGAATGTCAACGTCTATTTTGGTCGCAAGGAGTGTCTCGATGCCATCCGTCTATTTGTCACCCGTCCGCTGAATGAGCTGACTCCCGAAGAGGACTTCATCCTTGGGGCTATGCTTGGCTACGACATCTGCGCCCAATGTGAACGATACTGCGAACGTAAGGGCCGATGCGAGAAATGCCAGCATGCACAATAGACATTTCAGGTACAATGAACATTCATAAAGAGTATTTGTTTAGTTTAGTAAGGGGTGTCAGCCGTGAGGCAAGCACCCTAATTTAATTATATCAATTATGAACAAGATCAACTATTTCAGTATTCTGGGTTTCACGGCCCTGTACGTTGTGACGGTATTCGCGACAGCTTTTCTTGGTTATCTCCATCCGTTCTGCTGGGTAGGCTTTCCTGCACTGGCAGCCCTGATTGGAGCGTATTCTTATTATCATGTGGCCATGAGCTGGCCAAAGTTCGGCGCAGGTACACTGTTGGCATTGGTATTTGGTCTTTTCCTGCTCGTTACTGGTGAGGGCGACGTCGTTACCCTTGGTATCATGACAGCTGCAGGCGTGGTCTCTGACATCGTTCGGAAACTCACGGACCGCCTTGACTATACCTATCCCGTGTTCGCCATCGGTGTCATCAGTTGGCTGCTCCCTCTTTGGACGCGCACCCAGTGGTATCATGAGGGTGCCGCCGAGGAACTGGGAATTGATTATGCCGATGGTCTTATGCTTTTGGCCAACTGGTGGGGACTATTACTTATTACTGCTGTCACGGCATTTATGGGTTATCTTGGCATACGTTTGGTTGCCAAATGCATCAAATCAGAATGAATGATTAGTTTTTGTGTTATGGGACTATTGAAATCACTTTTCACTAATTGTGCCCACCCGAAGGGACGGATGGGACGCGCTATGCTGAAGTTCATGAATTTGTGTCATGCACCGCTCACGAACTGGGGCTTGAACCTTGTTGATATGCAAGACGGGTGGACAATGCTCGATATCGGTTGTGGTGGCGGGGCGACACTGCAAAGGCTTCTCAAAAGGAGCCAAGGAGCCAAAGTCTATGGCATCGACATCTCTGAGGAGAGTGTGGCCAAAGCCATAAAGGTCAATACCGACGTGATAGACAAACAGGTATTTGTGCAACAAGGCTCAGCAGAGAAACTGCCCTACGAAGACGGAAAGTTCGACCTTGTGACAGCTGTTGAGACGGTCTATTTCTGGCCGAACCTGCCCAACTGTCTGCAGGAGGTTTGTAGGGTGTTGAAGCCAAAAGGGCATTTCGCTATCATGGTTGAGGTGGTCGATACAGACTCTAAATGGACACATGTTGTGGAAGGCATGACTGCCTATACGCCTGAGCAGCTAAAGCAATTTCTCGATGATGCAGGGTTCACACAGACAGAAATCCATCGCAAGAAGCCATCATACGCCACCATTCTTGGTGTGAAACCTTAAAATTGTTGTCATTGCAACTAAATTGCAAAAGATTTGTCGTACCTTTGCAGTATGGTTATGGATCTACAGAGTTTCTTTACATCGCTTTTGAACGTGGTTTGCGAGATGGCTCCCTACTTGCTGTTAGGATTCCTGATTGCAGGGGTGCTGCATGTGTTTGTGCCACAGAAGTTCTATGCCAACTATCTGTCGCGCAACAATAGGCTGTCCGTACTTTGGGCAGCGTTGCTTGGTGTACCCCTGCCACTATGTTCGTGCGGCGTGATTCCCACCGCTATAGGTCTGAAGAACGAGAAGGCATCGAAAGGAGCTATTGCTTCGTTTCTCATTGCCACACCACAGACCGGCATCGACTCCATTCTGGCCACGTTTTCGCTGATGGGACTGGGCTTTGCCATCATCCGTCCTGTAGCGGCACTCATTACGGGTGTCTGCGGCGGATTGTTGGTAAACCGGCTGGTACGTGAGGAAGACATAAGGGAAGATACCACCGCCTCATGCCAAGTAGAAACAGGCAACAGGATTTGGCGAGTGCTGAAGTATGCCTACTATGATATGATTCGTGACATCGGCCTGCGACTGCTTATCGGCCTTATCGTTGCTGCATTGATTCAGGTGGCAGTGCCCGATGAGTTCTTCCTTTCCTTCGGCAGTCAGCCGCACGTGCAGATGCTTGTCATACTGGCCATTGCCGTACCGATGTATATCTGCTCAACGGGTAGCATCCCTGTGGCTGCGGCACTGATGATGAAGGGGCTTTCGCCAGGAGCCGCACTGGTGATGCTGATGGCGGGTCCTG
>JAFZIL010000040.1 GCA_017554385.1 Prevotella sp. | reverse complement strand
TTCTTGTACTACTTCATTCTGTCTATGTAAGTCTTTCAAAGAACTCTTTCTTAGGTGCCTCCAAGGGGCGTTCCCTCGTAAGCGGATGCAAAGGTACGACTATTTTCGGAACTACCAAAACTTTTTGAAGAAAAATTTCAGTATTTCGCTCACTTTTGCATCACTTTTGATTTATGTCAATCACAAGAAGTAACGTCCACCTTTTTATATATATGCGCGCGCAAGAAATTAATGTGGTTGTGCTTATGCTGGACAATCACATGTCCGACATCGTTGTAATATTAAAAAAAACAAAAAGAAGAGCAAAAAAGCATCTCAATTAAATAAAAAGTTGTATATTTGCTCACTTTTTCTGTATTTCATTAACTAAAAACTAACAATTTATGAAGATTTTCAACAAGACAAAAGTCACTTTGGCTCTGTTTGTAGCAGTGCTTGTGGCAGGTTTTGCTTTCGCTGAGACCGTACAGGTCACAAAGACCCTTTGGTCTGAGGGCAAGACGTTCGACACTGAAGAGTTTGGGCAGATCGATTTGCCCGGCACAGCAGTGAAAGTTGGTGACAAGCTCATCATCACTTACGAGAAGGCTGGTTCGGCATTCCAGGACAACGCTCGTGCAGCAGCACCTATGCGCGACATCAGCCGCACGGCCGAGGTTCGCATCTTCGTCGACGAGGCCAACGAGCCTCTCAAGGCATGGGAAGAGGTGACCGATGCCGGTACCCTCGAGTACACCTTCGAGGCAGCCATCGCAGCCACCTCGAAGATTACCATCAGTGCCCGCAACCTCACCATCACAAAGGTGGAGCTGGATACTGAGGAAGAGGCTGCAACCGACCTTATCAGTCAATACTTCTACAACACGGACTTTGCTTCTACTGAGCATTGGACGCCAGTTGCTTCTGACCAATATCGTGACTATGGCAACGGTCTGATTGGCACGTATGTTGTGCAGGGCTCTAACCCCGCAGCAACAGTCGACGAGACCCACCTTGCCACAGAGTATTGCTTAGGCACAGAATGCCGTTGGAATACCAATTACTCTTCGCTCACTCAAGAGTCGTTCGTTGAGCTTCCCGCCGGCGCCTATAAGCTTACGTACGACGTGCAGAACACCAATGCCGGCACAACAAAGGCAGTCTACGACAATCTCTTTAAAGTGATTGTCGGCGACATGGAGTATGTCGACGAAAGCACCGAGTGGATGGAAGGTGCCACAAGCTGGACCACGCACAGCATCCTCTTCAATGTCGCTGAGCCCACGAAGGTGACCATCAGCTTCGGTTACGGCACAGGCAGCAACAATTTCGGAGCAGGCAACACCCCTGCCCTCTATATTAGCCACCTCCAGCTGGAAGAGGTCGACCAGATAGTCGTAGCCCTTGCAGAGCTGGAAGCAGCTATTGCCGCAGCACAGGCACAGGCCAGCACATACGCTGTGGGCGAAGGTTTGTTCTACTATCCCGCAAGCGAGATTGATCCGTTGATCGCTGCGATAGCCGATGCTCAGACTGCCTATAATGCTGCTGAATCGAAGGAGGCTGTTGAAGCTGCTACTGCTGCGCTCAACTCAATCCTCAGCACATTTGCTCCCGCTATGAATGTTCCCACCGCCGGTCAGGCCTATAATGTTGCTAACGCCACAGCCGATGGTAACCTCTGCATCGCTAACAATACGGTAACCGTTGCTCATAACGCCACTGTTTACTTCACTGCCGTTGAAGGCGGTTATGTCATTTCGAACAAGGACGGCGAGTATATCTTCAAGACAACCGACAACAACTGGACTCTTGCTACGACAACCGACGTTGCCAGTGCCTACGTCTTGACAGTCAATCCCGTTGAAGGCGGTTACACGTTCAAGGGTGCCAAGGGTCTGTTAGGTCTTGACAGCACAGCTGAAGGTTCTACTGTTTATGCAGACAAGAACCAGGCAAAGAACGGTCTTTGGACCATTGCTGAAGCTACGGCTGAAGAGCCTGGCGACGACTACACTTCTTACATTGTGAATGCCAACCTGACCGACAAAGAGACAAAGGGCTTTGACGATGCCGGCACGAAGGGTATTGACGGGTCTGGTATTGTGAAGGTAGGCAATGCTGCTTCATTCGACTTCAAGCAGACCATCCTGAACCTGCCCGCAGGTAAGTACAAGCTGACTGCAAAGGCTGCTTATCGCTATGGTGATAGTGAACAGGCTGAATACGACGCTATTCAGGCAGGTACAAACACCAAGCTCGTCCAGCTCTATGCCACTGTAGGTACAAAGACTGTTACCCAGCCCGTTCAGAACCGCTACGACGGTGCTTCTGATACCGATCTCGCAAATGGCAATGGTTCAGTCACTGTCAACGGCAAGTTCGTACCTAATTCTTCTTCTGCCGTTCAGGCATGGTTCGCTGCTGATCAGTATGTGAACGAGGTTGAGTTCAACCTTCCTGCCGACGGCGACGTAACGATTGGTATCAACCGCATCAGCACTCCAGCATCTGACTACACCGTGATTGGTCCTTGGACGCTGACCCGCATCGGCGATGCCGAGACAGAGCCCGAGCCTCCCGTTGTTGAGCCTGGCACCGACATGACCAGTTACATCACCAACCCCAGCTTCGAGACAGGCGACCTGACCGGCTGGACTGTAGGCAATAGCTCAGACACTGGCGTTAAGCCCAACAGCAATGCTACTTACACTACCGAGGGTTGCGATGGTGACTATCTGTTCAACACCTGGTGGCAGGGTATCCCCATCACACAGACTGTAACAGGCCTGCCCAACGGAACGTATGAGCTGAAGGCCCTGATGACCAACGACTGTATCACCGCAGGCAACCAGCCCTGTCTGTACTTGCTGGCTAATGGTGAGCATAGCGAGGCATTCTCAAGTCCTAACGCAGGTGTATTTGCAGAGGGCTCTATGCAGTTCTTTGTGACCAACGGCACTGCCACCATTGGTGCTATCGGTGGTAACGCAGACGGTTCGTTCAACGAGGCCGGCTACTACTGGTACAAGGTGGACAACTTCCGTCTGACCTTTGTTGAGGCTCTGCCCAACATTGATGACATCGAGATTCCTGAGGGCAAGATGAGCAATGCCGCTGCTGCTGCCATCACCGCAGCCAAGGAGTCTGGCGATGTATTAGCTCTGCTTGCTGCCGTACAGGCTGCCAAGGAGTCGATTGCAGCTTACGCAGATGCTAAGGCAGCACTCGATGCCATGAAGAACATCATGGATGGCACAAACGTTTACACACAGGAGGCTTTCGATGCATATAACAGTATCTACACAACCAAGCTGGCTGCGTACAACGACGGTACACTCAGCGATGCTGATGCGAAGGCTCTTGAGAATCCTGAGAAGAGAACTGGTTGGCAGCATGAAGCCAGCATTGTAGTTGATGACCTGCTGCTAAGCGCCTGGAGCATTGGCGAAGCAAAGGCTAAGGATTACGAAACTTCGCTTTACATCAACACGTGGTCGACTGAAGGTGAGGGTGACGGTTCTAACTTCAAGGTTCCGTTCTTCGAGTACTGGACTGGAGATGACAACTCGCTTGGTGCCAACACCATCTCTGCCGAGCTGTTAGGTTTGGAGGCTGGCGAATACGAGGTTACCGCATGGGTGCGCGTACGCGTTAAGAATGGTGCCGAGGCTCCTGCCACTGGCATCTCGATGCAAGTGAACGAGGGCGAGGCCGTCGCTATCGCAGGTGATCAGGTCGGCACTTCGCAGATGTATCTGCAGGAGTACACCGCTACTGGTACAGTTGCCGAGGGTGGCGCACTGAAGATCAAGTTCGACGTGGCTGCCGAAAACAACGTCAGCTGGCTGTCGTTCAAGAATGTGAAGTATGCTAAGAAGGGTGGAACCCAGCCCGAGCCTGTTGAGGGAATCCTCTACTCTTGGGAGTCGCCCGAGGGCACGCCTATCGAGTATGGTGGAACGATTGTCTATACCAACGGTGACGGTGAGCGTGTGAACTATGCTAACGCTGACTACTACACCATCTGCCTGAATGGTAAGAAGGCAAACATCAACGATGAAACTGCTTCTGCCAATGCTGGTCACATGGTCATCACCCTCAACGAAGCCATCACAGAGGACTGCGCTATTTCTATGGATGCCTATATTAACAAGAACGCTACTGGCAAGAAGGCAAGTGCCTACTTCTTCTTCGAGACCGGAGCCGAGTTCGAAGGTCCTGTCTATAGCGACGAAGCCAACATTGATCCCGCTTGCAATGGTCAGGTTACCAATACGGTAACAGAGATTCCTGCTACAGCTGTTGGCAGCAAGACCATCAAGATCACTCGTGGTCAGACTGGCACCAACCTCTTCATCACCAAGCTGGTGATTGGTAAGAAGGACGTTGTCACCGGTATCGAGAACGTAACCGTAACTCGCAACGACATCGAGGGTATCTACAACCTGCGCGGCCAGCGTGTGCTGAACCCGACGAAGGGTCTGTACATCATCAATGGCAAGAAGGTGATTATCCGCTGAATCGACAACTAAACGTTGAATATTGATTATTGAACGTGGAATCATTAAGGGCGGCATTCATTGCGATGGATGCCGCCCTTCGTTTGTCATCAACACTCCGAAGTCTGGTAAACAGGGGCTGTTAGAGTGTCTGACAGGGGCTGTTAGCAAAGCAACAGAGTATTCATTGCAAAGCAACGGAGTATTCATTGCAAGGCAACGGAGCGTACTTATTTGTACCTTTGACTTACGTCGAAGGTACTGTCGTTCGACAATAAAAACAAAAAAAAAGCTTTTTGTTTTGTATTGTGCTCACTTATTTGTACCTTTGTCCCAAAATTGAACAGTAGAATAATGAACACGAAGGAATTCTTTGGAAAGTTCAAGAGTGGCTACCTGTTAGGCCACCTGCTGGCGATGGTCGTTGTCATCATACTATTGTGCATTGGCGTGTGGTACGGTCTGCGCGTCTATACCCACCACGGTGAAGGCATCCGCATCCCCGACCTGACAGGTATGAACAGCTTAGAGGCACGCCGTCTGCTTGAGCAAAACGGACTGCTTATGGTGGTCAACGACTCTGGCTACAACAAGCGCATGCCCTCCGACTGCGTGCTGGCACAACTACCCGCTGCCGGTCTGTTAGTAAAGACAGGCCGCACGGTCTACGTCACCGTCAACTCCCTTCACTCGCCACGTATTCCCTTGCCCGACCTGATTGACAACAGCAGTTTCCGCGAGGCCCAGGCCCGTCTGCAAGCCATTGGTTTCCGTCTGCTCGAACCGAAGGTGATCGACGGTGAGAAGGACTGGGTCTACGGCATCCAGGTGGGTGGCCGCAACCTGCAGACAGGTGACATGGTGTCCATCGAATCACCGTTGACACTCGTCATCGGGCGTGGCAACTATAGCGAAGAGGACGATGATTTTGACCCGATGGACGAAATGATCAATGGTGGCGGGGACGACGAGGTCGATGACTTTCTGGAAGTGCCTGACTTGGACGAGGAATGATGACTGACGAATTAGACGAGCTGGAACTTGACGACGAGCTGATCTACGTCGACGACGAAGAGGCAGATCGTGCCGACGGTACGCTCTATGAGCACTTGCGCATGGAGGTGGACCGCGGTCAGGTGGCTCTGCGCATCGACAAATATCTCTCCGAGCACCTGCCCCACTCGTCGCGCAACCGCATCCAGCAGGCAGCCGACGCAGGCTTCATCCACGTGAACGGGCAACCTGTGAAAAGCAACTACAAGGTGCGGCCCGGCGATGTAATCACGCTGATGCTCGACCGTCCGCACCACGACACCACCATCGAGCCCGAGGACCTGCCCTTGGAGGTGGTCTTCGAGGACGACGTACTGATGGTGGTCAACAAGCCCGCTGGCATGGTGGTACATCCAGGCGTGGGCAACTTCCACGGGACGCTGGTCAACGCCATTGCCTGGCATCTGCGCGACGTGCCCACCTACGACCCCAACGACCCGCAGGTAGGACTGGCCCACCGCATCGACAAGGACACCAGCGGACTGCTTGTCGTAGCAAAGACCCCAGAGGCGAAGAGCGACCTGGGCAAGCAGTTCTTCCACCACGAGACCCACCGCACGTACAACGCTTTGGTGTGGGGCAACATGGTGGGCGACGAGGGTCGCATCGAAGGCAACATCGGACGCGACCCGCGCGACCGCCAGCGCATGCAGGTGTTCGAGGCAGGCGGAGATGTAGGCAAGCCTGCTGTGACCCACTGGCGCGTCTTGGAGCGCTATGGCTACACCACACTTGTGGAATGTCGCTTAGAGACAGGCCGCACGCACCAGATACGCGCCCACATGAAACATATAGGCCATCCGCTCTTTGCCGACGAGAAATACGGAGGCATGGAGCTACTGCGCGGTGAGCGTACGGCCTCGTACAAGGCCTTTATCCAGAATTGCTTCAAGCTGTGTCCTCGCCAGGCGCTGCACGCCCGCACACTGGGCTTCGTCCATCCCGTCACCCGCGAGCAGATGGACTTCAGCAGCGAGTGGCCCGACGACCTTCAGGCACTTATCGAGAAGTGGAGGAAGAGGCTTAAGATTGAGAATTAAGAATTAAGAATTGACAAACCATTAAATATATGAATCAGCAAAAACGCACCATTGCCATCGTCTGCGGTGGTGACTCTTCAGAACATGATGTATCGCTGCGCTCAGCGCAGGGCATCTACTCCTTTTTCGACAAGGAGCGCTACAATGTGTATATCGTAGACATCAAAGGCACCGACTGGAAGGTTCAGCTACCCGACGGCACGATGACTCCTATCGACATGAACGACTTCTCGTTCCGCGAACAGGGTAAGCTGCGACTCTTCGACTATGCCTACATCACTATCCACGGTACTCCCGGCGAGAATGGCATCCTACAGGGCTATTTCGACCTCATCCACATGCCCTACTCTACCAGCGGTGTGTTGGTCGAGGCCATGACGTTCGACAAGTTCGTGCTCAACCAGTACCTTCGCGGCTACGGCGTGAGGGTGGCCGAGAGCGTGTTGGTACGCCGTGGTCAGGAGTCGTTGCTCGACGAGCAGAAGCTTGTTGAGACCGTAGGCATGCCCTGTTTCGTGAAGCCCGCCTGCGACGGCTCGTCGTTCGGAGTGTCGAAAGTGAAGAACGTCGACCAGCTGGCTCCCGCCCTTCGCAAGGCCATGATGGAGAGCGACGAGGTGATGATCGAGTCGTTCCTTGAAGGTACAGAGATTACCGTGGGCTGCTACAAGACAAAGGAGAAGTCAGTTGTGCTGCCCGTCACCGAAGTAGTCACGAAGAACGAGTTCTTCGACTACGATGCGAAGTACAACGGCCAAGTTGAAGAGATTACGCCCGCGCGCATTCCCGAGGAGCAGGCACAGCGTGCCCAACAACTCACGTCAGCCATCTACGACATCCTTCACTGCAACGGCATCATCCGTATCGACTACATCATCTCGCCCAAGGGCGACATCTCGATGCTCGAGATCAACACCACACCGGGCATGACCGCCACAAGCTTCATACCACAGCAGGTTCGTGCTGCCGGAATGACGATGAGCCAGGTACTCACCGACATCGTGGAGAACCAATTCTAAAGCCCACCCAAGCCCTCCCCAAGGGAGGGATGTTTAAATTGACAATCCAATCCCTATTATGAGTACAACAGAAAATGTAATTGAACATCCTTCCCTTGGGGAGGGCTTGGATGGGCTATTCGATGAAATCCGCCCCTACGAGCCGGAAGAGATGCAACAGGCCTTCAACGACATGCTTGACGACCGACAGTTCAACGTAATCATGAAGGGCTTCGTACCCTGGCTGCCAAAGTCGGTGCGCAACGGCTTACTTCGCATAGCCTTCACGGGTGTGAAAACACCGCTCGACTTCCAGAAGCGTTTCATGAAACCCGTGGTGAAATACATCATACGCAAACACACCGACGGCTGCACCTTAGACGATAGCAGTTTAGCTAAACTGAACCAGCGTTTCACGTTCGTCTCGAACCACCGCGACATCGTGCTCGACTCGGCCTTTCTCGACGTGTTGCTCTTTGAGGCGGGCTTCCCCACGACAGTAGAGATTGGCATCGGTGACAACCTGCTCATCTACCCTTGGATCAAGCGACTCGTCAGGATGAACAAGGCGTTCACCGTGCGTCGCGGTCTCACGCCAAAGGAAATGCTGCGGTCAAGTCAGCTGATGAGCAGTTACATACACTACGCCGTAACGCAAAAGCAGGAGAACATCTGGATAGCCCAGCGCGAGGGACGTGCCAAGGACAGCGACGACCGCACTCAGGATGCCGTGCTGAAGATGCTGGCCATGGGAGGTGACCTGAGCGAACTGAACATCGTACCACTGACCATCAGCTACGAGTACGACCCGTGCGACTATCTGAAGGCACAGGAGTTCCAACAGAAGCGCGACAATCCGGCCTTCAAGAAAAGCCGTCAGGACGACTTAGACAACATGAAGACTGGCATCTTCGGCTACAAAGGTCGAGTGCACTACCACTGCGCTGCTCCCATCAACACGTGGATCGACGAGCTGAAGGAGTTGCCAAAGAAAGAGTTCTTTGCTGCCGTGGCCGAGCGTATGGATCAGGAGATACACCGTCACTACCGCCTCTACCCCTGTAACTACATCGCTCTCGACATGCTCGAAGGACAGTCGTCGAACAACAACCACTATACCGAGGCCGACCGCCAGCGCTTTGAGCATTACCTGTCGGGGCAGCTTGCCAAAATCGACATTCCCAACAAGGACGATGCCTTTCTACGCCAGTGCATACTCAATATGTATGCCAATCCACTGCGCAACTATTTAAGGGAAAAGTGAATAGTGGATAGTTAAAAGTGAGTAAGATGAAGAACGAGAAAAGGAACGAACGGAGATGGCAGATGATGACCCTTTCGGTAATCATCGGTCTGGTATCGCTAAGCATTGCCTGCGAATATGACTATTACGACAAGGGCACAGGTACGTATTCGCTGATGCAGGCCGAACTGGTTGAAGCCTACGCAACGAGTCCGCAATTGCTGTCGTACGTTATCGATGACAATGGCAACAAACTGTCGCTCACTCCACCGTTCGAAGCGAAATGGGCAAAAAAGACAGACTCGGCTTACCGCGCCCTTCTATATTATAACAAGGTGGAAAATGGCGCAGAGCCCATCAATTGCGGACAAATATCAACAGCTGTCATCCTGCCACTCGACTCGTTCAAGAACGGTGTGCGCCAAGACCCAGTGCGCTTCGAGAGCGCGTGGGTGAGCAAGACGGGACGATACCTCAACATGTGCATCTACCTGATGACAGGAGAGCCCCAGTCTAAAGACAACTACCACCTAATAGCCGTGGCCGACGACTCGATTGTAGTGAACAGCGACAGCACCCGCACCCAGCGTCTGCGGCTATACCACCATCAGGGCGGCATGCCTGAGCACTATTCACAACGCGCATATTTCAGCATCCCGCTTCACAACGTCCATGCCGACAGCATCAGCTTCGCTATCAACACCTACGACGGGGAAATCATTAAAAAGGTAAAAGTGAAAAATGAAAAGTGAAAAGTGAAAAGTGATCACTTTTCCCTTAATTTCTCCAGCATATCCTTTGTCATTGCCGGCAGGTTATACCTGTGCTTCCAGCCCCACTCCTGACGGGCGCAGGAGTCATCCATCTGGTCGGGCCACGACTCGGCTATCGACTGTTTCAACGGATCCACATCATAGACCATCTCAAACGACGGACATAGCTTCTTGATGGAGTTATAAATCATCTCCGGGTCGAAGCTCATCGCCGCCACATTGAATCCGTTGCGGTGAATAAGTCGCGAGGGGTCTGCCTCCATCAGGCTGATGGCAGCATGCAGGGCATCAGGCATATACATCATGTCCATGCGTGTGCCAGCCTTGATGGGACAAGTGAAACGTTCGCCACGAACAGCATAGTAAAAGATGTCAACGGCATAGTCGGTGGTGCCACCGCCCGGAGGCGTTACATACGAGATAATGCCAGGAAAGCGTACGGAGCGCGTGTCCACACCATATTTATGGAAATACCAATCGCTGAGCAACTCGGTGGTCACCTTCGACACGCCATAGATGGTACGAGGGCGTTGTATGGTGTCCTGAGGCGTCATCTCGTGAGGAGTCTCCAAGCCGAACGACCCTATCGAGCTGGGTGTAAACACGGCACAATGTTCCTCACGTGCCACCTCCAGGACATTCCACAGCCCGTCAATGCCCACCTTCCACGCCAAGCGCGGTTTCTGCTCAGCCACAACGCTGAGCAAGGCTGCCAGATTATAGATGGTATCAATGTGATGTTCGCGCACCACTCGAGATACTGCCTCACCGTCGGTCACGTCGGCAACAGCACTTGGGCCACTCTCTGCCAAGTCGCCCTTCGGTTCACATCCTGGTATGTAGCCAGCCACAATATGGTCGTTTCCATAGCGTCGTCTCAGTTCCATTGTCAGCTCAGAGCCAATCTGTCCCGTAGAGCCAATCACCAGCACATTTTTCATACAACAATTAGATTTTAGATTTAGGTGCTGCAAATTAACAAAAAAAATCTGATATGGACGCAATTTTTCTGGATAAAAATTGTATATCTCGAAAATTTTTGCTTACTTTGCCACAAAGTTTCACTTAAAATCTAAAACTATGTACGGAAAAATGAAAGAACACCTCGCTCAAACACTCAGCGAGATTCGTGAGGCAGGCCTTTACAAGGAAGAGCGACTCATCGAGAGTCCGCAACGGGCTGCCATTCAGGTGGCAGGTAAGGAAGTGCTGAACTTCTGTGCCAACAACTACTTGGGCCTAAGTGACCACCCGCGCCTCATCGAGGCTTCCAAACGGATGATGGACTGCCGTGGCTTCGGCATGTCGAGCGTGCGTTTCATCTGCGGCACACAGGACATCCATAAGGAGCTCGAGGCTGCTATCTCCGACTACTTCAAGACCGAGGACACCATCCTCTACGCAGCCTGCTTCGATGCCAATGGTGGTGTGTTCGAACCGCTCTTCACTGAAGAAGATGCCATTATCAGCGACGCGCTGAACCATGCATCCATTATCGACGGAGTGCGCCTCTGCAAGGCCAAGCGCTACCGCTACGCCAATGCCGACATGGCCGAGTTGGAGAAATGCCTGCAGGAAGCCCAGGCCCAGCGTTTCCGCATCATCGTCACCGACGGTGTCTTCTCGATGGACGGCAACGTTGCCCCGGTCGACAAGATCTGCGATCTGGCCGAGAAGTACGACGCACTGGTGATGGTCGACGAGAGCCACAGCGCAGGCGTTGTAGGCAAGACAGGCCACGGTGTGAGTGAGTTCTTCCAGACCTATGGTCGTGTGGATATTTACACGGGTACACTCGGGAAATCGTTTGGTGGTGCATTGGGTGGCTTCACTACCGGTCGAAAGGAAATCATCGACCTGTTGCGCCAGCGGTCGCGCCCGTATCTGTTCAGCAACTCGTTGGCTCCCGCCATCATTGGTGCCTCGCTCGAAGTATTCAAGATGCTGGGCGAAAGCAACGAGATCCACGACCGGTTAGTGGAAAACGTCGAGTATTTCCGCACGAAGATGATGGCAGCAGGCTTCGACATCAAGCCCACGCAGAGTGCCATCTGCGCAGTGATGCTCTACGATGCCAAGCTCTCGCAGGTCTATGCTGCGAAGATGCAAGAAGAAGGCATCTACGTCACGGGCTTCTACTACCCCGTGGTGCCAAAGGGCCAGGCCCGCATCCGCGTACAGATCTCGGCCGGACACAACCGCGAACAGCTCGACAAGTGCATCGAGGCCTTCATCAAGGTAGGACGTGAGTTAGGCGTGCTGAAGTAATATCCGTATTTCTATAACAGTCCCCACTCCTGCCCAAGAGTGGGGGCTGTCGTATTAAAAAGACGTTATTTTTGATTTTCCACTTGAATTTCTGGCAATTCTCTTGTCAGATAAATAATTATTTGTAAATTTGCAACGTATTATCGCTATTGACGAACAACGCAACTAATCATCTTATTAGTATATTAACTTAAAAACCAAATCAAATGAAAAAACAATTACTAAGACCGATGCTCGTAGCACTCATGGCACTCATGGGCATGAGCACTGCGTGGGCACAGACAAGCACACTTCTGGAATACGGAACGGCAGACGTAGCTTGGACTGCAGACAATCTTGCAGAATGGACAGCAGGTGGCAACCCCACCATCACCGATGGCTATGTAAGCATCTCAGGCAGTAACGGCAGCTATGCCACTTCAAAGACCATTGCTCCGACAGCAAATGCCATCATCAATGTTCAGGCCGTTTGGCGTGGAGCTTCTGCTACAGGTCGTGATTTCTCAAAGGGGAACGGTAGTTATTTCCGTTTCGGTAACATTATTGTTGCTCAGAACGATCAGAACAAGAAACATGGTTACGGATTTGCAGGTCTAAGTAACATCGCAAGTGTAACAACTTTCACTGCAGGTTCATACCGCACTGACATTGCCAATTGCACATGGCTACTTATAGAGATGGAAATCAACACGGCCAGCAATACTGTGACTTCTTTCACTATAAAGTCTGAAGACGGAAATACCACATACGCCTCCGCTTCTGACGTTGTATTGGCTGATGCAGATTATACAACGGTTGCTTTTGGTTATCAAAAGACCAGTAGCGTGAGTACCACCAATGTAGAGCAATTAAAGTCGGTTAAGGTAACCCAGACCGCTCAGGCAGTTGAGACCACTGACTACACTGTGAAGTATGTATGCAACGGTGTGGAGGTCAAAGAAGCAGCAACCCGTACAGGTGTTGTAGGTCAGAACATCGTCCTTACCGATGCTGACATGCAAAACTTCTATTCTTCCGATAACTCAAAGAAATACATCTATGTGAGCAACGACGCCGAAGGCAAGACTGTTGCAGAAGGCGCTGTCGTCACGGTCACTTTCCGTGAAGCTGCAAAGTATGCCTGGACGGCCAAGAGTAATGTTGGCACCTACACCACTTCTGGCGAGACCTTCGAAGGCGATCAAGCCAGTGCCAATTATCCGCTCTACCAGTTGGTCGACGGCATTCTGTGGACAAAAGCCGCAACCAATCAGATATTTGCAGTGAACTTTGACGTGACGGAGAACAACTACGAGTACACTATTGTATATACAGAGACTGAGACTCCCGCTGTTTTCTATGCTGAGGTTGAAGACATCGAGGGTATGACAGCTTATGCAGCTGGCAATGCTGCTGCCCGTTCGTCACAGCGTGCGGCAGGCTATTCTGCCAGTGGCAACACCTTGGTCACCACGCTGCCACAGGGTAAGTACAAGATTTTTGCCCGCTTCTACTCACCCACATCGGCTGGTGGAAAGTATAACTTCTACACTGGCAACCGTAACATCTGGGAAGCTACGACAGGCAATGCCAACGCCACAGACCTGAATACTGAGGTCGTGCTTGCGAAGGAAAGCAACGAGATATTCCTCGGTCAAGGTGGCTACACACAAGCCGTTGACTTCATCTACATCCAGTCTCTCGGTGAGCCCACTGCTGAAGAATTAGCAGCCGCACAAGCTGCCGACACGGCAGCCGACGAGGCAGCAGCTGCTGCCGAGGCTCTTGCAGCAGCCAAGGCAGACCTTCAGGCAGCTATTACTGAGGCCAAGGCCATCGACACTACCGATAAGGAAGGTGTTGATGAGCTGAACGCAGCCATCACTGCTGCCGAGAGCGCCTTGAATGCCGAGGATGCTACCGTTGAAAGCTTGAACGCAGCCAAGAGTGCTCTGGCAATAGCCATTGAAGCCTTCAACGCTGCAAACACTATCACTCCCTCCTACGGTGAGATCTGGAGCGGCACAAAGGCCTTCCCCGTTGAAGAATATGAGAGCATGAAGCTGAATACCGGTTACTTCAAGGACTTCGTGCAGGCTGGCGACGTGATTAAGGTGACCCTGCAGCCTGCTGCCGAGGAAGCACGTGCCGAGGCTCCGATGCGCGACATCAAGCGCTTTGGTGAGCTGGCTCTGCTGGCTGCCGACGAGAGCATCATCGCTGAAAACGGCGAAATAGCACTCGATACCGAGGAATACTCGTTCACCGTTGAGGAGAGCTGGATAGAAAAGCTGAGCACGGGCAACAATATCTATCTGCGCGGACGCAATCTGACCGTCACCAAGATCGAACTTTTAGAGGCTGTCTTCGAGCCCGTCGACTGCACTGCTAAGGTGTCTACCGAGGATTGGCTGAGCGAACAGGGCAGCGTAGGTGGTCCTGTGACTCTTGGAGGCATTGCCCAGAAGGAGCAGTACAACGGCTCTACTACCGCTATCATCCAAGGCGACGTGCTCTATCAGGTTGTAGAGGGTCTGGATAACGGTACCTATAGGGTTGAACTTTATGCCAACGCTTCATTCACCTCTGGCCGTAACTTCACCAGCGACATCATCGATGGTGAATTAGGTCGCGTGGTGGTCTATGCCGGCGATGTTGATAAGACGATCCCCGTATTTGATCAGGGCTGGGTGAACACGAACAACATCGTTACCCTGGAGAACGTCGTTGTGAGCGATGGTACCCTCCGCATGGGTCTGAAGAAGATTGCTCCGGGCACCAACTGGCACACCATCCAGATCAAGAGCCTCACACAGGTGAGCAATAAAGCCGAGGCCGATGCCGACGCACAGGACACCTACTGGAAGGGCATTGCTGCTACCGTTGCAGCCTACGAGGCATACGCTAACGTGGCTGGTTCCGAGAAGGCAGCCATCGTTGCTGCTGAGACGAAAGCTGCTGCACAGGCTGCCATCCCGCCGTTCTATGCTGCCAAGCCTGGCTACGACGCACTGGCTGACATTATCGCCAAGGCCAACAGCGCAGACTACGACGTGACCGAGGCAGAGGCTCTGATGGCCAGCACTGAAACTACTGCCGAACAAGCTGCTGCCAAGGCTGCCGAGCTGTTACATCCTGTTACCCTCGCCGTAAACACCAAGGCCGTTGAGGGTGCCAGTAAGGACAACCCCATCGAGACCAACTTCGTGGTTAACGGCACATTCGACACTGAGGGAGTCATCGCTCCTTGGAAGAGCACGACTGGCGCACAGAACCAGAAAACCGCCAACAACCAGCACGGTGCCTTCGGTGTTGAGAACAGCTTCTTCTTTGAGAACTGGAACTCGGATCCCTTCACTGGTAAGATGTACCAGGAAATAGAGGACATCCCCAACGGTTTATATACACTGAAGATCTGTGCATTCGTCAACAACTTCGACGCTACCGCACAGTATGTCTATGCAAACACCGACCAGACACCGCTGACAACCGGTACTCCCACAGCCTATGAGGTTCAGACCAACGTCACCACCAACACCATTGAGATAGGTCTGGAGCAGATCGTGGCTGTGGCCAACTGGATGGGCGTCGACAACGTATCGCTTATCTATAAGGGCGATGGCACAGCAACCTCCATCAACGAGGTAACTGCCAAGCAGAACACTGGCAACGCCATCTACAACCTGCAGGGTCAGAAGGTGCAGAACGCACGCAAAGGTCTCTACATCATCAACGGCAAGAAAGTGATGAAGTAGTTGGCGACCTCCCATTTAGGTCTTTAAGCGGCACCTATCGCATCATCAGAGCGACAGGTGCCGCTCTGTTTTATACCAATTTAGAACTATTATGCTATAAATAATGACAGTTTTACAGAAAATATGCAGAAATATTTGGCAGAATAAAAGAAATACATTAATTTTGCAGCCGATAACGCATAAATATACCAACATAGCAAGATTCAATGAAAGTAAAGAACGACCGACTTGAAGCACTAAGGCTCATCATCAGCAGTCAGCAGTTGGGAAGCCAGGAAGAGTTGCTCCAAGCATTACAGCGTGAGGGTTTCAAACTGACACAGGCCACGCTGAGCCGTGACCTGAAGCAGCTGAAGGTGGCCAAGGCAGCTACGATGGGCGGCAACTATGTCTACGTGCTGCCCAACGACGCCCTTTACAAGCGGGTGTCAAACAACACCAGTATCCGCGAGATGATGCAGATGCAAGGCTTTGTAAGCATCAACTTCTCCGGCAACATGGCCGTTATCAAGACCCATACAGGCTATGCCAGTGCTCTGGCATGGAACATCGACCGCAGCAACCTGCCCCAGATTTTGGGTACGGTAGCAGGAGGTGACACCATCTTCCTTGTCATCAAGGAGGGCGTATCCCATCAGGAAGTCATCGAGGCACTGAACAAAGCCATGCCAGGAAGACAATCGAACAACTAAAAGTTATGGAGAAAGAAGAAATAGAAGTGCTTGTTGCCGCGCCCGAACACGAGATCTACGTGGACACGATTCTCGAGACCATTGCCGAGGCTGCTAAGGTGCGCGGCACAGGTATTGCCAAGCGCACCCACGAATATGTGGCCACGAAGATGAAGGAGGCCAAGGCCGTCATCGCCCTAAGGAAGAGCGACGGACGCTTTGCTGGCTTCAGCTATATCGAGACCTGGGGCAACAAGCAATATGTAACTACCAGCGGACTTATCGTGCATCCCGACTTCCGCGGCTTAGGTCTGGCCAAGCGCATCAAGGATATGACATTCACGCTGGCCCGTACCCGTTGGCCCCACGCCAAGATTTTTTCACTGACCAGCGGTGCGGCGGTGATGAAGATGAACACGGAACTGGGCTATAAACCCGTAACGTTTGCCGAGCTGACCGATGACGAGACATTCTGGCGCGGTTGCGAGGGCTGCATCAACGTCGATGTACTCCACCGCACCGACCGCAAATACTGTATCTGCACCGGCATGCTGTTCGACCCCACCGAACAACTGCCTGCAAAGATTCCCGAAACAGTGCTCTCACGCATCCGCCACTTAGAGGAACTGGAGGAGAGTGAATAGTGTATAGTGAATAGTTAATAGTGAATAGTGTATAGTGAATAGTGAATAG
>JAFZIL010000039.1 GCA_017554385.1 Prevotella sp. | reverse complement strand
TGTTTAAATAGCCTATAATAATGAAAAAGATATTACTGTTAGGCTCAGGCGAACTGGGCAAGGAGTTCGTAATTGCCGCCATGCGTGCCGGCCAGTATGTGATTGCCTGCGACCGCTACGACAATGCGCCGGCTATGCAGGTGGCCGACGAGCGCGAGGTGTTTTCCATGCTCGACGGCGATGCCCTCGAGGCGGTAGTGAAGAAACACCAGCCCGACATCATCGTGCCCGAGATTGAGGCTATCCGCACCGAGCGCCTCTTTAAGTTCGAGGAACAGGGTATTCAGGTGGTGCCGTCGGCACGTGCCGTCAACTTTACCATGAACCGCCGCGCAATACGCGACCTGGCTGCCAAGGAACTCGGCCTGCGTACGGCGAAATACTTCTACGCCAAGACCTTCGAGGAGTTTAAGGCCGCAGCTGACGAGATTGGCTTCCCCTGTGTGGTCAAGCCGCTGATGTCGTCAAGCGGTCATGGACAGAGCTACGTGCATAACGCGGGGGAGCTTGAAACAGCCTTCAAGGAGGCGATGGAAGGCTCTCGTGGCGACGTGAAGGAAGTGATTATCGAGGAGTTCATTGATTTTGATTCAGAGTTCACGCTCCTTACCGTTACGCAGCAGCACGGATGGCCCACGCTGTTCTGTCCCCCAATAGGACACGTACAGAAGAGCGGTGACTATCGCGAGTCGTGGCAACCGTATAAGATTAGCGATGAGGCGCTGAAGCAGGCTCAATATATGGCCGACAAGGTGACGAAGGCCTTGACAGGTGCTGGTATTTGGGGCGTGGAGTTCTTCCTGACGAAGCAGGGCGAGGTTATCTTCAGTGAGCTGTCTCCCCGTCCTCACGACACAGGCATGGTGACGCTGGGCCACACCACCAACCTCAGCGAGTTCGAGCTGCACCTACGTGCCGTCCTCGGTCTGCCCATTGCGGGCATACATTTGGAGCATGCCGGTGCTTCGGCTGTCATCCTCTCGCCCACGGAAGCTTCAACACCCGTCGACCGTTCACTGCTTCCCTATAACCTTGAAGATGCGCTGCGCGAAGACCGCACCCGAATCCGTATCTTCGGCAAACCCGAGGCTCATAAGGGCCGCCGCATGGGCGTAGTGCTTTGCTATGGTGAGGTGGGCGACGATGTGGATGCACTGCGCTCGAAGGCCAAGCGGTTGGCTAAGACCGTCCTTGGTACCGACCCGTACGAGAAGTTAAGGTAATAGTGGATTATTTGTTTCTGACGATGAAGAAATTCGGATTGATAGATTTGCCGAAGATTGTTGACCCACGTGGCAACCTGACGGTGGCTGAGCAGATGAAGAATGTGCCGTTCGACATAGCCCGTGTCTATTGGACCTACGACGTGCCTTCGGGTGAGCGTAGGGGTGGCCATGCCCATCGTACTTGCCAGGAAATCATCATTGCCGTCAGCGGATCGTTCGATGTCGAGGTGTTTGACGGCAGTGACCGTCAGACGTTCCACCTGAACCATCCATATCAGGGACTGTATGTAGGGACGGGCGTATGGCGCACCCTCGAAGACTTCAGTAGCGGAGCCGTCTGTTTGGTGCTGGCATCGGAACTGTTCGACGAGCAGGAATATATCTATGACTACGACGAATTCTTAAGTTGCGTCAGATGTTTGAAGTAAGAAGATACACTCCTGCTGACAAACCCGTGTGGGACGCTTTTGTGGAGAAGGCCAGGAATGCTACGTTCCTGTTCTCACGTGACTATATGGACTATCATGCCGACCGTTTCACTGACCATTCGCTCATGGTGTTCAAACGTGGGAAGCTCTATGCGCTGCTGCCTGGAAACATGCGGGGAGCCGTGTTCCATTCTCATCAGGGACTGACTTATGGAGGACTGCTTCTTGGACGGGATGCCACTGCCGATGGCGTTTGCGATGCTTTCCTTGCCATCAACGAACAGCTTCGGCGCGACGGCCTTTCCCATGTAGTCTACAAACCGATACCTCATATTTACCATCGTATACCAGCAGAGGAAGACCTGTATGCGCTCTTCGTGCGTTGCAGGGCGGTTTTGCTGTCGCGAAATGTCTCTTCCACTATCGTGCTCGACAGGCGCATACCATTTACGGAGTCAAGGTGTAGTGGACTGCGCAAGGCATTGCACAATGGCATTGTCATTAGTGAGAGTCGTGATTTACAGTCTTTCTGGCGTATCCTTGTCGATAACCTGCGACGTCGCTATGCAGCCTCGCCAGTACACTCGCTCGACGAGATGCGGTTGCTGATGAGCCGTTTTCCCGACGCTATCCGTCTCTATGTGGCGGCAGATGCCGAAGGCAGAATGCTTGGAGGAACAATTCTGTACCTGACACCTAACGTCGTTCACACTCAATATATCTCGGCTTCAGAGGAAGGAAAACAGCTTGGCGTGCTCGACATGCTCTTCGACAACCTTCTTTCGCGCTCCTGGCAGCAGCGCTATTTCGATTTCGGCACGTCGGCACAGGAAGATAGCTGCGAGGTCGTTGCCCCGTTACTGTTCCAAAAACTGGGCTTCGGAGGAAGGGCTGTCTGTTACGATACCTATAGGTATGATTTGTAAATAGTCTTTTTGTTGTAGTCCGAAATATTTTTGCCCGCTTGTTGTCTATTTCTCCCACTTAACTGCTGTTTGATACCTTCTGTTTGCTTACGTTCGTTTTCCTGCTTGTCTAAATGGGTAATAATGCGTAACTTTGCAATCGTAAATCATTCGGAGTCAGGCAATGAAGATAGGAAGCAGAATCAAGCAGGTGCTCTTAGCACAGGGACATACCGCCAAGTGGCTTGCAGAGGAGATACCTTGCGAACGTACGAATGTTTATGACATCTTCAAGCGCGATGACATGAACGTCAAGTTGTTGTCGCGTATTTGTGTCGTGCTGCAGCACGATTTCTTTGCCGATCTCTCTGACGAGATCTTCGGAAGAAAACATGCTTAAAAGTGAAAAATTATTCACAGCAGTTAATTTTTCGCTCTTCCCTTCATCATTATCCTTTTTTTTCGTAACTTTGCCGCCAAAGGGACATGGTAGATTGTGTTTTTACATTGCTGCATGGTCCCATCAACGAAATAAAACATAATAAAGAAATGAAAGAAATCAGAGATTACACTCACTCAGACCTCGACTATGGCATGTCGGGCATCAACGTTCGTGAACGCGAGCTTTCCATGTCTGAGGCTTTTCCTGTGCTTATGCGCAAAGTCTTCACTTGGATGGCCCTGGCCTTGGTTATCACAGGCTTTACGGCTTACTATGTGGCATCAAGCCCGTCCATTCTCTCGCTGATCTTCTCGAACCAGCTGGTGTTCTGGGGATTGATTATCGGTGAGTTCGCACTGGTGATAGGTCTCTCGGCAGCTATCAACCGTCTGTCGCTTACCACGGCAACGATAATGTTCGTGCTCTACTCTCTTATCAATGGTGCAACGCTCTCAACCATCTTCATGATTTACACGATGTCGTCGATTACGAGCGTGTTCTTCATTACGGCAGGAACGTTTGCAGCTATGTCTGCCTTCGGCTATTTCACGAAGACCGACCTCTCGTCGTGGGGTAAGATTCTGCTCATGGCACTCGTCGGCATTATCATTGCTACCATTGTCAACATTTTCCTGAAGAGCAGTGGCTTGGAGATGATTGTGAATTACCTTGGCGTACTGATCTTCGTGGGACTGACAGCCTATGATGTCCAGAAGATTAAGCAGATGATGCTACAGGCTCCTGATGCGAGCGAAGGACTTCAGAAAATGGCACTTCTCGGTGCCCTCTCGCTTTACCTCGACTTCATTAACCTCTTCCTCTACCTGCTCCGCATCTTCGGCTCTCGCCGCAACTAATAATACACGTATCCTTTCTGCTACAGACTCCTACGTATTCTCGTGGGAGTCTGTTTTTGCATCCGATGCCATGAAAAATGGGGTCAATCCGATGCTAAAAGCAGCAGTACGCGGCTCAGAAGAGGTCGTCAATGTCGAAGTCGTTGCTATTGCCCTGACCGTCTTCTTCCTCCGAGTCTTCGGTGGGAAGATCGTCTTCATCAGGTTGCTCTATGGTCTCGGGAATCAGCAGCAGTTCCTCGTCGCTGATCTGTAGTGGCAGGAACGTGCGTTCATAGAACTCGTCGTAGTCGCGATAGCTATATCGTGAGCCTATCAGGGCGAGGTTATGGGTGCTGATGACGATGGAACGGCATGGGCGTACCACGTCGGCCATATGTTCGTCGGCATAGAGTTGACGGGCGTATTGCAGGGCTTCGTCAAAGTTCAGGAAGCCGCTGATGGTCATGCGATGAATGCCGCTGCCTGTCTGCTCTATGTTGATGTCGAAGTTTCTGACCATGAATTTCGAGAAATTATAGCGTGCCATCTCGAAGAGCAGCTGGTTCTCGGCTTTGACAGGGGCTCCGTTGGCCGACAGTAAGAGCGAGTCAGGCTGATAAGCCAGGATAAACAGGAATTCGGTGTTGCGTTCGGCTGACAGCGTATCTTTCTGCGTAGAGTCCTCAGCCAGTGTCAGGTCGCGGCGTGACCATACATCGTCCAGGTCGAACTTTCCGCCATGGAGAGGCCTGCCTTCTTGGACGCCTTTCACAATCATGCCAGCCATCTCACTGACTTCGCTCTTTGGATATTTCTCCACCACTTGTTTCAGCTGCTCTACACAACCCTTTGCATCGCCTTCGTTCAGACGGCTCAGACCGTCGATAAAGAGGAACTTCGGGCGGTTCTCGCCCAACGGGAAACGTTCGGAAGAGATGCGGGCGTTGGCGAACACCTCCTCATAGCGGTCCTGTTTGAAAGCCTCGTAGGTGGCGGCATAGAGCGAGTCCTCGATATGTGCTCCGAAACGGGCATTCTCCTCATAGTACGGGTCGCTCAAGAGGATAGTCCACTGACTGTCAGGGAAATCTGCTTTCAGGTGGCTCAGACAGGCTTCGGCCGTGTCGTGCTTGCCCATCCGTGAATATAGCAGGAACAGGTGGTACCATGCCTGATCCATCTGGCTGAACGTAGGATACTGGTTGGTCAGTCGTAACAGTTGTTTCTCGGCCAGTTTCAAGTTGTTGAGCTTATCCTTGAAGATAACGCCCGCGTTGTAGAGACCGTCCATAATCAGCAGATTGCTTGCTTCAACATCCTCTTCTGTAAAGGGTATCTGGGCCAGATAGTATTCGCGGTTGTGTGGATCGTTGGCCAGCGAGTCTGAGGCTTCGCCTTCCTTTGCCTGTGCTTCGTCTGCTTTTTCGCCTGAAATGGAGTCGTTGGCTAAGGGCGTTTCCCCGTCCATAGCCTGGTCGGTGGCGATACTGTCACCGGCTTCCGTTGGCTCCGAGGTGTCTAAGTTCACCACCGTTTGATTCTGTCGGCGCCAGTTGTCGGCATTCTCTCGCTTGCCCCACAGCTTCTGGAATTGCTGCTTGCCTTGGTTCACGGCCATTGGGTTATAGAAATACCACGCTCCGTTCTGCTGTTGGGCGGTATTCTGTGCAGTGTTGGTAGGACGCTGGTTGCGCTGTCCGGTTGCACCTTGTTTCTGCAAGGCCTGCTCCACTTCGGCCTCACGGGCCTTGTCGCGTTCTTCCTTCTCTTTCTTCTTCAGTGCCTCAATCACGCGGTCGATGGCAGCATTGCGGTCGTCCTCACTCATCTTGGCCAGCTCCTGCAGGGAGTCCTGCAGTTGAACGGCATCGGTATGGGGCACCAGTTCGTCGAGTACCTTCGAGCGGTTCGACAGCTCTTCGTAGTCGGGACGGTCTTTATCCAGCAGGCCGATGGCCTCACCGTAGCAGCGCTGTGCGTCGTTGTATTTCTCCTTATCCCAGTACAGACCGCCCAAGCGTAACAGCAGCACACCTTTCTCTATACCGCTGCGTGTAGCCTTCTCATTGCCTTTCTCGTAGGCAGCGATGGCACGTGTGGTGTCATTCTGCATCAGGTAGATGTTGCCCATGGCGTAGTATACCTGATCCAGATAGTCCTTGTTCTTGTCGCTGCGGGCCATGCGGCGCAGCTTACTGATCATTTTCTTTGAATTCCCCTTTGCCATCACCTCGGTCTGGGCTATACGGGCATTGAACTCCGTCTCGTATGGCGGGTTCTGACGGATGACCTTCTGATAGGCCTTGTAGGCTTGTTCGCGATGACCCAGCTCTGTCTCTATCTGTCCTGTCAGGTACCACAGTCTGGCTTTCTGCGTCTTGCGCTTCTCATGCTTGATGGTCTTGCGTAGGTAGGGTAGGGCACGCTCGTATTCCTTGCTCTTAATCAGGTAGTTAGCCATTGCATGGTCCCAGTCGGCCTGCGCCTTGTAGTGGATGGAGTCACGATGAATGTTACGGATGATATCCTCGGCATCGTAGAGCCAGTCTATCTCTAAATAGCTTTGGGTCAGCCATGCTCGCGCTATTGCGTTCTGCATGGGCTGTGTCTGGTACAGACGGCTCATGTAGCTGAACGTGGCGGCAGCTTCGTCGAACTCGCCTTTCTGGAACTGTGCCTTTCCCAACAGTAACCATGCCTTCCACAGGAATGGGTTGTACTCCTTACGGTTCAGCCACTCCTTGTCCTTTGCCGTCTTCCGTCGCGACTTGTTCCATTCGGGCTTGACCTTGATACTATGCTGCTTGATGGTTTTCTCGCTTTTCTCCACGGCGCGGTCGAAGTTGCCCTTCCCTAATGTGCGACTCTGTTTGTTGCCCACCATATTTACAGGGAGCATCTCGGTGTAGTTGTCCTTGTTGCCTTTCTCTTTTTCTAACGAGCCGTCAATGTAGGCCTGACTGCCGTTATAGTAAGTGTTATAACGGGCGGTGAACGACTGCCACCACCGGCTCTTCGACGTGTTCTTGTGCGTAGAACAGCCTGCCATCATCGTCAAGATGATGGCAAGAAACAACCAGATATGTTCTCTTCTACGCATGTTTTGTTCTTATTAGCCTTATTAGCCCGATCAGTCCTATTGGCCTCTTTTGCCCTATGAGCCGTATGATCCCTATTGGTTAAACGATGTTTTCCTCCTTTTTATTGCTTTCTCTCAGTTTTTTCTCTTCCATAAGACATGCAATCTTGCACGAGCCGTCCTTCATGCTGCTGCATGTCGAGCAGTCCTTGCCCTCAACGATAGGCTCTTCCTTATCGCCTATCGACGTCAAGGCTGCCACCACGCCAAGTGCCACGATAGCTCCCACGGCAATCAATGCGAAACTCATAGCTCAAACTATCAACTATAATCTATAAACTATAAACTGATATCTGTGCCTTGCTTAGCTCCTCCCAGAATGCCGGGTACGACTTGCTTACTACGTGCGGATTGTTTATTCTCACCTCTTGTCTCATGCACACAGGCGCAAACGACAAGGCCATGCGGTGGTCGTCATAGGTGTCGATGGCAGCATCGGCTTCCGGTTCGCATCGTTCACCGTTCCATACCAGTTCCTGACCGTCTATATCTCTGATGATGAACCCTAACTTCCGCATCTCCCGCTTCAGAGCCTCTATGCGGTCGGTTTCCTTGATTTTCAGTGTGCGCAAACCGGTGAAATGGAAGGGAACGCCCATCAAACCGCACGTTACCACGATGGTCTGTGCCAGGTCGGGCTGTCCTGTGAAGTCAAATTCCAGTTTTGCCACCCTGTGACCGCTCTTTTTCAGCGTTACCATCGTGGGCTTTCCGGCCTTTTTCTCCTTGAATATGGTGCGAACGCCTAAAAGACTGAAGATATATCTCACCGACGAGTCTCCCTGTTTCGAACCGTCCATCAGCCCTTCTAAGCGAACCTCAGCGTCTGGTTGTCTGCTCAGAGCCACCATCTCGTACCAGTAGCTGGCCGCGCTCCAGTCGTTCTCTATATAATAAGAGGTGTGCCTGTCGTATGGCTTCGGCATTACGGTGATGGTGTCTACGCTGCTCCATTCGGCATCGGCTCCGAACTCACGCATCATCCATAGCGTTAGGTCTATATATGGACGCGACGTGATGGAACCCGTCAGACGGAGCTCTAACCCGTGTTCCATTACCGGTCCGATCATCAGTAGGGCCGATACATACTGCGAGCTGACGTTGCCAGGCATCTCTATCGGACCGCCAGCCAGTCGTTTGCCATTGATGCGTAGTGGCGGGAATCCTTCTTCACCGGCATACTCAATGTCGGCACCTAAGTGGCGTAGGGCATCGACCAGCGGTTGGATAGGACGGTGGCGCATGCGTTCCGTTCCTGTCATCGTGTGTGAGCCATTATCTGTAGCACAGAAGAAGGCGGTCAGGAAGCGCATGGCCGTGCCTGCAGCCATGATGTCTATGACTTCCGGCATTGTTTCCAAAGCCTTCTGCACCACGTCGGTATCGTCGCAGTCACTGATGTTCTGTAGTTCAAAGTCGCATCCCGAGAGTGCCCTCATAATCAGTGCCCTGTTCGAGATGCTCTTCGAGGCCGGCAGCGTCGCCGCTACGTTCAGCCTTTCCGGTCCCGTAATGGTATATGTTGTCATGTTTAGCTTGGATTTTTGCTGCAAAGGTACGAAGAAAGAAAAGAACCACCAAACTTTTCGCGAGTTTTACGGTTACAAAAGAAATTGGCACAAGCCGGGAAAGCCAGCTCGTGCCAATCATTGTTATCCGGTTTATCCGGAAAATTCGGAATCTCTGGAGATAACCTTACTCAGCGATACAAATCGTGACGCGGTTCTTTTCGTTTTCGTTGGGGAACGGCTGTACGCGCGAGCCCTTCGAGCTATAGTTGATTCGGCTCTCGCTGATGCCGTACTCCTCACGCAGAACCTTCACCACCACGTCTGCGCGATTGGCGGCCAGCTTGTCGTTGATGGCGTCGTTACCTGTCTCTTCGTCGGCATAGCCGGTGATGGTAACCTTGGCGTTGGGATACTTCTTCATGTAGTCAGCGATGTCCTTCACCTTCTGTTGCTCGGTGTCGCGAATCTCCCACTTGTTAATCACGAAAAAGATCTCACGCTTCAGCGGCTCAACCTTCGGCTGAACAACTGGCTGCGGAACGGGCTGAGGCTCTGGCTCCACCACAGGCTCTGGCTTCGGTTCGGGTACAGGAGCGGGCGGGGCAACCTTCGTGTAGGTCTTGCCTAAGTTGATGCGCAGGCCTACAAGACCGTTGAAGTACCAGTCGGGATTGTCGGCCTTCTTCGAGTTGTATTTGTCAGAGATGATGTTTGCGTTACCCTCGACCAGCAGGCTCACTGCGTCGCTCAGACGGAAGCCCAGCTCAAGGCCGGCGCGGCCGAACGGGTTCGCCTTCGTACCGTCCCAAAGGTACTCCAGATTGTAGCCGTTGAGGCTCTGCAGCTGCTTCGCGAAGTCGTTCACCTCGTCGTTGGAGAAAGCTATGTTCAGACCACCACCTACAAAAGCCGTGACATTGAACACGCGGAAGGGGTTGTAGCCGCATACTAAGTTCGACAGATTAAACATCAGGTCGATGCCAGGAGCTACATAATTGTACTTGTAGTCAAAGCCTTCAACCTTGTTGGGAAGGCCAGTGGGCCAGCCACCCTTCGACTGCCATGCATTGGCCTGCAGACGGGCTGCGAACACCGGGCTGAACTGATAGCCAAGGCCAAGCTGCACGTTCGGAGACAGCAGCTTAGAGAACTTAGCCTCGCCCAGCGTGTACTGTGCGCCACCCTCAAGGTTCAAGAAAGCGTGTTTCTCAAACTGATACTTTGTACCGTCGTACGTGCGGTACGTCTGTGCACTGGCCGTCATGCTCAAAAGGAGCAGGGCAGCGGTGAATAAAGTCTTCATTGATTTCATAAACATAAATATTAAGTTGTTGTTGCTACATTCGTTGGACTTTTCTGCTGCAAAGATAACCTTTTTTGTTGAAACTTCCAAATGTGGCGGCATAAAAAATGATTGGCACAAGCCAGGAAGCCGGTTTGTGCCAATCATTATGATTCAGGTTGTCCAGGTTATCCTGCTTATCCGGATGATCTGGAATCTCCTGAGAAATCCTTACTCAGCGATACAAATCGTGACGCGGTTCTTATCGTTGTCGTTGGGGAACGGCTGTACGCGCGAACCCTTCGAGCTGTAGCTGATGCGATCCTCGCTGACTCCGTACTGCTCGCGCAGTGCCTTCACCACGATGTCGGCACGCTTAGCGGCCAGACGGTCGTTGATACGGTCGTTACCAGTGCCTGCGTCGGCATAGCCAGTCACGTCGACCTTGGCCTTGGGATACTTGTTCAGGTAGTCAACGATGTCCTTCACCTTCTGCTGCTCGCTGTCGCGAATCTCCCACTTGTTGATGGTGAAGAAGATCTCACGCTTCAGCGGCTCAATCTTCTCAACAACAGGCTGCGGAACGGGCTGAGGCTCGGGTTCCACAACGGGCTGAGGCTCTGGCTCGGGCTCTGGAGCAGGAGGAACAATCTTGGTGTAGGTCTTACCTAAGTTGATGCGCAGGCCTACCAGACCGTTGAAGTACCAGTCGGGGTTGCCGGCTTTCTTCGAGTTGTACTTGTCAGAGAGGATGTTGGCATTACCCTCGACGAGCAGACTCACGGCATCGCTCAAACGGAAACCCAGCTCAAGACCAGCGCGGCCAAACGGGTTCACCTTCGTGCCGTCCCAAAGATACTCCAGCTTGTAGCCAGTTTTGCTTCCGATGGTCTTTGCCAAGTCATTAGCCTCGTCGTTGCCCCAGCCGATGTTCAGGCCGCCGCCAAGAAAAGCTGTTACGTTGAAAACACGATGAGGATTGTAGCCACAGAACAGGTTCGACAGGTTGAACATGAAGTCGAGACCAGGAGCAACATATTTGTACTTGTAGGTTGTGGTCTCCTCCATCGTCCAGCCACCCATGGACTGCCAGCCATTTGCCTGAAGACGGGCAGCGAACACAGGACTGAACTGGTAGCCCAGTCCTAACTGCACATTGGGCGAGATAAGCTTGGAGAACTTTGCCTCGCCAAGTGTGTACTGTGCACCACCCTCAAGATTGAGGAACAGGTGCTTTTCAAACACATACTTTGTGCCGTCGGCAGTTGTGTAGGTTGCCTGTGCACTGGCCGTCATGCCCACTGCGAGCAGAATTGCGGCCATCAAGGTTTTAATATTTTTCATGTGATGATGTGTTTAGTCAATTTGTAATCGTTATTCGTTATTCAAGCTTGCGCGTAGAGCGACGTAGCGTGAATATACTTAGTGCTTCTCTGCAAAGGCGTCAGAAACAGTGAGAAACCATTTGCCTTCGCGGCGAATGGGGTTCAGACCGAAGGAAATGGCATTGGGGCGATTGTCGCCCTCTTCCTTTTCGAATAACACTACCCTGTACTTGGCCGTGTTGTCGGTCTCGGTGTTGAACTCGACACTTTCTAACTTATAGTCAATACCTTGTAGCTGCCGGAATATTTGTAGCTGTTTTCGGGCAGCATCGCCCGATAGTCTGCTCACAAATTCACCGTCCCATACCCATAGCATTGCTACAGCCTGCTCGAACTGGTGAGCACGCATTAAGTTTAGAAATACGGTCAGTGAGTCGTCTACCGTCCTACGGTCGGCATCACTTATCTCAATGTGGGGTCTGCCTGTGTTTTCTGACTCTGTTTCAGTCGCGGTCTCTTTTTGACCGTTGTGACATGACGAAAACATTGAGAACAGGATTACAGAGAAGAGAAAGAATGATAATCTGCGCATGAGAATGCTTGGATTGATGTGAAGTTTTGTAAAAGGGGTGCCAACAAGTTGACACCCCTTTGGAGTTAAGCTAATGTCTTTCGACTGTCATCTTACTTCTGTCTGGCAGTTTCCTGACCCTCAGACTTCGATACCGTGATAACGAGGTAGTGAGTCTGGTACGAATCCTCATACTTGCCGAAGGTGTACTTCATTGAGACAGGCACGATGATGTTGAAGTTGTCTGCAATACCGCTGTTGTTCTTGTACTGGAGTACTGAGTTGCTTCCAGCCTTGAACTGCAGCTCAAGACCGTTAATCTGGTCTGTGGTGACGCAGGTAGCATAGTAAGCCTTGATCTCCTCATCGGTGCCAGGTGTCACCATACGCGACGACTTACCCTTATTAGCATCAGTGCGAATCTGCTTCAGCATGTCGGCCTGAGTATTACCCTTGATGAGCAGCTCAATGCCATAGTAAGCATCGTCGAAGTGGTTACCAGAGTAGGTTCCGTTCTCAACATATCCGCGCCAGTCGGTGATGACAGCACCGGTTACGAAGTTCACATCCTGCCAATCGTTGGGAGCGTCCTTAACAGTCTTGTGAATCACCTTGTCGAAGTTCACAGGACGCAGGAAGCGTACATTGAAGTACTGGTCGCTGATCAGGTCTACATCGTAGCAGTCGCCCTTAACCACAATCTGAATATAAGCAGTGAAGCTCTCCTTCTCACCCAGCTTGCTGGCAGGAACGTAGTTCAAGATGTCGTGAGCGATCTTGTTGTCGGCAAAGCTGATGACACCAGTTGTGGTGTTCAGTGAGGCAATAGTTGTAGCACCTGATACGGTCTGAATCTGATCCTTCGTGCTGTTCAGGCAGATGCTGTAGGAAGCACCGCTCTGTCCGCTGACAGTCCAATGGCCACTTGTTGCGTCGAAGGTGGCATTAACACCCTTCTTCGGAGTGGTAAACTGGAAGTTAGGCACTTTGTTAGCAAACTGGCTGAAGTACGTAGACTCGAGCAAAGCAGTCTTCACAGAGTTGTTGATGAAGAAGTTGTGCAGGTCCTTGGTGTAGTCTGTAGAAGCCAGCGGGGTGTAAGGATTCGTGGGTACGGGTACGTTTACACGCACATCGAATGCCTCAGAAGCGTTGTCTGCGTTCACCGTTTGGTTCATCTTGAACCAGTAAGCCAATGCCTTCGTATCTTCAATCTTAGCTACAGCGAAGTGAATCTTGTTCTTCGGGATAGACAGGCGGACGTAGATATGCTCTTCAGTCTTCAAGCCCTTGTCTTTGGTGAAGCGTACAATTGTGTTCAGCTCCTCGGGATAGACCTTTGCAACAACCTTGTCCTTCTCAGTCGTGTAGTTACCGTCCTTGTCAATATACTTAGCTTTAGAAATCAGCTTGTCGTAGTCACTTACTGTGAGAGTCCACTGAAGCACATTGGTTGTAGGATCGTTCGGGTCAGCAAGCTCTTTCACCGTACCAATATAGTTCACAGGATTGGTGATCTGCGTGTACTTGTTGACGTTATCCTCCACTTTGTAGGTGAACTGATCTGCATTCTCAATCACCTTCTGACCTGCTGCGTTGGTCACCTCGGTGGTCACGACGTTGTGGTCAAGTTCATATTCAGTTTCGAACTCCTCCTTTGACAGTTCAAGCTTCGAGTATACATTTGCCTCAATCTCTGCCCAAGTCATAGTGAACACCTTGTCAGGCGTAGCTGTACAGTTGTGGTACAGAGTAGGACAGTTCGAGAACATCTGGACGATAGGAGCAGGTTCTGAAATCTCTTTTTCCTCCTGAGTCTTGTCAACAATTTCAATCTTGAAGTAGCCAACAGCAAGTGTCTTGTCTTCAGAAATCAGACGCACACGTACGATAGGCTGCTTGCCGATAGAAGCACGGGCAGCTTCCTTACCCACGCTGCTTTCATCCTGTTTTCCGTCTTCCTTTACAGTACAGGGAGTTACGATACCATCCTTGATTTCAGCACCGTTGCGAATAATGTGTACTGACTCAGAGGTCTTGTTAGCTCCAATCGTATAGTCCACGGGTTCGAAGATGTATTTCAGACCAAGAGCCTTGAAATCGGCATCGGCCATCTTAATGTTTGTGGTTGTGTTGCCATCCAAATCGGTCATGTCGTGGTGGGTCTCCACTTTCTCAGCCAGGTTCACAGAGCTGTTATAGGCAACTTTCACAGTTGCGGGAATGCCTATGGGCTTCATGTCGGCAAATACCTCATGCAGATGCTGCGACTTCGGGGTGTTGATGTCGTCTGTGGCGTTGCACTTGCCAGCGTCGAAGTAGTCCTTGTCGGCAATCTTGAGGTTGCTGTACTCAATGGGCTTCACAATGGCAAAGTCGGAAGTAACCACGGTATCGCCCTTCGTCATCTGCAGGGCGATGATGGGTACCTCGTTGGCTGCCAGCTTGTTGATCTTGTTGAAGTCAGCATGGAAGGGCACCGAGAGGATACCGTTCTTGTAGTAGTTCTTGATATAGTCCTCGGTAATCTTGGCAGAGTCGCTGGTCACATAGTTCATACCGGCACGTGTAACGGCCTTGTTCGAGAAGAAGGTCAATTTGTAGTCCTTCACATCTGCCGTAGAGGGATTTACCCAGTACTGTGCAATACCACCGAGCGAGATGCTCAGTTTGCTACCGTTGGCAACGTATTCATCGCCACTCTTCGAGAGCAAGGGATAGTTGTTCAGAGCAGGAAGCGAAACACCCTCAATACCACCAAAGTACATGGTGGGGTTGAACACCAGGCTGCGCACTTGATTCGATGCGAACACGTTCAGCACAGCAATCTGGTCGGCTATTCCATTGATCTGGCTCACTGCATCCTGAGCCTCTTTCATGGTGGCCTTCAGGTACTCGCTTACAGACTTTTTCTGACCATCAATCTGTAGATTGTTAATATCGCCAAGATCAGCCAATACTGCTTGAGCTGCTTGGATTTGTTGTAACAATTCTGCATCTTTTGCATCCAGACGATTAGCCAGGTTGGTCAGAGCGGTCTTCTGCTGCTCCAGGTCGGCAGCAACAGCTGCACGGGCAATAGCCTCGTTCTGAAGACCTTGCTCCAGAGTTGCGATGCTCGAAAGTGCACCTGTGAGCTTAGTGTCTACAGCTGAAATCTGACCATAAATCTTAATCAGCTCAGCATCGTAATCAGCCTGACTCACCTTGCCGGCGAGAACCGAGTTAATGTTGTTGATGGCGCTGTTGATGTTGCTGATAGCATTTTCAGCAGTGGCAATACGTGCTTCGAGAGCTGCCTCAGCAGCTTTAGCGCGTGTAATCTCATCAGAGAGGTCAGACTGATTAGCCTTGGTGTTAATCAGAGTCTGTAGCTGTGCGTCCTTTGCATCAAGCTCAGTACGCATCGTGGCAATGGCAGCCTCGAGATCAGCCTTGGTCTGAACCAATGCTGCTTTCTCAGTGTCTGTCTGTGTCTGCAGGTTCTTGATGTCATCATCGTAGTCCTTACAAGACACGAACACGCTTGTCGAGGCCAAAAGAAGGGTCCCGAAAAGCAATGCTTTACTTAATCTTTTGTTCATACAATAAATGATTTAAATTAAACTAAAAATGAATATATACTTTCTTCTTTCTCATGTTTTTTGTCTACCTTTGGCACACCCGAAAGGGCATACCTTGGCATGCTTTTTTGCTTCTCCTGCACGGAGATATATAAAGAAATAGTCATCAAATCCGTTACAAATAGTCTGTAATACCGTTACAAAGCCTTTGTAATACCATTACAATTAGTCTGTAATATCGTTACAAAGAGCCTGTAATACAAGCTTCATGTAGCTTGACCATTTTTTTACTCATTTTTTATTGTTTGATGTTGTCTTTGTCAGTGTGATGATGTCGTGGTTGGCGTTGTCCACAATGTTCGCGTCAAGCTCTTTCAGGTATATCTGGGTCGTACGCTCTGACGTGTGGCCCAAACCCATGCTGATGAGGTTGGTGGGATAGCCCAGGCTCTTGGCAATGCTGGCCCATGAGTGGCGGGCTACATACATGGTCAACTTTCTCTCGAGGTGCATCTGTTTACCGATAGCCTTCAGTTCGCTGTTCGTCTTCCATTGTCGTCCCAGATACTGGTTACGCAATGACGACTTGTCGTTTTTGATGATAGGCAGCAGGTAGGAACCGAAGCAGAACGGACTCAGCCTGTCTACAATCGTTTGCATCTCCTTTTCCCACTTTACTGAGATCTGTTGGCCGGTCTTTTTCCTACGGTAGCGCAGGAAACCGTTACGTATGTTGTCCTTTTTCAAGTAAGCCATATCGACAAAAGCCATCCCTCGTGTGTAAAAGCTGAAAAGGAACAGGTCGCGGGCTTTGGATTCAGAGACGTTTGCTGGCTCGTATTCTTTCAGTTCCCTGATCGTATCTATGTCTATCGCTCGTTTCTCTGTTTTGCCCATCCCTGTATACACGTGCTTGAACGGCTGCTGGTCGACAACCAGTCCTTCATCGACGGCCCGGTTGTAGGTGGCCCGTAGTTTGCGCATGTAGAACGAAATGGTGTTCATGCTCACTCCGTTGCCCTTCAGCTTCGCTTCATAGGCCATCGCAATTTCCTTAGTCAGTTTTTTCAGTTCGATGTCCTGTCCGTTCCTGAAACGACTGAAACTACGTAGCGTACACGCGTAAGTGTCGGCAGTACGTAATCTGCCCTCCTCCTTCATCTGACTAATGAGTTGTTGCATGAAAGGAAACAAGTATGCCTTTCTTTCCACACTGTCTCTCACTACGTGAGCCGTTTTCTCTGCCAGGTTGATTTTAATCACGATGTCCTTCTCCAGTTGGTTCAAGTCACCAACAACGAGTTCCAGTTTGATTGTTGCCATAGTGTTTTGTTTTTTATTCGAGTAACGTTGCCATGTCCTGAGTTGCTGTACTTGTCTATGAAAATTAAAAGAGTACGCGTACATTATTATATATTATAACGTATGGTTGGGATAATGACCATAAGGAGGCGCCATTATATGTAATATTGCCATATAAGGCAAATGCTAACGAAGGCATCATCATTTGTCTACACTCCTGTACTCCTACACTCCTGTACTACTACACTCCCGCACTCCTGCACTCCCGTTCTCCCTCTTCCCAAGAAAAAAAGCAACAACGACTTAAAAAATGGTAAAAACACACCATAAACGAGAGAAAAATACCGGAATAGCGCATTTTTTCTGTGTTTTTAGAAAAAAAACTTCAAGATTATTTGCGTGATTTAAGAATTTTGCCTATTTTTGCACCAAAATTTATGTATCTCCGTGCAGGAGAAGCAAAAAAGCATGCCAAGGTATGCCCTTTCGGGTGTGCCAGACGTGAGCAAAAAACATGAGAAAGAAGAAAGTATATATTCATTTTTAGTTTAATTTAATTCATTAATTGTATGAACAAAAGATTAAGTAAAGCATTGCTTTTCGGGACCCTTCTTTTGGCCTCGACAAGCGTGTTCGTGTCTTGTAAGGACTACGATGATGACATCAACAGTCTGCAGGCACAGATTGACCAGAAGGCAGACAAGACTGCCCTGGAGCAAGCTAAGACAGACCTGAAGGCCGAGATTGCAACGCTCAAGTCGCAGTTGGAGGCCAAGGATGCCGAGCTCACCACTCTCATCAACTCTAACAAGGCTGACATTCAGAGTGAGATTACTCGTGCAAAGGCTGCCGAGGCTGCCCTTGAGGCTCGTATCGCCACTGCCGAGGCTGCTATCAAGCGCATCGATGGCGTTCTGGCCGGTAAGGTGGATCAGAGCGAGTATGATGCTGAGGTGAAGAAGATTTATGCTCAGATCTCGGCTGTCGATACCAAGATTGCCGGTGGCCTGGAGCGTATCGCCACTCTGGAGAAGGGCTTGAAGGACGAGGAGACCGCCCGTCTGGCCGTTGCCGCCGACCTGGAGCAGCAGAAGCAGGCTCTGGCTAAGCTCACCGAGCGTCTGGATGCTTCTGAGAAGGAACTGAAGGAGAAGATCGAGGCTGCCGACAAGGTGCTGCAGAACCAGATCAACGACCTGAAGTCTGACGTAACAGCCAACACTACTGACATTGCAGCTCTGAAGAGTTCAGTCCAGAATATCTTCAATCAGATTACTGAGATCAGCAACGAGATTGCCGTGATGAACGTCTTCGTAACTGGTCAGCTCCGCAGCCTGGTGTTCGTTCCCCAGACCTATTATCATGGTGTTGAGGCTACTGAGGCCTTCACGCTGAACTATGTCTATTACTGGCCGAAGGACTTCACCGGTGCAAACTGGGCCGATGCTTCTGCCGACGTGAAGGAGCCTGTTGGATACAGCGACTGCAAGCGTTACAAGTCAAACACCGGTTCTACCGCTCTTGACGTGATCGCTCACTATCACATGAATCCTTCTATTGCCGACCTTCCCGATGATGTGAAAATCCTCGATGCCGACAAGGACTTCATCACCACACGTACTTCTGCTTCTGTTATGTCTGTGAAGCTTGACGCTGATGGTAAGAAGATGTATAAGAAGAACGGCAGCCAGATGGATGTGACGCTGAAGTTCAACGATCCTTCGAAGATCAAGAGCGTGCCCAACGACGCAATGATTACTGTCTTCGCTACTGAGGCTAAGTACACCAGCAACGGTAAGGATACCACCGTTACTTCTGACTATGCAGCTGTCTACAAGACCACTATCGACAAGCTCGTGCTGTCGCACGTTCCCACTGCTGTGAGCTTCACTGGCCAGAAGAACACTTGTGCTCACGACTTTGCAAATGTCAATGACAACCTGCACTCGACAAACAACTGCACGCTGACCACTAAGGTTGACCTGCACCTCATGCCTACTGTTTATGAGGCTATGGCTCTGCCTTATCAGGATATTTGCCGCTATGACCAGACCCTCGACCTCTCTAAGCTCGTTGAGACTCACTACAGCGATGCCAATGGCGTTCACAAGGTGATGAGTGCTAACGACCTGGCTGGCTATGGCTTGGCTTACAACTTCGAACTGACCGCCAGCTTCGAAGGTGGTAACAGCACCAGTGAGGCTGCTCACGCTGGTATCAGCGGAACAACCTTCCGTCCTCAGATTCCTAAGGCTGATGGTAAGGCTTACACCTATGATGAGTTCACCGCTCTGAACGAGCCTCTGGAGAATGTCCGTGCTCACGCTGTAGGTCGTCAGCCCATCGTGCGTGTCACTCTGATCGACACCAACAATGGCAACCGCGTGCTTGACTATGGTTACATCAAGATTCGCATCACCGACAAGACCATTACTGAGCAGGTTCTGCCCAACGTGGTTATCAACTACACTGGCAACAAGATTGAGTACAAGTCTGAGTGTGTTCCCGCTGACTTCCGCTTCAGCACCACTTGGAACGTGATTGAGTACGACGTGCTCCGCATGCTCGGAACCACCAAGGCTGAGTTCGATGCTAACTACGATCGCAACGGTCAGCTCGTTATCGACGCTCTTGGCGATGTACAGCAGTACAGTGCTTCTTCGGTGAAGACCACTGACGCAAGCGCTGCTACAGCTCTGGTTAATCCCACAACTTACATTGGTACTGTTGTTGACAACTACGATGCTAACAATCCTGAGACCTCTACCTTCACTTGGACTATCCCCGGTGCTTGGCTCGAGAAGCAGCTCTATGGAAAGACGCAGCACGATCCCTTCAAGATTGCTATTCGTTACAAGTCTCTCGATCAGAAGAAGTATCCTGATTTCTACATCATCCTCTCGACTGGTGCTATCACCATTGAGCGTTCGAACGGTGTGTTCCTCGCTGAGGACGGTTCTGACCGCATTAAGGAGTACTGGTATAAGGACAACGGTAATGGTGCCGCTGACCTGGGTGACAAGGAAATCCACGCTCAGACTCTGAGCCCCGAGGATCCTCAGGCTGTAAGCATTGGCTATGCCCGTGACATGGATGACCGCTTCTCTGATGTATTCGTTGGTAACAACATCAGTCTGTCGAGCGTCACCGACATCACTCCTGCTAAGGACTTCGCAGTTGCTAAGCGCCTCTACAAGTTCCTCTTCTCTACTAAGAACGAGGGCAAGACCTTCACAGGTATTGACACACTCGCAACTGGCGGCTATCGCACTGTAACATGGACCATCGGTATCAAGGATGACGGTCGCACCCTCTATGCTAAGGCTAAGAACGGCGTACTCTGCAACATGGATATCGCTTACATCCAGGATGGTGCTGGTGCACCCGCTACTTGGGCTACTGCTACTGCCGTGAAGAATCAGGAGATTGTTTACGCTCGCACTGCTACTGACGACATGACTGAGGCTGCTAAGTCTCTGCTGAACTACAAGGCTCACAACGAGCTGGCTGATGATGTGCTGAAGGCTATCATTGCTCTCCATGTGAAGACCAATGTTTGTGAGCACGAGCTTGATCTGACCAACAACGAGTTCAACGTACGCTTCCTGCGTCCTATCAACGCTAAGGGTGTGAACAAGGAACTTGAGGATGCAAAGGATGTCAAGCAGACTGTTGACCTGAAGTCGCTCGTCACTCTGACTGACTGGCGTGAGTATGGCTTCGCTTCGCATGCCAACTACTGGAACTACTACCAGATTGAGGAGATCCGCGTCATTGGTAACTACAGCCAGTGGGGTACCGAGACCGACAACAACGGTCTTATCAACCAGTACATCTGGACCACGATGGCTGCTATCAACCAGCCTGCTAACAAGCTGGATGATAAGGTTCGCCAGAGCGACATCTCGAACCAGGTGATGTTCCGTCTCATCAGACCCGATGCAACTCATCCTTACGGCTACCTGCTCTATGAGAACTTGAGCTCGACCGTTCAGACCTTCACTGTTCGTATTCCTCTGCTGGTTAAGTATCGCTGGGGCTATGTGGTGACCGACGCTGACATCCAGATCAAGGCCACTCACGAGAATGCACGTAAGTATTAATTAGAAATCAGAATTTGAAAGGAGGAGGCCCCATTTTGTGAGCCTCCTCCATTCTTTAATCACTTGACGATGAAACAAGTTACTATCCTTCTTTTTGTTACCATGATTGTCATGCTGGCTGCTTGTGGCGGATCAAAGAAGAAATCATCCGATGAGCTGCCTATCACGCGTCCTGCTACGATGGTATTCACTGAAAGCGACACTACTGAAATTAACCAGATGGTCAACACATTTGTGGAGTATATCAATTCTGGCAAAATCAGTGATGCTTCTGCTATGCTCTATACAGTACAGTATGACCGTATTGAAGAAATGACGCTAGAAGATCGCCAGAAGTTTGAAGGCTTCTTCACTACCATTCCCTATAAGAGTTGTGAGGTGAAGTCTTTCCATCTGGGTGGTGCGAAGGATAATAAAGTACAGTTGGCCCTGCTGATGACACCTGATGCCGACTTAGAGACCGGTAGGGGAATAATCAAGTTGGTGTTAAATCCTGTAAATGTTGAGGGTAAGTGGTACCTTACACTTCGCGATGAGGATGCTGAAGGCATTGAGCATGAGAACATTTAAAGTCTCAGTTTTTCTACTTGTTCTTTTTCTTTTTGTGTTCGCTTGTGCCAGTCAGCACTCCGATCCCAATAGTAAAGGACATTTAGAAGCGCTGCAAACAGAATTGGAGTTGGGTGTTGTTCACAAGACACCCTCTATTCACACTTACTGGGTTGAGATACAGAACACTGGTAAAGGTCCTTTAACCATCAGTGACGTGCGTACCAGTTGTTTCTGTACAACCGTTGAATGGGACAAGTCTCCACTACAGCCGCGAAAAACATCGAAACTGAAGGTTATACTTGATACCTCGGAGATGGAACCCGCAGAACTGTTTGTACGTGAGATTTATATAAAAAGTGATGCAGATAATCCTGATGTCAATGTGACGATGAGCGGAAGCATCACGGACTGAAGGCTACGCAAGTTTCAGACTGCATAACTAACAACAATATTCTATTTGGATGACAATGAAGTCATACATAAAAACTATTCTTACTCTCCTCATAGCCATTCTATCACAGGCTGGCCATGCGGAGAACGTTTTGTATATTAACCAGAAAGGTCAGGAACCTGTAAAGGTGATGCTCAGTGAGAAGCCAGAGGTGACTTTTGATGCCACAAGCGTAAAAATCAGCACCCCAGCCATGACCATTCTTTATGAGGACTTGGAGTCTTTTACTTTTGGCAATGAAGGTGTCAATCCTACTGAGATTGATATTGAAGGTAAGCAATATGTGCAGTTCAGCCTTGTTGGTGACAACAATGTTTCCCTTTCAGGGTTAGAATCAGGTAACAGTTTGAGACTCTTTTCTCTCGACGGTAAGGCTCTACCTGTTTCTGCAACCCGTAATAACAACGAAATTATCCTCCATTTGGGGAATTTGCCCAGTGGAGTCTATATAGTGAAAACCGATCATCAATCGTTTAAAATCATCAAGAAATAATTAACTGAAATGAAGAAATATCTTTTCCTGAGCATTCTTGCTTTGTTAGCCTGTCTCAGTACTAACGCACAGCAGAAGGTGATCATGAAGCTGTATGATGGCACTACTATTGAGCGTGAGGTATGGGAGGTGAAAAGCATTACTTTTGCCGATCTTCCGGAACTGTCAGTCAATCCTATCACTGACGATCAGGCTGTAGACTTGGGTCTGTCTGTGAAGTGGGCACCATTTAATCTATGCAAGGTTGAAGGAAGCGAAGAAAGCCCTCTCTTGGTTGGTTGGGGTGATGTGTCGGGTACAAATAAATCCACTGACTTGAAGTTCTTCCCTGTGCTGAATCCCGATTCATATATCATGGGCACGCATTACGACATTGCCCACACATTGTGGGGCTCTGAGTGGCGTTTGCCTTCTGATGACGATATGCGCGAGTTAATGACAATGTGTGAGTGGACGCAGCGTGTTGACGAGGCTGGCGTGTTACTTGGCTTCGATGTCAAGGGTTCTACTGGGAATAGTATTTTCCTGCCTGTTACTGGCAGCCGTCGTGGTACGGCCGAATCAGTCGATGAATCCTTAGGTTATTATTGGACGGGTATGCGGTCTACGGACAATACCAAGGCTTTTGCCTTGAATTTCAGTTCCGACAACAAACAGCTGATTGAGTCGGAGCGTTATATGGGTTATGCCATCCGTCCTGTGTTTGGACCTTATCTTATTGATATTGTTGCCACGGTGTCTCCTGCATCGAACGTGACGAAGAACTCGGCCTATATCACTGTGAAGTTCACGGGTAGTGCCGATCATGCTGAGTTGTTAGGCCTGCGACTGTCGACAAACAGCAATGAACTTTCCAACGTTGAGCCGCTCACTTGTATGGCCAGCCAGTTAGACGAGGAAGGAAACTATACGTTCCACCTGACCTCACTGGCTGAGGGCACAACCTATTATTATCAGTCGGTTGCTGTACTTCGCGGTCGTGTCTCTTTGAGTGAAGTCCACTCGTTTGCCACTTCCGCTAAATATTCTGTTCAGGCTGTAGATCTGGGACTGCCTTCAGGACTCCTCTGGTCAGCCTACAACTTGGGTGCTGAGAGCGCATCTCAGATTGGTAAGTATTTTGCTTGGGCCGATCCATACGAGGTTTCTACCTGTCAGGCCGACTATCCGCGCTTGGTTGAAGGTTCGCCGATGGATATTGCAGGAACGGAGTTCGACGTAGTGACACATGTCGTAGGCAATGGTTGGCACATGCCCAATCACTATGATTTCATGGAGTTGCAGAAGTATTGCAACTGGACATTTCAGGCCTATCCTGCTGGATGGATTGTCAGTTCGAAGAGCAACGGCAACAGCATCTTCCTTCCCTATACGGGCAATCGTCAGGGCGACGGTACGATGTATCACACCAATCCTTATACTGAAGGATTCTATTGGACGTCGAAGAACTCATCGTTCCTTGAGGCTGTCTACTTTACTTTTGGTTCGTCGGCCAAGACGGCAGGTCGTGCTGCCACTACCAATAAATATTTAGGCATGGCTATCCGTCCTGTTCATGGCATGTCGAACACACAAGAGCCGAAGGATGACACTGGTGAACAGTCGTCGCCATACGACAATGCCGCCGTCAATATGGGACTCAGTGTACACTGGGCCAAGTATAACTTGGGCGCAACCAAGCCTTCACAGCTTGGTGATCGATATGCCTGGGGTGAGACCACGAGCAATAAAACTAATTTCACGACTGATAACTATGTTTGGTGTGAAGGTGGAGCATACATCTATCCTGGTACCGACGATATTGCTGGATCAGCATACGACGCTGCACATGAGAAATGGGGTGGCGACTGGAAAATGCCCAGCGAACTGGAATTTATGGAACTCTTTGAGACGTGTGACTGGACATGGTCGTATGAGGACCAGGTGCCTGGCTACAAGGTAACGAGCCAGATTACTGGCAACCATATCTTCCTTCCTGCCACTGAAGACTTTATCTATGGTGAATACTGGTCGAGCACGCTCTATTCGTTGAACGACCGTTTCTACAACATCTTCGCCTATTATCTGTCGTTCTCCGAGAGCAGGGTACCCACCTACCTGTCATCTTACTATCGTTATCTGGGCAAACATATCCGCCCGGTGAAGAAGAATTATAATTATTAACTTTATAAATATTTGTAATTATTATGCACATGATCAAAACTTTGATGGCCGCAGCATTGCTCACAGTGGGCATGTCGGCCAGTGCCCAGGCCACTTATTCTGCAGCCGACGGCACGCAGTATCAGTTTGAGAAGCACCTGTTCCTCAACGTTGAGGGCGGTATGCAGTACACCTTGGGTGAGGCAAAGTTCTCTAAGTTGTTGTCACCGAACGTGCAGTTAGGTCTTGGCTATCAGTTCAGCCCTGTATTTGCAGCTCGCCTGCAGGGCAACGGTTGGCAGTCAAAGGGTGGATGGAACGGTTATGGAAATCCTCCCCTTACCGAGAACTATAAGTTCAACTATGTGGCTCCGGGCATCGACCTGATGTTTAACCTGTCGAACCTCATCTGTGGCTACAATCCCATGCGCACGTTCAATGTTACGGCTTTTGTGGGTGGTGGTGCTAACATTGCCTGGGGCAATGACGAAGTGAACACGATTGCCAACAATGTAAGGAGTCGTTTGGGCAATTATTTGTTGGAATACCTTTGGGACGGTTCTAAGGTGCGCCCCTTCGGTCGCGCTGGTCTTGAGCTGGGCTTCCGTCTGAGCGATGCCGTGAGCCTGCTGGTTGAGGGTAATGCCAACATCCTCTCCGACAAGTACAACTCGAAGAAGGCTGACAACCCCGACTGGTACTTCAACGGTCTGGTAGGCCTGCGCATCAACCTTGGCAAGACCTACACCAAGATTGTTCCTCCTGCACCAGAGCCCGAGCCCGAGCCTCAGCCCGTTGTGGAGCCCGAGCCTCAGCCCGTTCCGCAGCCTGTTGTTGAGAAGATTGAGCCGCTGAAGCGTGAGATCTTCTTCACCATCAACAAGTGGGAGATTCGCGATAGCGAGCAGCAGAAGGTGAAGGACATCGTTGACTACCTGAACAAGTATCCCAAGGCTAAGGTCGACGTGACCGGTTATGCCGACGCAGGCACTGGTAACGACCGCATCAACGACCGTCTGGCCGCCAAGCGTGCCGACATCGTGGTGAAGGCACTGCGCGAGCAGTACGGAGTCAGCGAGGATCGTATCAGCTACAGCTCGAAGGGTTCGCGTGTACAGCCGTTCCCCAACGACAACGATAAGAACCGCGTCACGATTTGTATCGCTGAGTAAGGATTTCTCCGGTCTCATCGGAATATCCGGACTTTCCGGATTTTCCGGAGACTTTGGATAACCCGGATAACCCGGAGATTCGGACAATCCGAATCATAATAATTGGCACAAGCAGGCTTTCCTGTCTTGTGCCAATTATTATTTGTCTTATTCTGAACTCCTAACTCATAATTCTTATCGTCCTATCGCAATAGTCAAGGACGGAGGGACGGTGAGTGACGAATATGATGGTGTGCTGGTGGTTGGTGAGGATGTTTTGGAGCACCTGACGTTCTGTGTCAGGATCAAGGGCGCTCGTAGCCTCGTCAAGAAGCATGATGCTGCCGGGACGGAGAAGGGCTCGAGCGATGGCTATGCGCTGTGCCTGACCTTCTGAGAGACCACCTCCTTGCTCGGCAAAGACGGTGTCGAGACCGTTGGGAAGTGTGTCAACAAAGTCGGCACATACGGAATGGAGGGCTGCAAACATCTCTTCGTCGGTCGCAGCTGGGTTGCCAAGGAGAAGGTTCTCACGAAGAGTGCCGCTGAGCAGAGTATTGCCCTGGGGAACGTAGACGAAGTTGCAGCGGTGGAGGGGGGAGAGTGGAGATGCCTCATTGGCCTCAGAATAAATGCTGATGGTGCCGCTTGTGGGGCGTATAAGGGCAAGCAGCAGGCGGATGAGGGTGGTTTTGCCGGTACCCGTTTCACCTATGATAGCCGTGCATGAGCCGGGCGTGAAGTCGTAGTTCGCGTGGCTGATGACGGTTTGGCTGTCATCATCGGCATAGTGGTAGCTTACGTCGTTGAACCTGATGCCACAGGGAGCTGGGAGCATAAGCGGCTCGCCCTGCTCTTCCTCGGGTACCTCCTCCAGTTCCATCAGTCGCTCGGTGGCAGTGAAGACGCTGACGAAGGCAGGTGCCAACTTCGTCAGACTGCGTGCCGGGCCTTGTATGCGGTAGACCAGCTGCAGGAATGCCGTCATCGCTCCAAAGGTGATGGTGCCGTCCTGCAGGCGTAACGCTCCCCAGAGGAAGGCGATGAGATAGCCTAAGGAGAAGCCGGTGTTGAGGATGAGGTTCGAGGCTACGGAGAAGGCAGTACGACGTCGCACCCGGTCGCGCAGCTCCTGTTGGGTGTCATCAAGCCTGTCGAGCATCTGTTCGTCGGCTTCCATCGTCTTTACGAGAACGCGGTGCTGCATGGTTTCCGTGAGCAGGCTCTGTACGAGGCTGTCGCTCTTGCGGATATTACGGCTAAGCTGTCGCATCCGGTTGACGTAGAAACGACTGAGGAGGATGAATACGGGCAGGATGGCCACGCTGATACAGGCCAGCCACTTGTCCATCATAAAGAGGTAGAAGAATGCGCCAGCAAACATGGTCAGTGTACTGAGCGTCGAGGGGAAGGTCTCGGTGAGGAAGTTGATGACGTGGTTGACGTCGGACACCAAACGGTTGATGACATCGCCCGAGTGCATGGCCTCACGACCGCGCCATTCAGAACGCAACAGCCGTGCGAGCATCTGCTGCTGCATGCGGTTCTGAGCCTTGATGCCGAGGATGTTCTTGATCCATACACGGGAGATGCCCAAGGCAAACTCGCCCAGTATGATGGCAGCCATGATGGCTACGGCCCAGTAGACAGAGCCAGACTGTACGCCCGAGGCAGTGTCGATGGCCCGCTTCATAGCCCATACCGAGGCTAAGGAGCAGCCCACGCCCAACAGGCCCACAGTGGCATTGAGCGTGGCCTGTAAGCGGTTGCCACGCCATGCTTGCCACAACCAGCGCAGCATCTGCGGAATCGTGTAGCGGCTCTCCTCCTTTTGGAATATCTCTTTCAGCTTCATACCAAATCAATTGTCCTCTTATTTCCCCTAACTTCCCCTAACTTCTCCTAACTTCCCCTAACTTCCCCTAACTTCTTCTAATTCTCACCTCACATCCGCTCCCCACATGAGCTTTTCACGCAGTGTGGCGAAATAGCGGGTACCGCTACGTTTCACCACACGGGCAACGTAGGGTGCACGGCGCAGGCGGAGGGTGGTTCCTTCGGGCAGTGTCGATGAGCGCCCGTCGATACCCACGAGGAACGTGTGGCTGCGGCTGGAGACGGTGAGTTCTATCTGTGAAGAGTCGGGAATGACGATAGGTCGAACGTTGAGTGAGTGAGGTGCTACGGGCGTGAGCAGAAGTACACCAGTGCGGGGAACGATGATCGGGCCGCCGTTCGACAGCGAGTAAGCCGTAGAACCCGTAGGTGTCGAGGCGATGAGACCGTCGGCCTGATAGGTGGTGAGGTACTCACCGTTAATGCTCGTGCGTATGCTGATCATCGATGCTGTGTCGCGCTTCAGTATGGCTACGTCGTTCAGGGCGCAGGGACATCCGTCGATAGGCTCGCCGTTGGTCTCTACGAGGATGAGCGCACGGTCTTCAACCGAATAGTCACCCTGACAGATGGCATCGATGCCTGTTTCGATATCATTGGCACTGATATCGGCTAGGAATCCGAGACGTCCCACGTTCACACCGATGATGGGCGTTTGTCTTGCCCCCACGCGGCTGGCAGTCTTCAGCAACGTACCGTCGCCACCCATGGAGATGGCAAAGTCGCAGTGAGGCAGCTGCGCAAAGTCGGAGAACTCCCTGTGTCCCGTGCTCTCAAGAATCTCCCTTGCACGTAGAAAGTCATGGTATTCCTTGTCTACGTAAAGCTCTGCGCCGTGTTGGTGCAGGCAGTCGATCAGCTTCCTTACCGATGCCGATTTCTCCTGTTGGTAGACGTTGCCGAAGAGTGCAAATTTAAGCATATTTCGTCAGATTATTTTTGTATTTCGCAAACATTTTGTATTTTTGCATGCAAATATACACATAATTTTTCAGAACGATGGCAAAAGTATATGTTTTTTTGGCTAATGGCTTCGAGGATGTCGAGGCATTGATTCCCGTCGACGTACTCCGTCGGGGAGGAGTGGAGGTGATAACGGTGAGTGTGGAAGAGGACTCACAGGTGGTCGAATCTGCCCATCGTGTGCAGATGGTGGCTGATGCGATGTTCGACGAATGCGACTTCAGCGATGCTGACCTGTTGATGTTGCCTGGTGGTATGCCGGGTGCCAGCAATCTGAATAACCACGAGGGTGTGCGCGAGGCACTGCTGCGTCAGGCTGCTGAAGGCCGTCGCGTGGCAGCTATCTGTGCTGCTCCGTTAGTGCTTGGCGGCCTGGGACTTTTGCGCGGCAAGCGTGCCACGTGCTATCCGGGCTTCGAGCAGACACTTGTAGGTGCCACCTATACGGCTGAGCTCTGTACCGTCGATGGCAACGTCACCACAGGCGAGGGTCCTGCCGCCGCGTTCCCCTTTGCCTATGCCTTGCTCTCGCAGCTGGCTGACGAGCAGACGGCACAGCAGGTGGCAGTGGGCATGCGCTACGCACATCTGATGGAGAAGTAGTCGCAGACGATATCAGACTGTTTAAGAAATGGAATATATCATTATTGTGGCAGGCGGGAAAGGCCTGCGAATGGGAGGCGAGGTGCCGAAGCAGTTCCTACCTGTGGCCGGACTGCCGGTGCTGATGCGTACGATGCTGCGGTTCCGCGAGTATTCGCCCGACCTGCAGATAATCCTTGTATTGCCGAAAGCACAGCAGGAGTACTGGAAGAACCTGTGTGCGGCCCACCAGTTCTCGCTCCCCTATCTGCTGGCTGACGGTGGCAAGACGCGCTTCCACTCCGTGCAGAACGGTCTGGCGCTTATTCCCGACGATGCCGTGGGCATGGTGGGAGTACACGACGGCGTACGTCCGTTCGTTGCTGTCGAGGTCATCAGACGCTGCTACGAGGCAGCCCGTACCCATCAGGCGGTCATCCCTGTGGTGCCGGTGGTGGAGTCGCTGAGAAGGGTAGGGGAGGCGATGAGACCTATGAGTCATATGGATCCTATAAGCCCTATGAGCTCCACGACAGTGCCTCGTGACGAGTACCGGCTGGTGCAGACACCACAGGTGTTCAGCATCCAGCTGTTAAAGGCTGCTAACCGTCAGCCCTACCGTGATATCTTCACCGACGATGCCTCGGTGGTCGAGGCATACGGTCACCAGGTGACGATGGTCGAGGGCAATCGCGAGAATATCAAGATCACCACACCGTTCGACCTGACCATTGCCGAAGCAATGTTGAGAAATAGTTAAATAGCAATCCACATTTCTCATTTTTCATTTCTCATTTCTCATTT
>JAFZIL010000038.1 GCA_017554385.1 Prevotella sp. | reverse complement strand
GCCCCAGCGCCATGCCACGAGGACCAACACGAGGCACACCACGCCTCCGACAACCATTGCAAAATCCTCTATGATTTCGCCTGATACCCATTTGTTGGTATAGTCAATCAGTTCCATAATCGTATTTGTTTAGCGTAAATCCTTAAACAATGTTGTAATAACCTTGCAAATATACGGATTTTGCTGCAAATGTTGTATATTTGCACCTTAGATTTAGGATAGTTTAGTAAGAAATGATAGTAATAGGACTGAAATATTCGAGCGAATTGACAGTTACTGATGCCGTGACCGCAATTGCTGTTGGTTCTGGTGATATGCCCGTTCTGGCCACTCCAATGATGATGGCTCTGATGGAGAATGCGGCTATGCTTGCTGTCAAGGATGAACTGCCGGAAGGTTGTACAACTGTTGGCGGTCATATTGAGTCTTCTCACCTGAAGCCCTCAAAGATTGGCGATGTGGTAAGAGCAGAAGCCGAAGTGACGAAGGTGGATGGTAAGAAGATCGAGTTTAAGGTGTCTGCCTATTCTGACGAGACTTTGCTTGGAGAAGGAACACACCTGAGATTTATTGTGGATAAGGAGAAGTTCATGTCAAGACTATAGGATTATGGCATACACAGGACGCTTCTGCCAATCTGATGATTTCCGTCGCGAGGAGTTGATAAGAAAAAAAGAGCATTCCGTTGAGAACCTAACTCTTCAGGAGTTGGAAGCTTTGTATTACGATATGTCGACGAAGAACTACATAAACGAATGATTAAGAATTACAAAATAGTCACACTCTGCGGAAGCACCCGCTTTAAGGAGCAATTCTTAGAAGCACAAAAACGGCTGACGTTGGACGGCTGTATAGTCATCAGCGTTGGCTTGTTCGGACATTCTGGTGACGAAGAGGTGTGGAAACCTGGTACGAAAGAAATGCTGGATGACATGCATCTGCGCAAGATCGATCTGGCTGATGAGATCTTTGTCATCAATGTGGGTGGTTATATTGGCGAAAGTACCAGGCGCGAGATTGCCTACGCCGAAAAGACAGGTAAGAAGGTAAACTATTTGGAGCCATGACGTTACCCAAGTTTATTATATGTATGGACGGAACCTTCCGTTTGGGTCAGGTTAACCAGCATAAACATTTGCTTAAGCCTGGCGACCAGTGTATCGGTGGTGGCTATTATTTCTTCGATTTCGTTTCCAATCGTATCATCCTTGACAGGGAATCATACGACTTTGGACAACCCAAATGGCATCTGCTGGATGTGCTAAAAGTTCCTTCCACCTATCGCGGCATGCGCATCGTCTATAAGTATGATGACGGCTTCCACGATGATTTCAACGTCAGTGAGGAACTGCAAATAGAATACTATGATTGACTTTGAATCTATTTGGCGTATTCAAGACGAGATTAGAACGGTAGTCAATGCCGTTCTGGGTGAATATGTCTGGAATCTGGCCTATGATGAAAGGCGTAGTGCTATCGTTCTCGAACTGACATTCTTCCTTGATGAAGATGCTATCAGTAATCTTTGTTGCCAGTTCCCAATACCAGCAGATTATGACGGAATCGGACCTAAGGGGACTAAGTTCGCATTTCATTTGTAACAGAAAAGGAAACCTCATTCTTGCGTCCCTTCTTTAGCAAACGAGCAAAGCTCGAGCGGCTGAGATTCCCCATAGTCCTCTTGCGAGGTAAATCCTGTTATTGCATAGGGATTCCTCATTAAAGATTGTAAATATCGCGATGATTTTTGTTAATACGGGGTTGTTGATTCATGTATAACCATCTATAAAATAATCTGAATGTCGCTTGTTTTTGGCTTTTGCGGCCAAATATTTCCATTTTTGGCTCTCAGAAGCCATTTTTGGACACAAAATCGCCGCAAAATAGCCGCAAATCGCCTGTTTTGCACATAAATTTTCGCGTATCATTACAAATTTGAGCGCATTTTTGCGGCGATTTTGCGGCTATTTAACATGAAAACAATGGAATTAACGCATATTTAAGTTAATTTTAAGTTAAGATTAAGTTAATCAGCCTTAATATGTCCAAAAGAAAAAGTGCTATAATCGTTTGATTATCAGCACTTTAGAAGGGTGCCCGGACGGACTCGAACCGTCGACATTCAGAACCACAATCTGACGCTCTAACCAACTGAACTACGGGCACCATGTTTGAATGCGGGTGCAAAGGTAGTGAAAATGTTTGATACCACCAAATAATTTGCCCCGAAAATTTAAAAAAACTTTGTTTTGGGTATAGAAAGAGGCACTAATCAAGATAGCGTTCCTTGGTTAGTGCCTCATCTGAACACATGTTTCTGCGCATGTGAAGACGTGGGAGAGGATGTTATTTCATCATCATCTTCTTACCGTTCTGGATGGTAATGCCCTTGTAATTGCTGCTTACCTTCTGGCCGGCAAGGTTGTAGGTAATGCCCTCATTAGTAGTTATCTTCACATTGAGAATATTGTCCTCGTCACCGCGTCCCACCTTAATCAGTGTAAGATTGGTACCCGTGTTACCATTGCGACCGATATAAAGCTTGGGATAGTCAGTAGTCAGAGTGTAGGTCTGCACGGCAGGATCTTCGGCTACGAATCGTGAATTAATGAAGTCTTCAAACACGTTCAGCGATGTGGCAACCTGACCGTCCTCAGTGACAAAGAGATCGGCTGTGCCATGCTTTGACTCGTCAGAGTTGTTGATGGCACCTGCAATGGTGACAACGTCGCCAGCTTTGAATCCACCCTCAACCTCGAGCAGAATATGGTTGCCGTTCATCACGTCATCAGTGGTGTAGCCGTTCTTCAGCGAGATGCAATCAACGGCATCTTTGTTCTCATGAATCTTCACGGTGCCCTTGACAGTGGTGCCGCCCAAGGTGATGCCGGCCTCGCTGGTTGGATAATTGATTGATGAAGCAGTCGTAGGATCGGGTGTGGGATCGGGATCGTCGTTGCCTCCCTGGCCACCACCTTGGTTACCGCTTTCGCCTTCAGCGAACTCGAAAGCATAGAAGTTGAGAGCGCCTTCAGGATAGGTGACGGCAATGTCGCCAGCTTTTACTGATACGCTTACGATGGGGAACACGTTGGTCTCGGCAGCGGGATCGTCTTCGTTCAGGCCTGTCACCTTGACTGCATCTGCTTCCTTCACCACTTGCTTATACAACTCTGTTCCACCCTGGGTCAGGGTAAGGGTTCTGTCTGTTGCACCACTGCTTGCCGTACGGACACAGATTTTCAGCGCACCGTCAGCAGGAACAGTGACCGTAATGTTGTTCTTACTGCTTGACTTACCTCCGGTCTTCAGACGGGCAGTAAAATGCTCCTGACTCTCGGCTGTACCAAAGTATTGAGAATTGGCATCGATAACAAATTTGCCGTCCTCATCGACAATTGCAATCTTAAAATTGCCATTTGCAAAACCATCTGTAGGAGTCTGTCCCACTTCGAAGGTGATTTTCTGCGCGTTTGCACCTACAGCCAGCAAAACGGCTGCGAAAAGAGTAAAGATTTTCTTCATACGTTGTTAGTTTTGATTAGTTGTTAATGTGAATTTGGGTGCAAAGTTAGGAATAAAATCAAAGAATTGGGAAATTGAAAAATTAAAAAAACAAAAATTTGGAATGAGTTTAAAAATAAAAGTGTAATTTTGTCCCCAAATTATCGTTTTATTCGCTGGATGCGATAGAACGCTTGGATGGATTCACATTTTTAACTTACAAACAAATAACTAAAACACTTATGAAGAACTATTTACTCAAAGTTTCCCTCATGGGCATCTTGGCGATGTTCTGCGGGATTGGTTTTACCCAGGCTCAAGAGCCAGTGGAACTGACATGGGACTATACCGAGGCCAAGCCTGCCAATAACCCTGACAACGGACTCTATTATGGATCAGCGGTCAACGATGCTGCCGGCACGAACTTGGGGCTCAAAGGTATAAAGCTCAACAGTAGTGGTTATGCTTTCTTTGCCAAGCCTGCCGTAGCAGGCACGCTCTCGCTGACCATCAGCCAAAGAAAGAACAACGATGCTTATGCTGTTAATGTCTATGCCTGCACCATCGACAACGGCACTGCAACCAAGGGTGACCTTATCGGTGAGATTGCTGTCGATGCAGGTCCTGGTACCGGCTCTCTCGACATTGCAGCCGATGTCACAGGCATCTATATCGAACGCAAGACAACGGCCGAGGGCGTGCTGTCGAAGATTGTGTTCAAGGAGACTGTAGCCCGCTCGTTTACCGACTTCGAGATTACCAACGAACAGCTGAGCGACAAATTCGACAGTTCGACCCTGCCTGAAGGTGTTACGTTCACTGGTACTCAGCGTAACGACAGTCACGGCTATGGCAACGTGACCATCACAGTGCCTGTCGACGGAACCGTGAAGTTCACCATCGGTGGATGCCAGTATGCCAACCCGACTAACTGCAAAATCACCAATGCTGAAGGTACGCTGCTGGCCGATCCTAAGCTGAAGACCAACTACTGCTACCATCAGACCCAATACGACATCAGCGAAAGGGCGGTGACCTATATCTATACCGGCGAACCTACTACGCTGACCTTCTCTGACATTGCCTATCTGCCTTACTTCAAGGCCGAGGCTACTGAGGTTTCAATGGCTGTGATAACCTACAGAGACCAGAACAATAATGTGCTCGGCACAAAGACCGTATTTGAGGGTGACCCCATAGGAGAGAGCCCCTATACCGAGGCTGACCTCACTATTCCTGAAGGCCAGAAGTTCCGCGGATGGTTCTACACCAATGAAACTAAGGTGAAGGCTACCGACATCGTGTCAGGCAATGTGACGGTCAAGGCCAAGGTGACACCTATTGAGACCGTATCAGTAGGCAGCGTGCAGACCTACGACCTGACAAAGGCTACGTTCTATCCTGAGGATCACGAGACATTCAGCGTAACGGGCGGCGAATACTACAACAACCACGGCTTTACTTTCAATGCCGAAGGTTCGTTCTCAGTCGAAGTGGCCGGCAAGGCTCAGATTGTGCTCTCGCTCTGTCAGTATGGCAATGGCACCACAATCACGGTGACCGATGCTGCTGGAAACACCATCAAGGACGATGTGCCTGCCAAGGCCGAGAACGATGGTGGTATCACTACCATGAACTACGATGGTGAGGCTACCACGCTCACATTTACCTTCGCTGCTCAAACCTACCTGCACGCAGTAACGGTCTACAACGTGACCGAATTCCTTGTCAAAGACGCTTCTGGCTACTATATCGTACCCTCTGGTGATGCTGCCGCACTACTCATGGCCATCAACAGCGCAAGCGGTGAAGAAGGTGCCAAAGTGTTCTTGCCCAATGGAACCTATGACCTGGGCGAAATTGTGAAGACTGTCATCTCTGGTAAGAACGTGTCGCTCATCGGACAGAGTGCCGAGAACACCATCATCGTCACACGTCCTGCTCAGGAAGGACTGGGAACAGCCGACCTGCTGAACAACACCGGCGAGGGACTCTACATGCAGGACATCTCGCTGAAGAACGACCTTGCCTACGGTGGCAACGACGGACGCGCAGCATCGCTCCACGATCAGGGCACCAAGACCATCTGCAAGAACGTCAACCTGCTCTCGCATCAGGATACCTACTATTCGCACAAGGTGGGTGGCCTCTACTACTTCGAGGGAGGTGAGCTCCACGGCACCGTAGACTATCTCTGCGGTAACGGAAAGGTATACTACAACGAGGTGAAGCTGGTCAACGAGCAGCGCAGCAGTGCTACCATCACGGCCAACTCCGAGCTCTACGTATTCAACAACTGCACGGTCGAGAACAATGCAAACACCTACAACTTCGGACGTGCATGGAGCGATAATCCCGTTTGTATCTACCTGAACACCACACTGCTCGACGGCGGTGAGAAGCTTGTCAGCACGCGTTGGAACCTCTCTGGCATCAACTGCGACTACAGCATCGCAGGCGAATACGGAACGAAGGATGCCAATGGCAACGATATCACGCCAGCATCGAACAACGTCACTTTCACCAAGCAGAACACCTCTATGAACACCATTCTTGATGCTACGGCTCTCGAGACCTATTCTATCCAGAACGTACTTGGCGAATGGGCTGCTACGGCTCAGGAATCGGTCAAGCAGGTGGAAGCTCCTGCCGATGGTCAGTACAAGAACGGCATGGTGACGTGGAGTGCTGTAGACGGTGCTTCGGCATACGCATTGTTCAAGAATGGCGAGTTGGCCGGAATCGTAAGCGATGCCACCTACTTCGAAATCGAGGCTACTGAAAACGATGAAGTGACGATCCGTTCAGCCAACGCACGAGGTGGTTTCGGCGCTGCTGCCGAGGTGGCTCTTGTAGCTACTGGCATCTGCGAGACCATACATGCCGAGATGGCTGTACCTGAGCGCATCTACAACCTCAACGGTATGCGTGTGCAGAAGGCTGACAAGGGTCTCTACATCATCAACGGCAAGAAAGTGATGAAATAAGGAATCTACGGATTTCAAGCGAAATAAGAACAGGGGCGTACCAGTTGTTTGGTGCGCCCCTGATTATTTCATGACCGACGTTCAATCTTGCTGACAATCATGGATGCCTGGTGGTAGTGCCTGCGGAAGGAAGGAAGGCGGAGGAGCCAACTGAACGGTTTGTACATCACCAGAAAGAATAAAGCCATGAAAAACCGACCAGACTTCAAAGTGAGAGCCATGAGATGGTTCTTGGCCTGCTGCAACTTGCTGCGCATTGATGCCGAACAGCCGAACTGATTCTCTGCATCGACAGCCTTAAGCAAAATGCCGAAAGCATACATCAGACTATCGCCTATCAACGGACGATAAGGATGCTCCACTACATAGTTGCTGATTGTGACAAAGCTATTTGTCACGGCCTCGGCCTTCGCCTTTGTCGTATTAACGATTGAGACTGGGTTGTTCTCGTAGATGTATGTCACTTGAGGCATAACCACGATAGATTTCATGACAGAGAAGAGCATGTAGTTCCACAACATGTCTTCATAGAGCAGTCCATCCTGGAAAAACAGTTGTTGCTCCATGACGAGCTCGCGCCTGACAAGCTTGTTGCATGCCGAATTATTCAACTTCATGGCAAACAAGTCGGCAAACGCCTCCCGTTTGTCGCTGATCACGCGTACGTTTCCTGTGGAAGGCATAAAAGGCGACTGACTCTTACACACATAGATATTGCCCATGACAACATCAGCTTCAGTGTGTCGTTCCAACTCGTCAGCCATCAGTTTCAGGCAATTGCCGGCCAAGTCGTCGTCGGAGTCAACAAACAACAGATAATCACCCGTAGCCGCCCGAATCCCTGTGTTCCTCGCAGCAGAGAGCCCACGGTTTGTATCGTGTTTCAAGATGACAAACTGCACATCGCCCGAATAGGAAGAAATAAAGTCGCGCACAAGAGACATGCTCCCATCGTTACCACAATCATCCACAAGGACACACTGAATCCTGCATACGTCAGTATCTTGGCTGACAATGGTTCCAAGACATCTGAGCACGTACTTCTCAACATTATATATAGGTATAATAATGGATATGTTGACCATCTTGAGAATGAATAAGCGGTGCAAAGATATGAAAAAAAACCGAATACCCCTATAAAGGTATTCGGATTTTTCGGAATTTCTTGAAAACGACCCGCATTTTCTTTTACTCACTTGCTTACTTCGTTCTCTTCCTGCATGTCGATGAACTGACGTTTCTGATCGTAGAATTCATATTGCAGGAACGCCATTTTCTGGCTGGGAACAATTCTGATGCCCAATCCGTACTTCATCTGCCAGCGCCGCTTCAGGGAGAACATGCCCTGATTAATGTAGGCAGCTACGTAGGGATGGACGTGAAGTGAGAAACGCTTGATGCCAATCTTATTGACAAGGCGGTCAATTTTACTCTCTAACTGGTCGGTAAACAGGATGCTCGACTTGATTTTTCCAGTGCCGTGGCAAGTGGGGCAGCTCTCCTCCACAGCAACGTCCATTGCCGGACGCACACGCTGGCGGGTAATCTGCATCAGTCCGAACTTGCTCAGCGGCAGGATGTTGTGTCGTGCACGGTCTTTCTTCATATTCTCGCACATGCGCTCATAGAGCAACTGGCGGTCTTCTGCCAGATTCATGTCAATGAAGTCCACGACGATAATCCCGCCCATGTCACGCAGACGCAGCTGGCGTGCCAGCTCGTCGGCTGCGCCCAGATTGGTTTCGAGGGCGTTGGCTTCCTGTCCGTTTTCTTTTTTGATGCGCGTTCCACTGTTCACGTCGACCACGTGCATAGCCTCTGTATGCTCAATAATCAGATAGGCTCCACGCTTGTAATTGACGGTACGTCCAAATCCAGACTTTATTTGCTTGGTAACGCTGAAATTGTCAAAGATAGGCACGTTACCTGTATACATCTTCACAATGTCGGTCTTTTCTGGTGCGATAAGCGACACATAGTCACGCACTTGGTTGAAGATGTCCTGGTCGTTAATGTAGATGCCGTCGTAGGTCGTGTTGAACAAGTCACGGATGAGCGCCACGCTGCGGCTCTGCTCCTCGAACACCAGCTGTGGTCGTTCGGTGGTCTTCTGAACCCGGGTGATCGCGTCTTCCCAGCGTTTCAGCAGCACCTTCAGTTCCTGGTCGAGTTCTGCAGCACGCTTGCCTTCGGCCACTGTGCGCACGATGACTCCGAAGTTTTTCGGAACCATGCTCTGCACGAGCTGCTTCAGCCTACTGCGCTCTTCGCCGCGCTTAATCTTAGAGGACACAGAAACTTTATCGCCAAAAGGAATAAGCACCATGTAACGTCCGGCGAAACTGAGCTCACACGTCAGGCGTGGTCCTTTTGTATTGATGGGTTCCTTTACAATTTGTACCATCACCTCCTGTCCTACTTTCAGTTCGTTCTGAATGCTTCCGTCCTTGGGAAGGTCGGGCAGATGGGTGGCTTTTTGTATGGGATAAAGCTTCTTTCTGTCGCTCTGTACCTGCTTGAGGTACTTTTCGTAAGAGTCAAATTGAAGGCCCAGGTCAAGATAGTGGAGGAAGGCATCTTTCTCACTTCCCACGTCAACGAAGCAAGCATTCAGTCCAGGCATTAGTTTGCGGACTTTGCCAATGTAGACGTTCCCAACCGAAAACGAGGCTGAACGCGGCTCGCTCTGATACTCCACCAACTGCTTGTCTTCGAGCAGTGCGATGGCAATATCCTTCGGCTGAACATCAATAATTACTTCGCTTGTCATTTCTTAACTTTGAAACCTTAGTACTTAACTATTCAAGCAGAAAGGGTGCACCAGCAATACTATGATATACTGGCACACTCCTTTCATTTTTCTTTCAGACTTTGTTACAAGCAGCCTTGCTTACTTGCTCTTATGTCTGTTCTTGCGCAGTCTCTTCTTGCGCTTGTGTGTTGCCATCTTGTGGCCCTTCTTCTTTTTTCCGTTAGGCATAATTGTAAATGTTTAAATGTGTTATTTGTTTACTATAAGCGTTCTTATTCTCCTTCCACAGCAGCCTCGTCCATACGCTCAATGAAGCTCTTGGCAGGCTTGAAGGCAGGCAGGTCATGAGCATCGATGACCATCGTGGTGTTCTTAGAAATGTTTCGTGCAGTTTTCTTTGCACGATGTTTCACGATGAAGCTTCCGAATCCACGGAGGTAAACATTCTCTCTGCTCTCTGCGAGACTGGAACGGATTTCCTCCATAAAAGCTTCTATTGTAGTGGATACTGCCTTTTTGTCAATGCCAGTTGCCTGTGCAATATTACTGACTATTTCTGCTTTCGTCATTGTCTTGTTTTACCTTTAAAATATGATACTTCGTTTTTTGGGACTGCAAAGATACTGTTTTTCAATGAGATACGAAAATATTTTGTAATAATTTTCAGATTTTTTTGCTCTTTGCCCTCTCTCAGACCGTTTGCGGGGGCTCTTGTACCTCAAAATACTCAGTCAGTTCGTCGCTTGCACTTCCATTCTCGTTGTGCAGGTCACGGATAATTCTGCCCTTCTCAAGCAATGCAATACGTGTTGATATATCGACAGTATGTTGCAGGTTGTGACTGCTGATAATAACCGTGGCTCCTGTCTGTTTGCTATAATCACTGAGCATGCGCTTCAACGCGCTCTGACTTGTGGGATCGAGGAAGTTGAAAGGTTCATCGAGGATAACCAGTTTCGGCTGTCGCATCAGTGCTGAGATAATACCCACCTTCTGTTTGTTTCCAGCAGATAGGTTCCTGATGAGTTTCTTCTGCCCGAATATTTCACCTCCGGCCAAATAGTCATATTGCGCCAGCCGTTCATCGACTGTCGTCTGATCCATGCCGCTAATCTTTCCCAAGAAAGAGAAATACTCTTCGGGAGTCAGATAGTCTATCAGGAATCCGTCGTCAATATATGCAGCCGTCGTCATTTTCCAGTCTTCCGACTCAGCAGGATTAATACCGTCAATCGACACAGTGCCTTCATCGGCCTTCAAGAGGTCGAGCATCAGTCGGAACAACGTGGTCTTTCCAGCACCGTTATTACCTACGAGACCCAGCACATCACCGTCGTTCACCGTGAACGACGGGATGTCGCAGGCTATGGTCTCGCCAAACTGCTTCTTGAGATTAGAAAGGGTAATCATAATTTTCAATTCTCAATTCCCAATTCTCCATTACACCAGCCCCTTGCCGTGGCATTGCTTGAACTTCTTACCGCTGCCGCAGGGACATGGATCGTTACGTCCAGGAAGCTTGTCACGGACAATAGGAGTACGAGGTTGCTGGGCACGGGTGTCGTGCTGGGCAGCAGCACGCTGGTTCTCGTCGACCATCTGCTCCTGCTGCACGTCCTGCTTGTTCTCCGTGTACTGTCGGCGGTCGGTATGCTGTTCAGGAGCAGCCTCCTGCACTTCCTGCTGCATCTCAGGAATGGCAGCACGCGAAAGGATGCTTACCGTGCGGTTGTTCATCTCGTTGATCATCGTATCCCAGACCTTCGCACTCTCCAGTTTGAAGATGAGCAACGGGTCTTTCTGCTCGTAGCTGGCATTCTGCACGGAGTGCTTCAGCTCGTCGAGCTCACGCAGGTTCTCTTTCCAGGCATCGTCGATGATATGGAGCAGGATTTGCTTCTCGAACTCCTTGACCACCGAACGGCACTCCGTCTCATAGGCTTCCTGCAGGTTACAGGCAATGTTGTAGACACGGCGACCGTCGGTAATGGGCACCAGGATGCGCTCGTACATCTGTCCTTGGGTCTCAAACACCTGCTTGATGATGGGTTGTGCCACCTCACAGATGCGATCGGTTTTGCGGTTGAAGGCTGCCAGAGCGGCCTGGAAAGCATTCTCGGCCAGCTCTTCACGGTTCTGCTCGACGAACTGCTGTTCGTTGAAAGGAACCTCCATTGCAAACAGACGGATGAACTCTTCCTTACATCCCTGGTAGTCGTTGCGCTCGATGATGGTGCTGATGCGGTCCCAAATGGTGTTGGCGATGTCCATACCGATGCGCTCGCCCATGAGGGCATGACGGCGCTTTTCATAGATGACGGTGCGCTGCTTATTCATCACGTCGTCGTACTCTAGCAGGCGCTTACGAACGCCGAAGTGGTTCTCCTCGACCTTCTTCTGGGCACGCTCAATGCTTTTCGAGATCATAGGACTCTCAATCATCTCGCCTTCCTTGAAGCCAAGGCGGTCCATGACGCTGGCAATACGCTCACTGGCGAACAGACGCATGAGCTTGTCTTCGAGCGATACGTAGAACACCGAACTGCCTGGGTCACCCTGACGTCCAGAACGACCACGCAACTGGCGGTCTACACGACGGCTCTCATGGCGCTCTGTACCGATGATAGCCAGACCACCTGCGGCCTTCACCTCGGGCGACAGCTTGATATCGGTACCACGACCAGCCATGTTGGTGGCAATCGTGACGGCTCCAAGTCCGTTGGTCGACTGACCGGCCAGTGCCACAATGTCGGCCTCCTTATGGTGGAGCTTGGCGTTCAGCACCTGATGGGGAATGCCTTGACGGACACCAGTCTCAGGATCTACGTACATGTCGAGCATGCGGCTGAGCAACTGAGAAATCTCCACCGAGGTAGTACCTATCAGCGTAGGCCGTCCGGCCTTACGCATCTTTACTACCTCCTCAATAACGGCGCGGTACTTCTCACGCTGAGTCTTGTAGACGCGGTCGTCCATATCGTTACGGATAACGGGCTTGTTAGTGGGAATCTCGACCACGTCGAGCTTGTAGATATCCCAGAACTCACCTGCCTCGGTCGATGCCGTACCAGTCATACCTGCCAACTTGTGGTACATGCGGAAATAGTTCTGCAGGGTAATGGTGGCGAAGGTCTGCGTGGCAGCCTCGACCTTCACGTGCTCCTTGGCCTCAACAGCCTGATGAAGTCCGTCGCTCCAGCGGCGTCCCTCCATGATACGTCCTGTCTGCTCGTCAACGATCTTCACCTCACCATCGATGACCACATACTCATCGTCCTTGTTGAACATGCAGTAGGCCTTGAGCAACTGCTGGAGCGTATGTACGCGTTCCGACTGCACGGCGTAGTGCGACATGAGTTCGTCTTTCTTTGTAACGCGTTCCTCGTCGGTCAGTCCAGCCTCGACCTCGAGGGCAGAGAGCTGTCCGGCGATGTCAGGCAACACGAACAACTCAGAGTCGTTCACCTGATTGGCTAACCAGGCCGTACCCTTATCAGTGAGGTCACAGGAGTTCAACTTCTCGTCGACGACGAAATACAAAGGTGCCACGCACTCGGGCATCTTGCGGTTATTGTTCTCCATGTAGATCTCCTCGGTCTTCAGCATACCGGCCTTAATGCCTTCCTCAGACAGATACTTGATAAGGGGTTTGTTTTTCGGCAGCGCCTTGTGCGAGCGGTAGAGCGAGAGGAAGCCCTCGTCGAGAATATCCTGTCCCTTCTTCTTATCGCCTGCATCTATTAGCCGCTGACCCTCGCCAATCTTCTGCTTGGCCTCGGCCAGGTATTGTGTAGCCAACTGGCGCTGCACACCTACGAGTTTCTCGACCAGTGGTTGGTACTCCTCGAACATCTGCACCTCGCCCTTAGGCACCGGTCCACTAATAATAAGAGGTGTACGGGCATCGTCGATCAACACGGAGTCGACCTCATCGACGATGGCATAGTTGTGGGCTCGCTGCACAAGGTCGGCAGGCGATATGGCCATGTTGTCGCGCAGGTAGTCGAAGCCGAACTCATTGTTCGTACCGAAAGTGATGTCGGCCTGATAGGCACGGCGGCGCTCGGGTGAGTTGGGCTGGTGCTTGTCGATACAGTCGACGCTCAGTCCGTGGAACATGTATAGCGGTCCCATCCACTCGGAGTCACGCTTGGCCAAGTAATCATTCACCGTGACCACGTGTACGCCGTTGCCTGTCAGGGCGTTGAGGAACACAGGGAGCGTGGCGACGAGCGTCTTACCCTCACCCGTAGCCATCTCGGCAATCTTTCCCTGATGGAGTACGGTGCCGCCAAAGAGCTGCACATCGTAGTGAATCATCTCCCATTTCAGGTCGTTGCCACCGGCCGTCCAGTGGTTGTGGTAGATGGCCTTGTCACCGTCTATGGTGATAAAGTCTTTGCGGGGGTCACCGGCCAGTTCTCGGTCGAAGTCTGTGGCCGTGACAACGGTTTCCTCGTTCTCAGCAAAGCGGCGTGCGGTGTCCTTCACGATAGCAAACACCTCAGCCATCACATCGTTCAGCGCGTTCTCATAGACCTCGAGTGCCTCTTTCTCGAGCTTGTCGATCTTGGCGAAAATATCGGCACGCTCGTCGAGCGGGGTCTGTTCGATAGTGGCCTTCAGTTTCTCTATCTCGGCCTTCTGCTCCTTGGCCGACTGTTGTACCTGCTGGCGTATCTGCTGTGTGCGCTCTCGCAGTTGGTCGTTGCTCATCTGCTGCACTGCGGGATAAGCCTGCTTCACCTTTTCCACGAAAGGCTGAATAAGCTTCATGTCACGCGACGATTTGTCGCCAAACAGGGATTTCAGGATTTTGTTGAAATTCATCTTGTTTATTTACGTATTTTTGATTACGAATTACGATTTGGGCTGCAAAGTTACTGATTTTTTGTGGATTACAGCATAAAAACGTCCACTTTTTCAGTTCAAGGAATCAGAAAAGCGGTTCCGAGGAGCACGCGTTCGGTGCGCGGATACGTATGGCACGTGAGACAGTGGGTGCTATACGGTCGGTGGTTACTGGTGTGCTGATGGTCTCAGCAGGCATGCCGCAACCGAAGAAAATAATAGGAAATTGTATGAACGAGGCTCTCACAAGCTCGTCTTCCTGTGTGTCCTCATCGACGATACGCCATCCTGGCGCCGCTTCGATAAGCAGGTCGCCGCAGCGTTCAGGGTTGAAGCCGTTGCGTATCTTTCGTGTGTACTCGTCGCTCGAGGTAAGCAACTGCAGCGAAGTGTATACATTGCGCACACCCGAGAGCATGGTCAGAAACTCCTGTGAACGGCTTCCGGCCTCAGCAATGCTGATGCGCCGCTGCTCCAACAGATCGTGGTTTAGGAAAATCTGATTACGGTAGTGGGCATCGACATATTTCCCCTGACCCCAGACGGCTCCGAGATACATGTTCAGGAGATTGGCCGTACGGCTCATCTGCAACGTACCAGTAGGTATGCGATAGGTCTGGTAGTTGGCGTTTTCCTGATCACTATACCCCGTGCTTGTCAGCACAAAAAGCACGTTATCGCGTCCGAACTTCTTCTCAATGCCATTGATCAGCCGGCCCAGTTCCCAGTCTAATCGCACATAGGTGTCCTGAATCTCCATCAAGCACTCGTTCAGGGTGCGGTGGTCGTAGTTGCCAGCATAGTAGGTAAGGCATAGCAGGTCGGTGATGCGGTCGACGCCGATGGCATTATAGGTGATGCACTGGCGTGCCATGTCGGTCACACAAGCGTTGACCATGGCACAGGCTTTGAACTCCTTGAAACGTCGCGGACCGGAGAAGTCATGCTTGAAAGGCTTCTGCATGCCTGTGTGCATGAAATAGCTGAACTGTCCCACCAACTCGTTCGTTGGCTCCCACGTCAGCTGTCCCACAGTCTTCGAGGGTGCAATATTGCCATTAGCTACCTGTACCCATCCGGGCAGATAGGCTTTATAGTATTTCGTTGAGCACCATTCGCCCGTCTGGTCGTCAATCCAGATAGCACCATCGGCAGCATGGCCAGCAGAGAGCACGGCAGCATCGCGATAGGGAGCCACGGCCCATACGACGGCCTTTCCCTCTGTTGCCACTTTCAGCTCGTCGCCGACTGTCGATGTGACAAGGTTCGATGCCGATGCTGTCTCGGCAGTCTGCAGTCCACCGTACTTCACGTCGTCAACGCAACATGCGGTTCTGAGCGTCTCGCGGTTGAGCCACTGGCAGCCTACTATACTATTATAATAAGGTGAAACGCCCGTACCCAGCGCAGCAATAGCCGACGCTCGGTCGATGGGTGAAAAGGTATAGCTGGCGTTCGTATAGACGCGTCCCTCTTCGAGCAGCCTGCGGAAGCCGTCGGTCGAATACAGCGGCTTGAAGGCTTCAAGATAGTCAGTGCGCAACTGGTCTATGGCGATGCTTACCACCAATCGCGGAGGCTGTGTGCCCGGCGTTGTCTGTGCCTGCACCTCGCAGTGGAATCCCAACACTGCCAGCAACGTAATATATAAGTATCTATTTGTCATTTCTCGTGTGACTCCAATATCTTGTCAGCAAACATAGTGCCAAAAACCACATTCCCTCAGCATAGTGCTGCCATAAGCCACCCACAATGAAGAGAGCTACCAGTGCCAGAAGCAGCGTCCAGTAGCGCGTCGTCTTTTTCCGACGCACTACCGACGGCAGGTATAGCAGATGTAGCGGATTGAGAAGCAGCACCTGCAGGTTCGAGCTTGTGGCCGGATGTTCGGAGAATAGCATCAGCACTAACAAACAGCCTGCCAGGCCCGCCACTGTCATCAATACACCGTCGACCCACACCATTGTGCGCCTGCGTCGCCATTCCCATACGAACACGGCAGCAGCAGCCACCGTCAAGAGAATGCCACAGACCGTGGGCGATAGAGGGAATCCAGGCTCTACAGGCTGTATGCCCGGCTTCACAACAATCCTTCGCTCTGCTACCAAGGGGCGCTGTGTGCCGTCTGCAGCGACAATCACGGCTCCACGGAAGTCGCGCTCCAGGTTCTCGGGCAGAAAATGGCGCTCGCGCTGCGTTGTACTCATGTCAGCTCTTACGCCGAGGAGCAGATCGTTGCCCATGGCAGCCCACGGGTGCAACTGCGTATGGTCGTGTATCATGTCTCGAAACGAGGGAGCTTCGCCCTGCGGCTGGGGATAGACAATACGCCCATCGATGCCCCGTTCGATAATGTCACGCGGTCGGGTTGCACAGTTGTCGAAAAAGAAGTTATAGCGGTAGACGCGGTTCTCAGGCTCATAGTTCTCGAAGAGCGCCTTCACGATGCGCGCCTTTTCCACGGCTGTCAAGTTCAGCACCAGCTCACTCACCCGACTGCCCCAGTGCTCGTAGTACTTGCAGAACTCGCCAAAGGGAGCTATTCCCAGCTCGTAGTCGGTTTTGCCAAAGACAAAGCGCAACACGAACAGCGGCTGGTTGTAGTTGAACACTCCATAGTTGAACGAGAGATCGTCGTTGTTGTGCAGGTTATGCAGTCTCAGCGCCGTATGGCCGTAAAGACTGTATATCTCTTCGTGGGGCGTACAGGTAATAAGACCTATCTCCACACTGTCGTAATACTCAATGCCGGCATCGCCTGCTGCACGACCATTAGCAGCCGTAAACACCACAGCAAACAGGAGAATGATTATCTTATATATGCATGATTTCCGTTTCACGCTGCAAAAGTACTTATAAAAGTCAGTAGTTAGATGTATTTTCCTTGATGTTTAACTTTTTTTTTGCCATTGTTTCAAAAAAACTCCTAACGGTGAAGCGCAAACTCCTAACTTTTATGTAATTTTGCAGGCTGAAAGAAAAAACTGCAGTCAATGAACAAGAAAATACTGAGCACGATGCTAATGGCCGCGGCTACTATAGGCAGCTATGCACAGAGCGGAACCAACTCACCCTACAGCCAATACGGAATAGGCGTCCTTGCCGACCAATCAACGGGATTCAGCCGGGGTATGAACGGTGCTTCCTTAGGCATGAGGCAGGGTAATGTGGTGAATCCGACGAACCCAGCCTCATATTCGGCCGCAGACTCCCTGACCATGATTTTCGATATAGGAATGACGGGACAGATAACCAACTTCAAGGAGGGCCAGACAAAGGTAAACGCAAAGAACGCCAACTTCGACTATGCCGTGGGACTGTTCCGTTTGCTTCCTGGCGTGGGCGTCAGCTTTGGCGTGCTACCCTACAGCAATGTGGGCTATAAATATACCACCAGCACTTATTTAGACCGTACGAACGGCACCATCACCGAGACCTATACGGGCGAGGGCGGGCTGCATGAGGTGTTTCTCGGTGCAGGTCTTCGCATCACGCCGCAGCTGTCGGTGGGATTCAAGGCGGCCTACCTGTGGGGCTCCATCGACCGATGGGCCGTCAGCAGCTCGACAACTTACATCAACTCGCTCTCAAAGAGCTACTCAACATCCGTAAACAGCTACAAGGCCGACATAGGACTGCAATACTCCCGACGACTGACGAAGAATGACGAGCTGACGGTGGGTGCCACGGTAGGCATCGGCCATAAGCTTCATGCGGACGCCGAATGCAACATCATCAATATCAGCACCACAGGCACGAGCGACACCACTTCCATCGTAGCTGCTAACGCGCTGGAACTGCCCATGAGCTATGGAGCCGGCGTGACGTGGCGCCACAATAACAGCCTGCTGGTATGTGCCGACATCGGGTTTCAGCAATGGAGCAAGGTGACCCATCCCCGCTATGACTCGGCGACTAACACCTATGAGGCCCGGACGAACGTTCTGCGCGACAGGTGGACGATGGCAGTGGGTGCTGACTTCGTACCTGATTACCAAAGCCGCAACTATCTGAATCGTGTTCACTACCGAGTGGGCGGAGGCTATGCCACTCCTTATTATTATGTCAACAACGTCAAAGGTCCCAAAGAGCTGAGCCTTAGCGCTGGCTTCGGACTGCCTCTGCAAAATGCCTACAACAGCCGTTCCGTGCTGAACATCAGTGCCCAGTGGGTCAGGACGTCGGCCAAGGACATGATTACCGAGAATTCGTTCCGGCTGAATATCGGACTGACGTTCAACGAGCGATGGTTCTTCAAGTGGAAGATTGATTAATGGGGAAATGAGAAATAAAAAATGAAAAATGAAAATGAAGAAATGAAGGAGTGCGCTGGCGAGTCAGTCCATGAAGCTTTCGTCAGGGTGTGGCACCGGTATAGGAATGCGCTGGTGGCTTTATCCTTTGTCATTTATCATTTGTCATTTAGCATCGGCTGTAGCGAGGCGAAAGAACACCTGGCTCCGGCAGTGAATCCTGAGGATTCGGTCTCAATGATGGTGAGCTACGGCGTGAACACGCTTATCTCTGACTCGGGTGTCATTAAATACCGCATCGTTACGGAACAATGGGACGTGAACACCGTGCGCCAGCCGTCGCGGTGGGAGTTTATGAAAGGCGTGTTCTTCGAACAGTTCGACGAGCAGTTCCATGTACAGGGCTATATCCAGGCCGACACAGCGTGGTATTACGACCAGAGAAAGCTATGGAAACTGCGCGGACGTGTGAGCATCAGAAATATTGACGGTCTGATTTACAAGAGCGAGGAACTCTTCTGGGACATGCAGCGCCATGAACTCTACTCGAACGTCTTTTCCCATATCACCACTCCCGAACGCAGCATAGAGGGTAACTACTTCCGCAGCGACGAGCGCATGGAGCACTATTTCATCTCCAACTCGAAAGGGTCGTTCATGGCAGAGGACATGGAAAACGACAACGACGAAGAGAAACCAGCAGCAGCTCCCGACACTACGGAGGTGCAGACGCCACAGGTGCGACCTGCCGCCACCCGACATGCAGCCGGACGAAATAATTAATGAATCATGACTTCACTCATCATAGGACTTCTTATCGCCATGCTGTTTTCAGCCTTCTTCTCGGGTATGGAAATAGCCTTTGTGTCGAGCAACAGGCTCCTGGCTGAGATGGATCGCGAGAAGAACGGTCCGGCACAGAAGGCCATCGGCATATTCTACCGCCATCCCAACAACTTCGTCTCGACGATGCTGGTGGGCAACAACATCGCACTGGTTATCTACGGCATCCTGTTCGCACAGATATTCGACTCAACGCTCTTCTACAACCTGAACGACGGGGCACGCGTCACCTGCGATACACTACTCTCAACGCTTGTGGTGCTCTTTACGGGCGAGTTCCTGCCGAAGACCATCTTCAAGAGCAATCCTAACACCATGCTCACCTTCTTTGCCCTGCCGGCATGGCTGTGCTATGTGCTACTCTACCCTATCTCGCGCTTTGCCACGCTGCTGTCGAAAGGACTGCTGCGAATCTTCGGCATCAGGATGAATAAGGCTGCCGACGACACGGCCTTCACCAAGGTTGACCTTGACTATCTTGTGCAGTCGAGCATCGACAACGCCCAGAACGAAGACGACATCGAGGAGGAAGTCAAGATATTCCAGAACGCGCTCGAGTTCAGCGAAACCAAGGTGCGCGACTGCATGGTGCCGCGTACCGAGATCGATGCCATCGAGGACACCGCTGACATAGAGCAGCTAAAACAGAAATTCATTGAGAGCGGACACTCGAAAATCGTGGTCTACCATGAGGATATCGACCACATTGTGGGTTATATCCACTCGTCGGAGATGTTCCGGCTAAGCGAGGAGTCAAGAGTGAAGAATGAGAAGTTTGCTTCACTCATCCGTCCCATGACCTTCGTCCCCGAGACGATGGCTGCCAGCAAGATGATGCACATCCTTTTGCAGCAGAAGAAGTCACTCGGCGTAGTGGTCGACGAGTTCGGAGGCACCAGCGGCCTTATCTCGCTCGAAGACATCGTTGAGGAAATCTTCGGTGACATCGAGGACGAGCACGACTCTACCAACTACGTGGCCAAGCGCCTTGACAACGGCGAATACCTGCTGTCGGCACGCTTGGAGATTGAGAAGGTCAACGAGCTCTTCGACCTCGACCTACCCGAAAGCGACGAATACATGACCGTAGGCGGTCTCATCCTCCATGAATACCAAAGTTTCCCTAAGCTCAACGAAGTGGTGAACATAGGGAAACTTGAGTTCAAAATCATTAAAAACACAGCTACGAAGATTGAGCTGGTGCGCCTGAAGGTTGGCGACAAGGCATCTGGCAAGGCATCAAGCAAGTGATTACCCCACCTCCTCCGGCTCTATCACCTCTATCTGATTGCCGTCCTGCTGTTGCTGTTTCTGACGCTCGATAGCCTTTTTGCAAGCGAAGATTTTCCACGAATTGATCATCTCCGTAATGCCATAGAACAGCGACAGCCATCCAAGCACAGTCATCGTCAGCTCAATGGGTGCCATGGGTTTCACCATGACATAGGCACCCACGAGCAGCGTCAGCACCGGTCCTACCCAGAACCAAGGCGAGAGCTTGGCAAACCGACGGGCACCTATCAGATTCATCATCTGGGTGATGGCACCTAAAACGAGTACGATGCCTATGACATACATCAATGCCGACACGAAAGCCGTTGACATGAAGGCAAGGATACAGCCAAGGATGATGCTGCCTATGCCCACAATGGGAAACATAGGCTCGCCACCAACGAGCAGGTTGCCGTCAGCATCATATATTTTGTATTCCCCGGCATGGCGGCGTGCATTCCAGTAGGTAAGGAGCGACACCAGCCCGGAGAGCAGGAACATAATGCCGATGGCAATCGTAATGCCCGTGGCCGTATTGTCGGGGTACTTGATAAGCAAGACACCCACGGCAATGGCCACGATAGCACGGAAAACGGAACTCTGTAGGATTCTCATAGCTTCAATCCTTTTTACCAAAGCTGCAGACGCTCTTCCTTGGGAATGAACATCTTGTCGCCAGCCTTTACGTTGAAAGCATCATACCACATATCGACATGAGGCAGGGCACCGTTGACACGCCACTCACCCAAGGAGTGAGGGTCGTTCTTCGTACGGTTGCGAATCTCTTCCTCGGTGATGTTCTGTCCCCAGACACCAGCGTAGGAGAGGAAGAAACGCTGGTCGGCAGTGAAACCGTCTTTCTCCTTGAGCGTTTTCTTGGCCGTAGCATTCTTATAGGCATACCAAGCCACCTGCAGACCACCATGGTCGGCCAGGTTCTCGCCAAGGGTGAGGCGTCCGTTGGCATTCAAGCCAGGCAACACCTCGATGGCCGAGAAGAAGCGGTCGTACATATCGGCACGCTCGTTGAAGCCGTCGGCATCGGCCTGTGTCCACCAGTCGTGCATGTAACCCTTGTCGTCGAACTGGCGTCCCTGGTCATCAAATCCGTGGGTCATCTCATGTCCGATGACCACACCGATGGCACCATAGTTGAATGCCTCGTCGGCCTTCGGGTCGAAGAAGGGATACTGCAGGATGCCTGCGGGGAAGCATATCTCGTTGGTAGTGGGGTTGTAGTAGGCGTTCACGGTCTGCGGAGTCATGAACCACTCGTCACGATCCACGGGCTTGCCGGCCTTCTCCTCAATCTCCTTGTCATTATGGAACTTGCGGGCAGCCTTCACATTCTCATAATATGACTTCGTCGGGTCGATGACCAACTGCGAATAGTCCTTCCACTTGTCGGGATAGCCAATCTTCACGTAGAACGTGGAAAGCTTCTGATGGGCATTCGCCTTTGTCGAGTCACCCATCCATGTCTGTGCATCGATGCGCTCACCCAGAGCTATCTGCAGGTTCCTTACCAGGTCAGCCATGATCTTCTTCGAGGTGGCAGGGAAGTAACGCTCGCAGTACATCTTTCCCAATGCCTCACCCATAGCACCTTGCACGCTGTTCGTAGCACGCTTCCAGAGCGGATAGTCCTGCTTACGGCCTGTCATGGTCTTGCCGAAGAAGTCGAAGTTGGCCTCACGGATCTCGTCGCTCAGTAGAGAGGCGGCACCCATGATGACGTCCCACTCCATGTATGCCTTCAGGTCGCTGACGGTCAGGGCCGCATAGAGCTTGTCGAGACCTGCCATGAAGGCTGGCTGCCCCACAATCATCTCCTGCAGATACTCGGTCTTCACGCCCTCGGCATTGGCTAACTGCTCAAAGGGAATGTTCGGATAGTTCGTCTGGAACTCCTTGAGTGTCATCTTGTTATAGTTGGCCTGCGGGTCGCGCATCTCCGTACGGCTCTTCGAGATGAGGGCCAAGGCTGTCTCGTAGCGGAAAACGGCGTCGCGTTTCGCGACGGCCTGCTGCTCTGAGAAGCCGAAGAGACGGAACATACGGACGATGTGCTCCTTGTAAGCCTCACGAATCTTCACCGTAGCCTCGTCGTTGTTCACGTAGTAGTCCTTCTGTCCCAGCGTCAGGCCACCCTGCCGCAATTGCATGATGTTCATCGTGACGTTCTTCTCGTCGGCACCGAAACCGAAGCCGAACGACACGCCGTAGCCCGACGGAGCATACTTCAGCTGCAGCTGTTCGAGCTGCTGCTTGGTCGTGGCAGCCTCCATCTCGTCGAGAATAGGCTTCACGGGAGCGATGCCCTCCTGGTTGCGACGTACGCTGTCCATAGCCAGTTTGTAGAAGTCTGACAGCTTGCACTCGGTCGTTCCCTCGGCATACTTTTTCTTCTCGAGGTCGCCCAGGATGGCGTTGATACGCTTGTTGTTGTCCTCCTGCAGCTGGTCGAAACTGCCAAAGCGCGAATAGGCGGCAGGCAGCGGATTGAGCTTCTGCCAACCACCAGTGGCAAACATGTAGAAGTTGTCTTGCGGACGCACGTTCTTGTCTAAGTTCTCGGGCTTGATACCCGACTTGTTCTGAGCCACGCCCATCAGCGGGGCAGCCATCATCAGCATCATAGGAATAATCTTTTTCATGTCTTTTGTTCTATCGTTAATCTGAATAATCTGCGGTTTAACTATTAAGAGCCTCGAGCTCTTCTGAGAGTTGTTCCCATCGTTCCACCTCCTGGTCCAATGCTCGCTTGGTGTCGGTATATTCGGTGACGAGCGTCATGTCGCAAGCGTTTTTCGGATCACAGAGCAGCTGGTCGAGCTCCTTGATTCGCTGTTCCATCTTCGCTATCTTCTTCTCCGACTCTTCCACAGCCTTCTCGGCCTTGCGCAGCCGCTTCTGCTGTTCCTTGCGCTCGGCGTAAGACGAAGCCCCGCTTGTCCCTCCTGCAACTCCCGAGGGAGCCTCATTTGTTATGGGAGTTGTCTTGCGTCCGCTGTCGAGATAAGAGTCTATTGTGTCCCTATCGGGGGAAGCAAGGGGGGCTTTTGTACGCAGGAAGTCGTAGATGCCACCGATATGCTCGCGCACCTTGCCGCCACCGAACTCGAAGACCTTCGTCACAAGACCATCGAGGAACTCGCGGTCGTGCGAGACGATGATGGCTGTGCCGTCGAAGGCGCGGATGGCTTCCTTCAACACGTCTTTCGAAGGCATGTCGAGGTGGTTGGTAGGCTCGTCGAGGATAAGCAGGTTCACGGGTTCCAACAGCAATCGGATCATTGCCAGACGGCTGCGCTCGCCTCCGCTGAGCACTTTCACACGCTTGTCGCTGTTCTCACCACCAAACATAAAGGCGCCCAATATATCGTTGATTCTCAGTCGGATATCGCCTTTCGCCACATAATCGATGGTCTGGAATACGGTCAGCGACTCATCAAGCAACTGTGCCTGATTCTGGGCAAAATAGCCTATCTGCACGTTGTGTCCTATCTTCAGGTTGCCGTCGAAGGGTATCTCACCCATAATGCACTTCACCAGCGTCGACTTTCCCTCACCATTCTTGCCTACGAAAGCCACTTTCTCACCGCGCTTGATGGTAAGGTTCACGTGATCGAACACCACGTGGTCATACTCCTTTCTTACCTCCTCGCAGATGACCGGATAGTCACCGCTTCTAAGACAAGGCGGGAACTTCAGGTGCATGGCAGAATTGTCGACCTCGTCGACCTCGATGGGTACGATCTTCTCCAACTGCTTAATCTTCTGCTGCACCTGCACGGCCTTCGTCGCCTGATAACGGAAGCGCTCTATAAACGCCTTCATATCAGCCATTTCCTTCTGTTGGTTCTCGTAAGCCCTCAACTGCTGCTCGCGTCGTTCCTTCCGTAAATTGACATACTCGTTATACTTCACCCGGTAGTCGATAACCCTACCGCAGGATATTTCGAGCGTGCGGTTCGACACATTATTGATAAAGGCACGGTCGTGGCTGACGAGCACCACTGCCCCACTCCACTGCGAGAGCAGCTGTTCGAGCCACTGAATCGACTCGATATCCAAATGGTTCGTAGGCTCATCAAGCAGCAACACGTCAGGTCGGCGCAACAGGATCTTGGCCAGCTCGATACGCATACGCCATCCTCCGGAGAACTCGCTTGTAGGGCGTTCGAAGTCGGTACGCAGGAAGCCCAGGCCCGTCAGCGTGCGCTCAATCTCGGCCTCATAGCCTTCGGCACCCAGCATCTGATAGCGTTCGTGCTCGGAAGTGAACTTCTCGACCAAGGCCATGTAGTCCTCACTCTCGTAGTCGGTACGCTCGTTCAGCTGACGTTCCATGCGACTGATGCGGTCTGCCATCTTCTGAATGTCGGCAAAGGCTTTGCGTGCCTCCTCGCGCACGGTAGTAGAATCCTGTAGGTTCATCACCTGCGGCAGATAGCCTATGGTGGTGTCGGTAGGCACGCTGACGGTGCCTGCCGTAGGATGCTCCATGCCACAGATAATTTTGAGCATCGTCGACTTGCCCGCACCGTTCTTGCCTACAAGGGCTATGCGGTCGCGGTCGTTCACGACAAAGCTGGCGTCGCTGAACAGGGGCTTCACCCCAAACTCTACTTTCAGTCCTTCTACGGAAATCATTCTCTTTTAATTGTTACGAACTGCAAAGGTACGGTAAAATATGCGAACGGCAAAAATAATTATGATTTATTCAAGTTTCTCCCCTTCGCATATCCTATTTTAACAACGAATTTACTGCGAGCACACGTGGGTCTGCACATTACCCTCCACACTTGTAGCCAATTCCTTCGAGGTCACATCAGACATCTTCCATCAGACATCATAAGACAGGTACCAGTCCCCTGATTCCTTCTATCATTCAGATGTCACTCACCTGTCCCCTGACATCTCATATTTATTTTCGATAACGGTATTTTTTGTTCTTGTTTTCTCCTTCAGCCGATAAGAATTTCAAATCGACAAGACGGGTTAGGTATCGTCTGGCATTTCTTTCATCAATACCAAATCGTGAAACTACCATATTGGTAGAAACGAAATCTTCCGAAGCAGTCCATACAACAATATCGGACAACTTATCGGACAACTTATCAGAAATTTTGGTTTTGTCGGACAGTTCTGCTTTGATTTTGTCCTTTAAAACCTGTTTGTCGGACAGTTTGTCGGACAATTTGTTGCTTTGTCGGACATTTTCTTTGTTTTCGGACACTTTGTCGGACATTTCTTCTTTAGGGAACGTCAATTCCTCTGGATTATCATACAGTTCCAGCATGGCTTTCACGTCCTGTTCATGTCCACCATTGGGCAGCGTAACGGTTACACGATCAACACCAACCTCTTCATTGATTTCAGCAGGGGTATGATAGACATGCTCCCAAACATGGAATATGCTGTTGAGACCACTACCTGCACGCTCGCCATAGTTGATGAGAGAGAATATTTTCAGGACTATGCCGTTGCGGGGATCTGAAACGCCACCACCAATCGCAACCGTCTTAGCCATTCGCAAACTGCCAGGATTTGCAAAGGTGAAGCCGTCTTTGGTCTTGCTGATGACTAGGCCACGCCGCCCATAGAAGTCGGCATGTGCGCAACTATTCGTGACAGCCTCACGGATAATCTTATGAACAGGAGTATCATCCACACGTTGCATCCCCTTTAGTACAAATGGAACCTTGAGGTCGGCCGTCAATTTTGGAACAATCTTATAGACAAAGTCGAAGATGTTGCCACTCCAGTCACCTGAGGATGAGACGATGCGATCAGTCCAACGGGTGGTTGACATTTTTCGATTCTCCTGATAATCCAAGAAATACTGAGGAAACTCACGCACTATCTCATACTCATAGCCAAAGACAAGCAATCCTGCTACAGTTGGATGGAACTGTCCGTCATCGCCTACGGCCATAGCGCCAATTCGACGCAGGAAAACTTCGTCCTCCAATTGGTTCCAAAGATGGTTGGGATGGGTTAAGCGGAATACCTGTCGATAACTCCGAATAGTATCCTCGCAGAACGCTGTCATATCCATCTCCTTCAACACCTTCGCATCTTGTGATGAGAGTGCTGCATCACGGAACATGGCCGAAACCTCTTCGAGAGAACACAGATAGTCGCCCTCATGGTTGCGACGATAAGTCCCATTACGTGGGTCCATGCCTTTATATACGGGCCTTGAGGTCCTCTCTGCACGAGGCACTTCAAGCACGATGATGTCCTTGCCATCCATCTGCTCAATACGCACGCGGCGTTCCGTCATCAGGTTTACGCTGATCTTCTGCCGGTTGTTCACCATGTTCCAGAAGTCCTTCTTCATCTTCTCTGCATCCTTCAAACCCACTACATAGAGCGAATGGTCATCATGTTCCTTCACGCCAAGCAGTATACAGCCTCCATCGGTGTTGGCGAATGCCGAATAGCTATCCCACAGTGTATCGGGCAAACCTCCCTGAGCAGCCTTAGCCTCTAGTTGGTTCCCTTCGCGGTACTCTTCTATTCTGTCGAGTTGCAATATATCTTCTTTTGCCATAATATCTTGTTTTTATTTTGCAAATTTACTTTTTTATTTCTTAATTCTGATTCATATTAGCAAGTATTTGCATTTGAGCAGACATTTTAATTTCATTCAATTGCTTAAAAGCACTCTTCAAATGGCCTGAATTCATAAACCATATAGAATCGGATGCAATAGAGGACATAAATGAATTGGTTACTTCAATAGCATTATCTATCTTGTTTTTGATAGAAGTAACATGTAAATCTAATGCCAAAAGGCTATTAAAGATAGAATTATCTGTTTCTGTGATCCTCTTCTCACATAGATGTCTATAATTGTCAGCAATCCCTTTTGCAGCTTCATCATCTTCTTCCAATTGCTTGAATAATGAAGATAGTTTATTACAAGTCCATATAATTAGGTTCATAGTTGCCATCAGTTGATTAAAAGCGGCCAATTCCGTGATTGTTTTTTCGTTTTCGTTCTGTTCTGGCACAAATAAAAAAGAAGCGACATTCTTCACGACCTCATCTGCCTTTGAAAACAAACTCTTCATATTACAAGCAAAATGTTGTCCATCCAATGAAACAACAGAGCCATCCATCATCTGATATAGAGGTTTTATTATCACTTTTTCTATTACATCCTGTAAAATCATCCGCTGAGAGGAGAAGTCATTGTAATTTACCAGTTTTTTAGCAATAGCTATTTGAATATAGTAAAAACCGTATTTGTATTCTTCTTCATTAGAGAATATATAGTCCACCTGCATTGTCTTTTGATTGACATTTATATGAAGTCTTTCACTATCAAAACCACAATCCTTCCATTCTTTTTCTATCGCATCTACAAACTTTTCTACCAGTGTTGTTTTCATTTGCTCATATCTTTGCGACAAATGGGATACACTATTATAGTTAAAACCATCTCTTAATGATTCCCATACAACCCAAAGACATTTAATGCTTTTATTCTCTTTCTCATGAATTTGCGCAAGTTCGTCAGTTGAAACATATTTGCCAAAAACATTCCTAAAATTGGATTGCAATGATGGTAACAACATCATTACATCAAACAAATTCGCTGAGGCTGTGTCTCTGAAATTATCTTCATTTGCGATTGCCTTTGGAAATTGATAAAAAAAAGAACGCAATCCAAAGAAATACTTATCTACAGAATGGTAAATATCGTCAAGTTCCTTTTTATTCCAGGCTTTTTCTATGTCTAAAAACTGATTATGTGATCGGCCATATCCGAACTTGCTAATTTCCGATGTCGGGATTGAAAATTCTGTCTTATCTGCAAGTTCTGCTAATTCTTGGATAAGTTGCGTATATTCCCTATATGCTATTTTGGGATTTTTGTGCCATTCATCGAGGAAATGTGTCACTATCATGTTCGCTCTTATGTAATCTTTTCTTTTCTGCAAGACGAGATTTGCATACGTTTCACGATTAGTAATTCCATTCTCCTTTTTATACAAATTACAAAGAACAGTTCTTGGTTCACGCATCTCATCAAGTGGAAGATTATCGCGTTTTATTTGTTTTAATGTCGGCATCTCATCGAAAAGATTTATCAAATCATCTTTTAGTATTTCCGAACGATATTCTTCTACTTCAGGGAATGCACATCTACAAAGATCTATTATCCGCATATTAACTTGCTCAGTAATAAAACCTTTGTTGTCTTCAACCTTTCTTGATGAATCTTCATTATAATCTAAGAAGCTCAGCATCTGTAAAGATTGCTTTTCCTTTTTAAACTGGATGATATTATATTCCTTTCTCAAACGTATGATGAACAGCTTCTCATAATCTGACACAAGATCAAAACGCCCTGTACACTTCAGTCCCAGAAGAATCTGCGCACATTCATCCAAACTTTCAGATTCAATGGCCTGGCAGTCTGGTGTGCCAATTATCTCGATGTCATTTGGGTTTACCCATAAAACAAGTGTTAAGAACTTACTGAGAACAAACCATTCTTTATGTCTAATAGGACGGAAACTGAGTTTCCTGCTTTTTAGCCATCTTTCTAAATGACCAAAAATCTCACGTTGATTATCAAATTTTGATACAATCTCTTTAGTATCAGGAAAGTTCGGATTAACACTCGTAAGAACAGACATGCTCTTTTGAATATCAATACCTGTGAAGTTCATTGGCACGAAATATTCCCAAAGCGAACCAACCAGATTACTTAGCTCGCCAATCAATTCCTTGTGTTTCCTTTCATAATCATAAATACCACACCATAACAAAGCTCTTGCTATGCTGTATGCTTGATTTGGGGAGAGATCATTGTTAGAGAATTCTGAAATAAGTTCATCTACAGTTATTCTACATTCCTTCATCATTCGCAAGATGTAAAGATGACCATCTGAAATATCTATCTTATTAAATATCTCCATAGCAGTATCTTTTAGTAACAAGAACTTATTGCCAAACAGCGCTTTTACAATAAACTTTGTTCTTATCGGATGAATATCTTTAAACACATTGTCTTCAATTCTAAAGAACTCATGCACTAAACTGTCTATCGAGAAAGAAACCCCTTCCACATTCAAACCTGACAACTGCAATAATCTGTCCAGATTGATGTACCCGCCAAGATAGTTTGCGGTACTGACATATCTCAATAGGGCTTTACTCGGTTTTGATTCACGAGAGATTTGATCCTTTATTCTATTCTCAAGTGTCTCTCCATGAGTTAGCGAATAAATAAACTCTAGCAGATTACCCGATTGTTCTGCCTCTTCCCAAGCAACTTCAAACGTACTGTGAATGTCAACATCTTTCTCTAGCAATCTGTTATATATCTGCACGGCTTCTTCCCTATGCAACTCAAGCGTAATGTCCTCAAATTTAAATGAAGAACTGATTCGTGGATATTGGACATTCCAATCTTCTTGCCTCATGGCCACGAGACATCGTACATCCCTTCTGCCAGCCAAAACAGAAATTGCCTCTATCCACTCTTGATTC
>JAFZIL010000037.1 GCA_017554385.1 Prevotella sp. | reverse complement strand
CTTTCGTTAGAGATTACGGGATGGTGATTGCTGACGAGTGTCACCATATCTCTGCGGTCAGCTATGAACAGGTGATGAAGGCTGTCAATGCCCAATATGTCTATGGATTGACGGCAACACCCTTCCGTCAAGACGGTCACCAACCAATCCTTTTTATGCAGTGTGGCCCGATAAGATATACAGCTGATGCAAAAGCTCAGATGAAGAACCAGAATTTCAGTCGGTTGTTAGTGCCCCGCTATACACCGTTCAGACCTATTGGTGATGAGAACCTTACCTATACGAAGGTAGAACAGCAATTGGTGGAAGATGAATGCCGCAATCTGTTCATTGTCAAAGATGTTGTTGAGGCTTTGAAGGAAGGTCGTTCTCCGATTATCTTGACCAGTCGGACAGCACATGTTACGACATTGGCTGAACTCTTGGTGCCGCATTGCTCTAACGTAATTACACTTGTTGGCTCGGAATGTATCAAAGAAAAACGGCAGAAGATGGAGCAACTGCAGTCCATTCCACCGTCGGAACCGCTGGTTATTGTGGCCACAGGCAAGTATGTGGGCGAGGGGTTTGATTATGCCCGACTCGACACTTTGTTCTTGGCATCACCAATCGCAGGAAAGAACATGGTGAATCAATACACCGGCCGTCTTCATCGCGAGTTTGAGAGCAAGCAAGACGTTCAAGTTTATGACTACATCGACATTCGTGTTCCCGTTTGCGAGTCTATGTACCGCAAGCGTCTGAAGGGCTATGCCTCCATTGGTTATAGAATTAGAAATGACGAGATGTTCGACAGTCTGTTTCCGACGACGGATGTGATATATGATGGTCATAGTTTTGAACCGCCGTTCATATCTGACTTTGCAAAGGCCAAACATTCTTTAGTAATCTCATGTCCGAGGGTGAGTATTGGCAGACATGCAAGGATAGCAGAACGGCTTGTTGATTTAGCTGCAAGCGGAATCGAAATCGTGTTTTATACAAGAGAGGACAATGATGACACTCATCGATTGCAGCACCAAGGAATCTCTGTGATTATTAAGGAACGCCTATCCCTTCATGCCGCCATCATAGACAAAAGTATCATCTGGTACGGCAGCGTGAATATACTTGGTTTTCATTCTGTTGAAGACAATCTCATCAGGTTTAGGAATCCGGAGATTGCTACGAACCTGTTGGAGTCTTTGTCGATAAGAAATTGAGAATATCCGCTCACTTTTTTGCACTTTTTACGCCTGAAACGCGCTTTAATTCAAAATAAATTCGTAATTTTGCAGCAGATAATTATCAAAACGTCAGCATTATGAGCACCCAGACAATGAATCACGTTATTGCCGACTACTTCAAGACGCAGCCCGTCCTGAAGGCATGGCTCTTCGGCTCGTATTCACGCGGCGAGCAGAGGCCGTGGAGCGACGTTGACATACTCGTGCAGTACGACCGAAGCCGCCCCATCGGACTGCTGAAGATTGCAGGCATGAAAGTGGACCTCGAGGACTTGCTCCACTGCGAGGTTGACCTCGTTGAGGACGGCACGCTCCGTCCGTGGGCCGTGGAAAGCGTAAACAAAGACAGAAAACTGATATATGAGAGAGCATAGCAGAGACCGGGGCCGACTGGAGGACATTCTGAAGTACGCCCAGAACGTGGAGCTTATCGTGGAGGGCATCACCTTCGAAGAGTTCACGAGAGACATTCGCATCTATTATTCCGTGATGAAGAACGTCGAAGTCATCGGCGAGGCCGCCAACATGCTGACGCGCCACTTCCGCGAGACCCACACCGAACTGCCCTGGCGGCTCATCGTCAGCATGCGCAACGTCTTGGTTCACGGCTATGCCCAGATTTCCGACGTCGACCTTTGGCAGACCGCCACGAACGACATTCATCCGCTCAGCGAGCAGGTGAAGCGTTATCTCGCAGAAACCGACTGGGACGAATGGCAGCAGGACGAAGACCCCTACACGGAAACAGACAATGCGGCGTATAAACAGGCCGTAGAATCAGCCCGCCGCATGAAGGCCAAGGACTACGCCGTCGGGGACATTGCCGAGATTACCGGCCTGACGGTCGAGGAAATCGAGGGGCTGTAGTATTCACAAAGCAGAAATAACAAATGAGCGGATAGACCGACAGACATAGAACGACATAAGAAGCGTTGACTTTTTGATTCTTGCTATAGAAATTTCGCCAAAATATCTCCCGAGAAGAAAAGAGTTGATGCTCGCGTTTAGGCGCGGGCTGAGACTTGTATCTGGGAGAACGGCGTTTGGCGATGCCTCTATAGCGGATGCGGAATCAGACTCGCGCCGATTTATTAAACCGAACAAGTGAATAGATTGAACATGAAGAAAACATTTCTTACCTCCCTGCTCATCGTTATCGCAATGACGATCTCTGCGCAGGAAAAGCTGATTCGCATTGACAGCGAAGACATAGCGTGGCAGAAAGACAACCCGCAGTATTTGTTCTTTAATAAGGAAAAGGCAAGACTGCTGATGCCGCAAGGTGCTGCGTTTGGTGTGGAATGTATTCCGTCGTTCTCGCCCGAATGGTCACTCACCTACGATTCCGTAGCCAATGCACTCGTCTATAATGAGGCGCAGAAAAGCATCTGGTATTCCACGTATGGTGCTATGTATAAGAAAAAGACGATAACGAAGAATGGAGGGAAAATCGCCAAGCGGAAATTGCGAAAGCATCCGAAAGACTACGTGGCTCCAGACGTGAAAACCTATTCAGTCACCATCAGCATAGAGCAGGCGCAGATGCTAAAGGCTATCTGTTCTGATGCCATTGGAACGTCCGAACCGAAGGTAGATGGTATGCTGGACGGCACAGCTTGGATCTATTTCATTGGTGAGCAGCGGGCGATGGCACATACTGGCAGCAACTACAATCCTTACTCCATCGTGAAACTAACTGACAAGCTTATAGAAGCTGTAAAAGCAGGTGATGAAAGCCGCTGTGACTCTCTCATCGGTGCAGAATTCCAACATGTTGTTGCAAACTTAGAAATTGTTCCGAACTTAAAAGAGTAACTAATATGAGCAAGCAATCCATCCTAATCGTTCTCCTCTGTCTCGCTACCCTAACCGCAAAAGCTCAGCTGACCGACTGGCAGAACATTTCAAGCAAAAACTTTGTGACGAAAATCATCCATGACGAGAACTATGTGTATGTGGGTACACATGGCGGCGGCATCATCAAAATTGATAAACAATCGGGCGAACAGACCGTACTTTACCGAGCAGATGGCAGCATGACGGATAATACGATAGTGGACATGGCCATTCACGATGGGGCATTGTGGGTCGGCACAGGGTACAACGGGCTGGCAAAGATTACGGACGGCAACATCGAGAAGTTCGACATGAGGAATGCGGGTTTTTACAGCAACCAGAACATTTGCGGAATCTATTTCTGTAGTGATGGCACTATGCTAGTCGGAGGATTTTCTTACTTGTATCAGTTCGATGGCAAACGGATTACGAATAGCTTTGATATTAATATCCTCAGTCCTGCCGCTTACGTAAATAGCATCAAGGCCGATTCGGACGGCCGCATTTGGGTGGGCTGCTATGATGCGCTGAATAATGCAACACTATGTATTTATAGCTCTGATGGTTTAGTGCCAATCAGACATTCCTATCGCAACGTCAATAGTCTTGAAACCGATGCCGACGGTTGCTTATGGATGGCATCGGAAAAGGGACTCGTCAAGTTCGACGGCACAGACTTCACAGCCTATACTCCTGAAAACTCCGACCTGCCCGAAGCGATTCTATACGACTTGAAGGCAGACGACAAGGGCAATCTTTGGATGGTGAGCAGGCATTACCTTATTAAGTTCGACGGCACTCGATTCGAGAACTATCCCTACCAATCACGTTCAGATGTGGACTTCCCGATAAGCATCAACATTGATGGAAACGATGTCTATGTAGGATCTCGTGTTCAAGGCTTGTTCCGTCTGACCAGCGAGGGACTGAAGAGCATTCCCTTAAAGGACAGCCAACTCCTTGACAACTCGTTTACCCTGTTCACTGGTAGCCTCGACCGTAACGGCATCTTCTACGGAGCCACATTGAACGGCCTGCAGACCTACAACATAGAGACTGGCGAAGCTACCCTGATACCCATGTCGCAAACTGCGCAGACAGAGACCGATGGCGAAGGAAACGTGTGGGTCAGGTGGCACTGGTTCTCGACTGACACCTGCCTGATGGAAATTACGCCGACTGCGACGAATGTCTATCGGAAAAGCGACTTCCCTTTTAGCGAAATCGACATGAACCAAATGAAGTTCGACCACCACAACCGTCTGTGGCTGGCTACGACCAAGGGCATCTATCGCCGTGACGGACAGACATGGACTGCATACAACAAGGACAACTCCGACCTATTGTTCAATAACGTCACCTGCCTCGCTTTCGATAGCAACGACCGCGTATGGTGCGGCACCTCCGGCGGCGGCATCTTCCTTTTCGATGGCAGCAATTGGACGCAATACACCACCAAGAACTCACAACTCCCCTCCGATTACGTTGGCTTCGTAGCCGTTGATAACGACGACGTCCTATGGCTGAATTGCCGCGACCCTCGCTATCCCGAATATTACGGACTGGAATTCGGCTTCGGGCTCACGCGCTTTGACGGCACACGTTGGAACACCTACAACACCAGCAACTCCCCCATACCCAGCAACTGCCTGTATGAAATCAAAATCGATGCCGACAACAACAAGTGGCTGGCCACCGCAGGCTATGTCGGTATTGCAAGCTTCAACGGCACCGACTGGCACGCCTACAACGTCGACAACTCCGGCATCGCCCTCAACGAGGTCACCAGAATCACCATCGACAGCCAGCGCGACCTTATCTGGCTCACCCATGACACCGGCAGCGGTCTCTCCGTCGCCCGATTGAACAGCCACAATACTGCCGTCCAATCCATCGCTGCCCCCAACGCCGCGAATACGACCATCTATGATTTGAGCGGCAGACAAATCGCCAATCCGACAAAAGGAATCTATATCAAGCAGGGAAAGAAATTCGTGAAGGATTAAGCTCGGACTTATTCCTATGTAGCAAGGGAGTAGTCCCTATTTTTGTTCGGTATTTGTGCAGTACTTGTCCAGTAGTTGTTCGGTATCTGCTCAGTAAATGACTGAACATATAGTGGGTAAATAGTGAGGTGGTAATGAATAAATAACGGACATAGAGCGAAGGTGAAGCGAAGGAAGGACGGAGGAACATCAAAACTACGATATGGGTAGAGCGTAAGAAGATAAAAACGAGATAAGAATCATTAAACAATAGGAGACAAAAACAATGAAGAAGAAAGGTTCAGCATTAGGGTTGGTGATACCCGGCAAGGTACGCATTGGTGGAGTGACCTTCTACAAGCGGCAAGGACAGGT
>JAFZIL010000036.1 GCA_017554385.1 Prevotella sp. | reverse complement strand
TTTCCCATTATTCAGCAACCTCTTCGTCCATCTTGATAGCAACCTTGCCTCGGTAGTAACCACAGGTGGGGCATACGGTGTGATACACATAGTAAGCGCCACAGTTAGGGCATACTGCGAGTGTAGGTGCTACTGCTTTATCGTGTGTACGACGCTTGGCAGTACGAGTGTTTGATTGTCTTCTTTTAGGATGTGCCATTTTGAATTACAATTATTAAATTTAACAATGTTCGATTTTCAATGTGTCGAGCGGAAGCAAATTTTACACTTTTCACTTTTAACTTTAACAGTGCATCCCATCGGGGGTCTGTCTGCTTCTGTGCATCCTCATCGCTGCTTCGGGCAGCCGAATGCTCGTTGAGCATCCGCATCATAGCATCGTTGCAATCGCCAGGTTGATGAACGTGCTGGATGGGTATTGCCAGTGCGATGGACTCATAGATAAACCATGCCGTGTCGAGGATTCCTTCGGCCTCGTCGACGACGATGATGTCATCTTGCTCCGAATATTCGCTTCCTAACTTGACAACCATTCGCAGCCCTGTCTCGATGGGCTGATCCATCGGGTCGAGGCAGCGGTCGCAGGGGATGCGAACTGTGCCGCTGATGGCGAGTTGGAGTTCAAAGAAGCCGGTAGCCTTGCGTATAGACCCCGACGCATGCAACGCTCCGCCCTGCACCTCAGCACCGTCTAAAGCACCGAAATACTGGTCGTCCAGGTCCCACTCCAAAGGTGTTGAATCTTCCGTAAGTCCCTTTAAATCAATCTTAAAGCGCTCTAAACTACACATATACACTATTTTTGCGGGTGCAAAGTTACAAACTTTTTTCGTAACTGCCCAACGAATTTTGCTTTTTTTTGAATTTGTCTATAGAAAATGATATAATCCGTGTCCGTCAGATACAGCCATCCGTATCCGTCAGATGCAGCTGTTCGTGTCCGTCAGATGCAGCTGTTCGTGTCCATCTATGCTGAAAACATGCCGTCCGAACGGTTCGGACAAAAATCCGAACGCTTCGGACAAAAGTTCGGACGGTTCGGACAAGCACGAACTACCCCTGTTTTAAAGGGCAGGCAAAGGCGTTCTACCACCCATCAGGCCCTGTGTCCATGCGCTCCTGCTAATCTTCAGCCTTTTTTTTGCTTGGTGTAGGATAATTGCGGATAAATGACGGATAATTTTGACGTAACCTATTGATAATCAGTATTTGGTGTAGGATAAGCGGGTAATTGCGTGTTTTGTTCTTGTATTGTATCTGATGTGACTGGGCGATACCTACTTTTATATATGCGCGCGTGAGGAAGATGTCGGATTAGTTTCTCTTTAGCTCTATGCGGAAGGTAGTACCGCGTCCCAGTTCTGACGATTTCACGTAGATATGGCCCTTGTGGTATTCCTCTACGATGCGCTTGGCGAGCGAGAGGCCCAGTCCCCAACCGCGTTTCTTCGTGGTAAAGCCGGGGCGGAATACGTTCTTGATGTCGCGACTGCGGATGCCCTTGCCAGTGTCTACCACTTCGACAGCCACGGTGTCGCCTTCTTCCAGGAGCCACAGGTCTATCCGGCCCTGTCCTCCCTCCATGGCATCGACGGCATTCTTGCACAGGTTTTCTATGACCCACTCGAATAGCGAGGCATTCATGCGTACGATGACCGGTTCGGTGGGGTAGTGGCCGGTGATTTGCACCTTCTGCGACGTGCGTTTGTCCATGTAGGCTATGACGTGGTCGAGCACCTCGTTCATCGAGGCATCGACGGGCTCTGGCAGCGAACCGATCTTCGAGAATCGCTCGGCGATGCGCTCCAGGCGTCTTACGTCCTGCTCCATCTCCGGTATAAGGTCATCGTCGGGATAGCTCTCCTTGAGTACCTCGACCCATGCCATGAGGCTCGAGATGGGCGTGCCTAACTGGTGGGCGGTTTCCTTCGACAGGCCTACCCACACCTTGTTCTGCTCGGCGCGTTTCGAAGAGAGAAGGGCAAAGATGGCCACGACTACGAAAATCATGACGATGCCCAGCTGTACGTATGGCCACTGTGTGAGGCGCTTCAACATGGTCGACTCGTCGTAGCATACCAGTTGGTAGTAGTCAGCATCGTCGAAATCGATGCGTATGCTGTTGCCTGCCTCCTGTAACTGGCGTCCGTAGGCGGCAAGGAAGGCTAACGTGTCGGCCGACGAGGGGATGTCGGTGTTGCGATAGTCGGCAATGTTTCCGTCGACATCGAGCACCACGATGGGTATGGTGTGGTTCTCCTCGATGACTGCCATGACAAGCGACAGATCGGTGTTTTCGTCGGCCTCGCTTAGTGCGCGCATGGCCTGTGCCCATACCTCCATCTTCGCGCGTTCCTCGCGTTGCAGGTCGCGTACCAGATAGTGTGATACAAGGAGCGACGTGACGGCAATGACCACTGCCGCCACTACGAGCCATAGCTTCACCTGTTGTATCCTGTCAGTCCACTGCATAATGTCGTGTGATGATTGTTGCTGACACAATGATGGTGCAAAGTTACGAAGAATCTTGATTAATCATAGGTAAAAATCTGAATTTTTTCAAAAAAAAGAGGTAAAATTGCTTGTTTATGAATTTTTTTATTAACTTTGTAACTCTTATTGGAGAGTCAGACTTTCCGTCAATCTGATAATCCATCCAAAATAATGTACTAAAATATTGATTATGAACGAGTTTAGAAAATATGCAACCCAGCACCTTGGCATGAACGGCATGGTGCTCGATGATGTGATGCACGCCCAGGCCCAGTACATGAATCCCTATATATTGGAGGAGCGTCAGCTGAACGTGACACAGATGGATGTCTTTTCGCGTCTGATGATGGACCGTATCATCTTCCTCGGAACCGAGGTCAACGACTATACGGCCAACACACTGCAGGCGCAGCTGCTTTACTTGGACAGCGTGGATCCCGGCAAGGACATCTCTATCTACATCAATTCGCCTGGCGGTTCGGTATATGCCGGGCTGGGCATCTACGACACGATGCAGTTCATCTCGAGCGACGTAGCCACTATCTGCACGGGTATGGCCGCCTCGATGGCTGCCGTACTGTTGGTGTCGGGCAAGGAAGGCAAGCGCTCGGCATTGCCTCATAGCCGCGTGATGATTCATCAGCCACTGGGTGGCGTTCAGGGTCAGGCCAGCGATATCGAGATTGAGGCGCGTGAGATTCAGAAAATAAAGAAGGAGCTATATACCATCATCGCCGACCATTCCCATACCGACTACGACAAGGTGTGGGCCGACAGCGACCGCAATTATTGGATGACCGCTGACGAGGCGAAGGCTTACGGAATGATTGACGAGGTGCTGAAGAAGAAATGAGGAAACAGTGTAATTTCTGTGGGCGGAGCGAACGAGATGTGAAACTGCTCATCTCGGGTGTCAGCGGCTTTATCTGTGAAGACTGCGCCCGTCAGGCGTATCAGATTGTCCAGGAGTCGGGCCTCTCTCCTGCCAAGGGAGCCGACACGGTCAAGTTTAAGCTGAAAGACGTTCCTAAGCCCCTTGAGATAAAAAACTACCTCGACCAGTACATCATCGGTCAGGACGAGGCCAAGCGCTATCTGTCGGTAGCGGTCTACAACCATTACAAGCGGTTGCAGCAGCCTAAGGACGACGACGGCGTGGAGATTGAGAAGTCGAACATCATCATGGTAGGCTCAACGGGAACGGGAAAGACGCTCCTGGCTCGCACCATTGCCCGTCTGCTCGACGTGCCGTTTACCATTGTCGATGCCACGGTGTTCACCGAGGCCGGCTATGTGGGCGAGGATGTAGAGAGCATCCTGAGCCGTTTGCTTCAGGTGGCCGACTACGATGTGGAGGCAGCGCAGCGGGGCATTGTCTTTATCGACGAGATCGACAAGATAGCACGCAAGGCCGACAACCCGTCCATCACACGTGACGTGAGCGGTGAAGGTGTGCAGCAGGGCTTGCTGAAACTCCTTGAGGGCACCGATGTGAACGTGCCGCCAAAAGGTGGCCGTAAGCATCCTGATCAGGAGTATATACAGGTAGACACGCGCAATATCCTCTTTATATGTGGTGGTGCCTTTGATGGTATCGAGCGGAAGATAGCCCAGCGGTTGAACACCCATACCGTAGGCTATAACTCGGTGCAGAACGTGCGTAAGATAGACAAGGACGACCTGATGAAATACGTCATGCCCCAGGACTTAAAGTCGTTCGGGCTCATCCCCGAAATCATCGGCCGACTGCCGGTGCTTACCTATCTGAACCCGCTTGACCGCGAGGCACTGCGTCGCATCCTCATTGAGCCGAAGAACTCGATTGTGAAACAGTATGAGAAACTGTTCCAGATGGATGGTATCCAGCTCACCTTCACCGAGGAGGCGCTGAAGCTCATCGTCGACAAGGCGGTGGAGTATAAGCTTGGCGCTCGCGGTCTGCGCTCCATTGTTGAGAGCATCATGATGGACGCCATGTTCGAGGTGCCGTCAAAACGAGTGAAAAAATATGAAGTGACACGCGAGTATGCCGAAAGCCAGCTCGCGAAATCGAACCTGCAATAAGTGAGTAACCTCATTACTCTTTTCGAAGACAAAAGCCTATGCCGACAAACAAACATACGAATCTGACGAAGGAACTGAAGCGCAATTTCGGCTTCGACACCTTCAAAGGGGACCAGGAGGCCATCATCCAGAACGTGCTTGATGGCAAGGATACATTCGTGCTGATGCCCACGGGTGGTGGCAAGTCGCTTTGCTACCAGTTGCCTTCGCTACTCATGGACGGTGTGGCCATCGTTATCTCGCCACTTATTGCTCTGATGAAGAACCAGGTGGACTTTATCAGCCATCTGAGCGAACGTGAGGGCATCGCCCATTTCCTGAATTCCTCGCTCAACAAGACAGCCATCGACCAGGTGAAGAACGATATACGCGCAGGTAATACCAAACTGCTCTATGTTGCACCGGAATCACTCACGAAAGAAGACAACGTGGAATTCTTGAAGTCAGTCAAGATCTCGTTCTATGCTGTCGACGAGGCTCACTGTATCTCGGAGTGGGGACACGACTTCCGACCTGAATACAGGCGAATACGGCCCATTATCAACGAGATAGGCCAGGCTCCCGTGATCGCACTCACCGCAACAGCTACCGATAAGGTGCGTACCGACATTAAGAAGAACTTAGGCATACTCGACGCGACTGAGTTCAAGTCGTCGTTCAACCGTCCTAACCTGTACTATGAGGTGCGTCCGAAGACAAAGGACGTGGATAAGGACATCGTGAAGTTCATCAAGCAGCATCCCGGCAAAAGCGGCATCATCTATTGTCTGTCGCGAAAGAAAGTCGAAGACCTGGCCGAAGTGTTACAGGCCAACGATATCAAGGCCGACTGCTATCATGCCGGTCTCGACTCGGTGAAACGCTCACAGACGCAGGACGACTTCCTCATGGAGAAGATCGACGTCATTGTGGCTACTATCGCTTTCGGCATGGGAATCGACAAGCCTGATGTGCGCTTTGTTATCCACTACGACATACCGAAGAGCCTGGAAGGCTATTATCAGGAAACAGGACGTGCCGGGCGCGACGGTGGCGAGGGTATCTGCATCGCCTTCTACAGCTATAAGGACTTGCAGAAGCTCGACAAGTTCATGGAAGGTAAGCCTGTGGCTGAGCAGGATATAGGGCGTCAGCTGCTGCAAGAGACTGCCGCATACGCCGAGACATCGGTATGCCGACGGAAGATGCTCCTCCATTACTTCGGCGAGGAGTATGAGCAGGAGAATTGTCATAACTGCGACAACTGTCTGCATCCGCAGACCAAGGTCGAGGCCATGAACCAGCTGGTTACCGTGCTGCGTACCATACTCACCGTCAAGGAGAATTTCCGTTCCGACTATATCATCGATTTCATTACCGGTCGTGAGACCGAAGAGATATTGGCGCATAAGCACCATGAACTCGAGGAGTTCGGCTCGGGTGAGGATGACAATCCGAAGATCTGGAATCCCGTCATCCGGCAGGCCCTTATTGCAGGCTACCTGAAGAAAGACGTCGAGAACTATGGTCTGCTGAAAGTAACCGCTGCAGGAAAACGTTTCCTGAAGAAGCCCCATACCTTTATGGTGGCCGAAGACCATGAGTTCAACGAGGATGACGAGACCGCCAATATGGAAGGCGGCACCAGTGCCCTTGACCCCACGCTTTCGGCCATGCTCCACGACTTGCGACGGAAGTGGTCGCGCAAGTTGGAGCGTCCGGGCTATGTCATCTTCCAGGATGTGAGTATTGAGCAGATGGCTACCGACTACCCGGTAACGCTCGATGAACTGAAGAACATTCAGGGCGTAGGCGACGGAAAGACGAGGCAGCCATACGCCAAGGAATTCGTCGACCTGATCAAGCGCTATTGCGAGGAGAACGACATCACCCGTCAGGCCGATCTTCGTGTGCGTACGAAGGCTAAGGACTCGATGCGCAAGCTGAAGATTCTCCAGAATATCGACCGCCGTATCGACCTTGACGAAATTGCCAACGCACTGGGCATCGACTTCGAAGAGTTGCTCGACGAGCTCGAAGGCATCGTGCTTTACAGCGGCAATAAGGTCAATATCGACTATTTCCTTCAGGAGATTATGGATCCCGACGATATCGATGACATCTATGAGTATTTCCGCGAGTCTGACTCTGGCGACCTGAAGGAAGCCTATGAGGAACTGGGATCAGACTATGAGGAAAACGAGATACGACTCGTGCGCATCAAGTTCATCAGTGAGATGGCGAATTAAGGGATAAGTGAAAAGGGACAAGGGATAAGTGAAAAGTGAAAAATTTGCTGCCGCTGCACTTGCTGGTAAGTGAAGAGTGGTTAAAAAAAGACACTGGCAGCAATTTTTTCACTTTTCACTTTTCACATTTACCTTATTTTTCGTACCTTTGCACGCAATATTTAAGAAAGGTGTAAACATTATGGCTTCATTTATTGCAGACAAAATCGTGATGGACGGCCTTACTTTTGACGACGTCCTGCTGATTCCCGCTTATTCTGAGGTGCTGCCGAAGACGGTAGAGTTGAAAACCCGCTTCTCGCGCAACATCGAGCTGAACGTGCCTTTCGTCACCGCAGCCATGGATACGGTGACCGAGAGCCAGATGGCTATTGCCATTGCCCGCGAAGGTGGTATCGGTGTGATACACAAGAACATGCCTATTGATGAGCAGGCCCGTCAGGTGGCTATCGTAAAGCGTGCCGAGAACGGCATGATATACGACCCTGTGACCATTCCACGCGGCTCTACGGTAGCTCAGGCCTTGGACATCATGGCCGAATACCATATTGGTGGCATCCCCGTGGTCGATGACGAGCGCCACTTGGTGGGCATCGTCACAAACCGTGACCTGCGCTTCGAACGTCGCTTGGACCGTCCTGTAGACGAAATCATGTCGAAAGAGAATCTCGTGACGACACACCAGCAGACCAACCTGTTTGATGCAGCTGAGATCCTGCAGAAGAACAAGATTGAGAAACTGCCTGTGGTGGATATGGACAACCGCCTTGTGGGACTCATCACCTATAAGGACATCACGAAGGCAAAGGACAAGCCTATGGCCTGCAAGGACGAGAAAGGACGTTTGCGCGTTGCAGCCGGTGTGGGCGTGACCAACGACACGCTTGACCGTATGCAGGCATTGGTCAATGCCGGTGCCGATGCTATTGTCATTGATACGGCCCACGGCCATTCCAAAGGTGTCATCGACAAATTGCGCGAGGCTAAGGCATCGTTTAAGGATATTGATATCGTAGTGGGCAATATTGCCACCGGTACAGCCGCACGCATGCTTGTAGAGAATGGAGCCGATGCCGTGAAGGTGGGCATAGGCCCGGGATCTATCTGCACCACCCGCATCGTGGCTGGTGTAGGTGTGCCTCAGCTGAGTGCTGTCTACGACGTGTACAGTGCCTTGCAGGGAACAGGCGTCCCTCTCATTGCCGATGGAGGATTGCGCTACTCGGGCGACATCGTAAAGGCACTGGCCGCAGGAGGCTCGTCAGTGATGATCGGTTCGCTTGTGGCAGGTACCGAGGAGAGCCCTGGCGACACCATAATATATAATGGTCGTAAGTTCAAGAGCTATCGTGGCATGGGTTCGCTGGAAGCCATGGAGCATGGCTCAAAGGACCGTTACTTCCAGTCCGATACGAAGGATGTGAAGAAGCTGGTGCCAGAAGGCATCGCCGGTCGAGTGCCTTACAAGGGTACGGTACAGGAGGTCATCTACCAACTGACGGGCGGTTTGCGCTCTGGCATGGGCTACTGTGGTGCTGCATCGATTGATAAGCTTCACGAGGCCAAGTTCACTCGCATCACCAATGCCGGTGTAATGGAGAGCCATCCGCACGACATCACCATTACCAGCGAAGCACCCAATTACTCAAGACCAGAATAGGACAAAAAAATAAGACAACAATAATGAAACTGAAAATGCTTTTTGCAGCTTGCCTTGTCAGCGCAGCTGCTGTTGCACAGACAACTGTAGACCCCGTTATTATGACTGTGAACGGCGTTGACGTTCCCCGTTCAGAATTCGAGTATTCCTACAATAAGAACAATTCGGATGGTGTCATCGATAAAAAAAGTGTCGAGGAGTATGTCGACCTTTTCATTAATTATAAGCTAAAGGTTTTTGCTGCCCTTGATGCCAAGTACGATACGCTGAGTTCGTTTAAGGCTGAGTTTGCACAGTATCGTGATCAGCAGTTGCTGCCGGCCATGGTAACAGATGAAGATATGGAGCGCGAGGCCCATAGGATTTACAACGAGACCGTGGACCGTATTGGCCCTGACGGACTCATTCAGACAGCGCATATCCTTCTGCGTGTTCCCCAGCAGGGATCGGAAGAGGAACTGGCTGCTGCCAAGGTGCGCATCGACTCCGTTTATAACGCACTTAAGAAGGGTGCCGACTTCAGCGAACTGGCTACGAAGGTGAGCCAGGATCCCGGTTCTGCCCGTCAGGGTGGACTGTTGCCTTTTGTTCAGAGAGGACAGTTAGTCAAGGAGTTTGAGGATGCCGCCTTCGCTCTGAAGGACTCGGGTCAGATCTCACCCATCGTGCAGTCTCCTTTCGGCTATCATATTATCCAGCTGCGTGGACGTAAGATGCTGGAACCCTACGAGTTCCATCATGAAAGTATTTTGAAGTTCATTGAACAGCGCGGACTGCGTGAAAACATTGCCGAGCAGAAGGTTGACTCGATTGTGAAGAATGGTAATGGTAAGACCAAGGAACAGGTGATGAATGAAGTGGCTGATGACATGTCTGCCAAGGACGATGAGATGAAATACCTCATCAAGGAATACCACGATGGTCTCTTACTCTATGAGATAAGTAATCAACTGGTGTGGGATAAGGCTGCCAAGGATGAGGCTGGCCTGGCCCAGTACTTCAAGCAGAACAAGAAGAAATATGCTTGGGACAAGCCCAGATATAAAGGAATGGCCTATCATGTAAAGGAGCAGGCCGACGTAAAGGCTGTGGCCGACTGTGTGAAGAAGTTGCCTTTCGACCAGTGGGCAGAGAAGCTGCGCCAGACGTTTAATGCCGATAGCGTTATCCGCATTCGTGTGGAGAAGGGTATCTTCAAGGAGGGTGACAATGCTCTTGTTGATAGCATCGTTTTCAAGAAGGACACTACTGTCAGCCATTTGAAGGATTATCCCATCAATGCTGTCTATGGCAAGGTGTTGAAGAAAGGTCCCGAGGACTATACCGACGTGCGTGGATTGGTCGTAGCCGACTATCAGGAGATGCTTGAGCAGCAGTGGGTTGCCGAGCTGCGCCGTAAGTATTCGTTCTCAGTGAACAAGGACGTGTTGCAGACCGTGAACAAACACTGATTGTCTGGATATGAGAGTGAAAAACAGTCTACTGGCATTGGCTCTGATGCCTGTCATGGCACACGCTGAGGTTCCAGACAGCACGCAGCATCGCAGCGTTATTGACGAGGTAATCTGGGTGGTAGGCGACGAGCCTATTCTGAAGAGCACCGTTGAGGTGATGCGCATGCAGGCAGCCATGGAAGGTACAAGGTGGGATCGCGATCCCGATTGCGCCATCCCTGAGCAGCTTGCTGTGCAGAAGCTGTTCTTGCATCAGGCAGCTATTGACAGTATCGAGGTGACGGAGTCGGAAATCTCCAGTCAGACGGAGGCACGTATTGACTATATGGTGTCGCAGATAGGCTCGCGCGAAAAACTGGAAGAGTACCGTAGGCAGAGCATCAGCCAGATACGACAATCGATGCACGATGACCTGCGTGATCAGCTGATGATTCAGCGTATGCGTGAAAAGCTGGTGAAGGATATCCAGGTGACACCTGCCGAGGTTCGCCGCTATTTCAAGGATTTGCCTGAGGACAGTATTCCTTTCGTGCCTACTGAGGTCGAAGTGCAAATCCTGACACAGACCCCACGTATTGAACCGGAGGAAATCAACAGGGTGAAGGAACAGTTGCGTAATTTTACCGATCGTGTGACTCGCGGTGAAACATCGTTTCAGACGCTGGCACGTCTGTACAGTCAGGATCCTGGTACCGCACGTAATGGAGGTGAGATGGACTATACGGGACGTGGCGTGCTCGATCCGGCTTTCGCCAATGTGGCCTTTAATCTGACCGACCCGAAGAAAATATCGAAAATCGTGGAGTCGGAGTTCGGATACCATATTATCCAGTTGGTCGACAAACGTGGCGACAAGGTTAAAGTGCGTCATATCCTGCTTAAGCCCGAAGTGAGCGATTCGTCAATACAGGCGTCGTTAGCGCGCCTTGACAGTCTTGCTTCAGACCTGCGCGAAGGTGTCGTTCCACGTTTGCTGAGTGGACTGTATACAGGCGATAAGTTTACTTTCGAGGATGCAGTCTCGTTCTTCTCTGACGATAAGGATACGCGCAACAACCGTGGTCTGATGGCCAACCGTTCTGAACGTGGCCAGACGTCGCGTTTCCAGTTGCAGGACCTGCCCCCGGAGGTGGCTCGAGTGGTCGATACCTTGAAAGTAGGGCAGATATCTGCTCCATTCACCATGATTAACGAGCGAGGCAAGACGGTATGCGTCATTGCCAAGCTGAAGAATCGTGTGGATGGCCATAAGGCAATCATTACCGAGGACTTCCAGGTAATGAAAGACGTGGTGTTGGAGAAACGGCGTGCCGAAGCGCTGCATAAGTGGGTCGTCGACAAAATCAAAAGTACCTACGTTCGTATAAACGACGAATATAAGGGCTGTGATTTTGAATACGAAGGATGGGTGAGATAATCTAATTTAGAATTGAGTATAGAGGATTTAAACATCAAAAAGGCAAGCAGGCACAGAAGCATCTCCATGATGCTTCTGTGTCTCCTTTGCCTCATGGTCTTGTATGCCGCAGCGGTGCCACAGCCCATGGCCAATGGTCCGCAGAAGCGAAAACAAGCTCAACGCAAAGCGCGTCCTGCCGGCTACCAGGCACCTGATAAGAAACGCATCTATCTGATCCATTCAGACGAACTGAGCTACGACCGATGGCGTAACAATAATGCGCAGGTGCTCAACGGACATGTGGAGTTCGAGCATGATGGGGCCCGCCTCCTATGTGACAGCGCCAACTTCTTCGAACAGAGTAACTCGTTTGAGGCTTTCGGCCATGTCCGGATGTATCAGGGCGATACACTCTCGCTGACCAGCGACTATGGCTATTACGATGGCAACGACCAGATGATGGAGGCCTTCCAGAATGTAGTGTTGAAAAACCGTTCAACCACTCTGTATACAGACTCACTCTATTATGACCGTTTGTGGTCAATGGGCTATTTCCAGGAAGGTGGAAAACTCGTTGATGGGACTACCACGCTGACCAGCGACTGGGGTGAGTACCATGCCGACACGAAGATGGCAGTCTTCTATTACGACGTCCACATGCGCGACAAGAACTTTTACCTGACTACCGACTCGCTGTATTATGATACTCGTGGAAAACTGGCGCATATAGTAGGCCCGTCGGATATTACGTCGGGCAAAAGCCATATCTACTCCGAACTGGGGTATTATAATACTCAGAAGGAACAGGGTATACTGTTAGATCGTTCGATACTTGACAATCAGGGACGTCGTCTGACGGGTGACAGCCTATGGTATGACGGTAAGACTGAAGTGAGCGAGGCGTATTATAATGTTGTGTATACCGACACTGTGAACAAAAACATCCTTACCAGCAACTATGGCTATTACAATGACAAGACAGGATATGCCATGGTGACCGACTCGGCAGTTGCGATGGATTTCTCACAGAAAGATACGCTCTATATGCATGCTGATACGTTCAAGGTCTTTACCTATAATATGGATACAGACTCCATATATCGAGTAATGCACGCATATAATAAGGTGCGTGCGTACCGTGTTGATGTCCAGGCTGTATGCGACTCGTTGGTATATTCTTCGCTCGACTCCTGTATGTCGATGTATCGTGATCCCATTGTGTGGAACGTCAACCAGCAGTTGGTGGGTGAGCAGATAGATGTATTTATGAAGGACTCTGTGGTTGATCATGCCCATGTCATCAATCAGGCTTTCTCTATTGAGCAGTTGCCGGAAGATGGCATGTTTAATCAGATTTCGTCGAAGGAGATGTTTGCTTATTTTGTCAAAGGGCAGATGCATGAAGCCAGAGCCAAGGATAATGTGATCGTGGATTTTTATCCTGAGGATGAGGCCGACAGCTCGTATGTGGGACTGGTCTATATGGAGACAAGTGAACTGCGCATGTTCATGGAAAACAAAAAACTGAAACGCATCTGGGCTCCGAAGAGTGATGGAAATATGTATCCTGTCTCACAGATACCACCTGAGAAACGCTATCTTCAAGGTTTTTATTGGTTTGACTATATCCGCCCATTGTCGAAGGACGACATCTTCGTGTGGCGTCCGAAAGAAAAAGGTGCTGAGCTGAAACCGCAAAAACGGCGTGAAACGTCGATGAAGAACAACGGTAATGAAAAAACCACGGCACTTCAACCATAAGCCCATCTTTCTGGACGAAAGGCGCGACCGTCTTGCCGAGATTGAGAACCGGGCACGCAGGGAACTGGGGCTTGATGTTCCGGAATCATCGGAATCAGATGGCTTGCATGGTGTCTTCAGTCGTGGGCAAAGGCATACGCGCTTCCGCAAGAATGATGGAAAGGGATTGGATACCAGGAAGATACTCCTGCTGATTGTGGTTCTGTTATTGATTTGGATGTTGTTGTTATGAGTGATATTATTCAGCTTTTACCCGATAGCGTGGCTAATCAGATTGCCGCGGGTGAGGTAATCCAGCGCCCGGCATCGGTTGTTAAGGAACTCGTCGAGAACTCAGTAGATGCGGGTGCTCGTAACATTCACGTTCAGATTGTCGACGCGGGACGTACGCTGGTTCAGGTTATCGATGACGGAAAAGGAATGTCTGAAACCGATGCCCGCTTGGCATTCGAGCGGCATGCCACGTCGAAAATCCGAAAGGCCGACGACCTTTTCTCTCTTCAGACCATGGGTTTCCGCGGTGAGGCTCTTCCGTCGATTGCTGCTGTTGCACAAGTGGAACTGACCACCAGAATGGAGGACGAAGAAATTGGAACACACTTATCGCTGCAAGGTTCGCGCATAGTACAGCAGGAACCTGCGTCTTGTCCTGTAGGCAGTAATTTCAAAGTGGAGAACTTGTTCTTTAATGTGCCTGCACGACGCAAGTTCCTGAAGACGAACGCTACAGAACTGAGCAATATCCTTATGGCTTTTGAGCGTATCGTGTTGGTCTATCCTGAGATTGCTTTTACGCTTCATTCCAACGGTCAGGAGCTGATGAATCTGAAGACAGGCTCCCTTCGGCAGCGCATCTGTGACGTGTTCGGCAAGAAACTCAATCAAGACTTGTTGCCTGTTGAAGTCGATACGGTCATTTGTCGTATTCGCGGTTTTGTGGGGAAACCCGAATCCGCCAAGAAAAAAGGTGTGCAGAACTATTTCTTTGTGAACGGTCGGTTCATGAAGCATGCCTATTTCCATAAAGCAGTGACCAATGCCTTCGAGCGACTGCTACCTGAAGGAATGCAGGTCCCCTATTTCATCTATTTTGAAGTGGCTCCTGCCGACATCGACGTGAACATCCACCCTACGAAGACTGAAATAAAATTTGAGAACGAACAGAGTATATGGCAAATCCTGTCTGCAGCTGTCAAGGAAGCCATCGGCCGTTTTTGTGATGTGCCAACGATAGACTTTGATTCCGAAGGACGACCGGATATTCCTGTGTTCGATCCTCTGCGTGACTCAGTGGCGACACCTAAGGTGACCTATAATCCGGACTATAATCCTTTCAAGAACAAAGAGCCTCATAGCTCTTCTGGTGATTCCTGGCAGCAGCTTTATGAAGGCGCGCTGCATTCTTCGCGTTCGCAGGTTGAGCAGACAGAACTGTTCGTTCCAGACGAGACCGCTACAGACTCCAGCTTGGACCTTATTGCTGAGAAGTCACCCACCCATTATCAGTATAAGGGTCGCTATATCCTGACGGCAGTGAAATCGGGACTGATGATTATTGACCAGCATCGGGCAGATGTGCGCATCAGGTATGAACGGTATGTTGATCAGCTTTCTCGCCATACGGCTCGTATTCAGCGATTGCTCTTCTCTGAGGTCATGCAGTTCTCGCCTGCTGAGGCTGTGGTGGTGCAGAAAGTGTTGCCGGAATTGCAGCGCATAGGCTTTGACCTGACCGATTTGGGTGGTGGCAGCTTTGCTGTGGGAGGAGTCCCCGCCGAGCTCGATGGGCTGAATCCGGTTACGCTCTTACATAGCATGATTGCCGATGCTGCTGCCGGCGTGTCCGACCCTCAGCTCCTTCATTCGAATCTCGCCCTCAGCTTGGCCCGTAATGCTGCTATTCCTGTAGGGCAAGTACTTGACAATGAGGAAATGGAACGGCTGGTCAATGAGCTCTTCGCATGTTCCAATGTCAACTACACCCCCGATGGTCGTACTGTCCTTTGCATCCTCCCACAGAGTGATATTGACAAATTATTGGGGTGAAATTGACCAATAAAAAGGGCTAATGAACTATACTTTTATTATTTTCTGTTGTGAAATTTGCAATAATTAGTCAGATTTGTGGGAAAAATGTTGGTGGTTTAATTTATTTTGTCTAATTTTGCATCGTAATTTCGAAATTAATGTTTTAAATAGTTTATTAACAATGAAAAAGTTTTTTCTGATGCTGGCATTTGCTGGCGTTTCTGTTGCTGGGATGGCACAGACTGGCGAGACTCCTGAGATGAAGTATAGCGTTGCTACTAATTCATTCTGGAGCAATTGGTTCGTTCAGGGCAATTTGGCCTATGGCGCATTCTATTCGAATGAAGAGAAGAACCTTGACTTCTCATCAAGCCCCCTGAAAGGTTTCCGTAGTAATCTCGGACTGTCTCTGGCTGTGGGCAAATGGTTCACGCCGGGTATTGGACTCCGCACGAAGATCAATGGTATCTGGGGACGTAACGTTATCTCTGAGGATGCCGAGACCAACGCCTTCAAGTATTGGAATGCTCAGGAGCAGGTGCTCTTCAACCTGACCAATATGTTCTGTGGCTATGATGAGAATCGTCCCTACAACCTGGTTCCCTATTTCGGAACTGGTATCATGCGTAACTGCACGGCCAATGATTATGCCCATGTCTACAGTATCGGTCTGCTCAACACCTTGAAGCTCACCAACAAGCTGCTGCTTAATCTTGAACTCGGCCTGAACATCTCTGATGACGATATCACAGCTGCCGCTGCAACAAACCATAATGTCTATGGCACCTCGATTGGTACGACCGACCGTTACTTCAACTTTGAGGTTGGTGTGACCTACAACCTGGGTAAGGGCACATGGAACAAGACTCCCGATGTCGACGCCCTCAAGGCTCTGTCGCAGAGTCAGATCGACGCCATCAATGCCCAGCTCGCTGACGAGGAGGCTGAGAACGCACGCCTGAAGAACCTGCTTGCTGAGGCTAACAACCGTCCTGCCAAGACTGAGACCATCACCGTTAAGGAGGTCGTTGCCGCTCCCGCTTCTGTGTTCTTCAACCTGAACAGTTGGCAAATCGTTTCGCGTAAGGATCTGGAAGATGTGAAGGAACTGGCAAATGTTGCTAAGGCCCATGGTTCAAAGCTCGTGGTCACTGGCTATGCTGACAACAAGACTGGCAAGGAGAATGGTAATAAGGGACTCAGCCAGAAGCGTGCAGAAGTAGTGAAGGCCGAAATCGTGAAGATGGGTGTCAGCGAGAGCGACATCGAGGTTGTTGCCGGTGGTGGCGTTGACGATCTGACTCCTTATACCTTTAACCGTCGTGCTACGGTGGTTATCAAGTAATGACTAAAAACAATTATAAATAGCTTATGAAAAAAGTATTCAGCAAAGCCTTTATCCTGACATTAGGATTTGGCATGGCATTAGGTTTTACTGCTTGCCACAGTGGGAGTGACGAATCTGCTCCTGAAGTTACTAAGTCTATTGCACCGAAGCACGCTATCCGTGGTGTCATCCTCGATGGTGATGGAAAGGTGTTGACTGGCGCAACGGTGAGTCTTAGCCGTCAAGGTACGGCCTCGACTCGTCTCGTTTCCGTGTCTAACAATGTTTTCGAGGTCGCTGGTCTTGCCGATGGTACATGGGAAGTTCTTGTAACAAAGAATGGTTACAAGTCGGCATCTGAGACGTTCTCTCTTGCTGTTACCACTCAGACCATTGATGGCAAGAACGTCCGTGCCGGACAGAACGTTGACCAGGTGTTCTATCTGACCAAGGAGGTAAAGTCTACTGAAGTGAAACTTGGTGGAACTGCCGCTGCCAGTGATGAGCTTGTCATTGAGACCACTACTCAGGACGACGGTACTGGTAATATCGTGAACACCACTGACCCCAATGGTGACCAGACCAAGACAAATGAGATCACCGTTCAGGTTGAGACTCCTGCCATTTCGGGCAGTGACTATGACGATGTCGCTTCTCAGCTTGCTCAGCAGGGCGGTAGCATCGATGACTTCTCAGTGTTCTTGGTGAACATTAACAGCCTTGAGGACGCAAAGAAACTGGCCGAGGATAACAATGTGGCTGGCGCACGTCTGATGACTCGTGCCACGACCGCTCTCCCTGGTGGCTATGAGTTGATGGCTGGTGTTGGTGTCGATGCAGGTCCTTTCGTTCTGCAACTTCCTGGTGATGCCTATTATACCGTGACCATTACCCTTCCCGATAATAACACCAAGAAGGCTGTTGTGCTTTTCCGTACCATTACGGGTGATAGCTGGAGTCCTCTGACTATCGGCAATGGTGTCGTTGATGTCGACAGAAAGCAGGATAACAAGATTGTGATCAAGTTGAACATTCTCCAGACCCAGTCGTTTGCCGTTGGTGTGAAGATTAATGAGACTGCTGGTGCCGTAGAGTATGAGAGCATCACTGCTGAGCCTATCCAGAACACCACATCGTCTGCTCGTAGCATTACCTCAATGCCCTACACCGCAAAGGATGGCGTGGTCTTGGCCAACACTATCGAGGGATCGCTTACCGATTATCTCCGTAAGATGGTTATGCGTAAGTATGGTACTCGTGCCGTGAGCACACCTGCTCTTGTGACGAAGAACTATGAGTTCGCACCCGCATATTCGCTGCCTGCAAATGGTACACTCTATCTTGTCGGCTACCAGACAATCAGCAATAAGATTTTCTCTATTGCTAATGCCGATGCATCCTTCACAGCGAAAGAGTATGGCGCAACATTTGTCTATCCCTATGCTACCTATCCTGAGCCTGAGGATACTCATGTCGGAGGTGGCAACTAATCATTACAGATTATAATTATTTGTCTACGATATTGCCATGCGCCTATGGGTGCATGGCAATGTCTTTTTCTGCAAAGGGACGCTTTTCTGATGTTTTTTTTGAAAACTGAGAAAATAAATAGAGAAAAATTTGGTCAATTCAGGAAAACTTCGTACCTTTGCACCCGCTTAACAAAAGCAGGGCGTTTAGCTCAGTTGGTTCAGAGCATCTGCCTTACAAGCAGAGGGTCGGCGGTTCGAATCCGTCAACGCCCACAGTTTCAACCGCAATCTCTAATCAGTAGAGGTTGCGGTTAGTCCTTTTCATGGGGAAGTAGATTTTTCATAGGGGTGACTCTCAGCCAGCGTATTTTCATTGATGACCATGTGAACAGCCAACGAAATGTTGATTGTGACAGGGCTCGTTTGTTAAATATCAAAAAAAACGTGATGGGGACAAAAAATACTGATTCTTGATTTCGTAGTCTCAATATAAAGTAGTAACTTTGCACCTTCTAAGAACAATATCGGAACACAACAATGGAATTGAGCAAACTGACAGCCATCTCGCCTATTGATGGCCGTTACAGAGACAAGACAGATCAACTTGGCGACTATTTTTCAGAATATGCGCTTGTGCGCTATCGTATTCGGGTAGAGATAGAGTATTTTATCAGCCTGTGTGAACTTCCTCTGCCCCAGTTGGAGAGCTTTGATCATTCGCTTTTTGAACGTCTTCGTGATATTTACCGTACATTGACTCCTGAGGATGCTCAGCGGGTGAAGGACATCGAGAAAGTCACCAATCATGATGTGAAGGCCGTAGAGTATTATATCAAGGAAGAGTTTGATAAGATTGGCGGTCTTGAGGCGTATAAAGAGTTTGTCCATTTTGGCCTTACCTCTCAGGATATTAATAATACCAGTGTACCTCTTTCTGTGAAAGAGGCACTTGAACAGGTCTACTATCCGCTGCTGGAAGAGCTGATTGAGCAGCTTAACGACTATGCTGTTGAATGGAAAAACGTTCCCATGTTGGCAAAGACCCATGGACAGCCTGCATCTCCTACCCGTCTGGGTAAGGAAGTCATGGTCTATGTCTATCGTCTGGAAGAGCAGCTCCGGTCATTGAAGGATACTCCTGTCACTGCAAAGTTTGGCGGTGCTACGGGAAATCTGAATGCCCATCATGTCGCATATCCACAGTACGACTGGCGTGAGTTTGCCAATGACTTTGTATCGGAGAAGTTGGGCTTGGAGCGTGAGCAGTTCACTACACAGATTTCCAACTACGACTGGCTGGCTGCCATTTTCGATGCGATGCGTCGTATCAATACGATTGTCATTGACCTTGACCGTGACTTCTGGATGTATATCTCCATGGAGTATTTCAAGCAGAAGATCAAGGCTGGCGAGGTCGGTTCGAGTGCCATGCCGCACAAGGTGAATCCCATCGATTATGAAAATTCAGAGGGCAATCTGGGTATGTCAAATGCCATACTTGCATTTTTGGCACAGAAATTGCCTGTAAGCCGTTTGCAGCGCGACCTCACCGACTCAACGGTTCTCCGCAACGTAGGTGTGCCAATGGGTCATAGTGTCATCGCTTTCCAGAGCACGCTGAAGGGATTGCGCAAGTTGATACTCAATGAGGAAAAACTGCACGAGGATCTCGAACAGACGTGGGCAGTGGTGGCCGAGGCCATACAGACCATCTTGCGTCGTGAGGCTTATCCCCATCCCTATGAGGCCCTGAAATCGCTTACTCGTACCAACGAGAAGATGACGGAAGAGACGATACACGCTTTCATCCAGACACTTGAGGTAAGCGATGCCGTGAAAGAAGAACTCATGGCTATTACGCCATGGAACTATACTGGAATGTAATACATATTTAATAATGCCGTGAAGGCACATTTGTCAACCAAAAACAAAAACAAAAAAAGTAAGAGATTATGGAATTCGAAAACGAGAAGAAGCAGGAAGAACTGACTGCACAAGATCAGCAAGACAGTAGCCGTGAGGGTTACCAGCGAGAGTTCAGACCGGCCGGCCGTTCGCCGCGTCCGCGTATTCACACAGGACAGCGCCCTACATCAGGGGGATACGACCGTCCAGCCTATAACAGGAACAATGATAATGAGGGAGGGTTCCGTCCTGAAGGTTTTGGTGCCGGCTTGCAGAGCCCGTCACCACGCCAGCAGGGTGGCTATCGTCCGCGTAATAATTATAATAATGGTGGTGGTTACCAGCAGCGTGGCGGCTATCAGCCTCGTCCCCAGGGTGGTTATCGTCCCCGTTATAATCAGGATGGTGATGATCAGCAGGGTTACCAGCCTCGTCAGCAGTATGGTCAGCAGGAGGGCGGTTATCAGCCACGTGGTGGCTATGGTCAGCCTCGTCAGGGTGGCTACGGCCAGCGTCCTCAGGGTGGCTATCAGCAGCGCGGTGGCTATGGTCAGCCTCGTCAGGGTGGCTACGGCCAGCGTCCTCAGGGTGGTTACCAGCAGCGAGGCGGTTATGGCCAGCGTCCCCAGGGAGGTTTCCGTAAGCGTACTGCCGACTACGATCCCAATGCCAAGTACTCGATGAAGAAGCGCATTGAGTATAAGGAGCAGAATTATGATCCCAATGAGCCGCTTCGTCTGAACAAGTTCCTGGCCAATGCCGGTGTTTGTAGCCGTCGTGAGGCCGACGAGTTTATCCAGGCAGGTGTTGTTACGGTCAATGGCGAGGTGGTCACCGAGTTGGGCACAAAGGTGTTGCGCAGCGATGTGGTTCGTTTCCATGATGAACCTGTCACGCTCGAGAAGAAGGTCTATGTGCTGCTGAACAAGCCGAAGGACTATGTCACCACGAGCGACGATCCTCAGCAGCGTAAGACAGTGATGGACCTGGTGAAGAACGCATGTCCGGAGCGCATCTATCCTGTTGGTCGCTTAGACCGTAACACCACGGGCGTGCTCCTTCTCACCAATGATGGTGACCTCGCATCTAAGCTCACACATCCTAAGTATCTCAAGAAAAAGATCTACCATGTCTATCTTGACCGTAATGTGACAGCTCACGATCTGCAGCGCATTGCCGAGGGTGTCATCCTTGATGATGGTGAGATTAAGGCCGATGATATTCAGTATGCTGATCCCGTCGACAAGAAACAGGTCGGTATTGAGATTCACTCAGGTAAGAACCGTATCGTACGCCGTATCTTTGAGAGCCTTGGCTATAAGGTGACAAAGCTTGACCGCGTGCAGTTTGCCGGACTGACGAAGAAGAACCTGAAGCGTGGCGACTGGCGCTATCTCACTGAGGAGGAGGTCGATCGTCTGCGTATGGGGGCATACGAATAAAATTTGAAATTATAAATGAGGAATGAAAAATGAAAATGTCATAATGAAGAAATACTTAGCACCACTTTTTTGTGTGGATGTCATTTAATCATTTTTCATTTACATTATTCATTTCTCATTTCTCATTTCTTATTTGAACAGTTATGAAAAGAACAAAGATAACAGACGTGCTGAAAAGCACGGAATATGGAAAGGAAGTCTGTGTGAAGGGCTGGGTGCGTTCGCATCGTGGTAACAAGAATGTCGACTTCATTGCCCTCAACGATGGATCTACCATCAAGAATGTACAGGTGGTCGTTGATCCTACAAAGTTTGACGAGCAGTTGCTGAAGGACATCACTACAGGTAGCTGTATCGGTGTCGTCGGCACTCTTGTCGAGAGCCCTGCTGCCGGTCAGAGCAGTGAGATCCAGACCAAGGAGCTTGTCATCTATGGTCTCTGTGACAGTACTTACCCCATGCAGAAGAAGGGACAGACCTTCGAGTATATGCGTCAGCACGCCCACATGCGTCTGCGCACCAACACCTTCGGAGCCGTGATGCGCATACGCCATAACATGGCTATGGCCATCCATACTTATTTCCACGAGCACGGGTTCTACTATTTCCATACGCCCCTCATCACTGCCAGCGACTGCGAAGGTGCCGGCAACATGTTCCAGGTGACGACGAAGAACCTCTACGACCTGAAGAAGGACGAAAACGGAAAAATTATCTACGACGACGATTTCTTCGGTGAGCAGACCTCGCTCACGGTGAGCGGACAGCTCGAAGGCGAGCTCGGAGCCACGGCCCTTGGTGCTATCTATACCTTCGGTCCTACGTTCCGTGCCGAGAACTCGAACACTCCGCGCCATCTGGCTGAGTTCTGGATGGTTGAGCCCGAGGTGGCCTTCATCGATCAGGAAGAGCTCATGGACCTTGAGGAAGATTTCATCAAGTACTGTGTACGCTGGGCACTCGACAACTGTAAGGACGATCTCGAGTTCCTTAACAAGATGATCGACAAGACGCTCATCGAACGTCTCGAAGGTGTGCTGAAGGAGACTTTCGTTCGTCTGCCCTATACCGAGGGTATCAACATCCTGCAGGAGGCTATCAAGAACGGAAAGAAGTTCGAGTTCCCCTGTAACTGGGGCGATGACCTTGCTTCTGAACATGAGCGCTACCTCGTTGAGGAGCACTTCAAGAAGCCTGTCATCATGACTGACTATCCGCGTGCCTTCAAGTCGTTCTACATGAAGCAGAACGCAGGAATATCCGGACAGCCCGGAGATACAGGAGAGAATGGCTCCGTGGGCTACAAGGGTGCCATCGCTCCCGGCCCCACGATGCAGGGTACCGACGTGCTGTTCCCGCAGATTGGTGAGATTATCGGTGGATCAGTTCGTGAAGAGAGCTATGACAAGCTGATGAGCGAGGTAGAGCGCCGTCAGATGGATAAGACCCATCTTTGGTGGTATCTTGATACTCGCCGCTGGGGCTCTTGTCCGCATGCCGGCTTTGGCCTTGGCTTCGAGCGTCTCATCCTCTTTGTCACGGGCATGCAGAACATTCGCGACGTCATTCCTTTCCCGCGTACACCGAAGAGTGCCGAGTTCTAAGTCTTGGCGTTGTTTGGTGGGAAATCCAGGATATCCCCATTCCAATCGGCCTCCATTGCCTTATCCGGGCGATGGAGGCCCTTTTTCTTTTCATAGTTGTGGAGTAATAGCCTTCAGTGCCATTTTGTCGAAGAATGGGACGTTTTTTAAGAAAATCCGAATATTTTTCCCATAATTTGTTGCTAATAAAAAAAAAATGCTTATATTTGCAAATTGAAAGGAGATGAAATCGTAATTAACTAATCGTAAAAGTTTATTTGCTTTAGGTTTATGAAGAAATTATCGCTTGTTCTGACGATGGCACTGATGGTGCTCTCTCAGAGTGCCAATGCACAGACCGAGAACCTGTTCAACCACCTCGGAGGCGGCATCTCGCTGGGAACCGATGGTATAGGAATAGATTTGGCCATGCCTATGACCGATTATTTTGCCGTGCGTGCCGGTGTGTCGTTCATGCCAAAGGTGAAGTATGATGGCGATGTGGACATCGACTCCAACGATCCCAGCTTCACTGCCAAGAAAGTGAATGTTGAAGGTCAGCTTCACAAGACCGATTTTAAGCTGTTGGTCGACTTCTATCCCTTTAAAACATCCTCGTTCCACCTTACTGCTGGTGCTTTCATCGGTGGCTCAAAGTTGGTGAATATCTACAACACCGAGACTTTCCTTGCAAAGAAGGACTGGGGAACGGCAGGTATCAAGCTGGGTGACTATCGTATCACTTCTGACGAGAATGGTGACGTGGCTGCCGACGTGAAGGTACACTCTTTCAAACCCTATGTAGGTATTGGTTTCGGACGGGCTGTCCCCAAGAGCACCCTCAGCGTGAGCTTTGACCTCGGTGTTCAGTTCTGGGGTGAGCCCAGCGTGTGGACTACAACGAAAGACGACTTTGGCGACAAGTCGTATCATAAGCTGACCAAGGGTGACGTTGACAACAAAGATGCCGACAAATTCTTCGACATCATGTCGAAGATAGTGGGATATCCTGTGCTCAACATTCGCTTGAGCGGCCGTTTCTTCTAACAAAAACTTGAATTTATTATTTAAAAACCTATGATGACAATGAAAAAGAATTTTATTTATCTTGCCTTAGTAGCATGTGTTGCCATGTGCAACGTGTCGTGCGGTGATGACGACGATAAGAGTTCGTCAGAACCCCAGAAAACTGATAATGTGACGCTGACTACGCCGAAGTATGAAGACAAGGCTGTAGAGATTAGCATTACTCCGGAAGTGGCTTCTACGTTTGAGTATTCGGGTGCAAACTACGAAAAGCTCTCCGACGAAGCGAAAGCTACGTTGCCCATTTTGACGAACATTGATCTGACCGAGGGCGGACAGGCTGTTTTTGAGTTTACTTCAACTGCCAATGGCAAGACCACGAAGCAGTATCGCACTTATCCTGTAGAGAGCGTGAAAGACGACGTTTACACCCTGGCAGGCAACCGTGGCTGGCTGAAGATAGAAGGGATAACGCGTGCTGGCTCTGCTCGTATCACGTTCTCGATAACTATCGAGTTTGTTGAAACAGGCGTTGAGGTTGTGCTGAGCACTGCCAACGGTGGTGGTGAAGCCGCACTTGTAAACTATATCCTTGCTGTGGCTGCAGCGCAGGGATCCCTTACCGAGTATCTGTGCCGCACATGGAATGTGACGGGCATGATTCTTGACCTTGAGGGCGATGTGAATACGTTCAAGGAGTTCACTGGCGGCAACATGGCACAGGTGCGCGATGAGGCCATCAGCCATGGTGCAGAGTTCACTGATAGTGAGAAAGCTGCTTTTAGCAAGGTGATCAATAGCGTGGTGGTTACCAAGACAGGTCAGCTCTATATCAACTATGGCAATACCACGGTGGATGCTTGTGACTGGGGTTGGATCAGTCAGGAGGAAGGTACTTTCCGCATCAATCTGAAGGATTCGGCCATGGGTAACAAGTTCCTCAACGACGAGTCGGTTGTTGACGTGAACTTCAAGACCGACCGTCTTGTCTTGAAGCTGAGTACCAAGATTACGGGTAACAAGACCTATAACTGCGCACTCAGTCTGCAGTTGCAGGCCAGCAAGTGATAAGGATTGCTCAGACGAGGGCAATGCCCTCGTCCGAGATGGTGATAAGCCGTCGGCGATACAGGTCGCCGATGGCTTTTTTGTATGCTTTCTTCGATACTTTGAAACGGTCGTAGATCAGTTCGGCCGGACTCTTGTCGCCCAGGTCGCAGCGACCGTCGTTCTCATGGAGGTATCGCAATAGCACCTCAGCGAAGTCCAGTGTGTGCTGGCGTCCAGTGGGCTGCAGCGTCAGGTCTATCTTTCCGTCCTGTCGCACATGGTCTATATAAGCGGTCAGCCGGTTGCCCGTTCTGAGTGGCTCAAAGATCTGGTTGTCGTAGAGCTGCCCTTGGTAGCGGTTGTCCACGATGACCTTGAAGCCCAGGTCGGTTTTCTGCCAGATGAGGCAGTCTACGGCATCGCCGTGTTTGGGAAGTGGTTGTGGGGCTTGCCAGGTCTCCTGTTCTGTTTGTTGCGACTTAGTTGCAACAAACGGGTCGGAGAGATAGCGCTCCACCTTTGCGGTTGCCATGAGGCGGTAGCTGTCTTCGTCGAGCTTGATATAGACGATATAGCGCTTGCCACGCTCCATGCGCTGTTTCTGTTCGCGGAACGGACAGAACAGGTCCTTCATCAGTCCCCAGTTCAGAAAGGCTCCATATTCATTCGTCCACGCCACCTCAAGGCAGGCGAACTCGCCCACCTTGGCATAGGGATGCTCGGTAGTGGCAATGAGACGCTCCTCTTGGTCTAAGTAGAGGAACACCTCAATATCGTCGCCAATGTGCATGGCGGGTGTGCAGTAGCGCGTGGGCAACAGGATGTTACCGACCTCTTCTCCACCATCGAGGTAAAGGCCGAAATCAGTGCGCTTTTTGATGCGCAGGGTGTTGTAGTCGCCAAGTTTAATCACAAGCCCCCCCTTCTGCCCCCGAGGAGGCTACTATTGAATCTTGGTTTGGGGCTAATGGGGCCTCTGGGATTAATGGGGTAGCTGAGACCTCTGGGGCTAACAGGCCATCGCGCATGTGGATGGTGCGGTCGGTCAGCGTGGCTAACTGTTCGTCGTGGGTCACGATGACGAAGGTCTGTCCGAACTGGTCGCGCAGGTCGAAGAACAGCTGGTGCAGCTCCTGCTTGTTCTTTGTGTCGAGTGAGCCGCTGGGCTCGTCGGCAAGGATGACCTTCGGGTTGTTCACTAAGGCACGTGCCACGGCCACGCGTTGCTTCTCGCCGCCGCTCAGCTCGTTGGGCTTATGGCGGGCACGGTCGCTCAGCCCCATGAAGTCGAGCAGTTCCTCGGCGCGCTTCTTGGCGTCTTTCTTGCTGCTTCCGGCGATATAGGCCGGAATCATGATGTTCTCAATGGCTGTGAACTCTGGCAGTAGCTGGTGGAACTGGAACACAAAGCCCAGTTGGCGGTTACGGAAGTCGCTGAGTTTTTTCTGCGACAATGTCGTTACGTCCATTCCGTCGATGACGACCGAGCCCGTGTCGGGCTTGTCGAGCGTACCGATAATCTGTAGCAGCGTGGTCTTACCGGCGCCGCTGGGTCCTACGATGCTCACCACCTCGCCCTTGGCGATGTGCAGGTCAATGCCTTTGAGCACTTGAAGTGAGCCGAAGCTCTTGGTAATATTTTCTATTCTAATCATAATTCACTCCTTTTCACTCTCCTAAGTTCCCCTAACTTCCCCTAACTTCTCCTAACTTCCTCCAATTTCTTCAAAATCCAGTCATAGATGCTTTTCTCCTCGTGGTGCTGGGCTTCTGTGAAGCTCATGGCATCCTCCTTTGTCTGACCGTACTGGTCGGGGAAGATAATCATGAGGTTGCGGCCGGAGTAGTACTTCGTGAGTTCTGTGGGCAGCCGGTCAAGGGCGTTCTTGTAGCTGATGGTTCCCTTACGGGCTGTGATGACCACCAGCAGATGGTCTGTGGGCATGCTGCTGGCCAGCTGCGGCAGTTCGTTCCAATGCTCCATCTGCTTGAACTCACTGCGTACCGTCAATTTCAGGTTGTCGATATACTCGGCAATAAGTGCCAGCGACTCCTGCCGCCCGTGGAACTGTATACGACATTCCAGTGCACTTGCCAGTCGACACAGTCGGTCTAACCAACGGTGGAAGCCCGGTTCGAACTCGGCCCTTGAAGGCACAGCCACCTGCATACAGCGCAGGGTGTTGAGCGGTTGCGAGAAACGGGTAAGGATAATCTGACGGTTCAGTCCGTTATAAAGGCTCTGTATGAACTCGCCCCAGAACTTCTGCGTCACCTCTGTATGTACGTGCATGCCCATGACAATCTCCGTACAGCCGTGCTCTCGGAAGGCATGTTTGATGCCGTTGGCAATGTTCGTGGCCAGTCGCACCTGTGTCTGTAGCTTCACCTCAGCAGCGCTGGCCTGCTGCTGTAGCTTCTCCAACAGCTGTAGTCCACGTTCACGCTCTGCATTACTGTCCTGTCCATCGTAGACCACGTTCAGCGCCATCAGTTCGCTGTTGTTCTTCTCATTACGGAGCAGCATGGCCAGATAGAGCAGATGAGGCGCAATGTCAGGGTATTTCACGCAGACGAGCGTCTTCTCTGTCTCACCTTCATCTCTTCTTGTAGAGAGCGACGAGTGGCTGCCTCTGTTGGCAGAGCCGTCTGCTCCTTTCTCCTTGGGAGAGGGCCTTAGGTCCTTAATGCTAATCTGTATGCAGGCCTTCTCGGTCATCAGCGTCGAGATGATACAGGTGACGAGAATCATCAGCACCACGCCGTTGAGCATGTGGTCGTCGACCAGCATCACGCCCGGTGCCACCTCTAACTGCATGCCCACCATGACCATAGCGATGGCACCGGCGGCGTGGGCCGATGTCAGTCCGAACATCATGTGTCCCTCGCTCTTCGTCAGCCTGAACAGCAGGGCCGACAGATAGGCGGCCACGGCCTTTCCGAATGTACCGAAGAAGGCGATGAGCACCATGACCCACAGCACCTCAGGTCCGTTGGACAATGTGCGTAGGTTGATGAGCATGCCCACACCGATGAGGAAATAGGGGATGAACAGTGCGTTACCGATGAACTCTATGCGGTTCATCAGCGGTGATACATGTGGGATGTAGCGGTTCAGAATCAGTCCTGAGAGAAAGGCACCGAAGATGCCTTCCAGTCCGATGAGGTCGCTCAGTGCGGCACTGAGGAACATCACGGCCATGACGAAGATGTACTGCATCACCGCATCGCTGTAACGGCGCAGGAAATATCGTGCCAGTCGGGGAATGAGCGTCACGCTACCCACGCAGAACGCGGTGAACTTCGCTGCGAACAGCAGCCAGAACAGCCAGCCGCTGTTATCGTCGAACGAGCCCGACAGTCCGGCCAGCATGACCAGTGCCAGGAACAGTGAGATCATCGACGACCCCACGCTGAGCATTACGCTCGAGTTGCGTTGCAGTCCGTATCTCCCCACGATGGGATAGGCGATGAGGGTGTTCGATGCCATGATGCAGCCCAGGAGGAATGACGCCCGTCCGCTATAGCCTAAGAGCGACATCGACATCAGGTAGGTCAGCGACAGCGGCACCAGACAGGTCAGCAGTCCGAAGATGATGAAGTGCTTCGACTTCTTCTTCACGCTCTCCAGGTCCATCTCCAGACCGGCCAGGAACATGATGTAGAGCAGGCCCACGCGTCCGAACAGCTCGAATGAGTTGTCGCGCACCAGGATGTTCAGTCCGTGTTCACCGATAATCATGCCCGCCAGCACCATGCCGATGATATGCGGAATCCTCAGTTTGCTCATGATGATAGGAGCAAACAGGATAATCAGCAGCACCACGAAAAAGATGAACGTGGGGTTGTTGATGGGCAGATATGATGCAAAAAACGTCATTTCGACTGCAAAGGTACGAAATAATTCATAAGTCATACTTCATAATTCATAATTATTTTCTACCTTTGCAGCCAAAAAGTAAGATAATCGAGTAAAAAGCAAACAAAATGAAAGTAGCAATCGTAGGTGCGAGCGGTGCCGTGGGTCAGGAATTCCTGCGCCTGCTCGATGAGAGAAATTTCCCGATGGACGAGCTTGTGCTCTTTGGCTCTGAGCGCTCAGCCGGTCGTAAGTACTCCTTCCGTGGCAAGGACATCGAAGTGAAGCTGTTGCAGCACAACGACGACTTCAAGGACATTGACATCGCCTTTACCTCTGCTGGTGCCGGCACGTCGAAGGAGTTTGCCGAGGACATCACGAAGTATGGCTGTGTGATGATCGACAACAGCTCGGCCTTCCGCATGGACGATGACGTGCCCCTCGTGGTGCCCGAGTGCAACGCCGAGGATGCCCTGAACCGTCCGCGCGGCATCATTGCCAACCCCAACTGCACGACGATTATGATGGTGGTGGTGCTGCAGCCGCTTGAAAAGCTCAGCCACATCAAGCGCATCCACGTGGCTTCCTATCAGAGTGCCTCTGGTGCTGGTGCCGCTGCTATGGCCGAACTGCAACAGCAGTACAAGGAAATAGTGGAGACAGGCAAGGTGCAGACCATCAAGAAGTTCCCGCATCAGCTGGCCTACAATGTCATTCCTCAGATCGATGTGTTCCAGCCCAACGGCTATACGAAGGAAGAGATGAAGATGTACAACGAGACGCGCAAGATCATGCATACCGATGCCCGTTGCTCGGCTATGTGCGTGCGAGTCAGCTCGTTGCGCTCTCACTCCGAGAGCGTGTGGATTGAGACAGAGCGTCCCCTCAGTGTCGAAGAGGCCCAGCAGGCCATCGCTGCTGCTCCCGGCTGCACGCTGGTTGATGATCCGTCGACGCTCACCTATCCCATGCCGCTCCACACAGCCGGTAAGGACGATGTCTTCGTTGGCCGTGTACGTAAGGATATCTCCGACGACAACGGTCTCACCTTCTGGCTCTCAGGCGACCAGATCCGCAAGGGTGCCGCACTGAACGCCGTCCAGATTGGTGAATATCTCATTCGGGTGGGCAACGTGAAATAACCCCACCGTATGCATAGTGACTTTTCGCTCGCGCTCCTTCGCTGGTTTGCAGCGAACGGGCGCGAGCTTCCTTGGCGGCAGACCCGTGATCCTTACCCCATCTGGCTCAGCGAGATCATCCTTCAGCAGACGCGTGTGCAGCAGGGCTATGATTACTGGGAGCGCTTCATGCGCCGTTGGCCTACCATCGAGCTGTTGGCGCAGGCCTCGGAAGATGAGGTGCTCCGCGAGTGGCAGGGACTGGGCTACTACAGTCGGGCTCGCAACTTGCATGCCGCTGCCCGTCAGGTGGTGGCTCTGGGTGGCTTCCCCCATTCTATGGAAGGCATTAAAAGCCTGAAAGGCGTGGGCGACTATACCGCTGCGGCCATCGGCTCGTTTGCCTTCGGACTGCCAGCCGCTGTGGTCGACGGCAACGTCTACCGTGTGCTGGCCCGTCATTTTGGCATCAGCACACCTATCAACAGCACCGAGGGCAAACATGAGTTCGCCGCTCTGGCCCAGTCGCTATTACCAATCTCCCCCAACGACCAAACCACCAACACCCCCAACGACCAAACTTCCAACACCAAGATTGCCGACTACAATCAGGCCATCATGGATTTCGGAGCTGTGCAGTGTACACCGTCGTCGCCTCACTGTCAGACTTGTCCCTTGGTCGAGTCATGTGTGGCATTCCGAGAGGGCAGGGTGGGGGAGCTGCCTGTAAAACTAAGGAAACTAAGTATAAAAACGCGCCACCTAACCTATATATATATAAGGTGTAACGGATGCGTGGCTTTGCACCGACGTGGTTCAGGCGACATTTGGCAAGGCCTATGGGAACCCTATCTCTTGGAAGGTGAGCCCTTGCCTAACTTCGACGGTCACCTCACTTTGCTTCGCAAAGGAGTAAAACACGTGCTTACACACCGCATTCTCATGGCCGACCTCTATCTGTTGGAGTGCAACAGTAAGTCCGCCTTACCCGAAGGCTACCAGTGGGTAGCAGAAGCCGATCTTGACCAATACGGTGTGCCCCGCCTCGTCGAGATGCTTTTTGATTTAGTTGGGAGAAGTTGAATTTCCTTCTTTAGGCAGTTCAGCAATGAAGCGGCATCCCTGACGGTAGCTGTCATCGTAGCTGAAGGTGCCCCCAAGTCCTTCCATGTGAGCTTTACAAAGCGGTAGTCCGAGACCAAGTCCGTCAGTGAGGTCATCGACTTTTGTGAACGGCATGAAAATCAACTCCTTAGAATTCTCAGGCAATCCGGGGCCTACGTCCTCGATGATGAAGCACACAGTGGTGTCGGTCTGTGTGAGTCGAAGCACGATATGCTGCCTGTCAGAGTATTTGGCTGCGTTGTAGAGCATCTCTCTGAGGGTACGCATCAGGTAAAGACGGTTGGTCTTGATGCTAAGGTTGTCGGGCAGTTCGCTTTCGAAATGAATGACCGCACCACTGAATTGTTCTTTTACGTAGTTAATAGTCTCGTGTGCCAACTCATTGCAGGTCACATCATCAGTTCTCTGATAACGCGATTTTTCAGCAGTGCCAGTATCCGAGGTGTCGTAAAGCATAGAGGTGGTTCGGAGCAGCTGAAGAGCATGATACTTCATCATGGCTCTGACTTCGCCAATGTCGTCTGACGGCTTGTTTTCGCTTGCATCACTGTTGCGTCTGGATGTAATACTGCTTCGCATCACACGTGTCAGACCTTCAATGACATTGAGTGGTGTAATGAACTGACGCGACACGTTCTGTATGAAAGTTTTTCTGCGCTTGGATGCTTCCTCAACCAGTGGCAGGGTGCGCTCCAGTTCTGCACTTTCCTCAGCAATCTCTGCATCATTCTGTCGAATGCTTTCCTGACGTGATATGAGTGCCTGCTGCATGTTGCGTAAAGCATTCTGCAGTTTTCCCACCACATCCTTGTGGTTAGTTGACAAAATCTTTGTATCATAGTTGCCCTCGGCAATCTTCTTCGTTGCCTTCATCAGCTCGTTCAGTGGACGTATATTGCGCTGTACGACTTTTCGGGTTATCCATGCGATGACCAACATGCCGACGATGATGAAGATGATCAAGATAATGGTCAGGTGATTATAGTCAGCCAGGATATCATCCTCGTGACATACCAGAGCAATGCTCCACCCGCCATCCATCACGGGCATGTATGCCACATGACAGTGCACATCGTCAAAGTACACGTGCATAGTGCCGGTCTTGCCACTTGTCATCTCCCGTCCAAGGGCAATGATGTCAGGATGCTCAACGGAGTCGGTAGCTGTAAAGATGGTCTTCTTGAAGAGCAGGCTGCTCTCAGGATGAATGAGATAGCCTCCTGCGGGTCCCAGCATCATGTAGTAAGAACTTGGGTATGGGTGATGGGTAGCGAGGATGGTCTTACGTAGCATCTGGAAGGAGAAGTCAACGGATACGACTCCTTCAATCCTATCGCCGTGCGGTCGAAGAGGTATGCAGTATGAGCCCACGGCATCGTGATGGTTGATGACGCCTTCTGTGAAATCGCTGAATGGATTGATCCAGCAGGGGCGCCCCGACTGCATGGGTTTCTTGTACCAGTTCTTCTGGAAATACTCGTATTCCGGCTCAATGGAAGTGATGACGCTGTCGCCATCGTGGACGGAATAGACCGAGAAGCTTTCACCATATCCGGGGAAGGCATCCGGCTCGGCAGCTACCGAGCAGCTGAGCACGCTCCTGTTGAGTCTTACAAGACGGTGTGACAAAGCTGGCAGCGAATCGGGATTGAAGTGCTCTTCGAGCATCCACGCATTCGACTTGGCTGCAGTCTCTATTGCGTTGAGGTAGTTCTCCACGAGTTGCACGGTAGTACTGAGGATGGTGTGCGACCGCTCTACCGCCTCTTTTTGCAGGAGATCCCGTGTAAATTGATAGAAGAAGCCTAAGGACAGTACGAAAAGAGGTACTGCCAAAAACATGATGGTGCGGCTGAGCCGTTTGGAAAGGGTGCGTTTTACTACTGGTTCACTCATGGTTGTCCTCCTTTCCTGCCTGGTAGTTTGCACCAACGGCAGAACCGTTGGGTACTTTGGCATCGAATTTATGGCTGAGCAGTTCCGTAATGGTCTCGCTCTGCTGTTTAATGTTGATGATCTCCTTGTCGGCCTCCGGCAAAGTGATGTTCTGATAGTTGTCGCAGAGGTTTGTCACACTTTTGCTGATAGCCTCTGCCGGTGCTATCATCCTGTTGGTGACATTGTGCAGGAAGGTGGCCTTCACTTGACTGTCTTCCTGTATTTTCTGGTGGGTCTTCTGCAGCTCTTCATGATGTTTACGCAGTGTCTCTCTCTGTTCTTCCTCCTTGGTGATGTTTTTTTCCAGTGCTTTCTGCATGAGCTGGAAGTTGTTGTAGAACACGCCCACCTCGTCTTCACGTTTCACATCGGGGATTCTCTCGTCGTAATGTCCCTCGGCAATGCGCTCTGCTGATTCGGTGAGATAAACCAGTGGCTTCATCTGTTTGCGTATGGTGATGCGACACAGCATGTAGAACACCAGCAATGCTGCGAAGACTATTCCTAAGACATGGAACACCAGATGGTCGTATTCGCCGAATATGTCGTCTTTAGGATAGATGGTGGCAATACTCCATTTTAGTGCCTCCATCGAACGCCCTGGAACAATGTTGCGCGAAAACGGCTTGTAGAATAAGTACTTGGTTTGGTTGTCTATTCGGAACGACATGTTGCCAGTGTTGCCTTTCAGCATCTCCTTGGCAGCTATCTGAGCGGAGGGACTTTCGGCAACGTCTGGGTCGCTGAAAATGTTTTTTCCAGCCAGTTTCTCATGGTTGGGATGAATGATATAGGTGCCGTCATGGGCAAGCAGTATGCTGTAGCTATTGGGCGACGGTTTGGTCTCGAGAATAATCTGAGAGAGCTGGTCCATCGATACTCCCACAGCCATTACTGCCACGCATTCGCCGCTTCGGTCGCGGACAGGCAGACAGAAGGTGATGATTGGCTCAAGGCCGCTATCTGTGTTCTGTCCGGGGTCAATCCAGGAGGCTTTGCACGTTCGCATGGTTTCCATATACCATTCATGTTTAGTATATGGATAGTTGACCGCGCTGTCTGTGAAAACCAGTTCCGGCGAATTGTATTTCTTACGGTGTACATAGTTGAAGAATAGCTCATGACCAGGGTAATAGTTAGGCTTGAAGGCAATGGCGCATCCCTCGATGTTTGCGTTGCTTTCTACTAACTTGCGACAGAAAAACGACATGCGCTCTGGCTGGTCGATTTGCTCTAACAGCCGATAGTAGACGTTGCCGGTCGTCTGCTCTACTGTCATCAGTATGTTGTCGACGTGCTGTACCGTGCCCTCCAGGCGCTGTTCAGCATCCATCTTCGATTCCTCGACAAGCGCTTTCCGGGTAAAGAAGAACAGCACTCCCAGTGATACGACGAGCAGCATCACTATCTCCAGCACGACCATTGTATTAAGTCTGATGGAGGGCGCTGAAATAAACTTTTTGACTATCTTTTGCATACCAACCACACAATTATCATACCTACGATAACCATCACGAAGAAGGTGACGGCTAAGGGAAGTATGGGTTTCAGAATGTCATATTTGGGCACAATGACAGCTACCGACCAGTTGATGAATTCAATGGGGCCGTAGAAGACCGTACAAGCCTCCCCGTCAATGTCGATGTCGGCCACTCCGCTCTTCTGCTGCTGAAGGTTCTTGAGCATGGTCTTATCCGTAATGCCAAACTCCTTCTCTTCTGGATGTGCCAGGCAGGAACCGTCGTTGTTCAGTACGACAGTGTAGAACTGCTGGTCGCTGAACACCTGATACTTATTGAGTATTTTATTGTTCTTGCTCCTCTCATCGACCCATTTCAACTCCTTGGCCAGCCACTCGAACTTCATGTCAGCTCCGCAGACACACGCCAAGTCGCCCTTGGCATTGTATAGGGGTTTTACGAACGTGACATAATGGCCACTCATGCTTGTGCCATCATAGTAATAATATGGATCCGACCAGAAACTCTTACCGTTTAATGATGCCTGGACATACCAAGGCGACTTAGTGTAGTTATGTCGTCCAGAGCCCACCTGACGGTAGTCAAAGCCGCCATATTCTGGTTGGTAGATATAAGGCTGGAACCATGTGCCTTTTTCGGGGAAATAGTCGGGCGTGAATGCTGCGAAATAGCCGCGCACGTCAAGGTTCAGGTTCACCTTGCTCTTCAGGGCGGCAATCACTCCCTCAGGATCATCAAGATGCATGCTTACTTCATCAAACACATTGTTTGCGTTCATCTCCGTACCCCTGATAATCCTGGAAATTTTCTCTGCCGATAAGTTGTTGATGCCAGTAAAGCGCGAATAGGCTTCTGCTTGCACCAATTGGTAGCAGGCGAATAAAGCCATTGAGGCCATGCAAATCAATATGATAAGCACGGTTAGCAGGACGCGGCGTGAGGGTCGTTTGGATATAGTCTTGGCTTCTTCTTCCACAATAGTCGAGTTTTTAGGATAATGTACAAATTACGTATTGGACAGTTTGAACTGCATCTCCTGGATGGAGTCGCGCAGTTGGCTGAGTTCGTCGTTGTGTTTCAACTCCGGTATTGGCGTGTCAAAATGTCCGTTGTTGATGTCGTCGGTCACTTGTGTGAGCTGCTTCAGTGGTTCGATGGCGTTCTTCATGTAATAATGTATCACCACCAAGAGGAGCAGCATGGCCAGCAGAATCAAGATGGTCACTGTGCCGGCTTTGATATAGCCCAGCATGTCGATGGCATGGCATGGTACGACGGTGACCATGAGCCATCTGGTGTATTTCACGGGGATGTAGAAGATGTAGCATTCCTCGCCGTTGAATACACAGTGCCCGAAGCTCTTGTTGTCAGACGCTACACCGGCTTCCATCTGTTTTACCAACGCCTTCACGTCGCTGCCATTGCTCGACGCTAACTGGCTGTAGAAATTGCCCTTCAAGATGTTGCTTTCATCGCTGTGGGTCAGGTAGGAACCGTCGTGGTTGATGATGAAGCTGTATGATTTCATCTTGAACTTATTTGCCAAGAACATGGAGTTCTGGTTGATGACGCTGTCTGTCTCGATAATCTTGTTGGTGAGCCAGTCCAGTGAGACGTCGGCTCCGAGCACGGCTACGACGCGTCCTTCCTGATCGTGTATGGGCACCATGTAAGCCGATAGGGCAGTCTTGTTGTCATATCCATCATAAAAAGGTTCGGACCACTGTGCCGAGTCGCTTTTGAGAATGTCAAGGAACCAGTCGGCGGTGAGATAGTCAAGGTCGGCATCGCCCATGTCTTGCGAATAGATAACATCGGGGTTGGTAATGTTTCGCCAGGCAAAGGGGCAGAAATGGCGTTCTTTCTGTGGGTAGTAGTAATCCTCGATGAAGCTGATGCCGCAGCTTCGTACGCGCGTTCCACTCTTGACAATACGTTCCATTGTGCCCTTGTGCAGGTCGGGTTTGTCGAGCGTATGTTCTATGTAGTAGATATTGTGGGTCACGGCAACATATACGTCTGAGATGACTCGTCGCGTATATTCGGTGGTGATGAGCATCTTGTTGCGGTATATCTCAGAATAGGATTCGCGAACGGCTTTCCCCTCGTAATGAAACAGGATGTATGACAATCCGAGGACAACGAATACCATCCAAATCATTATTCTTCCCGTGAGTCGTCTTGCAATGGGGATTCTTTTCTTGTCCATATCGAGTTCTCTTTTCTTTCTTTCCGGTTAGTGGTCTGTGTGATGAGCTGAATGGTGTTGGGGCTGCCGATGGCGGGGCGTTTGGGAATCTCGAAGTAGAAGCGTGTGCCCTCGGTATATTCTATGTCGTGCCAGAGTCGTCCGTGCAGCAGACGGCTGATGGACTGGCAGATGTTGAAGTTCATGCTGATGTAGCGAGTAGCGTCTTCGTTGTCTTCAGATATTTCGGCTAACAGGCTTCCGGATCTGTCGGCAAGTACCTTGCTGGTATCGGTGATGCTGAACATGACATACTCGCCCGCTTCGGTACACCTCAGCAGTATGGTGCCCTTGCGCGTGAAGGTCGAGGAAGAGTTGAGCAGGTGTGACAGGATTTTTTCCAATGCTCCTGAGTTGGTCATGATCTCGAAGTCGTCTGCAAAGTCGGTCTGGAACACGGCGACCACGTTCTTGTTGCAGTGAACCTGGGTAACGTTGGCCAGATGGTCGCAGAGCTTGTTCACCTTCACCGCCATGTTGAGCGGAAGGTCGGTCTTGCTCTCGTAGAGCGACAGCTCGTTCAGGTCTTTGAGTGCTCTCTCCACGCCCTTCTTGCCGTAGTCCAGGATGGTGTTGTCGCGCCTTAACATCTTGATGATCCTGCGTCGCTTGAAGATGATGAACAACAGCAGCATAATCAAGAATGCGGCTATGGCGATGTAGAATCGATAGCGCAACTGGCTGTTCTGGTTTTCAAGCAATTCCTGCTCTAATCGCAAGCGGTCGTTGTTCATGCGCAGGTATATGCTGGCCATCGAGTTGTCGTGCGAAGCTCGGGCAATGGAGTCTGAGAGGTGCTTGTATTTCACCATGTACTCGTAGGCTTTCTCGTTGTCGCCCAGGCGGTGGTAGATGAGAGCCTTTCGTTCGGCACAGGTGTCGGCGGCCAGCCGGTCTACAAGGAGCAGTGCCTGCTTGTAGTCACCGTTGATGATGTGGTAGTTCACCTCGGTGTAGAGGCTGATGGTCTTGATATGGTCGGTCTGCATCAGTCTCTTCATCTCTTCGTAGATGTGGTTGAACTCATCAACGTTGTTTTCGTCAAAGGCCATGATACTGAGGCGTGACAGTGTCCTGCCCTTGTGATGAGGGGCTACGTTCGGTTCAGCCAGCAGCTGGTTGGCGTAATTCTTGGCCATCGCTATGTCACCACGAAGGTAGGCTATCTTCATCAGCTCACGCAAGTCTTCGGCGGCACTCTCGTTGGGGAAGCGCCGGTGGCTGAAGTCCACCGCATCGAGGAAGGCTTTCTCGGCTGCCTCATAGTCTTGTTTCTGAAGCAGGATCATGGCCTCGGTGTGCATGGCGGCATATTCGCCGTAGATGCTGCCGTCTTGCCGGGCGTAGTCCTTTATCTCCTTGGCTATGTCGAGGGCGTTTGTATAGTATTGTTGGGCAGCTTCGTATATGCCTTGGTTGCTCCATGCCTTATAGAACAGCTGCTCGTTTCCGGCCTCCTTGCTTTCTTCTTTGAGCTTGTCGGTAACACTGTAGAACTTGTCGCGCTCTTTGGTCTCCATGTATTTCAGCATATCAGCCTCAAGCCGCAAGAGGTCGTCCTCCGTTGCGGCTTTGATGGCTGAGATGCAAAACAGGCAGCCCAGCAGTGCGATAAGTTTTATGTGATGACTCATATTTGCTTTCACTGTCAAAAAGTGGTGCAAAGATAGTCAAAATTTCTGATATTACAAAATATAAATATGAAAAAACAAGGGGATTGTAGGGGGGGGGGGGTTAATATATGTTAAATCGGGTAGTAAAAATGTCTTTTTCTTGTAAATAGATGGAAAATTCAGATAATTATTTTGTAATTTTGTAACCGATACTTCGCAATTTGTATATATTTGTGGAGAAACAGGTTAGATGTTGGCCGAAAGTAGTGCTTATCGTGCAATTACGGAATTTCGGCGGGGCTGAGAGGTCTCTTGATGACAGATAACCATTTGAACAACAAACAATTAGCTCGTGCAGCGGAGGGCTGTGCGGGCAAACATTGGTATATGAATGACGACAATGCCGCTTGTTGCTGGTTTATCATGACGCATCTTGACATGAAGCGCTTCATGGAGTGGCTTAAAACGGAGAATGCCCAGCGTCTGAAGGAAGGGAAGGCCATCGTTGAGCCTTTCTATCCATACGACTTCCTGAAAAATGCTGACAACTCTGTTTCTGGCGACTTTGTCAACATCGTTTTCCTGAAGACCACCGAGGCTGACATCAACAGTCTTGTCAATGACGAACGGAACAAGCGGTCGCGCATCCGGCTCAAGCATTATTTAGACACCAATGGCCATGTCGCTACTGTTCCTGACAGGATGATGCAGGATTTCCTAGAGGCATGTCTGAAGCAGCGCGGGCAGTACGAAATCGTCCCGCCCATCAGCAGTATAGAAGCGAAAGACAAGGTGAGGATAACGAGCGGTCCTTTTGCTGGCAACGAGGCCACGGTCGAACGCGTTCAGCTGTCTCATGGTACCATCCATCTGGAGCTCTCCGTGGAATTGGTTTCCGGTGTGATGAACATCCGTATGTGCGATGTAGACAGAAACAAGGTGACGATCATCAATCGTGACTCGGCCGATGCCATCCGCACCGATTTTATCGAATATACGCAGAACCATCTGTTGCTCATCCTGAAACACCGTGTCAACCGTGAGGAAGATGCTATTATCAACCGTCGCGATGCCGACATGCTGACCCGGCTCTACCGTTATCGCAATCACGAGGTGAAAAACGAGGCTGCCCGCAGCCATTTCCTTGCGCTGATGCTCATCTGTGCCCACCTGTGCCGTTACACGGCTGACGAGAAGCTGCTGCGTAACCAGATACAGGGATTGCTCTCAGATATCAACCAGCGCCGACAGTCAAAGATTGCCACCGATGCAAGAGCCTATCTCTGGATAGCCCTCTATATCTCTACCCAGGACCCTGTCTACCGCGACGCTGCCAAGCAGTATGTGCGTGACTGCCAGCCCAAGTCGGCCAAGCTGCGCAGCTTTGTCTCGCTGATACGGACAGGGCGCAAAGTCTGAACATTTCAAAAGCCTAAAATGAAGAAATACATCCATATCATTATCCTTATGGCCTTGGTTGGCTGGCTATGTAGTTGCTCTACGCCTTCCAACGTGGCCTATTTCCAAAATGCTGAGGCCATTCGTGGGATGACGCTGCAGAACGAACAGCCGTTCCGTCTGAGGCCGAAAGATAAGATCAACATTGTGGTCAGCAGTACTGACCCGATGCTGGTTAGTCAGTTTAATTTGACATCAGTATCGCAGAATATGCATGCACTTGGTACTACGTTGGCACCACAGACATCAGTAGGTGGCAGTGCCAGCGGTGCATCTATTTTAGCGTACACGGTCGATGAGCAGGGTGATATCGATTTCCCCGTACTCGGGAAAGTTGCTGTAGAAGGCAAGACTCGTCAGGAAGTGGCTGCCCATATAAGGTCCCGCCTCATTGAACGCGATTTGGTAAAAGATCCGATAGTTACGGTCGAATATGTCAATCTGGCTGTGAATGTCCTTGGTGAAGTGAATCGTCCTGGACGCATAAACGCTCAGAAAGACTATTTTACGATCCTTGACGCTATTGCTGCCGCTGGCGATCTGACAATCAGTGGTCAACGTGAAAATGTTATGGTGATGAGAGAAGTTGATGGTGAGGATCAGACTTATGTCATTAACCTTTGTGACCGTCAGGATATGCTTACCTCGCCAGCCTATTACCTTCAACAGAATGATGTGGTATACGTAACGCCTAATCCAAAACGGCAACGTGAAGCCAATTCGGCAGGTAATACCCTCGGTCAGCCTTCTTTTTGGCTTTCAATAGCTTCGTTTCTCACCACACTGGGTGCTTTATTAATAAAATAGCCAGAAATGAACAAAAATACAGAAAGTTTTATTACCATCGTCGATTTATGGCGTATGTGTGTGGCACGTTGGCGATGGTTTGCTGTATCTATATTGATATGCATGCTTTTTGCTGAAAGATACCTCATTGTTACTCCTAAACAATATACCCGCTATGCATCTATCATGTTGCGTGAAGAAAGCTTAGGTAATAACGTAACTGAAAAAAACGGTAATGAGTTCAACGAAATTGGTTTTGTGAAGCAAAAGAATAATGTTACTAATGTGGTTCGCCATATTACTTCATTAGATGTGTTAATTGAAGTTGTAAAACGGTTGCAGTTACCCATTGAGGATAGTGAGATTATAACTAAAGCTGAAGAAATACAATCACGTTTGTCGGCTGAAATAGAAGATTTGGGATCTACTATTATCAGTCTGACCTATAAAGATTTCTCTACAGAAGATGCAGAGCGTGTGTTAAACCTCGTTATACAAGTGTATAATGACAAATGGTTACAGGAAAAACATTATGCTATAGAAAATACTTCACAATTCATCGATTCACGTCTAAAATTGTTGGAGCGAGACTTAAATATTGTGGATGACAGCATTTCTTCGTATAAAAGCCGTTATGGCATTACTGAAATTGCACGTGTGAGTGACATATATCTTCAACAGCAAAGTAAGGCTGATGCAGATATTCTAACTCTGATGAACCAGAAGGCCATGGCTGAATATATTCAAAGCCTGTTGGATGAAAAGACATCTCAGAAGCAGCTGCTACTGGTTAATTCTGGGATTAACAATAGCTTGATTGAATCTCAGATTACGCTTTATAATAGTCTGCTGCTGCAAATGCAGAGCCATTTGGAGTATACATCAGGACAGAACCCGTTGATTATTAACTTGGAAAAAGAGTTGAACAGTCTGCGAAAAAACATATATGCGAGTGTAAACAACCATATTCGCACTATTGACATTCAACTACGTTCTTTGCAGAGCTATCATGGAAAGACTACCTCGAAAATAACCTCTAACCCCAGTCAGGCCAAGCATCTGCTATCCATTGAGCGTGAACAGAAAGTCAAGGAGAGTCTTTATATGTATTTGCTCCAGAAAAAGGAAGAGAACGAAATTAGTATCACCTACAAAACAGCTCCCACTCAAATTATTGATGTTCCTAATGGAAGTAAAAGACATACTTCGCCCAGTGCACCGAAAGTGCTTCTTGCTGCTTTCCTACTTGGGCTACTGGCTCCTGTGGCTGTGATTTTTCTACGTGCCACCATGGACGAAAGTGTGCGTGATCGCTTCGACATAGAGCGCAACAGTGACATCCCGTTCTTGGGTGAAGTGCCCTACTCTGGTCGTGAGCATAGTTTGGAGAGCTTATTGATGCGCTTTGGGATTGGCCGTAAAGCCAAATCAAGTGGCATCGTCGTAGGCCCAGACGTGCTCAATGCCTCAAACGAGGCGTTTAGGGTTCTGCGTAACAACATGGACTCTATCGTGGAAAATAAGTTTCCTGGGAAGGGAGCCAGGGTCTATCTTCTTAAATCTACACAGATAGAGGTCGGCAAGACTTTTGTCGGCATGAATTTGTCACTGGTGAAGGCCATTGGCGGTCAACGCGTGCTCTTCATCGACGGGGATCTGCGTCAGGCCTCTGCGTCGCGACTATGGCGTACACCGCTGTTGGGCCTGTCAGACTACCTCTGCGGTGATGAAAATGACTACCGCAAGTTACTGTGGCATCCAGAAGGTTATCCTATGTTGGATGTGCTTCCTGCAGGCGCTCTTCCCACCAACCCTACTGAGCTATTGCAGAGTCCGCTGCTCGTTGAACTGATTGATACTGTGAGACAACATTATGATAGCGTTTTCATCGACAGCCCGTCGGCAAGTATTTTAGCCGATGCCGACATCGTCGAGCGTACTGTTGACAGCACTTTGTTTGTTATTCGTGCAGGCCGTTTCAACCGCCATAGATTAGGCGAACTTAGCCCTATTGAGATTATTAATGGCACAAGCAAACCGCAATACATCATACTCAACGGCGTTGATATTAACGTACGCTACGGTTATGCCTACTCACATAAGTACGAACGGAGTGAAGAGGATAAGAATATCGTAGAATTAAGTAAAACAAGCATCTTGTTGAATAAGATCATATTCAAGAAGAAACAACAAAAATCATAAATATGTTTACAGTCCATCCATCCAGTTACATTGACGACAACGTCAAAATCGGTGACGGTACAAAGATTTGGCATTTCTGTCATGTTCAAAGCGGTGCCGTGATAGGTAAGAACTGCTCATTCGGGCAGAATGTGAATATCGGCAACAACGTGAAGATCGGCAATGGCGTCCGCATCCAGAACAACGTCTCTGTCTATGAAGGCGTAGAGCTCGAAGACAACGTGTTCTGCGGTCCGTCGTGTGTGTTCACCAACGTCCTTGTGCCTCGTGCCCACTTCCCCGTTCATGGGAAATACAATAAGACCTTGGTCAAGGAAGGGGCCTCTTTAGGTGCCAACTGCACCATCGTCTGTGGACATACCATCGGTCGTGGTGCCATGATTGCAGCCGGTGCTGTCGTCACCAAGGACGTGCCCGACTTCGCCCTGATGGCCGGCGTACCTGCCCGCCAGATTGGCACTGTCAACGAGCAAGGAGAAATCGTGGAGAGAGTGAAAAGTGAATAATTATATGTTCAATTATATGGGCAATTACATGATCATTATATGTTTTATCTTAAACATGAATTGCCATGAATGACCCACGAATTTCCATTAATTTATGTACAATTATATGGGCAATTACATGATAATTACATGTTTTATCTTTCCCACCCTTTAAAACGACAACGAATTTATCGAAGAAAAGAATAGTCATTGCAATAGTTCAATAATTATAATCCCCATCGTAAATAAATTGTAAATTGTAAATTGTCAAATAGTAAATGTTATGATGCAATTTAGAGATTTAGCAAAACAGTACCAAGTACTGAAATCAGATATAGACCAGGCCATGCTTAGCGTGGCATCTGGAGCTCATTATATCATGGGCCCGGAAGTAAAGGAACTGGAACAGCAGTTGGCAGAGTATGTCGGAGTGAAACACTGTCTGACATGCGCCAACGGAACCGACGCACTGACCCTGGCATTGAAGGCATGGGGTATCGGTCCCGGCGATGCCGTGTTTGTGCCCGACTTCACTTTCTTTGCCTCTGCCGAGGTGGTCGCACTCGAAGGTGCCACTCCGGTATTCGTCGATGTCGACGACACCACCTTCAATATCGATGCAGATAGCTTAGAGAAAGCTATCAGCCTGATATTGGCAGAAGGAAAACTGACACCCAAGGTAATCATTGCCGTCGATCTCTTCGGACTGCCAGCCAACTACCCTGCAGTGAAAGCCGTTGCCGAGAAATACGGTTTGCTGATCCTCGAGGACGGTGCCCAGGGATTCGGTGGAAGCATCTCAAATCTCAAACCTCAAATCTCTAAGGCTTGCTCCTTCGGTGATATTGCCACAACATCGTTCTTCCCCGCCAAGCCACTCGGCTGCTATGGCGATGGCGGAGCCGTTTTTACGAATAATGACGAGTGGGCCGGGCTGGTGAACTCCTACCGTGTACACGGCAAGGGCACCGACAAGTACGACAACGTACGCATCGGTATGAACTCACGTCTGGACACTCTTCAGGCCGCTATCCTGCAGGTGAAGCTCCGTGCTTTCGACCGTGAGGTAGAAAATGTGAATGAGGCAGCCCGCCATTACACCAAACTTCTTAAAGACTATGTGAAGACGCCTGTCATTCCAGAAGGCTTCGGTTCCAGCTGGGCACAGTACACCATCCAGCTGCCCGATGAGCAGCAGCGCAACCGTCTGCAAGCGGCACTCAAGGAGGCCGGTATCCCCTCGATGGTCTATTATCCCAAGCCCATGCACGAGCAAACGGCGTTCCAGCATCTTACCTCTTACCTCTTACCTCATACCTCGGTAAAACTGTCACAAACAGTTTTATCCCTTCCTATGCATCCTTATCTTGAGGCTGCGGATATTGAGCATGTCTGCTCCGTTCTTATCGCATCACTTTGATAGGTAGGTAGTGGATGGTGGATAGTGGATGGTGGATAGTGGATAGTGGATGGTGGATGGTGGATAGTGGATAGTGAATAGTTGATAGTTTTATAGATTACAGAGATGAAAGTTAGTGTCAAGGCTAAGTTGAACCAGATTGCCGACCTGAATGATTTCTTAGACGACTGGAATCATGAGATGCAGGTGGGCGACCAACTGGATTGTGTGGCTATAACCAACCGGCAAGAGTTTAATGCCATCAAGAAGAGATATCCCTTCGGAATAGGAAACGCCTTTGTCTATTTGGCATATTTCTGGCATGAGATGCTTCCGAAGATGAAGCCTACTAAGAAGATCTACTTCTTCTTGTCTGGAAAACGCCATCGTACCTATAGCCGTACAGAGATTCTTGGTCGCATTTGTAGGGCAGGCTTTAAAATCGAACGTCAAGAATTTCTCAATAACAACTATCATGTGGTTGCCACGAAGCGTTCTGAGCCGTTAGAATGGAACGACACCTGTGAGTCGCCCATCCTGAAGATGAAACGAATAGGCAAGGACCGAAAATGGATTGAAGTCTATAAGTTCAGGACGATGCACAGCTATTCACAGTATCTGCAGGACTATGTGTATGAGATGAACAAGCTGGACCATTCAGGCAAGCTGACCAATGACTTCCGGGTCAATGTATGGGGGAAGCTTTTCCGTTCCGCTTGGCTCGATGAGCTGCCTATGCTCATCAATGTGTTCAAGGGCGAAATGAAATGGGTGGGCGTTCGCCCGCTCACCGAACATTTCTTCTCGCTTTACACCCCGGAGATGCAGGAGCTTCGCACAAAGGTAAGGCCCGGCATGCTGCCGCCATTCTATTATGAAAAGAAAACGCCCATTGGTCTTGACGAGATCCAGGCCTCAGAGCGGCGTTATATTGAGGCCTACCTGAAGCATCCGTTCATGACCGATTGGAAATACTTCTGGGGAACAGTCTTTAATATCCTGTTAAGGAGTAAGAGCAGTAAATAACTTTACTACATCTTCGTCAAGTTTAAACTGAGCAAATAACAATTCAAAATGTCATCAAAGGTAAGACTCCTCCCATACGGCATTTCAGACTTTAAGCAGTTGCGCCGAGAAGGCAAATACTATGTTGATAAGACCATGTTCCTTCCACCCATGGAGAATCAGGGCAATTTCTTGTTCTTCATACGGCCACGTCGGTTTGGTAAGAGCATCTTCTTGAGCATGATGCGTGCCTACTACGACATTAACGAGCGCGTCAACTTTGATACACTATTCGACGGGCTTTGGATAAAGGACAATCCGACAGAATTGCGAAACTCATTTGAGGTTCTCCATTTGGATTTTTCCCAAATTGGTGGCAGCATAGACGAGCTCAAGAGATATTTCGACATCTACATGGACGTGATGATTAACGACTTTGCCCAGCGTTATGCCCATCGCTACCCTGTAGGTTATCTTGAGGATGTGAAAAACATCAAGGTAACAGACGGCAAGCTGAACTATATCAACCAGGCTGCCAAAACCAACGGGCATCAGATGTATCTGATTATTGACGAATACGACAATTTCACCAATACAGTACTCAACGAAAAGGGGGAAGCTGTCTATCATGCCCTCACCCATGCCTCAGGTTTCTATCGTGATGTGTTCAAGAAGTTCAAAGGCAATTTCGACCGTATTCTGATGATGGGCGTGAGTCCCGTGACGATGGATGACGTAACCAGCGGCTATAATATAGCCTCAAATATCACGATGAACCCGCTGTTCAACCTCATGCTCGGTTTCTCGGAGGACGATGTGCGCCAGATGATACGCTATTATCAGGAGGTCGGTATGCTCAAGGCCAACGAAGAGACACTGATAGCTGATATGAAGCCTTGGTACGACAACTATTGCTTTGCAAAAGCATCAGTCTATAAAGATCCAAAGCTGTTTAATTGCGACATGGTAAGCTACTATCTGAGGTGTGTCATTCAGACAGGGCATGGTCCTGAAGAGATGGTTGATGTCAACACGCGTACCGACTATACCAAGATGAACAAGTTGCTGCAGCTTGACAAGCTTGATGGTAACCGCCGTGGATTGCTCAATGAGATAGCAGAAAACGGTTACATCTATGAGAACCCGGTGGAGTCATTCCCCGCGAAGGACATGGCCAATGCAGAGAATTTCGTGAGTCTGCTTTTCTATTACGGTATGCTGACTATAGGAGATGTAGAAGGAGCCGATGTCAAACTGACGATTCCCAACAACAATGTCCGTAAGCAATATTACGATTACTTATATAGGCAATATCAGGAAATCGCATACGTTGACACAAGAAAACTTAGCCGCTCCTATACAGAAGCTGCTCTGAATGGCAACTGGCAACCGATGATAAAGGAGATAACCGATGCCTACGAGAAAACGACCAGTGTTAGACAGTTGATAGAGGGCGAGCGCAATCTCCAGGGGTTTATGAATGCCTATTTAGCATTGAATCCCTATTATCTGACAGCTCCCGAAATGGAGCTAAGTCATGGTTATTGTGACTTTTTCCTGATGCCAGACCTTAGCCGCTATCCCATGATTGGGCACAGTTACATTCTTGAGTTGAAGTATCTGAAACAGAGCGATGATGACAGCATTGCCTTGGTTCAATGGGAAGAAGCTGTTGAACAAATTCGCCAATATTCTACTGCTCCAATGGTAAGAACTCTCATAAAGAGCACCACCCTCCATCTATTAGTCGTCCAGATTAAGGGCTACAATATGGTCAGAGCAGAAGAAATAACAATTTAAGATATCATGAAAGTCAGTGTAGTTATACCCGTCTATAATGTCAAGCCCTATTTAGAGCGTTGCGTGAAGTCGGTGTTGCGCCAGACCTATAAGGATTTGGAAATTATTCTTGTTGACGACGGCAGTAAGGACGGCAGCAGTGAGATATGCGACCAATTAGTTGCCACCGATGAACGTATCATTGTCATTCATCAAGAGAACCAAGGCCTATCAGCTGCACGTAATGTTGGTATTTGCCGTGCAAAGGGAGACTATCTTATCTTTTTGGATTCAGACGATGAGTGGATTATAGAGGATGGGTTGGCAGTATTGGTAAAGGGTAATAATCCTTCATCAGATTTGATTATATTTAAAAACGTCGACTACTGGGATAAAGGCCGTAAGACCGTTACAGAGGATTATGATGCGGAAGAACTTCATCAACTGCCCGATGCCCAGGCCGTTTTTGCCCATCTGATTCAGACTCAGAAATTCTGTATGAGTGCTTGTTTCGTGTTGGTTCGAAGGACACTTTTAATTGAACATGGAGTGTTTTTCCCAATAGGTTATATTAGTGAGGATTTATTTTGGAGTCTGCATTTATGGCAAGTAGTCAAGACGGTGAGGGTCAATAATCTGGACTTTTACGGATATCATCATCGCCAGGATAGCCTCTCGTCAACACCGTCACTTCATGTTTATCATAGTTATGACCAGATTTTCGCTTATTGGAAGGAACAATGCAATAACGGATGTGTCAACTCACGGGCAATTCGTATATATTTAGCCAACATGTGGGTGAACAGAGGATATAATTATTACAAACTACCAAAAGAAAATCAATCAACGGCCCTCTCCATTTTGGAACGACATGTTGATTTGCTAGACTATGCAGCAACACCTAAAGCCGGGCGCGTTGCTTGGATGGTAAAACATATGGGTATCAAGCACACTGTTTTTGTCTTGGGACTTTATTGGCGTCTTAGGACGGGTATCTTAGGATAAGTATCCCGAAATGTTATATAGGTTGCACACCATTTTTCTCGTTCTAGGAGTACTAACCATAGGCTTCATGGCTTCAATGGCTTACGAGAGAGCTTTCAGCATCATAACATTAGGTGCTGTGGTTGCATTTATTACACAAGGAGGATTGTTGCTTCTCTTTTCGAGAGAAGACGAAAGAAGTTATTCAGAACGCTCTCTTTTCTTAGTGGTGTTAATTTACTCTATATTGCTTGGAACGGTTTTCATGTGGATTTCCTATTATTATGATGGAGATACATTTATGTTTAGCAAGACTGATGCCATGCTCTACTATAATACAAGTATGCATGTGGCAGAATCTGGATTCAGATCTGGTATAGGAACTATTATGAATAATTATGCTTTCGATGATTGGGGAGCATTAATTTTCGACAGTATTGCCATGTCGATCATACCTAACAAACTGTTTCTGAATGCCGTCTATGTGATATTAGGAGCTTTCTCGTCAGTTCTCCTTTTTAGAATAAGCAAGCATTACATGCCTGATTCTTATGCCTTTTTAGCAGCCATGTCATATGGTACGTCATCATACATCATTCTGTTTCATTGTACTTTCTTGAAGGAATCGCTGTTCATCTTCGTTGTGATTTGTACTGTATATTATCTATATCAGTTCATTACTAACCAGTCTCGTTATTCATTATTGGCTGTCGCACTATGCCTTGCACTGTTGTTGTTATTCCGTCCTGCCGTTGCAGGAATGATTGCTGTTTCTGCATTTGTGTATTATGGCATTACGCAGAAAGGTAAGGCTATTTCTCTTTTCCTCTATGCAGCAGCTGCAGGAGGTTTTCTCATTTCACTGAAAATGATACAAGGAATGGTAGATTCATACACTGCAGGAGGAGATGTCGATTCTGTTATTGCTTATCGTAGCAATGGCAGCTATTCTGGTTCTTTTAATTATTTTGTCAGTTTCTTCGGAGCATTCTTGGGACCATTCCCTGCTTTCTTTTCAAAGTCCGATTCTCCTTCACGATTGGTATTTTATGGTGCTGGACTGATGAATAAATTGTTTCTTGTCATTCCTTTTTGGGCAGGTTTGTTGTATTCAATAAAGAATCGAGCGCTTGAAATGCTTCCGCTGATCTTGTTTGTTCTGCTTGAAATGGTTTCTGCAGGTTATATTTGTGCCAGTCTGGAGTTGCGTAAAGTTCTCTTGCACATGCCGTTTATGTATATACTATCTTTCTATGGTTTATATCGATGGTTCCAACCTGTTCGCTTGACACATTTTTTTACCTTCTTTACTTATGCAGTAGTAATAGGCATCCTGTTTTTCTGGAATGTTCTTAGGGCGTGACAACCAAGAGTATTATTATGCATATATGATAATCATACATTTTGTTATTAACATAGAATCATTATGAACATTTTATTAGTATGTAAGCTGGCAGACCATACTTTACGGGAAAATGTTTTGCAACCTTTGTTGAGCAGTGAGACAGTAAAGCATATATATGTGCTCAGAGACAGAAAAAGTGATGAATATAATGGCCGGGTAACTTATCTGTGTTCGGAAAAACAGTCTGACAGCAAACTTCGTCATATCGCAAAAGTGTGGCGGGGAATCAAAGCTGTGCGCAAGTACAAGATAGATGCAATCATTGGCGTGTTGAATACTCCTCATGGCCTAATTGGAAGAACAATAGGTTTCCTAACACACACACCTTACGTTCACATGACCATTGCAGGACATAGAGAATATTGGGTAGACGGGCCAAAGATGGAGAAAATTAATTTATGGGCTTTTGGCAGTGGCGCTGCTATCACAGTAACGGGAAGCCAGACGAAAAACTATTTATTGAAAAAGGGAATTGACGACAAGAAGATTTTTATTCTTCCTAACTTGCCGAATGAGGCATTTACGAAAGTACCCAAGAACGAAACGAGGCATTATGACATTGTATCATTCTCGCGTGTTGACCTTAACAAGAATATCATCCTTCTAATTAAGGCACTGGCACGTCTTCGTGAAAAATACAATCTAAGGGTAGCCATAGCTGGTGACGGTGACCAGTTAGAGAACATCAAAGAAGCTTCCAAGAAATATGGTGTGGCAGAAATGATAGACTTTTTAGGCTATGTGAGTGCTTTTGATGAAAAAGTAAAAGTTCTCTCTGACAGCAAAATTTTTATTTCTTGTTCCAAAGGTGAAGGATTCCCTGTATCCCTGTTAGAAGCCATGAATTGTGGGTGTGTTCCAGTTGTCTCAAATGTTGGCGACATTGTCGATGTTATTCAAAATGGAGAAAATGGATATGTTTTTAATGATACTGATGATGAGCATGAGTTTACTGGTTGTTTAGAGAAGCTTCTTGCAGATGATGATGTCTTGGCAGCCATGCGGCAGACAGCCTATACGATAAAAGACAGCATTTCCGTTGCCAACAATGGAAAGATTTGGAACAAAGTACTAGCATCAATTGTCCGTTGATATAAGTTTTATGATAAAACTAACTTTCATAGGAGACATATTCCCGGCAGACGAGCTTTTTACGTGCGGCTTTGGCATCAAGTCGAAGACGAATGAGGAAAATGTAAGGCGTTGGACAAAGAACGTCACTGAGATTGTTGGTGAGGCAGACTATATCATTGGTAATCTTGAAAGCCCTTTATTGGACGACAAGGATGCTGCCAAGACTACCTTCTATGGAAAGCCTATTTTTGCCGATGTCCTTAAAGACAGTGGAATCAATGTGCTCAATATTGCTAATAACCATATCACAGAACACGGGGCAGAGGGTTTTCAGAATACTGTAACTACATTACGAAAAAAGGGATTATTACTATTAGGAGAGGTAGAGAATGGTCAGTCTGGGATTCTGTCAATACGCCAAGAAGGTACGACTATTTGTATGTCAGCTTTTTGTGATGAACGAATTTGTTCTGTAGATAATCCCAGTTGCTTTGCCAGTCTTACAGAGGATAAGGTAATGGCGACATTGGAACGTATGAAAGATATGTACCCCGATGTCATTATCTTTGTTTTTCACTGGGGGAATGAGTATGTCCATTTACCATCACCCGACCAAAGGAGATTAGCAAAGAAATTGATTGACGAAGGTGCAAATCTGGTTGTTGGACATCACCCTCATGTGGTTCTGCCTTTCGAGCGTTATCATGGCGGTTATATCATCTATTCTCTTGGCAATTTTTGTTTTGACGATGTGCAGTCTGATCATTTTGGTATAGGAATGATGGCTCATATAAATATTCAGAATAAAGCAATCGATGACATTTCCTTCTCAGGCTTGTTGGTACAGGACATGGCTTTCTGCGATGACCTGGTGAAGCCAATGAATAAAAAGGATTTTGATGGTTACTTCTCGCAGATTATTGACAACTATGATCAATTGCAACAACTGTCTGAGGAAGCTTATCGTGATGTCTACACGAAAGCGTTTATACGAGAGCACAAAAAGGAACGGATAAACATGCGCATGAATCTTTTAAAAAAAGTCATTGACTTACGCCATCAGCATAAAACTCAATTAATAAAAAACATAAAGAATTATATTCTAAAGCAAGAATGAGCTTATATAGTGTCTTCGATAGAAAAGTTTTAATACCTTTAGGCGACAAGCTAAAAGGCAGAAATCTGCATGGTGAGTTTTCTGAGGCACTTAGCACACAGTGGCTTTCTGAAGAAGAGTTGTTCGCACTTCAAAACAAGAAGCTTCAGATGTTGGTCAGACACTGTTATGAGAACGTGCCTTATTACAGGAAAGTGTTTGAAGAAAGAAACCTCACCCCCGATGATATCCATACAAGAGCCGATCTTTCAAAACTGCCCGTCTTGACAAAGCAAATCATTAAGGACCATTTTGATGAGTTAATTTCAAAAGATATCGATCAACGTAAGTATGTTGACGGGTCGACTGGTGGAAGCACCGGCACTCCAATGCGATTTAAGGAAGATATTGTAACATGGAACAAACTGAGAGGCTTGAATTTCAGGGGATGGACTTGGGCTGGTTTCTATGTAGGAGAGAAACTCTTCACATTGGCAGGCAACTCTTTGGTAAAGAAAAATACCGGTGGTCGGAAATTGTTGGTGAAAGACCTGTATGATAGGTTGATTATGCGTAACATCAAACGCGACTGCACAGATATTACACCAGAGGCGCTCAAAGGGCATTATCAGGCGTTGATGAAATATCAGCCCGCTGCAATTCGTGGATATGCTTCCTCCTTGTATTTTCTTGCCAAGTACATAGAGCAGAACCAATTACCTGTCTGTAAAGTGAAAGTTGTTTTTACTACTGGTGAAAAGCTGCATCCCAAATATCGCTTTAAGATTCAACGGGTATTTCAGGCTCCAGTCTTTGATGGTTATGGTGCTGCTGACGGTGGGATTACTGCCCATGAATGTTATATGCACGAAGGTCTGCATATTGCTGAAGAACAGTGTGTGGTTGAGATTGCAGATAATAACGGGAGGTGTCTGCCTGATGGTGAAGTGGGGCATGTCCTTACGACTGACTTGAACAACTATGTGTTCCCTTTCCTTCGCTATAAGGTTGGTGATCTGGCATATATCAAGAAAGAACCTTGTTCTTGTGGTAGGAAGCACAGACTGTTGGGCGAAGTAATAGGACGTGAGGGTCGCGCTATATACAACAAACAAGGCCGACCGTTCTCATCAATCGTTATCGATAATATGTTTTTTAAAGATCTGGATATACATACAGAGGAATGCCAACGATTATACGAGAAAATGGATCGTTTCCAGATCCGGCAGGACAAATGCGGAGACCTGCACATTTTGATAAAACCAGTTGACAGCCATGAACCCTTAGAGACTTTTGATTATGTCAAAGATAACTTTAATACCTATTTCCCAGACTCTAAAGTAGATATTGAGTTTGTAGATGAAATACCTCCATTGCCTTCCGGGAAAGAGGATTATTGTGTTTCTGAATTCACTGATTTTCAATAGCTTTTAAATCTTTGTCAATTCTATGAAGGTTCTGATTTATGTAGGCCATCCTGCCCAGTATCATTTTTTCAAGCATACCATCAGGAAACTGAAGGAAGACGGAAATGAGGTTAAGCTACTCATCAAGACCAAGGATATTCTGGAACTGCTTTTAAAAGAAGACGGTCAGGAATATCAAAACATCCAAGACACGTTTAGGAAGAATACCAAATGGGGAATCTTGAGCGCGTCATTAAAGAGGGCATGGGCTGTATATCAAATAGCCCGAAGTTTTAAAGCAGATTTGTTGGCAGGGACAGACTCGTCTATAGCACAGGCTGGTTGGTTGTTGCGAAAGCCCACTATAACGACATTGGAAGACGATGTGGAGGTCATCAAAACTTTTGCCAAGCTTACCTTCCCCTTTACCAGTAACCTGTTAGTACCTTTTGTGTGTAGGGTGGGCAAATGGAATGCTAAGAAAATCGGATATGCTGGATACATGAAACTTGCTTATTTGCATCCTAACTACTTTACACCCGACAGAAGCATTGTCAGCAGCTACGGCATCAATCAACGTTTCATACTCATCAGGCTTGCCAAACTGTCGGCTCACCATGATGACGGAATCAAAGGGCTGGATAGAAATCTTGTAGACAAGGTCATTTCTACTGCAGAGAATAATGGATATCAGGTTTTTGTTAGTTCTGAAACGAATTTAGAGGAACGTCTAAAGAAGTATCAACTTAGAATCAAACATACGGACATCCATCATGTGATGGCATACGCATCATTACTTATTTCAGACAGTCAAAGCATGTCGGTCGAGGCAGCTATGTTAGGAGTGCCCAACCTGCGCTTCAGTGATTTTGCAGGTCGAATCAGTGTGTTGGAGGAGTTGGAGAATGAATATGGCCTGACCATTGGTATTAAGACCAATGAACCACAACGGTTGATCGATGAAGAGGCAAAGTTACTTGGCATGTCGGATGTGAGGGCTGAATTCCAGGATCGACGAAAGAAAATGCTTGACGAGAAGATAGATGTCACAGCTTTCATGACTTGGTTCATTGAGAACTACCCCCAAAGCAGACGGGCACAGTTGGATAATCCGAACTATCAATTCAATTTCAAATGATCAGAATATTAACCGTTATAGGTGCTCGTCCACAGATTATTAAGGCAGCTGCCATCTCACGAGCAGTGAGAAACGTGTTTCCTGATGTCATTCAGGAAAAGATTCTGCATACTGGACAACACTATGATCAGAACATGTCGCAGGTGTTCTTTGATGAACTGGGTATCCCGCAGCCAGATTATAACCTTGGTGTAGGTTCAGGAAAGCATGGTGAGCAGACAGCGAAAATGATTGCCGGTATCGAAGAGGTGTTGCTGGAAGATCGTTTCGATGGAATCCTGTTGTATGGTGATACTAACTCTACGTTGGCAGGCGCTGTAGCTGCGTCAAAACTTCATGTGCCTATCTTCCATGTAGAGGCGGGACTGCGCTCACATAACATGGCCATGCCTGAGGAAGTGAACCGGATAGTGTGCGACCAGCTGTCAAGTATTCTGTTCCCTCCAACGGAGACGGGTATGAATAATTTGCGTGAAGAGGGCTTCTTCAAGTCAGAAGCCCGTTTCAAGAATGGTAAAAAGCGGTTGGTAGTGAATAGTGGCGACGTAATGTATGACAATAGTCTCTACTACTGTGGGTTGGCCAAGGAGCGTTGCGACATCATCAATCAGCTTGAACTAATGCCTGAAGGATACGTGCTCGCCACCATCCATCGGGATAATAACACGGATGATAAAGAACGGCTGACAAACATATTCCGTGCATTGCTTGATATTTCAGAGCAAGATGGCATTGATGTGATTCTGCCTTTGCATCCGAGAACAAAGAAGCTGCTTCCATTGAATTTATATTCAACAGTATATAACCGTCTGTTGTCATCTACACGGGTTAGGATGATTCCACCTGCCTCTTTCTTTGAAATCATAGAATTGGAACGAAATGCCCGCTTGGTGATGACCGATAGTGGCGGAGTACAGAAAGAATCGTTTTTCTTTGAGAGGCCATGTGTCATTCTGCGTCCCGAGACGGAATGGGTTGAGATCGTACAGCATGGTGCCGGTATCATTGCAGATGCTGACTACAATAGAATCGTTGAAGCATATCAGCAACTAACGAACAAAACAGTAAGATTCCCGAAAATATTTGGGAATGGCAGGGCAGCAGAACAGATATTGGAAACTATTCGAAACTATTGAGGAAGTAATATTGTGTCGTTTAGAAAATAAAATTTTTAATTTTTACCTACACTGCTTACACCGTCGTGTAATGGACTGATTAATAGCGGTTTAGGTGGTGTAAGTAGAGGTGTAGTTGGTGTAAGTAGAATTGATGATAGATTTTGAACAAATACCTGAATGGTGGCCGCTGTGCGGCAACAGCCAATGTGGACTTGCAGGAGAGTGCTTGCGGCATATAGCCTTTGTTGAGGTACCAGAGAAGATTACCCGGTGGCCGTGTGTGCTGCCGACGGCAATGAAGGACGGAAAATGCCAGTACTTCCAGAAGGCAGAGAAAGTGCGGATGGCACGGGGCTTCAAAGGCCTTTTCAAGAATATCGAAAACAAGTACGCACAACATGAAATTCGCGAGGATCTGACGGCTTTTTTCAAGAGTAAGGGCACCTACTATCGCTACAGGGACGGCGAACGGTGGCTGAATCCTGAACAACAGCAGATGATTGCGAACATGATGCAAAAGCATGGGGTGAATGATGCTCCTGTCTTTGACGAATATGTTGAATCATACGACTTTACAAAGGTCTGTGCGGATGCCCCAACCCCTGTAACGGACAGTCCCAACCCCTGAGAAGAATTGTCCCAACCCCTGAGAAGAATTGTCCCACCCCCTGGGAAGAACCGTCCCACCCCCTGGGAAGAACCGTCCCACCCCCTGGGACAAATGTAATTAAGTATTAATGATGAAACTATCGATAGTTAGAACTGATAAGAATGGTGTGCTTCGCCTCAGCTTGAAGACGGCTGAATGGCTGATGAAGCGCATGTTGGCCGACACTAAAGCCGGTGATATTGCCTCTCTGCGAGGATATGTAGCGATGACTGGCCATATCAAAGGGAGTGGCTATGAGACGAAGATTGCCCGCGTATGTCCGTCGGTAGAGCTGTCGAAGACCGAGAACGGCAACCTGAAGACGGTGGCTTTCAACGGTCTGGTATGGCTGCATGTGGCAGGACTGGTGCATCAGGAGGATATTGAGGCTGTGAAAGAGAGCTCGAAAATCCTTCCGACCACCTTTGCCGCCTTCAAGGGAGCCGACGGACGCAGTGTGGAGATACTTGTCGCGGTGGCAAGGAAAGGAGTTGAGGTGCCGATGACGGATGCGGAATTGGATGGCTTCTGCCAGAGAGCATACGACGTGGCTTTTAGCATCTATGGCGGCATGCTTCCGAAACCTATTGACCGTCAGGCTGTTCATGCGAGAAGTGGATTCCTGATGCCGCTTGACGAAGAGCCCTACTATCACCCCGAGGCCACGCCGCTCAGCGTCGACGCCAGGATGGCTACAGGTGGACCGGCAGCGGAAGGCGAAGCCGAAGTCGAGCAGCGAGAGGTGGACATTGAACTTTATGGTGACTACGAGCTGATGTACCGCCGTGCTGTCGAGGAGGCCTACGAAGAAACTAGCGATGTCATTGAGTCGCAGTGGCAGGATGCCTATATCACGGAACTGGCACGGAGACTCTGCCTGTCGGGCATGCCCGAGGAAGAGGCGTTCCTGCACATTCGCAACCATCATATCTATGAGAAAACATACGATGAGTATAACTTCCGCGCTATTGTCTCGGCCGTCTACGCAGAGGAGAAGCCTAAACGAAAAGCGCCCGGCGAGATGACGAGCAGGGAGACAAGGCAGCTGATCAGCTTCCTGAAAACCCGCTACGTGTTCCGCTACAATACGGTGATGGGCTATACGGAGTATCGTCCCAACAATACCTGGGTACAAGACTGGCAGCCTTGCGACGAGAATGCCATCAACGGCATTACCTTGCAGGCACGCCTCTCCAACCTTGACGTGAGAGATAAAGACGTGCGCCGCTATGTTCACTCCGATATGATACGTAAGAGCGACCCCATTGAGGACTATCTCATAAAGGTGTCGAAAGCTTGGGATGGCAAGACCGACCATATCGCCATGCTGGCCCGTCAGGTGTCCTGCGACATTCCGCAGTGGGAGTCGTGGTTCAAGAAATGGTTCGTGTCGATGGTCGCACAGTGGATGATGCCCCGTCAGGAATATGGCAATGCCATCGTTCCGCTGCTCATCTCGCCGCAGGGCGACGGCAAGACTTCTTTCTGTAGGATGATCCTGCCACGTGAACTGAGCTGGGGTTTCCTGGAAAACCTCGACGTCAGCGAGAAGCGGTCCACGCTGCAGGCCATGCACAACTTCCTGCTCATCAACCTCGACGAGTTCAACCAGATCAGCCCGAAGGTGCAGGAGGGATTCCTGAAGAATGTCATCCAGTTGCCCAGCGTAAAGATCAAGCGTCCGTATGGCAAGCATGTCGAAGAGTTCAAACGCTATGCCTCGTTTATCGCCACGACCAACGACACGAACGTGCTGAGCGACCCGACGGGCAGCCGACGCTTCATCTGCGTGCAACTGACGGCTCCCGTGAACACCGACTACCAGCCAAACTATGAGGCTCTCTACGGACAGGCCTATACGATTGTGATGGAGCGTCGGATGAAATGGTACTTTGAAGCCGACGAGGTGAAAGCCATCATGGCGCATAACCGCGATTATCAGTTGGTGCCTCCCGCTGTTTATTACTTCCATGAGCATTTCGAGATGGTGCAGGATGAAGATGAAGGAACATGGCTCTCTGTGACTGCCATCTACGAACGCCTACGCACCCTCGTCGGTTCCAGCCTTAACGCGATGGGTGTCAGCCGTTTCGGTCGCATGATCTCCAACATCGAGGGCATCCAGCGCAGGCGACTCAGAACGGGGGTTGTCTATCTGGTGAAAGAAAAATCCTAACTACACCAATTTTTGAAGTTACTTACACCTCTGAAACGCTAATAAATACAGGTGTTTTCGAAGATAGTGTAAGTAGTGTAAGTAAAAATGGCAAAAAAATAATTTTCCAACGAAACAGATCAATGCACCTCTTCACAGACAGTCTGCATAAAATAGCCTACGCTACCGATGCCTCTGTGTATCGGGAGATACCGTATGGCGTGGCCTATCCGGAAACGGAAGACGACGTGCGGGAACTGATGCAGATGGCAAGGGAAAAGGGCGTTGACCTGATTCCAAGGGCTGGCGGTACTTCCCTGGCAGGCCAGGTGGTGGGTAGCGGTATCGTTGTAGACATCAGTAAACACTGGAACAGGATCTTAGAGATCAATGCTGAGGAACGTTGGGCGAGGGTGCAGCCGGGCGTGGTTCGCGATGAGCTGAACATTGCCTTGAAGCCTTACGGCCTGTTCTTCAGTCCAGAGACATCGACGAGCAACCGTTGCTGTATCGGAGGAATGTTTGGCAACAATAGCTGCGGCACCCACTCACTCGTCTATGGCAGTACGAGGCATCATGTGATTGCTGCAAAAGGCCTGCTTGCCGATGGAAGCGTTGAAGAATTTAAGAATTATAGAATTGAAGAATTAGAGGAGAGGTTTGGCGAGAGGTTCTGGGAAAATGTAGGGGAAGGCCACGACGCGAGTGTAGGGGCAGGCCCTGTGCCAGCTCGCGCGAATCACGAATCACTCATCGAAAAGATTTACGCCCAGCTCATACGCTTTGCCCTCGATGAAAAGACGACGAGACTCATTGCCGAGCACTATCCTGACAAGGAATTACAAAGAAGAAGTTGCGGCTATGCCATTGATGAAGTGATAGAAAGCCTCATCCCCAACCCCTCTCCAAAGGGCGAGGGGAGTATTAACCTCTGTAAGCTGTTGGCTGGTAGTGAGGGAACACTGGCGTTCATCACAGAGATTACGGTGAGCCTCGACGTGTTACCACCGAAGGAGATTATGGTGGTGTGTGGGCATTGCGATGCGTTAGAGAAGAGTTTCGAAGGAAATCTTGTGGCACTGAAACATCAGCCAACAGCCATTGAACTGATGGATGGTGACATTCTGCAATTGAGTAAGGGCAATGTCGAACAACAGAAGAACCGATTCTTCGTAGAGGGCGACCCTGCAGCACTGCTCATAACGGAGTTAAGGGCTGAGACACGAGAAGAACTTGACAGCATGGCTGACGCTTTGGAGCAGGACTTGCTCAACAGCGGACTAATATATAGATGTACCCGCGTCTATGGAGCCGATGTTGCCAAGGTGTGGAACCTGCGCAAGGCAGGGCTTGGCATCCTTGGTGGCATGAAGGGCGACGCGAAGCCGATGGGCGTGATTGAAGATACGGCAGTGGCACCGTCTCGTCTGCCAGCGTATATGAAGGACTTCAGACAGCTGTTAGACCGGCTCGGTGCAAAATGCGTCTTCTACGGCCATATCAGCACGGGTGAACTGCACCTGCGTCCGATCATCAATCTGAAGACGAAAGAGGGTAGGGCATTGTTCCGCACACTTGCTCACGAAACAGCTCTGTTGGTAAAGAAACACCGAGGCAGCATCAGCGGTGAACATGGTGACGGTAGGTTGCGCGGTGAGTTTATCCCGTTACTCTATGGCGATGAGGCTTACGAGCTGATGCGGCAGGTGAAGCGGTGCTGGGACCCCGACGGACTGTTGAACCGTCATAAGATTGTAGACACGCTGCCGATGGACTCGATGCTGCGATTCGAGGAAGATCAGCAGTATGCTGTGGAAAAGATTATCGGAACAGATAAAACCTACTTTAATTGGAAAGCAGCTTTTGACGAGTGTGATGCGCCTGGGGCTACAGGTGCCAAGTCGCAGACGCATGCCTTGATGTGTACCATCGAACAATGTAATGGTGCTGGTGATTGCAGGAAAAGCAATCTTATTGGTGGCACGATGTGTCCTGCATATAAGGTGAGTCGCGACGAACTCAAGACCACCCGTGCCCGTGCCAATGTACTGCGCGAAGTCCTCACTCGCGGTGGTGATTCTTCACTCTTCTCTCTTCACTCTTCACTGTTCACTCTTCATTCTTCACTTTTCACTCTTCACTCTTCACTTTTCACTTTTCACTCTTCACTTTTCACTCTTCACTTTTCACTTATTAAGGAGGTCCTTGACTCCTGTCTGGCCTGCAAAGGATGCAAGAGTGAATGTCCGTCGAATGTAGACATGACCCGACTGAGAGCTGAACTGCTACAGCATTACTACGACCAGCATGGAACGCCACTGCGCTCATGGTTGGTTGCCAGGACTGCACAGATGGAAGCCATCGGACAGTATGTACGACCACTCTATAACTTCATGGTCACATGGAAGCCCACGTCGCTACTTATCAAAAAGGTCATCGGGTTTGCGGAAGAAAGAGAACTACCGAGACTTCAAAAGATGAAACCTCTTACGACACTCATCTCCCATCCAAGGGGTGGGGCCGGGGTGGGGTCTGTTTTGCTGTTCCTCGATGAGTTTACCCGTCATCATGAACCGGAACTGGCAGAGCATTTCATAGGACTGCTAAATTCGTTGGGCTATCAGGTGGAAATACCTGATCTCTTGGAAAGCGGTCGCGCTGCCATCTCCAAAGGCTGCCTGAAACGCGCCAAACATATCGCTGAAGAGAATGTCAAACGCCTCTTCTCCCTCCTTCCTCCTTCCTCCTCCCTCAGCCTTGTTGGTCTTGAACCTTCGTGCATCCTCTCCTTCCGTGACGAATATCCTGACTTGGTGCCTGCAGAACTGCGAAATGATGCAAAAGAATTAGGTAGGCATAGCCTGTTGTTCGACGAATTCTTGCTTCGTGAGATTAAGGCAGGACGTATTAAACGCGATAGCTTCGAACAGGCATCCATTGAGATTTTCCTGCACGGTCATTGCCATCAGAAGGCGTTGGTAGGAGTAGAGGTAATGGCAGAGGTACTACGCCAACTGCTTAACGCTAAGGTAAACGTGATTCCCAGTGGCTGTTGCGGTATGGCAGGTTCCTTCGGCTATGAGAAGGAGCATTACAAGACCTCGTTGGCCATTGGTGAGATGGTGCTTTTCCCTGAAATCAGAAAGGTTTCTCAAATCTCAAGTCTCAAATCTCAAACCTCAACTTTCATTGTTGCACCAGGAACTTCATGCCGACAGCAGATCCTTGACGGCACAGGCGTTAGGGCTGTCCATCCGATAGAAATATTATACAAATATTTAAAATCAAATAATCAATAACTTTATGAAACCAAAACAAAAGAAAATGGAAAAGAAAAATTTTGCACTCATTGGTGCTGCGGGCTACATTGCCCCACGTCACATCAAGGCTATTGCAGACACAGGTAACAACCTGATGGTGGCTTACGACAAGTTTGACAGTGTAGGACGTCTTGACAGCTCGTTCCCCGACTGTATGTTCTATACTGAGAATGAGCAGTTCGACCGTTTCTGCTCCAAGCAGATGCGTAAGCCCAACCCACTGCATTTTACCTCTATCTGTACGCCTAACTATACCCACGATGCTTTCATTCGCTACGGTCTCCGTCTCGGCACAGACGTCATCTGTGAGAAGCCGCTGGTGTTGAATCCTTGGAACATCGACAACCTGGTGGAGATGGAGAAGGAGACAGGCCATAAGGCCTACACCATCCTGCAGCTGCGTCTGCACGATGCCATCGTAGCACTGAAGAAGAAGGTGGACGAAGGTCCGCAGGATAAGATCCATGATGTGGACCTGACCTATATCACCTCACGTGGTAAGTGGTACTATATCTCCTGGAAGGGCGATATCCGCAAGAGTGGTGGCGTGGCCACGAATATCGGTGTTCACTTCTACGATATGCTGCAGTGGGTGTTCGGTCCCGTGAAGCGCAATGTAGTGCATGTGATGAGCTTCGACCGTGTGTCGGGTTACTTAGAGTTGGAGAAGGCCCGCGTGCGTTACTTCCTCAGCATCAATGCCGATTGTCTGCCTCCCAATGCCGTGCAGGGTGAGAAGCGTACCTACCGTACCCTGAACATCGACGGTGAGGAGTTTGAGTTCAGTGTAGGCTTCACAGAGCTGCACACCAAGAGCTACGAGAAGATCCTGGCCGGCGAGGGCTTCCGCATCAGCGAAGCACGTCCCAGCATCGAGATTGTCAGCGACATCCGCAATGCATCTCCCATTGGTCTCAAGGGTGACTATCATCCGATGGCAAGAATGCCGCTGGCTGCACACCCCTTCGGATGGGATGACAAGAGGTAATTAGATTCTTATTTTTTATGCCTAAAGCTTACAACCCAGATAACACGAGGTTAGCAAGGAATACCGTCTTGCTCTACTTCAGAATGGCACTGATGATGTGTATTAATCTGTACACATCACGTATTGTGTTGCATACTCTGGGTGTGGAAGACTATGGTATTTATAATGTTGTGGGAGGAATAGTCGTCATGCTGAGTTTCGTCAACGACAGCATGACGGCCTCCACACAACGTTTCCTTTCATTTGAACTGGGCTCTGGCAATAAACAGAAATTACGTGAGGTCTTTGCTACAAGTATTAATATACATTTTGTCATCTCTTTGGTGATTGTGCTCCTTGGTGAGACCGTAGGCTTGTGGTTCCTGCATGAGAAAATGGTTATCCCACCAGAGCGTATGTATGCGGCAGAATGGTGCTATCAGCTTAGTATCTTTACAGCAGTCCTAAATGTTTTGAGCTACCCGTATATCTCAGCCATTATCGCCCATGAGAAGATGTCATCCTTTGCCTACATCGCCATTCTCGATGCGGTTCTGAAATTGCTATTGGTATATCTGTTGTTAGTGTTTGACTATGATAGGCTTATATTCTATGCGATTTTGTATGCTGCGGAGAAGTTGCTCATCCGTTTGATATACAATATCTATTGCGTGCGAAATTTCGATGAGTGTAAATACCGGTGGTTCTTCCGAAAAGATCTATTCAAAGAAATGGCTTCTTTCGCAGGATGGAAGATGTGGGGTGAGTTGGCGATGGTCTTCTATATACAAGGGTTGGACTTGCTTTTGAATGTGTTTTTTGGACCTGTTGTCAACGCTGCTCGTGCAGCAGCGCATTATGCCCAAGGCGCGGTGGGCAATTTTGCCAGTAATTTTCAGATGGCCATTAATCCTCAAATTATGAAGACATACGCTTCTGGACAGCTAAAAAAAATGCATCAACTTGTCTTTACAGGAACAAGAATAACGTTCTGTATGTTGCTGATAGTTTGTCTTCCTCTTCTTATAGAAACGCCTGCTGTTCTAGGACTTTGGCTCAAGGAAGTTCCTGAAGGAAGCGTCACCTTCTTAAGATTAATGCTTGTCATTTTGATGATAAGGCAGAGTACCAGTGTATTAGTGACTGCTGTGGCTGCAACAGGAAAAATCCGGAAATATGAGGTTACGATGAGTATCCTCATGCTAACGATCTTACCTATTTCCTATATCGTCCTATGCTTGGGCGGAGCACCTTGGTCAGTTTTTGTGGTATATCTGACCATTGTCGTGATAGGCTACTTTACTATTCTTTACATTGTCTTACCACAGATAGAATTATCTCTGAGGGAATATGCAAGATATGCTGTTATGCGTTGTGCAATTGTATTGTTACTATCTCTTATCATTCCGTTTGCAGTCGTACTGCTAATTGCCCCAGGAACACTTATTTCTATTCTGAATATCTTATTAATGGTTATTAGCACAATCGTTATCAGCTACATTTTCGGTCTTGAAGCACAAGAGCGAACCAATGTAAAGAATAAGGTGAAGACGATAATCGCTAAATTGAAGAACACCCCAAAACAATATAGATGATAGTTCAGATTCCCAAGGTAATTCACTATTGCTGGTTTGGTGGAAATCCTCTGCCTGACTTGGCAAATAAATGTATAGCCTCATGGAGGAAGTATCTTCCCGATTACGAAATCAAAGAATGGAATGAGAGCAACTTCGATGTTTATCAGGCTCCATATATTGCGGAGGCATATAAGTTGAAAAAATATGCTCATGTAAGTGATTATGCCCGTTTTTGGATACTCTACCATTTTGGTGGCATCTATTTTGATACCGACGTAGAGGTCATCCGTCCTTTGGATGATATTATTGCTCGAGGCTCGTTTCTGGGTTTCGAATGTCAAGAGGGTACGCCATTGGATAATCCTAACGGAAATCTGAATCCCGGACTGGGAGTGGCAGTACCTCCAAACCATTCATTCTTCGGTATCATGCTAGACTTCTACAACCATCATCATTTCGTAAGATGGAACGGAAAAAACTCTGGTAATATCACTCATAAGGTTACACGATTCATTGATTATGATCATAAGGAAGTGCTTGATGGTGGAATAGTAAAGGTCAACGGCTTGTACATCTATCCCATTGAGTATTTCTGTCCGTTAAACTATTATACCGGACAAATGGGCATCACTGATAATACACGTACCATTCATCATTATATGGCATCGTGGGTAAAGAAGCAGAGTCGTCTTCAAGGTTTGATTGAACGTATGAAATATATATGTGTCAGGATCTTTTGCACACTAAAATATAGCGTATGAAAAGAATGAAATATCTATTTTCTCCTTTTGTTGCTTTCTTCCTGTTCTTATTTGCATGTAGTACTGAGGAAGCAACAGAGTTCGAACGCACGAATGCTGCATTCTTGGACAGCTTAGGTGGGAATGTCAGTTCCACGCAATGGTGGCGAACAGCCGTAAAGCTAAGTGTCACCATTACTACTGATGATTCCGTCAAGCTGGTGTTGCTCTCTTCCCAAGGTAACAGGACTGTGCTATATGATTATAAAGAGGTAGCTGCCAGTGGTACTGTAACTATGACAGCACCACAAGGTCAAGGTAATACGCTTTATTTGAGGTATTTCTATAAAGGCAAGCAAAAGACCCAAAATATTACCCTCAGTGGTAAATCTGTTGAACATGTGTCCCTGACCACGACTACAGCTACAATGCGACATGGAGCAAGGCATGTTGCCAATCCTCCCTCATCGTTATGTGGCAATAGTATTGGCAGAAATGCAAAATACTATCAGTTCTCTAACGCTCAACTATATGATTTCTTTGCATGGATGTCTACAAATGTAGAGAGGGTTGATGCCAAAGAAGTCGTTGGACAGGTTTGTAACTATGAATTGGTGTCTAATGGTCCATTCTATATCACTTGGGTTACTGGTAATGAAGCTGAGCAGCGTTCCCATATTTTGGGCTATTATTATCATTCGTCCACTACATACGATGATATTGTATATGTAGATTTGTCTGAAACCCACAAGTGGGATTATATTGATGGTTTGGCAAAAGTGCAATACCAAATTGCGAAAGACGAACGTATAGGAGGACAGACATTCTATGCCAACACATGGTATGACGCCAACTTTGACATGTCAGACCTGTTTGGTGCCACGACATGCTACAATATGGATCGAGTGGGGGATGATGCCTTCAACATGCATGGGATATATAATCACTATGGCACTGACATTTCTGCCCTACGTGGCATTTCGTTTAAGATTGATGTGCCAGAAGGCATGCGCGTTGGCTTTTACCTACGCTCTGATGAAGAACCGTTACCTGAGCAGTGGACTTTATTAAGGTCTAAGGGTGTTAGACCATATGTCTCGAATCAAGACGCATTTATGGGAACTTGTTTCTGTGCTGAATTTATGAACGTAGAAGGCAATGGAAGAGGAAAACATCGTAGTTTCATCAAAGATTATGATGAAGTTTATTGGATGGGCATGGAAGATCTCTTAGATGGTGGCGACCACGACTGTAATGATGTGATCTTCGGTGTGGAAGCAGATTTGAAAATATGGATGCCGGACATTATTGATCCAAAATTAGCAAATGAAGATCCAGATCCAGAACCAGATCCAGAACCAGAACCCGTTGGTGATGACTATAACCTCTTTCCATGGACTGTTGCTTACGAGGATGTGAACCGTAATCCTGATTTTGACTTTAATGATGCCGTCATCAAACTGGTGCCGGATTATGAGAATGAATTGTGTTGTGTCACGGTGATGGCTGCCGGTTCCACTGCGAAAATGTACCTGCATTACGATGGCCCCTATGGTGATGTAAATATGGGAGAAATACACGACCTGTTGGGTTGCAGACAAACCTATGTCAATACCAAGAGCGCTTTGGCTGGTACACCATTTGTTCTGATAGACTGTGTGCCTTGGCCGAAGGGTTACACCATGGCTGAGGATGCTAAACGTTTCTACATTGAGATACAACGTGGAACTTGTACGGACTGTACTGATGTTATCACACTTGCACATGAACCGGGGCAGATGCCTGAGGCTGTGTTGGTGGCCGGTGAGTGGCAATGGCCTATGGAAGGGAAACATATCTTTGATGCTTACGGCGATTTCTCCAGATGGGCTCAGGATGAGACGAGGACGCGCTTTTGGGAATGGTATAAGACGCCAGAATTGGATTCTTTCGTTACGTATTAATAAGCAAGAGAAATGAGAATATTGATAATCGTAGGCTTTGTCCTCTGTTCAATTGGCATGTATGCCGACAACGAACAAGACAGCATCAAGGCTGACAAAGATCCCTACTATCTGCAACTTTATATCGGTATCAACAAATCGGCTAACGAGAACCTGCCGTGGACGGAGTTCAGTGGCTACCCGTGGTCAACTGGTATGTTCGTCGGCATTGGCCGTGAAGTGAATCCATTGTTAGGGTGGCGTGCTGCATTTCGCTTTAATCGCAATAAAAGTAGGAATGTGCCAGAGTGCGAATCGAAGGATGTATGGGGATGGAATAATACGGCATTGTTTGGCGATGTCACTTTCGATGTAACTGATGCTTTTCATAAACCAAGATACATCCGATTGGACTCGTTACCTCGTGTACATTCGTCTCGTTTCAATTTAAAGGCCTTTGCTGGGGTGGGTGTTGCCTACACATGGAACTTCGATGATGTGCCATTGTCATACATTCATCCTTATTCTCGCTCCAGTAAGCTGATACCGGCTCTGCGTGCAGGTGTAACGGCTACATGGAAATTGTCAGACCAGTGGCGTATCGGTGCGGAATTGAGTCAGACACTGTATGAAGACCATTTCAATGGTGTGGCTTACGATGCACCGTTAGACACAAGAACAAACCTAAAAGTGGGTTTGACTTACCTCTTTGTTAAGAAACAAAGAGTTACGAAACCAGTCATTCGCTTAAACAAGTTAAGAGAGTGCCCTCCGTTACCGTTCATGATGCCAGATCCAGAGGAAACCAAGTTACGACAGATTGCAGGACATGCTTTTCTCGATTTCCCGGTCAACGAGACGGTTATTTATCCTGAGTACCGCAGAAACCCAGAGGAACTGGCCAGAATTAAAAAGTCGGTAGACAGTGCCTTGTTTGACAAGACGGTTGTTGTGACTCGCATTTCTCTTCACGGCTATGCTTCACCCGAAAGTCCCTATAGCAACAATACCCGTTTGGCAAAGGGACGTACTGAGGCTTTGAAGAATTACTTGATACGAAACTATAATTTCAACACACAAGTATTCCAGACTAATTACACCCCTGAAGACTGGGAAAACCTGCGAGGCTTCCTCATAGACAGTAAGACTCGGAAAGTGAAAGGTGATTTCTGGTACGAGAGTAAAGATATTGTCGAGACTCCTGAGACTCCTGATTATGTGCTCAACCATCGTGACGAAATGCTACGCATCATCGGCAGGAGTATGGATCCTGATGCTAAAGAAGAACTCTTAAAGAAGGTTGGGGGCGGTGAGCCTTACCGCTGGTTGCTGGAACATGTCTATCCTGGACTGCGCCATACTGACTATATCATAGAATATAAGGTAAGAGCTTTTTCGGTAGAAAAGGGACGAAAGCTCATTTATACACATCCCGAAGCATTAAGTTTGGAAGAGATGTATAAAGTAGCAACAAGCTACAAGGAGGGTTCTGAAAATTGGCTCGACGCACTGCTGATTGCCGTTGAGCAATTCCCTGATGATGAGACCGCCAACCTCAATGCTGCCTGTGGCTGTGTAATGACGAAACGTTTGGTCGATGCGAAGAAATATCTTCAAAAGGCTGGTACTTCAAGGCAAGCTAAATATGTTGGCAATGTCATAAAGGCCATGGAAGGAAACGTCAACTGGAAAATACAAAATGGAAGGGTGGTAGTAATTGAAGAATAGAATTGAAACCGATAATACAAACTTAATAAATTATAATTATGAAAAACTTAAAAATCTGTGTGATAGGCCTCGGATATGTAGGCCTTCCTCTAGCTCGACTGTTTTCAACGAAGTATCCAACCGTTGGTTTCGACATGAACCAAAGACGCGTGGATGCCCTGATGACTGGGCATGACGCTACACTCGAAGTGAGTGACGAACTCCTTCAGGATGCCATCAATAACCATGGTTTTGTATGTACTACGGACATAGAAAAGATTCGCGACTGTAATTTCTATGTGGTGGCAGTGCCAACGCCTGTGGATGAGGACAACTATCCCGACCTGGCACCTCTTCGCGGAGCCAGCGAGACGGTGGGTAAGGTAATTTCAAAGGGTGACATCGTGGTTTATGAGAGCACAGTGTACCCTGGTGTGACGGAAGATGAATGTCTGCCCGTGGTAGAGCGTGTCAGCGGTATGAAGTTTAACGAAGATTTCTTTGCTGGCTACTCACCTGAGCGTATCAACCCGGGTGACAAGGAACATACCGTGGAGAAGATCAAGAAGGTAACGTCTGGCTCTACGCCTGAGATTGCTGACATCGTGGACGATGTGTACAACTCAGTACTGATTAATGGTACGCACAAGGCACCAAGCATCAAGGTGGCCGAGGCCTCGAAAATCATTGAGAACTCGCAGCGAGATGTGAATATTGCCTTTATGAACGAGCTCGCCAGGGTGTTCAATGTGATGGGCATCGACACACACGACGTCATTGAGGCTGCTGCGTCGAAGTGGAACTTCATCAAGCTGTCGCCAGGACTCGTCGGTGGTCACTGTATCAGTGTTGACCCGTATTATCTCATACAGAAGGCACAGGTCTATGGCGTATGGCCCCGCATCATGATGACTTCCCGCCGTCTGAATGACACGATGGGTGAATATGTGGCTGAACAGGTCATCAAACTGATGAACAAACGGGGTGTGTTGGTAAAGGATGCGAAGATACTGATTTTAGGTATTACGTTCAAGGAGAACTGTCCAGACATCCGTAATACGAAGGTTGTAGATATCTATGGGGCTCTGCATGAGTATTCGGATAACATCACGGTGTATGACCCGTGGGCCAATGCTGCGCATGTAGAGGAAGAGTATCATGTGCCGATCGTGAACACACTACCTGATGATCACTTCGACGTGATAATCCTGGCTGTAGCACACAAGGAGTTCTTGTCTGTTGATCTCAAGGCAATGCTCAATGACAATGGCCTCATTTACGACGTGAAGGGTATTCTGCCGCGCGACATCATTGACGGAAGACTATAATCAAACAAAGAGGACACGTCAAGCATTTTGGCATGTCCTTTATTCTCCTCAAGATGAAAAAGGCACGCATTTATACTATTCTTGTTTTCTTTTGCCTTTGCAGTAGCATTGCACAGGCAGACTTTTATGACAAGAAACTGACAGGAACGGTGATTGGAACGTCAAAGTCGGTAGACTATGCCAACGACCAACCGACGACTACTGTCAATACTCGAGAATGTGCTTTTGACGGTGACCTGACTACCTATTTTGCGGCCTACGATCGAAGTTATGCCTGGGTAGGACTTGATTTGGGTGAGCCTCATATCATAACGTTTGTTGCTTGGGCGCCTGCCAATCGTAGCCGTGCTGGTGAAAGAATGTTACTTGGCGTTATTGAGGGAGCCAACAGTCCCGACTTTATGGATGCGTTGCCGCTGTACATCATCACAGAGGTGGGTACCGCCATGAAAATGTCGTATGCTAACATTTCATGTTCCAAAGGCTTTCGATATGTGCGTTACGTCGGACCTTCTGATATGCGGTGCAATATTGGTGAACTGGAGTTCTATGGTCATGCAGGGGAGGGCGATGAATCCAATCTTTATCGTCTTACAAACCTGCCAACGGTGAGCATCCATACAGAAGGAAATGTGGAGCCATACGATAAAATTCATAATATCAAAGCAGTAATAACGGTTATCAGTGATAGGGGAAAGGTGTTGCGATCAGACACGGGTGTCGTTCGTCTGCGAGGTAACGGCTCCATCAGCTTCCCCAAGAAGCCTTATCGTATCAAGTTCAACGAGAAGCATCGGGTGGTGGACTCACCGGCAAAAGCAAAGAAATGGACGCTCATCAACAATTACGGTGACAAGACGCTAATGCGTAATTTGCTGGCTTTTGAATTGAGCCGTTGCATGGATATGCCTTACACGCCCTACGGTCAGTCTGTAGATGTGCTATTAAACGGAGAGTACAAAGGGAACTACCAGCTATGTGACCACATTGATGTGAAGAAAAATCGAGTAGAACTCGTTGATACACTAAAAGAGGAAAGGGCCGACTCGTTGAGCGTCACAGCATACCTCGTTGAAGTCGATGCACGTGCATCTGGTGAACCCTGTTGGTTCAAATCGGCGAAAGGAACTCCGATGACGATTCATTATCCTGATGATGACGAAATATCAGACTTGCAAAAGGTGTATATTGAAGAGAACTTCAATAGGATGGAAGATGAATGGGAGAAATACCTAGATTTAAACACTTTTCTTCGTCACTTTCTCGTCGGTGAGTTGTCGGGAAATACTGACACCTATTGGAGCGTATATATGTACAAGCATCGTGAGAATGATACTATCTTCACTGGCCCTGTGTGGGATTTCGACCTTGCTTTTGATAACGACAAACGAACCTATCCTGTCAACAGCAAAAGCGATTATGTCTATCGTAGTGGGGGAAGCACGACAGGCAATATGAAGGTATTCGCTGATAATATTATTGTCCGGAATGCCAATGCTCAGGTGCAAATACGTAATATATGGGACAAGGCTCGACATGATCGCATCAACGAGAAACATCTTCTGGCATACGTAGATTCTTTGGAGGAGTCCCTGCAACAGTCACAGATGTTGAATTTTATCCGTTGGCCCATTATGAACGAAATAGTTCACATGAACCATACTGTGTTTGGGAGTTACAAAGCAGAAGTTCAGAATGTGCGCCGTTTCATCAGTGAGCGACTGCTTTGGATGGACAAAAAGTTGGGCTATACTTATATTGATGATGGCATTGCAATGACGAAAATGGATTTGTCACAGCCATATCAAGTGTTCAATATGGCAGGACAACCCTGTAACTCCAACTTGGAATGTTTGTCTACAGGTATATACGTCGTCAAACAGGGTCATCAAGCAGCTAAAATAAAAATACGTTAATGATTTGTGTAAAAATAAACACAATATTATTTGTTTGTTCCGATATTTATTACTATATTTGCAGTCGAATACTACTAATTACCAAAAAAGTAACTATATGACAAAGATGAATCGTTTATTATCACACATGTGCTTTTATGCATTTGTTTGTTTTTTGGCCGCCTCATGTAAGGATACAGATGAGTTTTTCGACAAAGGGAATGATTCTCCAATAGAAAATGAAAAGGTCGCAAATTCTTTTGACTTCTCTACTACACAGAATGTAGACTTGATTGTAGACTATTCGGACTTCAATGCCAATATCCCAATATTCTTCAGTGTGTACAATGTCAATCCCATTGTCAATGAGAATTCGCTCGGAGAGTATATCAATGAGAATATAAAGCCCATCTTTTCCGGTTATACCGATAAGCAGGGAAAGTACGACGAAACAGTTACATTGCCAGCATACGCCAAGAGGCTACATATTGTCACCGGCAACTTCTTGATTGGCTTGAGGCGCAACATGACTGTCGTAGAGAACGGTTCGGCTGTCATGGTGGTGAAGAACCCTGTGAGTAATTCAAGCAGGCAAAATGCACCAAAACGAGTGGCAGGTGCAGGTACATCCACCAAAGACCTGTCGAGTATGACGCATCTTTACAAGAAAGGTGATGGTACACAGGTGTACAAGCCTTGGGTAACGCCATTAGGCACTTGGAACTCGGCAAGTGGTCGTCCAGACTATCTGCTTGACAAAACGAATCAAACCCTCATCAACAAGGGCTTGATATTTACAGAAGAAGAATTCAACGGTATGTACAGTACTGCCTGTGATGCCCTTAACTCGGGTACGACTCTTAAGGAGAGCTATCGTGCTGCCAGCGACCTGCATCTATTAAAAGCCTCAGAGGTAAGTCTTACTGCAATGGGTAGTAGCACCTGCTGGAACAGTTCTTTAGGCTATTACTATTACACTGGCAATGCTCCTACAAACAAGATGGACCTGAACATCATCATGGTATTCCCCAACACACAGGACGGTGAATGGCCACGAGGCAGTTATCCCAACAACAAATATAACGGGAATATTGGTGCCCTTCGTGGCGATGTGGTTCAGTTAATGTATTATCCACCCACGGCTGACGGAGGCATTGACACTAATAATGGTACCACCATCTTCCCCGCCGGCACAAAGATTGGGTTTATTCTTAAGACCAACGCGTGGGGACAGAGAGGCAAAGATTATGCGGTCAACGGTAATAGCTATGCAAAAAAACATAACATCTGGGCATCCACGACGGACGGGTTGTCTTCCGCATACGACGAAGGGGTCAAATTCCCCAATCCTAATGGCGAAGCACGCTCTGCAAAGTTTGCCTATACGGCTCCCAACGGCAACGAGTATGTAGTGATATCGTTTGAGGATGCTTGCGACGATAAGGACTACGATGACCTGATGTTCGCCCTCAATCCTGCCAATGCCTTTGATTTGAAAGATACCCCAAAAATTGAAAGCCGAAGAGCCACGGTCGAAGGCGTCTATGGCTTTGAGGACAAATGGCCTGAGTCTGGTGATTACGACATGAACGACCTCATGATTAACTGTAAGCATGAGTTAGAGTTTTACACTCACCCCGATGGCTCAAAGAAACTGAGCAAGGAGCGATTCTACCTCACTACTTATCATAACTACATCACATTGAAGGATGGACTGGCTGTCGACCTCCAAGGATCCGATATTGCCACCATCTATGTGAACAAGCTTTTGCCTGGACAGACTAAGTTCGCTTCAGAGAACTACACGATGTATAATAAGATGTACTACTACCTGCCAGAAATCAGATGGGGAGGCAACGACACCCCGAAGGAGACAAGAATGTGGTATCTGACTGACGACATCACAAAGAACGAAAACAAAGCTACTGGTGAAGGCGTGACATGGGTGTTTGAGGTGACTTATACGAAAGCCTTGAACAAAGGCCAGTCGACCATCAGACCTTTCCTCTGGCGTAAATTAGAAAATGGTAAACAATTGGAAGTACACCTTCCCTGGACAGAGCCAACGAAGCAGGCAGACACGAGCCTGTTTGGTACAAAGGCCGACAAGTCTAATCCTAATGTCAAGAAGTCAAACGGACAGAAGATGTACTATGTGGGTAATGGTGAGTTCCCGTTCGCGTTCTATTTGGAAGGAGTATCTATCAGTGAATTCCAGAACACCATTTTAAAACGCGAAAATGAGAGCAAGCGTATAGACGTGTTCTTCCCCGATTTTCTGGAGTGGTCAATTAGTGAAGGCAAGAAGAATTCTGACTGGTATCTGAAGCATCTCGATTCTGAGGTCATAGATACTACAGAATAAAGTCAGTAGAATCGTTGAAAAAATGGATTCATGTAGGAATAAGAAATCAGCCGAAAGTCATTGCACTTTCGGCTGATTTCGGTATAGTACACTATTCGCTTTACTTCTCAGGCACATCCTCGAGCGCCTTCTTCAGCAACTGCCAGAAGGGCTCGACGGTGGCGATGAGGGCACGTTCGGTGGTGGTGTGAGGCGACTTCATCGTGGGACCCAGCGAGACAACGTCGAGGTGCGGGTACTTACCCAGGATGACCGAGCACTCGAGACCAGCGTGGTCTACCTGGATGATGCCGTCTTGGCCGAACAGCTCCTTGTACTCCTTCAACAGCAGGTGCAGGATCTCTGAGTCAGGGTTCGGATCCCAGCCGCCATACGAGCCAGCCGTCTCGACCTTCATGCCAGCCATGGAGAAGCAGCTCTCGAGCATGGTCACCACATAGTCCTTCATGTCCTCGCGGCTCGAACGTGCCAGGATCTTGATGGCGGCACGGCCCTCGGTGATGTCGATAATGGCAAGGTTGCTCGATGTCTCTACCACGGCGGGATAGGCGGGGATGAAACGGATGACACCGTCGTGGCAGGCGAAGATGGCGTTGATGATATTGTCCTGTATCTCCTCAGGCACCTGTGTCTTCGGAGCCTCTACCTCCTCGCAGCTCACCTTGACACCCTGCGGTTCGATGAGCTTGAACTCGTCGTTGAACGTGGCAGCCCATTCCTCTACGATGCCCTTCACTGCAGGCACGTTCTCCTTCGGCAGGGTAAGCACAGCCTCGGCCTTGAAGGGGATGGCGTTGCGCATGTTGCCGCCATGCCATGAACAGAGGCGTGCCTCATAGTCCTCGATGGCCTCGCGAACGACCTGTACCAACAGCTTGTTGGCATTGGCACGACCCTCGTTGATCTCCAGGCCGCTGTGGCCGCCGCGCAAGCCCTGTACCGTGATGGCTACGGCTACGTCGTCCGGGTCGGTATCCACCTCTTTATATTCCAGCGTAGCGGTAACGTCGATGCCACCGGCCGAGCCGATGACGAACTTACCCCAGTGCTCGGAGTCGAGGTTCAGCAGGATGTCGCCCTGAAGCTGTCCTTCGGGCAGGTCGTTGGCACCGAACATGCCGGTCTCTTCATCAGCTGTGATCAGCGCGTCGATGGGACCATGCTTCAGGGTCTTGTCCTCCATGATGGCCATGATCGAGGCTACGCCCAGTCCGTTGTCGGCACCGAGCGTCGTTCCCTTCGCCTTCACCCACTCACCGTCGATCCACGGCTCGATGGGGTCGGTCTCGAAGTTATGGGTCGACTCGGGTGTCTTCTGCGGCACCATGTCCATGTGGGCCTGCAGGATGATGCCCTTGCGGTTCTCCATGCCCGGTGTGGCGGGCTTACGGAAGTGGATGTTACCGGCAGGGTCCTTCACGGCATAGACGCCGCACTCCTTGCCGAAGTCGAGCAGGAACTGCTGGATTTTCTCTAAGTGTCCGCTGGGGCGGGGCACCTGTGTCAGTTTGTAGAAATTGCGCCAGATGCATTGGGGCGCGAGGTTCTGAATTTCGTTCATGTTTTTTTGTTTAATATTAGAGGTTACTATGAGTAGTCCTTTTGACGTATTGGAGTCTCAGCCATGCCCATACTCCAAGCAGGACGACAAGGAATGTCTGAATGGTGTGTACGATAAGGACGAAGTAGAGCGCCTGCTCGTCTTGTACGCCATAGAGGATGAGCATCGTCTTCACGGCAAAGTGCCAGGGACCGGCACCATTTGGCGTGGGTACGATCACTGCGATGGAACCCACGACGAACGACACCAGTGCACAGCCGATGCCAAGGTGACTGGTGAAGTCGAAACAGAAAAAGGTGAGGTAATAGTGCAGGAAATAGCTGAGCCAGATGCCCCCGGTGAACAACAGGAACAGCGGCAGACTCTTCACACCCCGCAGTGAGAGTACTCCTTCCCAAATGCCGGAGAGCGTTGTCTTTACCTTATTATATATGGAGAGACGTTTTAAGAACAGATGCAGTAATAGCAGTACGGCTATGCCGCAAATAAAGGTGACGACGTAGCCTGTAGCAGAGAATTGATGCAGGATGGTATCCATCGAAGTGCCCGTCTTCTTGAAGAATGTGCCGAAGACGCTCATCTGGAATAGCAGCGTCGTGCCCGTCACAAAGAGTACGACGAGTGAGTCCACGGCTCGCTCGGTGACCACCGTTCCTAATGCTTTCGGAAATGATATGTCATCCCAACGCTTCAACACGCCACAGCGCGTGAACTCGCCGATGCGTGGCACTACTAACGATGCTGCATAGCTCAGGAACACGCTGTTGACGGCTACCGACGTACGTGGCTTCTCGCCCATGGGCTCGAGTGTCTGTCGCCACCGCCAGCCGCGAAACATCTGAGCCAAGACACCGAAGGGCAGTGACAGTAGCATCCACGTCCAGTTCATCTCGTGCCACAACACATGCTCTATGCGCTGAAAGTCAAAGTCGCGATACATCCACCAGAGTATCGCACCTCCCAGCACCAGTGGTAACAGGAACCTGATAGCACTTTGAAACTTATTCATCCAAGTCTGTAGGATCGTTCAGGTCGTCGAACCGGAACACACGGTCGCCCATGAGAATCAGGTCGCCTGAATGCAACTCGATTTTTTGGGCTGACCTGACAAAGGTGGTCTTCATCTCGCTGCAATCCTCAATAAACCATTTGTTATCAACGTTCGTCAGACGAGCCTGCTTCTTGCCGGTGATGGTCTTGTTCGAACTCTCTGTATTACTACGGTTCAGTATCACTTCGTGACCTTCGAACTTGGAGGCATAGGGCATGAAATCCTCACCTTCGTCGGGCATCATCATCAGCGTGAACTGACCTTCAGTATCCACGTTCATGGGCTGTGCAGGGACTTCTGGGGTGCGGGGTGTCTTGCGACGGTTGGGCTTCAGTGTCCCCTTGTGCCATATCTGGGTCTTTGCCGAGGTGGCCGGACGTTCTTCTTGCTGGTTCTGCTCACCGTCACCTTTCGTTTCCTCTGCTTTCTTTTCTGCAGCCTTGGCTTTCTGGACTTTGCTGTCTAAAGGCAGTCCGCATTTCTCACACTTCTCGCTATCTGACGGATTGTTCCATCCACAAAACTGGCATCTTTTCATTTTCTTCGTGTCTTTGTTTTATAAGTTAGTGCCGCAAAGGTACGAAAAAAAAGTGAACCGCCAAAAAAATAGAAAAAAATGTTAGGTCGCTTGACGAAATTAAGTTATCTTTGCAGGCATGAAACAAGTAAGACCAAAGAAGAACCTCGGTCAGCATTTCCTGACCGACCTGACGATTGCACGTAGGATAGCGGACACCGTGGATGTGCCGTATCCAGATCTTCCTGTGCTCGAGGTAGGTCCCGGCATGGGAGTGATGACCCAATATCTGGTGGAGAAGCCGCGACCTCTACGTGTGGTAGAGATAGACCGCGAGTCGGTGGCCTATCTGAACGAGCATTTCCCTCGCCTGCGCGATAATATAATAGGTGGCGACTTCCTGCGCATGGACTTGGGGACATTGTTCGATGGCGGTCAGTTCGTGCTCACGGGCAATTACCCCTACGACATTTCGTCGCAGATATTTTTCAAGATGCTCGACAACCGTGAATACATTCCCTGCTGTACGGGCATGATACAGCATGAGGTTGCCCTGCGTATGGCGGCGAAGCCGGGTTGCAAGGACTATGGTATTCTTTCGGTCCTGGTTCAGGCCTGGTACAACGTGGAGTACCTCTTTACGGTGGAGCCGTCGGTGTTCAATCCACCACCCAAGGTTCAGAGCGCAGTAATACGTATGACACGACGGGATGACGTTGAGCATTTGGGTTGCGACGAGCAACTATTCCGTCGTGTGGTGAAGACGACCTTCAACCAGCGTAGGAAAATGCTCCGCGTATCCCTTCGCCAGTTGCTTCCTGCTGATTCTTCGCTTTTTACTCTTCATCCTACGTTTCTTACACGTCGCCCTGAGGAATTGACGATTGCCGAGTTTGTTGAACTGACAAACCTCGTGGCTCAGGAGCTGAAATGATATTTTGTTGTTGTGTGCGAGCACAATTGGTTGATTTTTGTCAATAATCAGGTGATTTTTCATCGAAAGCGGGTGAAAGATGTTGCGTTGTACGAAAAAACGTCGTACCTTTGCATCGTCAAAAAGAAAATCTTCAATAGTTCTCGCCTTGAGCGAGCGGTCGAGAAAAGACCGAGTGTTAGTTAGGTAAAAGATTAGTTATTCAATGATTTGCAAATGCCTGGGAAGGCAGAGAAAGCAAAGAAAAAGCAAATTCAGTAGTTCTCGCTTCGGCGAGCGGCCGTGAAAGGCCGAGTGTTAGTTTTCATAAGGTAAAGTTTGTTAGTAAGGATTCGGTAGGTAACGAATAGTTCTGAAGAGGTGAAACAAGATTGAATGTAAGGATAACAAGTAAGTGAAAGACTTGCAGAGGCGTCGTGATGACGCGCACTGCTTTACTTAGAATCAAGGTTTTTAGTTATTAATATTCGTATGAAAGCAGCTCTTTGGGCCTCTACCCTAAGAGCTGCTTTCGCTATTGATGTAGGTTGACGGCTTACTCTCCGCGGAAACGGAAGGGTTCGAGCATGGGGTTCTCGCCAAAATATTCGCTTTCCGGATCTATTTCTATGAGTTTCTGGTTCATGGAGTCGGTACGCATAATCTCCTCGTGCAGGATGAATTCGTTATAGTCGAGCATGGGAATGACGATGCCGAAAACACCGATGCCGCACCGTTTGCCTTCAGGCAAGAAGTTATTATATAAGTAGACAGTATTGTATAGCGAGTGTGAGTAGTATTGCAGGTCGTTGTAATGCATGAAGTTCTTCATTGTCTGGCAATCAGCAGCTGAGTCAGAGGCAGTGAATACGTAGCCGGTATTCGACACGACATCGTCAAGCCAGTCTCTGTTGAGGCTGTCGCGTTCTTCTATGCACTGCAAGATGTTGTCGTCCATCTCGGCTTTCATGGTCTTGTCAGAAGGTTTTGTCAGCATGGCGATGAGCAATAGGATGCCTATGGTGACAACTACGATAATGATTTGTCCGAAGCAGCTGTTCCGGAATTTTCGTGCTATCGATTCTTGTGTACGGTAGGAACCGCGGTCTGTCTGATACATAGATGGAGGGTTAAAGGTGGAAAGTGGAGAATGGGGGTTAGGGAAGGGTTCTGGAACTATGGATGAGGTTCATGAACTCCTGACGGGTTTTTGCCTGATTGAAAGCTCCGCTGAAGTCGCTGGTCGTTGTGATGGCGTTCTGCTTTTCAATCCCCCGCATCTGCATGCACATGTGGCGTGCTTCGACGACGACCATGACGCCCAAGGGGTGGAGGGTCTGCTCGATGCATTCCTTGATCTGCAGTGTCATGCGCTCCTGTACTTGTAGGCGGTGGCTGTAGATGTCGACAACCCGTGCAATTTTAGACAATCCGGTGATGTAACCGTTGGGGATATAGGCCACGTGTGCCTTTCCGTAGAAGGGCAGCATGTGGTGTTCGCACAATGAGAAGAAGTCGATGTCCTTGACGATGACCATCTGCGAGTAGTCTTCCTTGAAAAGTGCGTCGGTAAGCACCTTGTGGGCGTCCATCTCGTAGCCTCGGGTAAGTACCTGCATGGCTTTTGCCACACGCATGGGGGTCTTCTGCAGACCTTCGCGGGTGGGGTCTTCGCCTAAAAGTTGCAACACCTGTCGGTAGTGGGCTGCCAACTCCTCACAGGTCTGTGCCTGCTTGGTTGCAGCTTCGTTTTCTTCTCTGTATTCGTTTTCTGTTATCATGAAAATGTTTTAAAGGGGTAGGGTGATTTTTCCCTTGACGATAGTGGTCGATCCGTAGCCCATCTGCTTCAGCTCGCCCTTCATCTTTACGGCCTCATCGTACTCCTTGAAGTTGCCGATGCGGCATATCCATCGGGGCGAGAAGAAATGTACGTAGACCTGATGCTCGGGGAAGAGCGACCTGAGCTGATTGCCTATCTGCTCAGCCCGCTGGCGGTCTTGACGGGAGTTGCCACCAGCGAACACCTGCACGCGATAGCCAGTGGTGCGATAGGTGCGCTTGGGCTTGACAAGTGTCGAGTCGACGGTTGTCTGAATGGGGGGAGCCACTGTGACGAGCGTGTCGTTCTGTCGCGGTTTTGCGACTGTAGGCACTGCGGCGGGCTTTTCTTCTTTCTTCTTGGTTACTGGCGTTACAGCAGGTGTCTTGAGGTGACTAATGTCTTTCTTGATGGTAGGCTTTACTGTAGTGGGCTGTGGCACGGAGATGGCTTTAGGCCCGTTGACCAGCTCGTCAATGGTCTTGTCCTGATGCAGCGTGACAATGCCTTCGCCCTTCGCCTGCTTTTGCAGCCGCTGGGTAAAAGTCTGCGCATTACAAACGAGGAATGAGAAATGAGAAATGAGAAATGCAAATGCAAAAATGAGAAATGGCCGTGCCAGACCTTGTCTCTGCTCAGTCAGACACGCTTCATTTCTTTTCCTCATTTTTTTCATATTCATGCTGTATTTCATCTCTTCATTACCTATTTCTCATTCCTCATTTCCCATTTCTCATTTAGCCGAAGGCTTCTATGATGCCCTTGAAGTCGGCTGCCTTCAGCGAGGCGCCACCGATAAGGCCACCGTCGATGTCGGGCTTGGCAAACAGCTCGGGAGCGTTAGAAGCCTTGCACGAACCGCCATAGAGGATGCTGGTATCGTCGGCCACAGCCTGACCATACTTCTCAGCAATGATCGAGCGGATGTAGGCGTGAATCTCTTCGGCCTGCTCGGCAGTGGCAGTCTTACCGGTACCAATGGCCCAGATAGGCTCGTAGGCAATGACAATCTTGCGGAAGTCCTCTTCAGCGAGGTTGAACACTGAACCTTCCAGTTCTGCCTTCACCACCTCGTTCTGCTTGCCGGCCTCACGCTCTTCCAGGCTCTCGCCGATGCAGAAGATGACCTTCAGACCGTTCTTCTGTGCCAGCTGCACCTTCTCCTTCAGGATCTCGGGAGTCTCCTTGTAGTACTCACGGCGCTCGCTGTGGCCGAGGATGACATACTGTGCACCTGTCGACTTCACCATCTCGGCGCTCACCTCACCGGTGTAGGCACCCTTCTCTTTGTCAGCGCAGTTCTCAGCACCCAGACCGATGATGTTCTGGTCGAGGAACTGTGCGATGCTGGCCAGATGGATAAAAGGTGTGCAGATGACAACGTCACAGTTGGGCTTTTCGGCCTTCAGTGTCTCATTGAGCTCTTTGGCAAGAGCAATGCCGTCCTGAAGATTCATGTTCATCTTCCAGTTGCCGGCTACGATTTTCTTTCTCATAATACTTTTTTTGTTTTTTATAATTGGGTTGTTATGGGGCTAATGGGGCTAATTGGGCTCATGGGGCTTGTCCTTTGTTTCTTTCCTTGTTCGGCGCAGCCACTTGGTCCACATCCATGTGCGGTCGGCGATGGTGAGGAGTGCCAGTGGCAGCACAAACCAAAGCAGCAGACGGGCTATCTTCGAAGGCACACCGTCATCGGGCATCTGGCCTATCTCTAAGCTCTCCAAGGGCATCGATGCCTGATTCGGAGCTATCTGTGGCAGGTTGTTGTGGCTCCACTTACGAGTCACGGTACCGTTCTTCAGCAGGAGCAGACCAGGATTGCTGCGTATGATGGTCTTCAGCGTGATCTCGTCGACCAGGCAGAACGGATATTCGGCACCCGTCCTGTCGCGCCAACGTGAAATAGCATTCTCATTGCTTGCCGTCAGCCCGTAGAAGGCGTAGCCCTGCTCCTCGCAGTATTCGTAGAGCTCGTTGATGAGATCCAGTCGCGAGTCATCGGCAGTCTCCAGGTGAGGCGATACGAGTAGGAACACATAGCTCGTGTCGGCAAGCACCTCCTCGGTGATGTCGTCACCCTCCTCGGTTTGGAGCACGAAGTCGTGTATGGGCGGCACGTAGCCCTTGACCGTCTGCACCGTGTGGGAGTCGACGAACGTCCATGTGGAGTCGGGATAGTCATCAATGCCGAACTCGCGACGTTCTCCGTCCTTCTCAAGGATGAAGGTCGTCTCGAACTGCGGTTGCTCCTCACCCTCTGGAATCTCCATTCCCTGGCGTATGTTGGCTCCTATGTGATAGGGCCGGAAGTCGAACATAGGGAGGTCGTAAAGACTCAACGAGGCAACGATAAGGATAAACAGCACGGTATAGTTCACTACTATCCACTGGTTCGACTCGCTCACGAAGCGGAACAATTCCATTGGCTTCCATGCTACGACGAGAGCTGCACCAAGCAGCACTACGTTTTTCCAGAATGTCTGCCAGTTGGTGAGCACCAGTGCATCACCGAAGCAGCCACAGTCGCTCACAGGGTTGGCCACTGCCAACCAGAGCGTCAGCGGTGTCATCACCGCCAGCAGCACCACCGCCATTCTCGATGCCAGCCGTCGCCGGATGGCAAAGAGCAGAAAGATGCCGATGGCAAACTCGAGCGTCGACAGCGCAATGCTGGCCACGATGGTGCCAGTGTCGCTTACCAGCCCGTCCAGGTGCATGGCATGCAGATAGTCGGCTATTTTATAGGCAGTGCCCTTCGGGTCAACGGCCTTGACGAATCCTGACAGGATAAACGTCACCGCGACTACCAGCCTGCAAACATTCACAACTACCTTAAGCATCCGTTCCCTTGGTTGTCAATCCTCCACTTTCAACTTGATCAGCGCAAACACCGAGTAGTTGATGATGTCCATATAGTTGGCGTCGATGCCCTCGCTCACAAGGGTCTTTCCACTCAGGTTCTCAATCTCTTTGATGCGCTCAATCTTTGTCAGTATCAGGTCGGTATAGCTGCTCACGCGCATGCCTCTCCACGCCTCGTCGTAGTCGTGGTTCTTTCGCTTCATCAGCTCCAGGGCTTCGCGCGCATATTTTCTATATTCATTCAGCGCAGTGTCGTTGTCCATGTCGACCGTATCGCTGAAACCGTGCTCCAACTGTATCAGGCCTACAATGCCGTAGTTCACCAGCGCCACGAACTCCGGACGTATGCCTTCGCCTACGAGCGACTCACCCGTCAGCTCTAACTGGCGGATGCGCTTGGCCTTGATGAAAAGCTGGTCGGTGAGCGACTGTGGGCGCAGGATGCGCCACGATGCACGGTAGTCGTGCAGCTTCTGTTCGAAGAGCGTGGCACATTCGCCAATTGCTGCCTCGAACTGGGCATTCGTCTTCTCGAATTTATTCATATCGGGTGCAAAATTACTCAATTCTGCTGAAACTGCCAAACTTTCGTGCTTCATTTTGCGCTTTCCCTCCGTGTAAAGTGCTCGAGACGTCAGAGACCCTCCTGTTGTTTTCTGTGAATATACTTGATTGTGCCGCAAAGCACCTCGAAGCGCACCTTTAGCGAGTCGCGTTCCAGTCGTGCCAGCGTAAGTTGCTCGCCCAACTGCTGTAGCTGTTGTCCGCTGTATCGGCCTGACTTCAGTTCGTCAAGCAGGTGCTGATGACGGGCGGTGGCTACCTGTAGGGCGCTGTCGACCCACGCCAGCTCTTGTTGCGAGGCCAGTAGCGTCGAGTCCTGTTTGTGCTTAAGTGCCTCTTTGCGCTGCTCAATCTCGTCACGGCGTGACTTCGGACCGCAGGCTGCTGTCAGAAGCATGATGGCCAGAAGGCCCAGTATCAAAGTCTTTTTCTTCATCATGGCTGCAAAGGTACAAATAATTATGCATAAGAAGTCATGCTAATGCATATTTTTATTGGCTGGAGCAAAAATCTTTGCTCTTCACCATTCACGTTTCACTTCTTTTTCGTAACTTTGCACCTAAAAATCAGGAACAAAAGCATGAAACTATACTCCGACGAAGAACTGGCCGAGATACTCGACCAGGATATTTTCCATCAAATCAGTGACGCTGCCGACCACTTAGGCGTAGAGTGCTATGTGGTGGGCGGTTACGTGCGTGACATCTTTCTTGAGCGTCCCTCCAACGATATAGATGTCGTCGTCGTGGGCAGTGGTATTGAGGTGGCAAAGGAGCTGAAGCGTCGCTTAGGCCGCCAAGCCCACCTCTCCGTGTTCAAGAATTTCGGTACGGCGCAGGTCTGTATAAGGGAAAAAGGAAAAGTGAAAAGTGAAGAATTTGCTACCGCCATTCCTTCGCCTGTTGGAACGGCGGCAGCAAATTCTTCACTTTTCACTCTTCACTATCCCCTTGAGGTGGAGTTTGTTGGAGCGCGTCGTGAGAGTTACAGTCACGACTCGCGCAAGCCCATCGTGGAGGATGGTACGCTTGAGGACGACCAGAACCGGCGCGACTTCACCATCAACGCCATGGCCATCTGTCTGAACCATGAACGCTTCGGTGAACTGGTCGACCCCTTTAACGGACTTGCTGACCTTGAGGACGGTATCATTGCCACGCCTCTCGATCCTGACATCACCTTCAGCGACGATCCCCTGCGTATGATGCGCTGTATACGCTTTGCCACACAGCTGAACTTCCAGATTGAGGATGAGACCTTCGAGGGGTTGGAGCGCATGGCCCAGCGCATCAAGATAGTGAGCGGCGAGCGTATCATGGTCGAGCTGAACAAGATCATCATGTCGCCCCATCCCAGCAAAGGCTTCGTCGACCTACAGCGTTCCGGACTGCTACAGCTCATCCTGCCTGAGCTGGCAGCACTCGACATCGTGGAACAGCGTGACGGGCGGGCTCACAAGAACAACTTCTATCATACGCTCGAGGTCCTGGAGAATATTGTCAAAATGAGTAATGAGAAATTAGAAATGAGAAATGAAAATGAAGATATTACAAATGCCGATGACGCTGCCCATTCCTCATTCCTCATTCCTCATTCCTCATTATATTTAAGGTGGGCCGCACTACTCCATGACATCGGGAAGACCAAGACCAAGCGGTGGGAGCCTGGGACTGGATGGACGTTCCACAACCATAACTACATAGGTGCGAAGATGGTGCCACAGATATTCCGTCGGCTCAAGTTGCCCATGGGCGCCGAGATGAAGTACGTGGAGAAGCTCGTGGAGCTCCACATGCGGCCACAGGCCATTGCCGACGAAGAGGTCACCGACAGTGCGGTGCGCCGACTGCTTAACGATGCTGGTGATGACATCGATGACTTGATGACGCTCTGCGAGGCCGATATCACCTCGAAGAACGAGGTGAAAAAGAAAATGTTCCTCGAGAACTTCCGCATGGTACGCGAGAAACTGGCCGACCTCAAGGAGAAAGACTACAAGCGACTGTTACAGCCCGTCATCGACGGCAACGAGATCATGCAGCTCTTCCATCTTAAACCCAGTCGCGAGGTGGGCACGCTCAAGCAGTATCTTAAGGATGCAGTACTCGACAACCGTGTCGAGAACGAGCGCGAACCTCTTATGAAATTGCTTTTCGAGAAGGCCCGTAAGATGGGACTCGCCTCTTTCCTTATATGGTTCTTGCTACTCACGCTGTCGGCAAGTGCCCAGAACCTCTATGTGGGTTCATATAATATCAGATATATCAATACCGAAGATACCGAACAAGGTGACGATTGGAAACAGCGTTGTCCAGTGGTGTGTGACCAACTGAACTTCGAGCACCCCGACGTATTTGGAGCGCAGGAGGTGCTGGAACCGCAATTGCGCGACATGCTGGTTCGTCTCGATAGCTACGACTATGTTGGCGTGGGACGCGAGGACGGCAAGCAGAAAGGCGAGTATGCCGCCATCTTCTACGACAAGAAAAAGTTGCGCCTCGTGGACAGCGGACACTTCTGGCTCTCACAGACACCCGACAAGCCCAGCTTTGGCTGGGATGCTGCCTGCATCCGCATCTGTACCTGGGGATTGTTCGAGGACTGCATGACGGGCTTGCAGTTCTGTTTCTTCAACCTGCACATGGACCACGAAGGTGTCGTAGCGCGGCGAGAGGCTGCCAAGCTGGTGTTGGAACGGATAGGCAAGAAGACGGAAGAGGGCTATCCTGTTGTGCTGACAGGCGACTTCAACGTCGACCAGAATGATGAGATATACTCCATCTTCACTCAGACGGGGCATCTGCTTGACTGCTACACCGAGGCACGTCTGCGCTTTGCCGAGAACGGTACGTTCAACGCCTTCCATCAGGAGCGGAAAACGAACAGCCGCATCGACCATGTGTTCGTTTCGCCACAGTTCAATGTAGACCGTTACGGTGTGCTGACCAACACCTATTGGGCCGACCAGCGGCGCCTGCCCTCCGATCATTATCCCGTCTTTGTCCGCCTTGTTTGCCATGCAGCGCTCGGCCCACAGGGACGTTTGCAAAAGCAAGAATGCTCAATGCAAAATGCCCAATCGCCCTTGACTCACACTAAATATGTCAATCCCCTTATAGGCACTGGTGACCACGGTCACGTGTTCCTCGGTGCCAACGTGCCTTTCGGCTTCGTACAGTTAGGACCTACGAACCGTAAGGATGGGTGGGACTGGTGTTCGGGCTATCACTACAGCGACTCCGTGATAATAGGCTTCGGCCATCTGCATCTCAGCGGCACGGGGTGTGCCGACCTGGGTGACATCGCCTTCCTGCCGGTACTCGATGCAGAACAGAAGAGCGTGATGTTCTCTCATCAGGCTGAGTACGTGCGTCCGGGATATTACTCCGTGATGCTCAACAACGGCATCCGTGTGGAGTTGACTGCTACAGAACGAACGGGCATGCATCGCTACACCTTACCGGCTGACGCTTCTGTAGGCTATCTGCGGCTCGATCTGGAGCAAGGCATCGGCTGGGACAAGATGACAGAGTGCGAGGCCCGTCAGGAGAGTCCAACCGTTATCACAGGCTACCGCTATTCCAAAGGATGGGCTAACAACCAAAAGGTGTTCTTTGTGGCAGAGTTCTCCCGTCCTGTAGAACAATTGACAATGGAAAGCGGGTCAATGCTTATCCATTCTCAGCACCCCACCACGGTATTGCGCTTCGCAGGGGGCGACCAGCCACTGTTGGTGCGTGTGGGACTATCGGCTGTCAGCATAGAGGGGGCCAAGGCCAACCTTAAAGCCGAACAGACAGGCTGGGACTTCCGTGGAACGTTGGCCGAAGCCGACCGTAAGTGGGAGGAATAGCTGCAGAAGATCCAGATAAAGGGCGGCACCGATGACGAGCGAACCATTTTCTACACCGCCCTTTACCATACGATGACGGCCCCCTCGGTGTTCTGCGACGTGGACGGCAGCTATCGCGGTTCCGACGGTGAGGTACATCAGGGCAACTACGTGAACTATACCACCTTCTCGCTGTGGGACACCTACCGTGCTGCCCATCCGCTGATGACGCTCATCCATCCAGACCGTCAGGAGGACATCGCCACCACGATGCTGAATATTTGGCGCGAACAAGGTAAGCTGCCCGTGTGGCACCTGATGGGCTGTGAGACCAACTGCATGGTGGGCAACCCCGCCATCCCCGTGCTCGCCGACTTGGTAATGAAAGGGCTGACTACCCAGGGTGAGCAGGCGTTCGAGGCGATGAAGGCATCGGCAATGTTGGACGAACGAGGGCTGAAACTGTTGAAAGAGTACGGCTATATCCCCTGCGACCTGTTCAGTGACAACGAGACGGTTGGCCGAGGACTGGAATATGCACTGGCCGACTGGTGCGTGGCCCGTGTGGCACAACAATTGAAGAAGAAGTCCGACCAGACATACTTCGACCAGCGTGCCCAGAGCTACCGTAAGTACTTCGATCCCAAGACCGGTTTTATGCGCGGTCTCGACAGCAAGGGCCGCTACTCCTTCTCATCCCTCTCAGAGGATGGCCAGAAAGCCTCCCCCAGTCGGGGGAGGTTGGAGGAGGCTTTCAATCCCTTCCACTCTGCTCCCAAGAACCGCGACTATACCGAGGGCAATGCCTGGCAGTATACCTGGCTCGTGCCTCACGACGTGCACGGGTTGGTGTCGCTCTTCGGCACGAAAGCGAATGCTGAGCAGCGCTTTGTCTCGAAGCTCGACTCGCTCTTTATCGTTGAGGGCGATCTGGGAGAGGAGGCACCGCCCGACATCTCCGGTCTCATCGGCCAGTATGCCCATGGCAACGAGCCCAGTCACCATGTGCTATACCTCTATGATTATGTGGGCCAGCCTTGGAAGGGTGCCAAGCTTATCCGTCGCACCCTGCGTGAACTCTATCACAACGCTCCTGACGGTCTCAGCGGTAACGAGGATGTGGGGCAGATGTCAGCGTGGTATATCCTCTCGGCTATGGGCATCTATCAGGTAGAGCCTGCTGGTGGAAAGTACGTCTTCGGTACCCCGCTGTTTCCTGAGGTTACTCTGGATGTTGGCAATGGAAAAACATTCACCATCCATACCCACGACGTCAGCGACCAGAATATCTATATTCAGGGCGTCCGTTTAAACGGCAAGCCTTACACACGTTCCTTTATCATGTACAAGGATATCGTCAGTGGCGGCACACTCGAATTCCAGATGGGGCCACAACCCTCAGCCTTTGGAACAAACAAAAAAGACAGACCGTAGGAAAGGTTAAAAGGGAAAAATGAGACAAGCAATGATGACATATAACAAGATAGGTGTCAAGGCAAAATGGATTTTACTATTTTACCTTTTTACCCTTTTACCTTTAAATGCGCAGGAATCGAGACGGCCAAAGGTGGAGGACCGGCTGTTCCGCTCGGAGGTCATCGATAAGAAGATAGAGGAAGTGAAGCATCTGCTAAAAGACAATCCTAAGCTGGCGTGGATGTTCGAGAACTGCTTCCCCAACACGTTAGAGACTACTGTTCACTATCGTCATGTTGACGGTGAGGACGACACCTTCGTCTATACGGGCGACATCCATGCCATGTGGCTACGCGACTCGGGAGCTCAAGTGTGGCCATACGTTCAGTTTGCCAATGAAGATCCGCAGCTAAAGAAAATGCTACGTGGAGTCATTCTGCGCCAGTGGAAGTGTATCAACATAGACCCCTATGCCAACGCCTTCAATGACGGAGCGACGGGTGGTGGGTGGCAGACGGACAAGACCGAGATGAAACCTGAACTCCACGAAAGGAAGTATGAGATAGACTCAGAATGCTACCCGATACGCCTGGCCTACGAATACTGGAAAGTGACGGGTGACGACACCGTCTTTGGCGAACAGTGGCTACAGGCCATAGACAACATCCTGAGAATCTTCCGCGAACAGCAACGCAAGGAGAACCGAGGTCCTTATCGCTTTCTGCGCAAGACCGACCGCGCTTTCGATACTATGGGCTGGGACGGCTATGGGGCACCCGTCCGTCCCATCGGATTGATTGCATCAGCATTTCGTCCCAGTGACGATGCCACCATACTGCCGTTTCTCGTCCCCTCGAACTTCATGGCTGTCAGTTCGTTGCGCAAGGCAGCTGAAATTCTGACAAAGGTGAACCGGCGCACCGACCTCGCGCAATCATGCACCATGCTGGCCGATGAGGTGGAACAGGCGCTACACGAGCATGCTGTGGTGGAGCATCCCAAATACGGAAAGATCTATGCCTTCGAAGTCGACGGTTTCGGAAACTACCTGCTGATGGACGATGCCAATGTGCCGTCACTCTTAGCGATGGGCTATCTGGGCGATGTGCCGATGAACGACCCTGTCTACCAGAACACACGCCGCTTTGTCTGGAGTGAGGACAATCCCTGGTTCTTCCGTGGAAAGGCCGGCGAGGGCATCGGTGGCCCGCATGTCGGCTATGATATGGTTTGGCCCATGAGCATTATGATGAAATGCTTCACGGCCCAGAGCGATGACGAGATACGCCTCTGCATGCGTATGCTCATGCAGACCGATGCCGGCACGGGCTTTATGCACGAGGCATTTCACAAAGATGACGCGTCGAAGTTCACCCGTCCTTGGTTCGCTTGGCAGAACACGCTCTTCGGTGAACTGGTGCTGAAGCTCATCAACGATGGCAAGACAAAACTGCTCAACGCATTGTAACAAATGCTAATAAGACTTAAGAAAGATGTGTAGGTCGGATAACTTACACATCTTTTTTGTAATTTTGCAGTCTGAAAACCAATGGTCTTTCCGAGAGTTTTCAGACACGAGCTTGCTGAAGGAAACCAATGCAGGCTTGTGGATAATTATGTTTGACAAAGAAATTAACATATCAATTCAAAAATAAGTATGAAAAAGAGTAAGATTTTGCTTTTTGCGGCCTCTGCACTACTCGTTGCCTCGTGCGGTAAGAGCGGTGGCGGTCGCCCGAGCTTTGGCGACAATGAGTACCCGGTGGTGACTGTGGGAACGTCGAGTGCCGCCATGCAGACCACTTATCCTGCTACTATCAAAGGTGTACAGGACGTACAGATCAGCCCGAAGGTGGGTGGCTTCATCACAAGAATCTTCGTAAAGGAAGGTCAGACGGTAAGTGCCGGACAGGTACTTTTTGAGATTGACAACGCCACCTATCAGGCTACGGTGCGACAGGCCCAGGCAGCCGTGAACACGGCGCAGGCCTCGGTGAACACCGCCAAGCTGACATTCGAGAACACCCAGCAGCTGCATCAGAATAAGGTGGTGGGCGACTATGAGTTGCAGACAGCCCAGAACTCGTATGAGAGTGCCAAGGCTGCACTTGCTCAGGCCCAGGCCTCACTGGCCAATGCCAAGGAGATGTTGAGTTTCTGCTATGTGAAGAGTCCGTCTGCCGGTGTGGTCGGCACACTTCCCCTGAAGGTCGGAGCGCTGGTGAGCGCTGCCTCGGTGCTGACAACCGTGTCGAACAACTCGTCAATGGAAGTCTACTTCTCAATGAACGAGAAGGATGCACTGGAGATGTCGAAGAGTGGCAACGGTCTGAACACGCTGCCCGACGTGAAACTGCAGCTGGCCGACGGTACCATCTACGGGCACGATGGCAAGGTGGCCAAGATGAGCGGTGTCATCGACCAGGCTACGGGTACGGTGCAGATGATTGCCGTGTTCCCCAATCCTGAGCGACTGCTGAAGAGTGGTGGCTCTGGTGCCATCGTCATTCCCCACGACAATTCATCGGCCATCGTCATTCCCCAATCCTGCGTGATGGAAGTGCAGAACAAGAAGTTCGTCTATGTACTGGGCAAGGACAATAAGGTGAAATACACCGAGATTACCGTCGACCCGCAGAACGACGGCAACAACTACATCGTGACAGGTGGCCTGCAGGTTGGCGATAAGTATGTGACCAACGGCATCACCAAGCTCTCTGACCAGATGGAGATTGTTCCCATCACTCCTGAGCGTTACCAGCAAAAGATCCAGGAACAGGCCAAGGCCATGAGTGCCGGAGACATTGTCAATGCGATGAAAAAATAGAATCCATTTACGATTTTGCGATTTACAATTTACAATTTATTTGGCAATTTGATTATTTGGCAATTTATTGTGAATCGGACAGTCGCTGTTAAATCGTAAAAATGTGGAAATAAATAGTAAATAGTAAATTGTCAAATAGTAAATCCCAATGACTTTTACAACATTCATAAAACGCCCAGTGTTGTCGACGGTGATCTCAATCCTCATCGTCTTGCTGGGTTTCATCGGACTGGCTACACTGCCTATTGAGCAGTATCCGGACATTGCACCGCCTACCGTAGTGGTCTATACCAGCTATCCCGGTGCTGATGCCGAGACGGTGAAGAACTCCGTGCTTGCACCTCTTGAGGAGAGTATCAACGGTGTGGAAGGCATGGACTATATGAGTTCGACGGCCTCATCGGGTTCGGCCAGCATTTCTATCATGTTCCGTCAGGGACTGAATGCCGACATGTGTGCTGTGAACGTGCAGAACCGTGTCCAACAGGCACAGGCCTTGCTGCCCGCCGAAGTGACGCGTATCGGTGTGACCGTGATGAAGCGTCAGACCTCGCAGGTGATGATGTTCACCCTGACCTCGGATGGTCGTTACGACGACGAGTTCCTGACGAACTACAACAACATCAACATTATCCCTGCCGTGAAACGTATCCAGGGCGTGGGCGACGTGCAGAGCCCTGGTGTGAAGACCTACTCCATGCGCATCTGGCTGAAGCCCGACGTGATGAAGCAGTACAACCTCATGCCCTCTGACATCAGCGGCGTGCTGGCTGAACAGAACATCGAGGCAGCACCGGGTACGTTTGGTGAGCGTAGCAACGTGGCCTACGAGTATGCCATGCGCTACACGGGTCGTCTGAAGACTGCCGAAGAGTTTGGCAATATCATCATCTCGAGCGATGCCAACGGCCAGACGCTGAAGCTGAAGGACGTGGCTAAGATTGAACTGGGCGGTCTGCAATACTCTGTGTCGATGAAGAATAATAACATCCCGTCGGTCATGGGTATGGTGCAGCAGATTGCCGGCTCTAACGCCAACGAGATTGCCAAGCAGGTGAAGGCCGAGCTGAAGGAGCAGGCCAAGCTGTTCCCGCCGGGCATGATGTATAAGATCAACTACGACGTCACCGAGTTCCTCTATGCTTCTATCGAGGAGGTGGTGTTCACGCTGGTGTTCACCCTGTTGCTGGTGTTCATCGTCATCTATGTCTTCCTGCAGGACTGGCGTTCTACGCTCATCCCGCTCATTGCCGTGCCGGTGTCGCTGATTGGTACGTTCTTCTTCCTGAGCGTCTTCGGCTTCTCCATCAACTTGCTGACGCTGTCGGCCCTGCTGCTGGCTATTGCCATTGTGGTCGATGATGCCATCGTGGTGGTTGAGGCCGTGCATGCCAAGCTGGATCAGGGCTACAAGTCGTCGCTCACCGCTTCGATCGATGCCATGAACGAGATCTCGGGTGCCATCATCTCCATTACCCTGGTGATGGCCTCGGTGTTCATCCCCGTGTCGTTCATCGGTGGCATGACGGGTACGTTCTATCGTGAGTTCGGTGTGACGATGGCAGTGGCCATCTTCATCTCGGCGCTGAACGCCCTGACGCTGTCGCCTGCCCTCTGTGCCATCTTCCTGAAACCGCATGATAAGGACGGACATGAGGTGAAGATGTCGCGCATTGACCGCTTCCATGCCGCATTCAACGTGGCATACGACAAGATCCTGGGCAAATACAAAGGCAATGTCGAAAAGCTGGTTCGCAGGCCTATCCCCGTGCTTACAACGGTGATTCTGGGTATCGTAGCGCTCGTTGCTACCTTCTCGTTTACGAAGACGGGTCTTGTGCCTGATGAAGATACGGGTACCGTGTTCTGTACTGTCTCGATGCCTCCTGCAACGTCAGTGGCTCGCACACGTCAGATCATCAACCAGGTAGACTCCATCCTTGCTGCCGATCCGGCCATCCAGAGCCGTGAGCAGATTCAGGGTTACAACTTCATCGCCGGTGCCGGTTCCGACCAGGCAACGTTCATCCTGAAGCTGAAGCCGTTCTCGGAGCGCCAGAAGGGACTATGGTGGAAGATTAGCGGACTGTGGGAAGGCGACGGCATCTACCGTTTCCTAATCAATCCGATGGATGCCCAGATGGTGGCTGCACAGATCTTCATCAAGACGGCTCATATCAAGGATGCCTCGATACTGGCCTTCTCACCGCCAATGGTGCCCGGTTTCTCGGCCAACAGCGGTGTGTCGCTTGTCATGCAGGACCGTACAGGTGGCGAACTGACGAAGTTCTTCAACATCACGAAGGACTATCTGGCCGAGTTGAACAAGCGACCGGAGATCCAGATGGCCCAGACCTCGTACAACCCGAACTATCCGCAGTACATGATCCACGTCGACGTGGCGAAGTGTAAGCAGAGCGGCATCTCGCCGTCGACCGTGCTGAGCACCCTGCAGGGTTACTATGGTGGTCTGTATGCATCGAACTTCAACTCCTACGGTAAGCTCTACCGCGTGATGATCCAGGGCGCACCTGAGACCCGCATGACAAAGGAGTCTCTTAATAATATATATGTACGCACGCCTAAGGGCATGTCGCCTGTGCTGGAGTTCTGCAACGTAGACCGCGTCTACGGACCGACGAACATCACGCGTTTCAACATGTTCACCTCGATTACCGTCACCGCTACCGTAGCCAGCGGCTACTCTACGGGTGAAGCTATCAAGGCTGTTCAGGAGGTGGCATCCACCATGCTGCCTACGGGCTACACCTACGACTTCCAGGGCCTGACCCGTCAGGAGGCAAAGGCAAGCAACTCGACCGCCGTGATCTTATTGCTTTGCTTCATCTTCATCTATCTCATCCTGTCGGCACAGTACGAGTCCTACATCCTGCCGTTGGCTGTGGTGCTCTCGGTGCCCTTCGGACTTGCAGGCGCCTTCTTGTTCACGATGCTGTTCGGCCATGCCAACGACATCTACATGCAGATCTCACTGATCATGCTGATCGGTCTGTTGGCCAAGAACGCCATTCTGATTGTGCAGTTCGCACTCGAACGCCGTGAGACGGGTATGGCCATCTCGTGGTCGGCCATCCTCGGTGCTGCTGCCCGTCTGCGTCCTATCCTCATGACATCGCTCGCCATGATTGTCGGTCTGTTGCCCATGATGTTCGCCTCGGGCGTCGGCAAGAACGGTAACCAGACGCTGGGTGCTGCCGCTGTTGGAGGTATGTTGATTGGTACCTTGTTGCAGGTGCTCGTCGTACCCGGCCTGTTCGTCATCTTCCAGAGCCTCCAGGAGAAGTTCCGTCCGATGAAGTTCGAGGGCGACGACGAGAATCCCGATGTGGCCACAGAGTTGCAACAGTATGCGAAGAGACCGGTGGAATACGATTTACAGAAATAAAGCCCACCCCTGACCCCTCCCCAAGGGAGGGGAGGTTGGTTACATTGTTAAACAACAAACTGAACTATATAATATGAATATTGCAAGTATAGTAAAAAGTATCTTAAAGCCCCTCCCTTGGGGAGGGGTTGGGGTGGGCTTGCTCCTGCTTAGCAGCTGTGGTCTCTACAACAAATACGAGCGTCCTGACGTGAACACGACGGGACTGATACGCGACATCGTCATCGATACCGACACCTTGCAGGTGAACGGTGACGAGAACTTTGGTGACCTGCCCTGGCGCGAGGTCTTCACCGACCCGCAGCTGCAAGGGCTTATCGAGAAGGCACTCGAGAACAATACCGACCTGCGCAATGCTGCCCTCAACGTCAAGATGATGGAGGACATGCTCAAGGTGGCCAAACTTGCCTACCTGCCCGGCGTGGCCCTTGCTCCGAGCGGTACCATCAGCCGTGTGCAGATGGACGGTGCCTCGACGTCGAAGACCTACACGCTGCCCGTCTCGGCCTCTTGGAACGTCGATCTCTTCGGCAATATCCTCTCGCAGAAGCGTAGCGCACAGGTGCAGCTTCTCGCCACGAAGGACTATCAGGTGGCCGTCAAGACCCGCATCGTCTGCGGCATTGCCAACCTCTACTATACGCTGATGATGCTCGACGAGCAGCTCGCCATTGTCACCGACATGGAGTCGCTGGTCAAGGAGACCTGGGACATGATGAAGCTCCAGATGGACTTAGGACGTGCCCGTTCTACCAGCGTGCAGAGTGCCGAGGCCAGCTACTACTCCGTGCAGGCACAGGCCATAGACTTGAAACGTCAGATTCGCGAGATGGAGAACTCCATGTCGCTGCTGCTCAACGAGGCCGGTCATAAGATCGAGCGTGGCAAGTTCTACAACCAGTCGCTGCCCCAGAAGTTCTCTGCTGGCGTGGGCATACAGCTTCTCTCCAACCGTGCCGACGTGCATGCTGCCGAGATGGCGCTCGCCCAGTGCTTCTACGACGTTGAGACCGCCCGCTCGAAGTTCTATCCTAACATCACCATCACCGGAACAGCCGCATTCACCAACAACCTCGGTGCTATCGTCAACCCAGGAAAATGGCTGCTTTCAGCCGTTGGCTCGCTCACCCAGCCCATCTTCCAGCATGGTGCCATCGTAGCCGGACTGCGTGTGGCCAAGGCAAAGCAGGAACAGGCCTTCAATACCTGGCAGAACGCCATCCTCAAGGCTGGTAACGAGGTGTCCAACGCCCTGCTGCTCTACAACAGTAGCGACGAGAAGTCCCAGCTCGAAGCCCGTCAGGTCGAGGTGCTCTCAAAGAACGTCAACGACACCAAGCAACTCTATACCTCCAAGGGTAGCACCTATCTCGAGGTCATCCAAGCCGAGACCAGTCTGCTCAATGCCCGCATCTCAAAGGTCAGCGACGATTTCTCGAAGATGCAGGCCGTGGTCAACCTGTACCAAGCACTGGGAGGAGGGGGAAAGTAGATCTATTTACAATTTGACAATTTACAATTTACGATTGATTGGCCAATTGGATTATTAATCAATTTGTTTTTGGTTGATAACGGGTTTGTCTGTCGCAAAGAATAAATTGCCAAATTGCTAAATCGGAAAATAAATAGTAAATGGTAAATTGTTAAATTGTAAATTACAACAATGAGCGAAATAAGTCCAAAAGCCGAAATAAGCCCGAAGGCCCGTATCGGCAACAACTGCAAGATATTTCCGTTCGTGTATATCGAGGACGACGTAGTGATTGGTGATGACTGCATCATCTTCCCGTTCGTCAGCATCCTCAACGGTACCCGCATGGGCAGTCACAACAAGATCCATCAGGGCAGCGTCATCGCCGCCCTGCCCCAGGACTTCGACTTTCGTGGCGAGAAGACCGAGTGCATCATCGGCGACAACAACATCATTCGCGAGAACGTTGTCATCAACCGAGCCACACATACCGGTGGTCAGACCGTCATTGGAAACGACAACGTACTGATGGAAGGTGCCCACATCTCCCACGACACGAAGGTGGGCAACCGCTGCGTTTTCGGCTACGGTACGAAGATTGCAGGCGACTGCCAAATTCAGGACGGTGTCATCTTCTCATCCTCAGTCATCGAAAACGCCAAGACCCGTGTGGGACGAGGAGCTATGGTGCAGGCTGGCACCACTTTCTCCAAGGACGTGCCACCCTACATCATCTGCACACGAAAGAACACCTATGGTGGTGTCAACTTCACCATGGGGCGCAGCTATGGTGTCGACGAGAAAGTACTCAAACACATTGCCAATGCCTACCGCCTTGTGTTCCACGGACAGACCTCGCTCTTCGATGCCGTGAACCAGATTGAGGAGCAGGTGCCCGACAGTCCTGAAATCCAGAACGTCATCCAGTTCCTGCGCTCGTCAGAGATGGGAATCATCTCGAAAATGTAGTATGCAACTAATTACTAACTTAAATAGTTGGCAGTGAGACTCTGCCAAAGAAAAATGATATGGATAGATTTTGCAATCAGATTCAAATGAAACGCAATGTCTGGGCAGTGTTGTGCATGTTTGCCCTGATAACTGCACAGTTGTTGACCGTGAGTTGTTCTAAGGACGACAAGGAGGATGCGTTCCTGGAGGTGGCACCAGAGAATATCTACTTGGATGCCAGCGGCGTGGCCGTATTGAACATCTCGTCGAACGTCTCGTGGAATGTCAGTACGACCGCCTCGTGGTTGACGCTTTCTACATTGAGTGGCACTGGAAACGGTCAGGTCGTCCTCACTGCCACCGGTAATGTGACTGATCGTTCGGCTATCGTTACGGTAAAGGCAGAAGGTGTTACTCGTCAGGTGGCTGTGATACAGTCAGCTAATGGAACACCTACGACTCCTACAGACCCAACCACTAACAAAGGTACGCTGTCGAACCCTTACACAGTCTCTGAGGCGGTGAAGATTGCCAACGCGCTGAATGTTGGGGAAGTGACTGACTACTGCTATGTAAAGGGTGTCGTCAAACAGATTGTTGTGTTGTCGACAACCTTTGGTTGGGGAGGTTTTTATCTTGCCGATACAACCTCTGACAATGCGACGCTGTTTGCCAATGAGTGTAGATACCTCCAGGAAAGGGATTTCACCAGTGAGGATCAGATTGCAGTGGGCGACAACGTGGTGATTTATGGAAAATTGACGAAAAACCCATTAAGTTGGGGCGACAGGCCAGAGATTGTCGAAGACTACGTCTACTCACTCAACGGTGAGACCCAACCGAGTGGCTGGGGAACGTGGAACGAGACTGCATCGGCTGACGGCAGAGAGATTACCTACACCATCAATGGTGTCTCGTTCAAGATGATCCGCGTGGACGGTGGCACCTTCCAGATGGGAGCCACCAGCGAACAGGGCATCAGTACCGAAGTTACTAACGAAAAACCGGTACACAAAGTGACGCTGAGCACCTACTACATCGGTGAGACGGAGGTTACGCAGGGACTGTGGTATGCCATCATGGGCCAGAAGCCTTCAAGTGATAAAGAGTGGAGGGCGTGGGGCCTTGGTAGCGATTATCCTGCCTACTACATCAGCTGGAATCTGGCTCAGGAGTTTATTACTAAGCTGAACAGTGTGACGGGGCGTAAGTTCCGTTTGCCTACAGAGGCTGAGTGGGAGTTTGCAGCACGAGGCGGCACGAAGACCAAGGGCTACAAGTATGCTGGAAGCAACAAGATTGATGAAGTGGCATGGTACCAAGTGAATCCTGCAGAACAAACACATCCTGTAGCCACTAAGAAGGCCAACGAGCTGGGGCTCTACGACATGAGCGGCAACGTACGTGAGTGGTGCAGCGACTGGTACGACTACTCCTATTATAAGAACTCTACCGTCAGCAATCCTACAGGCCCGTCGACGGGCGAAAACCGTGTGATGCGTGGAGGCTCTATTAGCAATAATGAGGACGAATGCCGTGTGTCGCGTCGTGATAACAGAGCACCGACCAGTGATACATATCCTAATGGTCTGCGCATCGCTCTGCAATATTAAAATAAATTGGGGTGCGAGTGATAAAACACTCGCACCCCAATTTAATATACCTTACCATAGCGTTCAGAGTCCCACTTCTTTCAGGATGCGTGGTGTGGCACCTGACTTGCTCTCTACGTAGCCGCCAGCTTTACGGCTTGCTTCCTGAAGACTATCGGGTTGGGCTGCGAAACGGTCCATGAGCTGTGCGAAATCATTGAAACCTTGGATTTCGATACCGCCACCGGCAGTCTTCAGTTCCTGTGCCTCTTGGAACTTCTGGTTGTTAGGACCGAAGATGACGGGCACGTCCCAGACGGCAGCCTCCAGCACATTGTGGATGCCCACGCCAAAACCGCCACCCACATAGGTCACATCAGCGTAACGGTAGATGCTCGAAAGCAACCCGAAGCAGTCGATAATCAAAATGTCGGCATCCTGAAGTAAAGAATTTGCTTCAGCGCCAAGCTTCTCTGATTGTGTATAGCGGACGACCTTACGTCCTTCCAGCAGTTTCTCTATCTGTCTCAGATGATCTTCGCCGATGACATGAGGGGCAATGATCAGTTTCCAGTCCTTATGTTCATTGAAATAGCTGATGAAGATTTCTTCATCGGGAGGCCATGAAGAACCGGCCACAAAGACTTTAGGATTATCGTCGCCCACATGAACGAACTGTTCGACGATGGGCAGCACCTTGGCCTGTTCTTTGATCTGCAGCACGCGGTCGAAGCGGGTGTCGCCCGTCACGGTGACATTGGTCAGGCCAAGACCTGCCAGCAACGTGCGGCTTTTCTCGTTCTGTACGAAGAAATGGGTAAAGCAGTTCAGCACACGGCCATACTGGTGGCCGTACCAGCGGAAGAATATCTGGTCGTCGCGGAAGATGCTGCTCACGCTATAGGTAGGCACGCCACGATGCTTCAAGATGTGAAGGTAGTTGTACCAGAACTCGTACTTGATGAAGAATGCCATCTCCGGACGGATGATACGCAGGAAACGACGTGCATTGGTGATGGTATCGAGTGGCAGGTAGCAGATGATGTCGGCTCCCTCGTAGTTCTTGCGCACCTCGTAGCCCGAAGGCGAGAAGAATGTCAACAGAATCTTCAGCTCGGGATGCGAACGACGAATCTGCTCCATGAGTGGACGCCCCTGTTCAAATTCGCCTAAGGAGGCAGCATGGAACCACACGTAGCGTGCCTCGGGGTCTACCTTCTCGCGCAGCACACGGAAGGCGTCGCGCTCACCACGCCACATCTTCCGCACCTTCTCGTTGAAAAGGCTCGCTACGGCTACACCGAGCAGATAGAGGTAGATGATCAGGTTATACATTCAGAACTGACAATTGATAATGGATAATTGACAATCGGGCTTACCCCAGAACATCTATGGCTCTCTTTGTCCTTCTGATAGTTTCCTCCTTGCCGAGGAACGCAGAGATGTCGAACATGCCAGGACCCTTGCCCTCGCCTACGAGTGCCAAGCGCCAGGCGTTCATCACGTTGCCCAGCTTCAGCTCTTTCTCCTCAACCCAGGCGTGTACCACCTGTTCCTGGTGCTCCAACGAGAAGTCATCGAGACTCTCGAGCAGGCCGCACAATTCACCAAGTGTCTGGGCGGAGTCTTCCTTCCAACGTTTCTTCACCGTCTTCTCGTCGTAGCTTGTCGGTGCCTGGAAGAAGAACGAGCACAGTGGCCATAGCTCCTTGACGAACGACACGCGGTCTTTCATCATCTCACATACCTTTACGATGCGTTCGAAGCTGTCTGTAACGCCATGCTCACGGCATTCGGGTTCCCACAGACGGGCAATCTCCTCGGCACTCTTCTTCAGGATATACTCATGGTTGAACCAGATGCCTTTCTCATAGGCAAACTTTGCGCCGGCCTTCGAGCACTTCGCAATGTCGAACAGCGGCACCAGCTCGTCGAGCGTGAAGAGCTCCTGCTCGCCACCGGGGTTCCAGCCTAACAGCGCCAGGAAGTTGACCACTGCCTCAGGGAAGTAGCCTTGCTCACGATAGCCCGTAGCGGTGACATTGCCTTCGTCGTCCTTCCAGTCGAGTGGGAACACGGGGAAACCCAGTCGGTCGCCGTCGCGTTTCGACAGCTTTCCTTTTCCATCCGGCTTGAGCAACAGTGGCAGATGGGCGAAGCGCGGCATGGTGTCCTGCCAGCCGAAAGCCTTGTAGAGCAGCACATGGAGCGGAGCCGACGGCAGCCACTCCTCGCCACGGATGACGTGGGTAATCTTCATCAGGTGGTCGTCGACAATGTTTGCCAAGTGATAGGTAGGCAGTTCGTCGGCACTCTTGTAGAGCACCTTGTCGTCGAGGATGTCGCTCTTCACGCGCACCTCGCCACGGATCATGTCGTCGACGAGCACTTCCTCGCCGGCATCGATTTTGATGCGCACCACGTATTTCTCGCCGTTGGCGATGAGACTGTCGACCTCTTCCTTTGGAAGGGTGAGCGAGTTGCGCATCATCGAACGCGTCTTGTTGTCGTACTGGAAGTTCTGTATCTCCTGACGCTTCTGCTCCAGCTCTTCGGGCGTGTCGAAGGCGATGTAGGCCTTGCCGTTGTCGAGCAGCTGCTGCACATATTTCTTATAGATGTCGCGGCGCTCGCTCTGGCGATAGGGACCATACTCACCACCGAAGGAGACTCCCTCGTCGAACTTAATGCCTAACCAGTTGAAAGCCTCGATGATGTAGGCCTCGGCTTGTGGCACGAAGCGCGTGGAGTCGGTATCCTCAATACGGAACACGAGGTCGCCGCCATGCTGGCGGGCAAAGAGGTAATTATACAAGGCAGTACGCACACCGCCGATATGCAAAGGTCCTGTAGGACTGGGCGCAAAGCGCACCCTCACTCTTCTGTTTTCCATTTAGTTGTCGTATTTTGGATGCAAAGGTAATCAAAAAAGTCGATACACCGAAGAATCATACTGAGTTTTTTGTAATTACACCTCCGTTTTATCTATCAACCTGTCATACAGCCCCCTATAAACAACAACGGGCAGACTGTTGAGTCTGCCCGGTTGCGTTTTGGTATGCTGTATTTACTTGATATTCTCAATCACCTGCTTGGCCTGTTCGTTCTCAGGATCGACGGTCAGAATCTTCTGAGCCCAGTCACGTGCAGCCTGCTTGTTGTCCTGCACGAGCAGGTCGTAGGACATCATGTAGCGATAGCTGGTGACAAGCTTCTTGTTGTCGGCATCGGTACGGTTCTCCTTACCCTCCATGAGCTGCATAAGCTTCTCGAAGACGGGCTTGGCCAGTCCCTGCTTGCTGTCGGGATCGAGAATCACGTTGAGCGTACCGCGACGGTTGAGCACGTAGGCGAGCACGTCGGTATTGTTGGCGAATTTCTCCTCGACATCGGCATAGATCTTGTCGGCCTCGCGGATGGCGTTCATCTGCTCCTCGCCCTGCAGGTCGGCAGCGTGCTTGTAGTACATCTCAGCGAGCGTACTGTAGTCGCTGGCAGTCTTCTTCGTGGTGCCCTCGAGGTAGAGGCGATACTCTGCCACAGCCTGATCGAAGTCGCCCTTCTGCATGTAGGCGTCAGAAATCTCCTTGCGCAGGTTGTTCACAGCGTCCTGGTCGGCCTTACTGACCTCCATACCCTTGCGGTAGAGATTGATGGCCTCGTCGTACTTGCCCACACCGATATGTGCCTGAGCGTAGTTGGTGTAGTCGAAGTCGTTGAAGTTGGCTGAGTCACTCTTATTGAACAGACGGTCGCCCCAAACGAGTGCCTCTTCAAACTTCTGCTGTGCGATGGTGTTCATCAAGCCGATACGGTTGATAGAGGAGCTGCGCGGATACTTCTGAGATGCCTCGTTGATGATCTGCATGCTCTTGTCGTAGTTCTTCTTCATGTGGTGGATGAGTGCGTAGCCAGCCACATCGCCCGGCTCTTTCTTAGAGTAGTCGGTGGTGGTGTACCAGCGGTCGTAGGCAGCCATTGCCTCGTCCATCTTATTTGCCTTGGTATAGAGTCGGGCCATAGGCAGGTCGACAGGATAGTCGGGCACGTTGACACGCAGATCCTCGAGCTTCTGGATGGCACCGGCAGGGTCGATCTTGCTGTACATCGTGGCATACTTGGTGTAGGCCTCGGGAAGCTTCGGGTCGAAATACATGGCCTGCTGATACATTTGTCCGGCCAGGCCACCGTCATCGGCGAGAGCGGCAATGTCACCAAGGAGCACGTAGGCAGGTGCATACTTCAGGGTAGTAGCCTGCTCGGCATAGATACGGGCGTTGGCAGTATCCTGCTGCTCGTAGAAGGCACGTGCCAGTCCTGTGAGCACTTCGCCGTTCTTCTTGTACTTCTTTGCGAACGACTTGATTTCCTTTGCATCGGCCTTCGACTTGACGAGCTGTGCAGCTTCGTCAATGGCGGCCTTGTTGTCCTGAGCGACAACGGGAGCGCAGACGCTGAGCATCAGGGCTCCAATGAATAGATATTTAATTGCTTTCATAACTCTCTTTCTTTTTTAAGTTCGTAATTCTGTTGTTTCGTAGTCTCGTTGTTTCGTTGTTTCGTTATGACGGTATTTCGTTATATCGTTATGACGTAACACGCTCAAAAAGGTTTATTCTTCGCTGACAGTTACTTCCCTGACGTTGATATTACCCTGTATGGGCAGCAGGCCGGCCTTGAAGATGATGAGCTGGCCCTTGGGCAGTCGGCAGAAGTGGGCAAACCCCGATGGCACACCACTGCGCGGCTCGTTGAGCAAGGCATAGATAGTGCGCACGAGAGGGTAGTTGCCATTATATAGGTATCCCTGATAGGGTCGCCAACTGTTCGAGACGGTAGCGGAATCGAGTTTGGATACCTTCATGACGGTGATTTCTTTCTTAAAGGTGACATTGGTGGTGTCGCGCTTGTCGTTGAGCCAGTTGGAACCGATGATGCCGATGGCATTCTTGTGGTTTTCGACATAGTCGATAACCTCGCTGCTCTTCAGCACGGCACCGATGTTGTGGCTGTTGATAGGCTTACCGCCCAGAATCGAGTCGACGCAGTAGCGCACGGTGCTTGACTTAGGATTGTCGAACACCACGTCGATGCTGTCGAGCCGTGAGTTGGGGTAGATGTCCCGCCACAACTGTGCCTCGCCGCTGAGAATGCGTGCGAAGTCCTTGACTGTAATCATAGTGTCGGGATTCTGGTTGTTGACGATGATGGCCAGACCGTCGTAAGCGATGGGGATGGTGCGAGGCAGGAACTTGCGGTCCTTCAGGTTCTGCAGCTCCTTTGCCGTGAAATCGCGGGTGGTGAAAGCCAGCCAGGTCTCGTTGTTCATTAGCTTCCTCATGGCTTCCTCCTGACTGGTGTACTCAGCACGGAGCTCACCCTGTGCATGCAGGGCCTGATAGACCTCGAGCTCTTCGTCAAGGATAGGGAAGAAGCTCTCGTCAGCGGTGAAGAAGCTGGCAGCTGCCTCGTAGTCGTAGGCGGCTTGACCATTTTTAGGCTTGTTCCCACAAGCGAGGAACAAGCCTAAAATAAAGGTAAATCCGATAATAATACCGAATGAGTTTCTGTTCATACTTTGATTTTGTAAGGTTGAAGTCTCATGGGACTCATTTGCCCCATTTGCCCTATTGGGCTCATTGGACTCATAGGCCCCATGAGACTTATAGTGCTTACTGGAGTCTGAAGGTCACAGGCACGGTGTACTTCACACGAACAGCCGAACCGTTCTGCTTACCGGGAATCCACTTAGGCATGGACTTCAGCACGCGGATGGCCTCCTTGTCGAGTGAGGGGTCAACGCTCTTGATAACCTTCACGTCGGTAATCGAACCGTCGCGCTCAACCACGAAGGTGGCGATAACACGGCCCTGGATACCATTCTCCTCAGCCACAACGGGGTACTTGATGTGCTCGCTCAGGAACTTCATCAGCGCTGCATCGCCACCGGGGAACGACGGCATCTGCTCTACCACGTCGAAGACCTTGGTCTCTTCTTCCTTCGGAGCCTCGTCGACGGCAACCTGCTGAGCCTTCAGCACCTCACCGCCTTCCTCGTCGTTACCTTTCACACCGAACGAACCGATGGCCGTGTTGGTCTTCGAGAGGTCGTCCTGCGACTTGATTTCGTCCTCAGGATTCACCTCGTTATCCTTCTTGATCTCAGGAGCAGTAAACTTCACCGAGCTCTTTACCTTCTCGACGACCTGCTTCTCCATTTCAATCTTGACGGGTTCCTTACGTTCCACCTTGGTTTCCTTCTTCTGTGCTAGCTTCGACAGCTCCACATCATCAGTAATAGCTACACGGCTTGCCAACTGGTTCTCGATGGCCACCTTAGCAGCCACAAGAAGCATAATGGCAACAATCGTGGCAACAGTCAGAATCAGCGCCTTCAGGTTGCGCTTACCCGTGTCCTTGCGGAGGGCATAGGCACCGAACGCCTGGTTTTTGCCTTCAAATACGAGATCGACCCAGCGATTGTCAATAAGATCTATTCTTCCCATAGTTCTGTCTTGTTTTAATGTTAGTCAGCGGCAAACTTGATTCCCTTCAACGTGAGAAGCTTCTCGTCGTCTTCGTTAATCTTGTCGATGACATACTTACCAATACTGCAAATCTGCATCTCGTCAAGGGCCTGTACCATATTGTTGTAGTTGGCCGTGTCCATAGGCTTAATGATGACGGTCATGGTCTGAATCTTCTGACCATTGCCATAGATGTCACCATTCTTGATGGCGGAGAGCTGTTTCTGATACTCCTCGTCCGACATCTTGTCACCGGCGGCAAGTTTCTTCTTGTCCAGCTCGACCTTGGCCTGCATCACCTGTGCAACAGGGTTGGTGCCGTCCTCGGTAGTGTGGTGGATGAGCACGTCGCGGATGCCCTTGGAGCCCCATGAGGTCTCCTTCATGCACTCGGGATTCTCGTACTCGGGCAGACCTGCTACATAGTAGATCTTGTCCTCACCAGCCAGATACACCGTGATGGTGTAAGAAGCCTTGGTCACCGATTTGTCTTCTTTCTGTAACTGATCATCATTACTCGGCATCGTCAGCTGCATAGCCTGAGGCTTGCTCAGCGTCGTACAGAGCATGAAGAACGTAATCAGCAGCATCATCATGTCTACCATCGGCGTGAAGTTCACGCGGGTATCCATTTTCTTCTGCTTACTCATTTTCTTTTTTGCCATAGCTTACTCCTCCGACGATGTTTTAAGATTAGTAATCAGCTGGTAGCGGTTCTCGTTCATGTCCTGCAGCTCAGACATCACAGTCTTGATGACCTTGTACGACGTGGTGGCGTCGCTCTTGATGGCAATCTTGATGTCGCTGTTGGCTTCGCGGGCCGCTTTCACCCATTCCTGGAACTCGCTCATCCCGCCATCGATACTATCGGTGGGGATGCCCATGGTCTGGATCGCTTCGCCCATTTTGTCAGGCTCGAGATTCAGATAGTCGGCAAACTTGCTCAGGGGCGCACCGATCATAGCATCCTCGCGGAAGTGCTTGATCTGGGTAGCGTTGAGCGTGATGCCGAACTTATCGGTCACGTCCTGCATCATGGCGAGCATGTTGTTCTTGTTCTCCGTGCCCACGAAAATCTTGCCATTCGGGTCAATCAGAATGTTCAAGACGTCGTTCTCGGGCACTTTGACCTCAGAAACCGAACTCGGAGTGTTGACCTTCACTGGCTCTGGCGTCAAGAATGTTGATGTCAACATGAAGAAGCAGAGCAACAGGGTCATCACGTCCGACATTGGCGTCATGTCGATCCAGATGTCCTTTTTTGCAATTTTTATTTTACCCATTGATTAAAGCGTTATTAATTAATAAGGTAAAACAAATTATGCCTCGGTGTGGTTAGAATCGTAAGTAGCAGCGATGGTGTAACCAACCTCGTCGAGAGCGTAAGTCAGCTTGTCGATCTTGTTCGAGAAGAAGTTGTAGATAACGGTTGCGAACCAAGAGGTCAAGATACCTGAAGCGGTGTTCACAAGAGCCTCAGAGATACCAGCCGACAGAGCCATAGAGTCAGCACCACCACCGGCAGACAGAGCCTGGAATGATCCGATCATACCGAGCACAGTACCGAACAGAGCGGTCAGGGTACCGAGAGAAACGATGGTAGCCACCATCGGGAGGTTCATCTGCAGCGTAGGCATCTCGAGCTGGGTTGCCTCTTCGTGAGCCTGCTGGATCTTAGCAACCTTCTGAGCCTTCTTCAGCGTCTCGTTCTTCTCCACGTCCTCATAGGCGTTGATGGAAGCGAGCACCACATTGGCCACCGAACCCTGCATCTTGTTGCAGAGAGCGCGAGCCTCGGTGAACTTCTGGTCACGGATGAGGGCCTTCACCTGAGCAGTGAACTTACCAAGATTCATGGTGCCGGAAGCCGACTTGATGGCGAAGAAGCGCTCTACACCAAGCACGATCACGGTGAGCAGCAGGGTGAGGATCACACCTACAACGAAACCGCCCTTGTACACAGTACCCATCAGGTTTGCGGGATGACCTTCACGGTCGCCACCCACGAAGTTGTCGGGATTACCGAGTACGAAATAGTAGAACGAATAAGCGAGTACGCAGCAAATGACGAGGATAATCCAAGCAGCTTTGATACCACCGAAGCCCTGTTTCTTGGCTGGGGCTGCAGCCTTTGTTGTTGTTGCCATAAGTTTGATTTTTGTTTTTTAGTTATTAAAAATTGATTGAATGTAAATATCTGTTCATGCTTTCCTGCCAGTCATAGGATGCAATGACGTCCCGACATGACAGAATCTCGCGCAAAGATAACAAGAAAATGCGTACTTTGCGACTATTTAACCACTTTTAACGTCGGTGGGACGTTATTTTTTCAGTTTGGCCAATGCTTCCTTGATGCGTCGCATGGCCTCGCGGATGTTGTCATCGCTTGTGGCATAGCTCATACGGAAGCAGTCTGGGTCGCCAAAAGCATCGCCTCCGACAGTGGCCACGTGAGCCTCTTCGAGCAAGTAGAGGGCCAGTTCGGTGCTGTTTCCAATGACGGAGCCGTTGGGGGCGGTCATTCCGTAGAACGACGAGCATTTGGGGAAGAGGTAGAAGGCGCCCTCCGGCACGTTGACCTCTAATCCGGGAATGTCCTTGGCCAGCTCGACGATAAGGTTACGGCGACGCTCAAAGGCCTGTCTCATCTCTTCGACACAGTCCTGGCTCTGGGTATAGGCAAATTCGGCAGCCTTCTGGCTCACCGAGCAAGGGCCGCTGGTGTATTGTCCCTGCAGTTTGTTACAGCCTTTCACAATCCATTCGGGTGCAGCGATATAGCCGATACGCCATCCCGTCATAGCGTATGCCTTCGACACGCCGTTGACGATGATGGTGCGCTCTTTCATACCCGGGAACTGGGCGATGGATTCATGCTTACCCACGTAGTTGATGTGCTCATAGATCTCGTCGGCCAGCACAAAGAGGTCGTCATGTTGTAATATAATGTTCGCGAGTGCGCGCAATTCCTCTTTATTATAGACCGAGCCGGTAGGATTGCTGGGCGAGCAGAGTATCAGCAGCCTTGTCTTTGGCGTGATGGCAGCCTCGAGCTGCTCGGGCGTCATCTTGAAGTTCTGCTCGAACGTGGCTTCGACGAAGACTGGGGTACCACCGGCCAACAGGGCCATCTGTGGATAGCTTACCCAGTAGGGGGCGGGGATGATGACTTCCTCACCGGGGTTCACCAGTGCCATCACCGTGTTGCAGACGCTCTGCTTTGCTCCGTTCGACACCAGGATCTCGCTTGTCGAGTAGTCAAGTCCGTTTTCGCGCTTCAGCTTCTCCACGACAGCCTTGCGCAGCTCGGGATAGCCTGGCACGGGCGAATAGCGCGAATAGTTCTGGTCTACTGCCTGCTTGGCGGCCTCCTTGATATGGTCGGGAGTGTTGAAGTCGGGTTCACCCACACTCATGTTGATGACGTCAATGCCCTGCGCCTTCATCTCGGCGCTCTTCTGCGACATGGCCAGCGTGGCCGATGGTGCGAGTCGCTGCAAGCGGTTGGAAAGTTGTGCCATATTGCTTCCTTTTTAATAAATAACGCGCAAAATTAATCAATTATTTCGTGATGCCGAAATAATTATACCATTTTTTTCGTTTATGCCCCGAAATATCTGCCACAGTGTCACTTTTTGCGTGTAGGCGGTCGCACCATTGCTGCCATTCGTTGAGTGTCTTGTCCTGGTGCAAAATGCGCAGAATGAAGATGTGAGTAATGTTTAATGATGAAAATAGTGTGCCCCTGTGCCCCCTTTTTCGTACTTTCCCTTTGTATATCGGCATTTACGGGGGGCACACCATGCCTAAAAACGCGCCCCCAGTGTGCCCCCTGTATGCCCCCCTCCCTCTTTCCCCAATACCCTTAAACCTGCTTGGAAACAGGGGCTGTTTGCGGACTTAGCGGTGCTGTGTAGCGGCGAGAATAGTTCTCACTTGCCACGAGAATAGTTCTCGCATGCCACGAGAATAGTTCTCGTTTTAGTTTCAAAACAGGAGTCCACTTTAAAAAGTCCACATACTGCCGCAACGGGAGGCGCAGCCACTCCCCTCCCTTCAAGGGGAGGGGTGGCCGAAGGCCAGGGTGGGGTTTGTAAATATCAGACAGCGAGGAATATACAGACCCCACCCCTGCCCCTCCCCTTGAAGGGAGGGG
>JAFZIL010000035.1 GCA_017554385.1 Prevotella sp. | reverse complement strand
GTCTTCAGGTCGACGATGCCGTGGGCAAAGAGGTCGAGCACTTCCTCGCGGATCTGCTCGGCGTCGTGCCAGTCTTCGAGCACGTTGCGGGGCGAGAGGTTGTCCCAGATCTCGTAGAGGTCCTTCACTAACTGGTGCGAGTTCTCGTCGGGCTCGAACTCCTCGGGCATCTCGGGTAGCGAGGCGGTCTCGAGCACGTCGATGACGAGCACGCTGTGGTGGGCAGCCAAGGAGCGCCCGCTCTCGGTGATGATGTTGGGATGGGGTATGTCGTTCTTGTTGGCTGCGTCGACGAAGGTGTAGATACAGTCGTTGACATACTCCTGGATAGAGTAGTTGACACTACTCTCGCTTGAGGGCGAGCGGGTGCCGTCGTAGTCGACGCCCAGACCACCGCCGCAGTCTACGAAGTCTACGTTGTAGCCCATCTTATGCAGCTGGATATAGAACTGCGAGGCCTCGCGCAGGGCGGTCTGTATGCGGCGTATCTTCGTGATCTGGCTACCGATGTGGAAGTGGATGAGGCGCAGGCAGTCGCGCATGCCCTTCTTGTCGAGAAGTTCCAGGGCTTCGAGCAGCTCGGCACTCGTCAGTCCGAACTTCGAGGCGTCGCCGCCGCTCTCCTCCCACTTGCCGGCACCGCTCGAAGCGAGCTTGATGCGGATGCCGATGTTGGGACGAACGTTGAGCTTCTTCGCCTCGCGGGCAATGATCTCCAGCTCGTTGAGCTTCTCGACGACAATGAAGATGTGCTTGCCCATCTTCTGCGCCAGCAGGGCCAGCTCGATGTAGCTCTGGTCCTTGTAGCCGTTGCAGATGATGATGGAGTCGCTCTGACACTGTACGGCAATGACGGCGTGGAGCTCGGGCTTGGAGCCGGCCTCGACACCGAGGTTGAACTTGCGTCCGTGGGAGATGATCTCCTCGACCACGGGCTGCATCTGGTTCACCTTGATGGGATAGACCACGTAGTTCTCGCCCTTGTAGTCATACTCTTTCGAGGCTTTCTTGAAGCAGCTCCATGTCTTCTCGATGCGGTTGTCGAGAATGTCGGGGAAGCGCAGCAGCACGGGCGCGGTGACGTCGCGCAGCGCCAGCTCGTCCATCACCTCGCGCAGGTCTATCTGCGTCTGGTCCTTGCAGGGCGTCACGTAGACGTGACCCTGGTCGTTGATACCAAAGTAGGATGTTCCCCAGCCGTTGATGTTGTAGAGTTCGCGGGCGTCATCGATGGTCCACTTTTTCATTGGCGAACAGTGTATTACGGTTTTGTTTTACTTGCGTATGATTATTTTCTTTCCGTCGCTGACGGCAATACCCTTGTAGTTCTTGCCCACACGCTGCCCCTGAAGGTTGTAGGTGGTGGAGGGTTGATGGTGGAGGGTGGAGGGTTGAGGGTTGAGGGAGGAGGGCATAGGTGCGGTGACGGTGAGCGTGCCGGCCACGAAGGTCATGTTATAGTTCTGGGCCACGGCATCCTTGACCGTGATGGGATATTCGCCCTCGGGTGACTCCTCGTCGGCCTCGCACTCAAAGACGGGCTCGGCCAGCCATACGGGCTGCTCCTCGTTGTTCTTCAGACCTTCGTAGGTCAGGGTGAACTCAGGATTCTCCTCACCCATCGGGCGGCTGACGTTGACCACGGTAGCCGTAGCGTCGACACGCTGCACGATGAGGTAGCCGTCGATGAAGTCGATCTCGTCCTCGGTCTCAATGGTGCCGCGCCCCACCTCGATGGGATAGCGTCCGGCAGGCGACTCGGGTGTGGCCTCGCAGGTGAGCTCGGGCTCGCCCACGATGGTTCCGCCGTTGACGTAGTAGAAGAAGTCGGGGTTCTCTTCGCCATACTTGCGGATGGTGTTGCGCACCTTGATGCTGGTGCCGAACTCCACGATGTTATTCGTGCCGAAGTCCTTCCACTGGGCTATCTGCATGTATTTGGAACGCATGCCGCTGCGCACGTAGAGCTTGACGGTGCCGAAGCTTATTCCGCTGAACACCGACGAACCCAGCGTGGGCACTTGCTTCGAAGGCACACGCAGCTCGTAGATTCGCGTGCAGCCTTTGAAAGCCTCGTCGCCAATGGCCTTGATCGACTCGGGCAGACGCACGCGGCGCAGGCTGGTGCAGTTCTTGAACATCTCGGCCGACAACGTGTTGTCGGGAATCTCGGCCTTGCTCAGGTCCATCGAGCGCAACATGCCCTCGGTCTCATAGCCGTCGGCATCGCGGCTGGCAAGATAGCGCAGGTAGAGCAGGTCGTTATCGTTGAGCTGTCCGCTCACGGTAAGCGAGCCTATCTCGCCCTCGCCCTCCAGGGCCTCGACGGTCTGCTGCAGCGAGCCTGCTGCCTTCACGTCGACGGTCTCAGTGCGCAGCAGGCTGTGGGTGGTGCTCTTCACACCGATGATCATGTCCTGTCCGTAGGAGAACGTATAGTACGAGGGGTTCAGCAGCGAGATGTCGTAGTAGCCGTCGTCATCGCCGCTCCATCCCCAGTTCACGTAGACCTTGCCGTCGGCACGGTAGCCGTGTACCACGAAGGCATGGCCGCCCATCCAGGCATCGGCACCGCCATAGTAGAGCGGACCGTTCTCGCTGAGCTCACGATAGACAATATCCATCCAGGCAGCCTCGGTGTACTGGTCGCGCTCTAAGCACTGTGCCTCCTCGAAGCCGAAATACTTGCGCAAACCCTCGGCAGCATCCTGTGAGTAGGCACCACTGCCCTCGTTAGGACCGCCATACTGCATGTCGGCAGCCACGCCGCAGTCGCGCATCAGCAGGGCCACTGCGTCGGCCTGGGTCTGGTTGTAACTCACGGTGCTATAGTTGTCGAGCATGTTCTCCCAGTCATAGATGTCGCCCTCGAAATCAGCCGTGACAGGCTGGCCGGAATAGGTGTTGCCGTAAGGATAGTAGATGGTGCGCTGGCCCTCGCCATGCTGTGGCGACTTGTGGTAGGCCATTACCTGGGCCATGGCAGTAGCCACACATCCCGTGAGACACTTCGTGCTGCCACTGAAGGTAGGACACATGTTGTTGTACGGAGCCTCCTGGTCCCATTCAGTGGTCACCATCGGGCTTACCTCTGTGGGATACTTGTTCGGATCGGGCAGGGTGGTCTTCAGCGGTGCATTGTGAGCCATCGCATAGCTCACCACCGTTTCCATCGTACGCAGCCACCACTCGAAATTCTGGTTACGTCCCTCTGAATAGCTCGATGTAGAGACACCCAGCACCTCGGGCACCAGATCGTCGGTCGAGACGACGGCATAGCCGCCCTCCTCATAGCCAATGATGGAATATGTAGCTGTCTTCTTCAGCTCGCGCGGTTCGTCGTTGCGCGGAGCCAGATGACGTGCCGTGCGATGCTGGCTGATGGCTGTTTTTGCAGCCTTCAGCATCTCGGCTTTCGTACGTGGAGCTGCTGTTGCTCCCGCAACAGACAGTAAGGTGATGGTTAGGATGGTCAGATAAAAATTCTTCATAAATACTAATACTCTGTTTACTATTATCACAATTCGCTTGCAAAGGTAAATTAAAATGTGTAATTCGGCATAAAAAAGAGCAAATTCTTATCTTTAACACCCATTTTTCTACTTTCCCAGCAGTTTCTTGAACCGTCAGCAATACAAGTTACTTCCTTACGTACTTCTTCCCATCCACGATATAGAGCTGTCCGCGCTGCATCGTTCTGACGCGCTGGCCTTTCAGGTTGTAGATGCTTGGCTGAGTGATGCTGTCGGGAGTCGCTGTCTCCTCGATACCGCTAACGATGTCGATGCCGAACGACCGTGTGCCGACAGGCACCTTCTCGAACACCGCCTCGAAGGGATATCCTTGCTATTCATTTCGTTAGTGGTAATTGTTCATTTTCATTTGCAAAAATAATGATTATTTTTGAAACGATGAACAATTCCGACGATTTTTTCTGAATTTATTGCAGCGGACATACACGGATAAACACGGTGCGATATTGCAAAAGGCCATTCCATGCGGCACAAAACAGCTGGCTTCGCGGTACAAGATGTCGGGCAATGCGGTACCTTCGTCCTGAATAAAGAGTGTAGTGAACGGATCAGGGGTACGTCCGTTGCTCCCGGGTCATAGCATATTGATTTCTTCAGCAGAAAGCCCTGTATATTTTGTAATTAGTTCTGCTGACATGCCATCTGATTTCATTTTTCGGGCATTCTCCCTCGCTGTTTTCTGTGCACCGATAGCCTCGCCCTCTGCAAGGCCTTCTGCCTTAGCCTCCGCCTTTGCCGTATTGATGGCATTGTTGATGTCACGATAGGCCTTTACGCTGTCCTCATAACCGCGACGTTCCTCGGGTGAGAATCGGGCAATTTCTGCTTGCTCAAAGAGTTTAGTGAATACCCTTTCTTGCAATGCTTTGGGACGTTCGAACAATCGCGACAGATTGCGAAGCACAAAGAGCCACTTATCGAACATCGTCTCAAGTTCATCCTCTGTCTTGTTGAACTTGGGCATTTCAAGGTAGATGTAAGTCAGCTTGTCGAAAAATACTTTCTTCGTAGCAGTATCCATCAGCTTTACTTTGTGGTGATAGCAGTCTTTAGAATACTCATCGTCACGGAATTCAAAGTTCAGGATGCCTACTGTATAGACCTCCTTCAAGTTAAAGTCCCACTCTGCACCAACTTTAGCCTGTTCCTGAATAGGGAATGTGGAATAGAACACGCTGCGGTCTTTAAAGAATTGCTGATACACGTTCTGCATCTCGACAATAAACTTACCGCCGTTCTCATCTTCACAATACACGTCAAAAATAGCACGACGGCTATCGCCATATACACCAAAATGCTCTGTAGGTAGGTATTTCACATCCTTGATGTTCTGATGTCCCATAAACAGGGCATTGAGGAAACTGATGAGCAAATCCTTGTTCATCTCAGTGCCAAACAGCTTCTTGAAACCGAAGTCGGTGTACGGATTGATGTATCTCTCTCTATTATCCGGTGCCATAATTGTCCCAAATTTGCAGCAAATTTACAAATAAATACTCAATATCATCTATTTTGAACCTGTAAATTAAGAAAAAATATCATTTCAAATTGAGCATGGCCATTCCATGCGGCACAAAACAGCTGGCTTCGCGGAACAAGATGTCGGGCAATGCGGTACAACAAATTGGACAACCTACTTTGTAAAGGAACAAGTTATATTTTGGTGAAGGTAGCTATAAAAGGACGAAAAAACCCGCTATCCTACACCAAGCACTCATTTTCAATTGGTTAGAGACAAATAATCCGCAATTTATCCGCAATTATCCTACACCAAATCGTTAAACTACAAGTCAACGTGAATTAAAAATAAAGTTTAACCGGGTCAACTTTTATCGTGAGTAAGACTCCAAGTAGTCAACTAAAATCGTTAAACTACACAACTAAGTGATGATAAAAAAATAACTTGGTACAAATAATTAATGAGTCCACTTTAAAAAGTCCACATACTGCCGCAACGGGAGGCGCAGCCACTCCCCTC
>JAFZIL010000034.1 GCA_017554385.1 Prevotella sp. | reverse complement strand
TTTTCTCTCAAGCAATCGGGCTGGTTCTCTTTGAGAAGATGCCCGTGTCCGAGTTATTTAATCGAATCGATAATTCTAAATTAGAGCCAGAGAATGATGGCCAGGGATGGCTATTCTAAATTTCTTTGGACACTAGTGATTATGGTATTAAGAACACGACAAGAATACATAGACATACTTAAAAGTCATGCTGATGTGCTAAGAACAAACTATGGCATCAGTTATATGAGACTTTTCGGCTCTGTTGCCAAGGATGAGCATCATGGTGGCAGTGACATAGATCTCTTTGTCGTCATGCCACCAAAGGCTTATATGCTATGTGCAGCTGCCGACTATTTGGAGTCAATACTTGGCACGAGTGTGGATTTGATACGCAAGCATAGCAACATGCGTCCTTTTTTCCTAAATCAAATAGACAAGTATGGAATTGATATCTTCGGACAAGCGTGAGGTAGTGCTTGATATTCTTCTGCAGATTAAGGATTCCATTGAAAACCTGATGAGATGGAACCAAGGCATCACAGACATGAATCAATTGCTTATGTCACCAAGCGGTGTACAGGATCTTGCTGGCAACTGCATGACGATAATGGCAATAGGCGAAGGATTCAGAAAGATAGACAAGATTACCGAAGGACGGTTGCTTCCTCTTCGCCCCGAAATACCCTGGCATCAAGTATTCGGATTGAGAAACAGAATTGCCCACGGCTACTTTGACATAGATGTAGACATCATATCAGAAGTCATTAATGATGACTTGCAACCATTACTCGATGCTACCTTTTTCCTCATTGGTCATCTAGGAAAGCGAAATCAATAAAGAGCCACCTCCTGCGAGGTGACTTTTTTTGTTATACCACCACATTTCTGCCTCTACCTCCTTATTAGCATTTTTCCACATTATATATTATTGTCCGTCCGTCGTGGTGGCCTTTTGTAGAAGCTGGAGGGTCTGAAAAGGTTTCTGATCCTGTTGTTCCCTTTTATGATACTTTTTTGCCCTTTCATACGAAAATAACAATTATTTTTTAATTTTTTTGAAAAAAGTTATGGTAGTTTGTTTTATTATTTGTATTTTTGCAATCGGAACTGGGGAGAAATCCGGTTTCACTGATGCATTAGCTTATTATTTCGCACTTGACTGAAAAGACCTAGGAAATCTGTTTTGGAATAGTTCGATTTAAGAAGCGAGGGAAGCCGAGGAAGGCATCCCTTTCACACAAATTAGCTATGCACGCGTCTTTATGGCGTGGTGCTATCCTTATAAATGTGTGGAGGGGTTCCAAATTTCCTAGGTCTGCCCCTTAGGTCAAGTGCATAAGAATGGCCACGCCATTCTTTGTGCCCGCATGGTAGCAAGCTTCAAGCCGATTACTTTTTGCCTTGACCTTATTGTATCTAACAGATGTGTTGGAATACTGGTAAAAATCTAAAACTAATTGTATCACTATTAATTATTAAAGTTATGAAGAAATTATTTTCAAAAATTGGAATCTATGCGTTCCTCTTCTCAACCCTTTTTATTTGTACGGCTTGTCCAAGTGATGATGACCCACCAGCCCCCACACTTTCGGTAAGTGGTACTGTTAGCATTGAAGCTAATGGTAGTTCAAGTGGCGACATTATTGTGAACGCAGAGAACACAGATTGGTCTGTTGACGTGACTATTGGAAAGGAATGGCTTACAGCCTATAAGAATGGCAACAAGGTTGCTATTTCGGCAAAGGAAAACACAGAAACCTCTGACAGGACAGGAACTATTGTAGTTACTTCCACGGAAAAATCTGAGCTTAGCTATCCAGTCAATGTCACCCAGAAAGGAGCAAGTGCATCTATAACAGTTAATGGAGCTAATGAAGCTAATCCATCACCTTTTCCCGGACTCTTTGGTAGCGGTAAGAGTGGCGTAGACTATAAGGAGGTAATCAAGGTAAAGTCAAATGTTGAATGGACAATGAGCGGTAATGAAGATTGGCTATATGTTTCTTCAGAACGCGGCAAAGGCGAAGTTGACTTATCAATTTATCCGAGAACCGAAAACAATTCTGATAAAGAAAGAACAGCTACATTAACGCTGTCTGGTTCTGGAGTAAGTGTAACCATTGAAATTAAACAAGACAAAGGCAAACCAGTTTGCTATGTTCTGCCAGCAAATGAGGTTGCATTATATGATCGTATCGGATGGGAATATACTGCAACATCTAATGTAAATAAGTTCCAATGGATTTTGCTCTCAGAAAGAGAGTTTAACAGAATGACAGACAATGAGCTTGTTGAGGAGATTAGCAAGGAAGAGGAACTTAAGTTTGTTGATGATTATATTTCATTTGTTGCATATGATAGTCATGACAATAGAATTACACAGAGTTCCACATATTATCTCGTAACTATTGCTTACGATGGAGATGGTAAGGCTGGCGAACTGAAAAAGACGAAGATAAAGACTCCCGCATTCTTGAATGTAGATGATGATGCTTGGGTGAATTTCGACAATGTTGCATGCAAATTCTCACAAGGATTCTGGTTTGATGCTATCAAGGAAGGATATTGCAATACCTACCATCTGATTTATGGTATTCAAATGGATACCTATAATAGCGTAGTCTATGCTTTTGAAATCAACTATTATCTTAAAAACAAAAAGAAACATTGGTTTGCGGAAACCTGGGAAATGGAAATCGTCACAGATTATCCTAACAACCATACGTTCACCTATTCTACGACCTTGCTTTCATATATACCCATTTGTTTCGCCTATGGATGGGGCGTTTTCAAGGACGGCAAGTTGTCTTCTGACCTCGTTGGATTCCAATGGGACACCAGCAAGGATGAGTCTAGGAAATTAATTAGACATAATAATGATGAATTCCAGAACGTAACATATAGACGTTCTGTAGAAAGAGAACGAGCTAATAAGATGCGTCAAATGCGTAAATAAAGTTTAATGATAATATGAAGTCCTTTCGTCTGAATATTGATAGGGGAGAGGACTTCATATTTGTTTATGAAAAGGGCAATGAAGAATTGTATAGTTCCAGTGTTTTTTTGTCTGTTAGTCTTCGTTTATATAAGTTCGGATGTATTAGCTGTTCCAGCCTATCCATATAAAGTGACCGTTCAAACAGATAACGGAAAGTTTGCTTGCATATATATAAGAGGCGATGAACATTATAAATATGCCATTACGGAAGACGGATACACATTATTAAGTGATTCTACAGGATGGTGGTATGCAAATTTGACTAATGATGGAGGAATCACAAAATCCCCCTATAAACTTATATCTATTGAGGATGAAAGCATAGAACTTATGGAGTTTAAAGCCCTTTGCCCTAAAAGGATAATGCCAAAACGAGTTGAGCAGACTCGACCAAACAGAACACAAGACAATTATAGAGCCAGCTCTAACTCGCCAATAGTGGGTGAACGTCATGCATTAGTAATTTTGATGCAATATAAAGATCTGGCATTTCAAAAGTCAAGAGAAGATTTTGAGGCATTATTCAATACATTGGATTACCAAGAAGGAGGTGCTACGGGTAGTGTAAGGAATTATTATAGATTTGCATCACAAAGCCAGTTAGACTATGTGTCAGACGTATATGGTCCCTATACAGCGAAAAACAACATGAGATATTATGGTGGTAACTCAACAAGTGGAGGCAGTGACTCAAATCCACTTGAACTTTGTATTGAGGCAATCAAAAGCTTACCAGAAGATGTTGATTTCTCTCTCTATGATAATGATGGCGATGGGATTGTAGACAACGTACACATTATTTATGCTGGATATGGAGAAGAGGCAGGTGCATCTTCTGATGCCATCTGGGCACATGAATTTCCTCATCGGATATCACTGAAGAACGAGGTAGGTTATTCTTTTTCTGGATATTCTTGCTCACCTGAATTGAGAGACAATCGTGGTTCAAATATTACCAACATTGGTGTGATCTGCCATGAGCTGGGGCATGCTCTTGGTGCAATGGATTATTACGATACGAACTATGGAACTGGCGGAGAATATGAAGGTACTGGCCAGTGGGACATAATGGCAAGTGGAAGTTGGAATGACAACGGGAAAACGCCCCCCAATTTTAATCCATACGTTCGTAGCACTGTATTTGGTTGGAATAATCAAGTAATCTTGAGTGCCAACCAACATCTTTCAATGCCTCGGATGGAGGTAGATAATTCAGAACGAACACTTATCTATAGAGTTGAAACAGGCAAAGAAGGTGACTATTTTCTCTTGGAGAACAGGCAAAAATATAGTTTCGATGCTGCACTCCCAGGGGCGGGTCTGATGATTTACCACGTACATCCCAATATTGACAGGTATAACTCAACCAATACGATAAATGCCACGAGTCCACAGGGATTTTATCCTGTATGCGCCTCTTATTCTGAACCAAGTAAGAAAAAATACGGTAAAATTAATTCTGCCGAGTGTCCATTCCCGGGCAGTAAAAATGTAAGAGCATTCACACCCACAACATCACCTGCAGCCGTTGCATGGAATGGAAGCGCTGCCAAAGTATCTATTTCGTATATTACAATGAATACATCTGATGGCAGTATTTCATTTACTACAGGCAATGAAAATATTGATGAGCCAGACACTCCAGACCTGCCTATAGAAAAAGACCTTGTTTATCAAGAGAGTTTTGAAACAAATATATCTGACCGCATGGGCATCAACTCTGCAGCAGGAAAAGAAGTGTGGCGTACATATGCAAAAGGTAATTATGTAATGAATGCTGATTTGATACCTGAAGCCTCAGACGGTGAAAAGATACTTATGCTTTACGCTGGAAAGGGAAGTCAGATGAATGAGTCAGAAGCTGTTAGCAGTGATTTAAGGGTCGAAGCAGGGGCCAACTATACATTATCGTTTGATATTTATTGCATGTCTAACTCTGTAACCGTTCCATCATTCAACATATTCGTTGAGGATGAATATGGCGAATATAATATTTATTCTTTGAATGAGGTCACGACTCAATGGAATAAAATTGATTTGCCATTAACCTTTGCTAGCAATATGTTCAGATACAAGCTATATGGAAGGGTTTATACTGGTGGGATTTTTATTGACAACATTAGATTATATAAAGAACAAGAAATATCATCAATTGATGATATATCTGATACAACCAATCAAACAATGGAATTATGTAGCCTGGACGGTAGACACATTGGAAAGAATATAAGAAATGTAGGGTGTTTGCCATCTGGCATCTACATATTACGGCAAGGAAAACTTACAAGGAAGATAATAATCAGGTAACTAATGGAAGGTGAGAGGATTCTTTGAACTTGGCTTTGGTTCGATTATTAATCTGCAAATAGGGTTAACCTATCGGTTTGGAAGGAACTGACGCCAGTCATAAAGCCAGCTATTTCGTTCTAATACGGAAAAGACCTAAATTTATCACGACAAACTAATTGCAAAATAAATAATGAAACAATATCTTTCTTTATCAAAAGCCTTAAAAACGAAGGTGCACGTGAGAATGATTCCATTGTTCCTCGTCCTCTTTATCGCTTACGAAGTGCAAGCACAGTTTTATCCTTACAACCCATACAATCCTTATAATCAAGGATATGCTTTAGGCCAGCAAATAGGTAATACGATACAGCGCAACACCAAATATGGGCGTAACCAGTTGCGTAAAGCAATCAAAAAATGGGGCGAATGTAATAATGGTACGCTATCATTGGAACATGGTGCAGTTGCACTTTATGGAAGTAATGGATACTTTTGTAGTGCCGCTGTTGATGACAGAATCTCTTCCAAGTTAAAGTCCATTAATAAGAGTGGTGGAACTATTAACGATGTTAATATCACCGAAAACGGGAATTTCATCGTCGTTTTTAATGACAAAGAATGGTATGGCGTTCTTCCTTCTGCACTTAAGTCCGCTTTAGACGATTATTCCTATGGAACCAAGTTCAGGTCAATTTCTTTCAACGAGAGCGGCACTTATGCCATTACCACATCTGATGGTTTCAAGAGTAACAATGCGATATATCAATCGTTTTATGATGACAACGTCGATGAGTACGGCGAGTTGTTTTCTGTGAACATTTCTGGCGACGGTGCTGTTTTTTGCTATTCCGACGGTACCAGATATTGCGGTCGTATTCCAGATAAGGTAGAAACAGCTATGCGCAACTTTTCGCATACAGCGAAATTTGTGAAATTCAACAGGCATGGTGATTATCTTATCTGTGATAAATACGGTTCTTACTCATATTCCATTGGCGATGCCGATGCAAGAAACAATGCTTCGACCGTTTATTTTGATTGGTCGAAAGAGCGAATAAAGAAAGCCAAAGAAAAAGCATACGCAAAATGGAATAGCAAAGCTTATTATAAGTTTAATGACGAACAGAAGGTACACCGAGTATGGTGTGGAGTAGAAAATATTGATGGAAAATATGTATCTTTAGAGACCGTAATAAGTACGAATTATAACGCTGCGCCAACGTTCAACATAGATTTCAATGTCGTCTCTGAAACAGATTTTGATGGTATACTGGGTAATCTTTCTGATGAAGGACTGAAGAACATGTCACTGAAAATAGAATTGGCAAACGGAGAGACAATACAAACAAACGAGATGGCAATCTTCAAAAGTTGGTTAGGAATAGGGTTCCGACTTTCCACCAGTTTGGTTTCAATGAGAAGTGACAAACGATCACTTCGTGGAGACATATCGAGCATTCAATATCTTGTTGGCCAATTCTCTACGACTAACATCAAATCAGTAACTTTTAAGGGAAGACACACAGTCAGCTTTTCTGGAATAGATACAAAGAGCCAACTCTGCTATGATTTCTTTAGGCTGGCTGACGAATCTGGCAAATCCAACATTTTACCAAATTGATTAACAATTAAAAACAATGCTTATGGATAAAAAGAAAAATCTTTGGAGCTTGCTGGCCATAGTGGTTTCAGCAATGGTTTGTATGAGTCTTTCATCATGTGGTGATGATGACGATGACAGTTCGAATACGGTTATTGATGACAATGGAAATGCTTCAGGAGGTGGCTATGTAAATAGCAACGAACCCAACACTACAGGGAAGCTTGACGGGCATGATTATGTTGATTTGGGACTCAGCGTAAAATGGGCTACTTGCAATGTAGGGGCATATACGCCAGAAAGCTATGGTAGTTATTTCGCTTGGGGTGAAACCTCTGAGAAAGATTATTATGATTATAGCAATTATGCTTTTTTCAAATCTACAAATTATGGTTTTAAATACACCTATATTAGCAGTGGAGATATATCTGGTACTCGATATGATGCTGCCTATTCTATATGGGGAGGCTCATGGCGTATGCCAACTAAAGCGGAATATGATGAAATTGAAAACAAATGTGCTTCAAAATGGATTACGTATAAGGGCATTAAAGGCCGGATGTTTACAGCCCCTAATGGTAATAGCATATTCTTTCCAGCTGCAGGTGAAAAGGACGATTATGACACAAAGGACTTGACTGAGTGTGGAAGCTATTGGACATCTACTTTGGCTAACCATTCTGAGCATAGCGATGATTATCCTTGGGCTTACTCTTTTGGATTTAGCAGCAATGATCAATTTGGAAGTGGTGATGCGGGATGGAATGGTTATCGTAGTAATGGCATGTCTGTTCGTGCCGTATATGGTTCATCAGGAAGTGGAGGGTATTCTGGTGGAGGCGGTAGTTCGACGGAGTCCCTCTACTTCACAAACTTCAACTACACAGCTACCCAAACTTCGGTTACAGTAAAGTTCTATACGAATGAGAGGGCTTCGAGTGCCTCAATCAAATACGGAGAGTATTCCGCTTCATCATCTGCTTCCGCCACGATTACCAACAAGGAAATCAGTGCAACAATTAGAGGTCTGAAGAAAGGAACAAAGTATTATGTGAAATGTACTGCAAGAAATAGCAGCGGCTCTGTTACCTCTGATGATTATCCTGTGATAACCAATTTCTAAAGCATTTTTATGAAAGAAAGATTTTACAAATGGCTTGACAATTTGCTCGTCAAAATGCTGACAATATTGGGGTTTAGTTCAACGTTTACTTTTATGGCATGCTATGCCCCACCACCTGGCGACACGGACTATATTGATGTAAGCGAGGAAGAATTGAAGTTCCCTGCCGCAGGTGGATGCCGGTCAGTTGTTGTTGTGACAGAGACCGAGTGGCACTTTCTAAATGATAAAAACTACTTCCTTTATGTTTCCCCCACCTCTGGGAAAGGTCCAGCCATTCTCACTGTGAATGTAGAACCGAACAATAATGCTAATCTGAGAGAAGCATACATCTTTCTTTATATTGATGGTATGTTAAGTAATACGAATCCATGTAGAATAAGAGTAATACAAGATGGAAATGCCCAAGTTCAGGCTGTTGCCAAAGATAGCACGACCAATGGGATTGTATATTAGGGCTTTTATCCTTTTTATTATGAAATTTATTGTATTTTTATTAATTTCTTTGGCATGTGTCATTTCAACGTTTGCTTCTACTCCAGATGACAACAAAACAAGTTACTATAAGCATGAAGTGAACATAAGTATAGGTAGCATAGATGCTCAAAGTAATTGGAGTGATAAATATGAAAATGAGGCCAAGAAACATTTCAATCGCTATGAACTTGATGGGACTAATGTTCTCATGTACAAATGGTCAAACGATAGAACGAACCTTGAGACGCGCAGTCCATTAATGACCGTTAGCTATTACTACCATTTTGATCGCTCCATTGCTGTGGGTGGCCTTTTCGGATTATGTGGTACGCAATACCACTGGGGGTACCCTGAGTTCTACGAACTTGAGAAAGGAAAAAAGAAAACAGGGTATACGGATATCAAGGGAATGTCCTATTTTTTGATGCCATCTTTGAAGGTGTATTATGACAGTAGCTGGGGCTTATATGGTAAAATATCCGCAGGGTTCCATAATCAGTCTTTATATCTTGACTCAGACTTGATTCCAAAAGAAAAGGCAGACGAATACAAAAGAAGTCACTTGGGCTTCGCATATTACTTCACTCCACTTGGTTTGGAAGTTGGTGTAAAAAGAGTCCGTTGGTTCATGGAATTTGGTATAGGTTCATGTTCAAATGTTAAGATAGGATTGACGTACCGATTCTAGAGGTTTAACAATCAGAGTATGCAAGAGTATTAGTTTCCTTCTCTAAAAATGTTTTCTTGATGTTCGTACACGACGGACTAATGCAGGTAATCGACATCTATATAGCCATTGTCTGACTTGTTGTTATAGTTGTAGATGCCGATGCGGTCGCCACGGTAGTAGCCCCACGAGAGGTGATAGTCGCCAAAAGGTACGAAGTGGTTGCCATCGAGGCTATAAAAGAAATGTGACTGGCCGTCGAGGCCCCATGTGGAGCGAAGCCAGAGGTAGGGGCTGTCGATAGCATTGCCTCGTTGACAATGGTCGTCGTGGCGCAGTTCCAAATACGTATTTCCGTCCTCACACACCACCCCCAGACAGCCGGAGTGCTGGGCAAAATGGCAGAGGCCAGCATGCTGGCCATCGGCCATGTGACTGATGTCTATGCGTAGTGTCACAACGTTATCCTCTGTCCGGAACGAACGCTGCGTGAGTGTGTTACCCGCCTTCAACAGCTTGTCTGGCTCCAACGGACGGAAGGCCTTGAGACGCAGCCAACCGGGACGATCAACGAGGGAAAACATCTCTGAGCGCGGCTGATAGTTCCACTGCCACTGAGGGCCGAGGCTCGTAGCATCGAAATCGTCGCTGCGCTGCAGTGCAAGCTTATCCCTTTCCACTTCACACTTTTCACTTTTCACTTTACACTCTTCACTTTTCACTATACATTTTTCACTTTTCACTATACACTTTTCCCTTAGCATCGCCATCTCCCATACCATCGTGCCGGGCTGACCACCTCGGGTGTCGCCCATCATCGGCCAGCCGTCATGCCATGTAACGGGCAGCAGGCTGACGATACGTCCGCTCCAATCACCATCGCCGTGATGGGTGAGGAAATACCAATTTGATTTGAGATTTGAGATTTGAGGTTTCTTGCGTCCCTCCGGTAGCAAGCGACCAGAGGTCGAGCGGAGATTTGAGGGAGCTTCGATGATGCCACCTTGGTTGGGCTCGTGAGCCTCGCGACAGGGTAGCAGCAGCTGACGCTCCTCAAGGAAACGGCCCGTCATCTTGCGGTCGCGCTTTGCCATCACATAGCGGCCTATGCCGTCCTTGTGCTCACTGAATACGAGGTAATAGTACCCATCGTGGTAGATGAGCTTGTTGGCCTCGCGTCCATTGCCCTCGTTGACGAGACGAGCACTGCTGCGGTCAATGCTGCGACCGTCGTCAGCCATGCGGAAGAGATAGGTCTTGTAGCCCTCGCGGAAACTGGTGCCCACGAACCAAGCGTGTCCCTGTTCGTCCCAGATAGCGGAACAGTCGTCCCAGCCCGCCTCCTGAAGCAGAGGCGTCAGAGGTTCCCACGGCCCTTCGGCCTTCTCAGCTGTGGTCATAAAGTACCCTTCGTCGGGCGTTCCGAAGAACAGATAGAAGCGGTTGTCGTGGTAGCGTAGCGAACCTGCCCAAATGCCTCGGCCATAGCGATCCATCTGCTGCCAGCCCAAGGCAGGGGAGATTTGCGTGAGGTCAGTGACGGCATGGCCTGCAATCTCCCAGTTCACCAGATCGCGTGAGTGGAGGATGGTCATGCCTGGCGCAAACTGCATGGTCGACGAGATGGCATAGTAATCGTCGCCCACGCGGATGCAGTCAAGGTCGCTGTAGTCGGCAGGGATGATAGGATTCGTGATGGTTTGAGATTTGAGGTTTGAGAATTGAGATTTATATTGCCAGTCGCCCCAGGTGACTTTCGGCTGTGGCTGGGGGATGCGGGCATCCTGCGGCTGACTGCCCAGCACGCGCCATTCCCATAGGCCTTGGACGCCCTCGGTGATGGTGACACGCAGGTAGCGGTAGGCCTTGTTGACAAAATCGGTATGGGGAGATCGTATCTGCACATCGGCATGTCCACCGCAGCGCTTCCACTTTTTGCCGTCCTGCGAACCTTCCAACACGTAGGCGTGACCAGCCGTAGGCCGGACGAAGTATAGCTCACTCCTGCTGATGGGGATGCTCTCGCCCAGGTCAATCATCAGCCAACAGGATGAATCGTTGTCAAGGGGTTGCCACCTCGACCCGTTTGCTCCGTCAACAGCAAACTTTGCGTCGAAGTGCTCCGTGCGCTGACAGCGGCGGTCGTTCTGGTAACGGATTTCCAGTGGCTCATGTGTACTCGATGCCGTGATGCTGACGGGCCGCAACTCCTGATAGTCATTGACCGGACGGAGGGCTCCCACACCGTCGAGTGTCACCTCTACCTGCCGGATGGTGCCGTCGTCGTTGAACTCCAGCTTGTTCACATACGTCTGGCGGTTGGTGCTGCGACGTCCGAACTCCAAGAAGGCAAGATAATAATCATCGCCATCATTGAACACACAGCCGTGACCGGGGCCGAAGACACCACGCTCTACATTCGTCGTCGAGACAAGGTCGTGGGCAGGTGTCTCGTAAGGGCCGAGGGGCGACGTGCGACTCATCTGGTAATAATACTCATAGCACTCGTCACCGCCAATGGTGTAGAGGTAGTAGTAGATGCCCCTGCGCTTGAAGAAGATAGGGCCTTCGCTGTACTCCTTGCGACGTGTCTCGATGGTCTGTATGTCGCTCAGTGTCATCATGTCATCGGCCAACCGTGCCACATGTCGACCGCCCCAGAAGGCGTAGGCCTGACCGTCATCATCCACGAAGACCTCTGCATCGATGCCCCCACGGTCACCGTCCTGACGCAGGGTGGAAGCCGAAGAGAAAGGCTTGTCAAACCTGTCCTCGCCACGAGCCAGACGAAACGGGCCACTGGGACTGTCGGCCACAGCTACATGCATGTAGTGGTTCACCGTAGGATACAGATACCATCGTCCGTTATGCTCGACAGCCTTGCTGGGTGCCCAGAACTTCTCATTGGCGGCCGAAGGAAAGCAGATGCCCTCGAAGCTCCAGTGCAGAAAGTCTTTCGACTTCCACACAACTGGCGGTCCCGACGTGTCCAGTCCCCTTCCGTAGCCGTCGGTGGTGGCGTAGCAATAGAACGTGTCGCCCACCAGCTCGATGCTGGCATCGGCAATCATGTCGGGCACCAAGGCGTGGCCGAAGAGATTCTGGGCCTTAACATTGACTATAGAAAACTGGGCTGCGCAGAACAGTGCGATGGCGAGTCGTCTCATAGATAACAGAGCGTTTTTACTTGGAAATAACCATTTTCTTCCCATCGATGATGTAAAGTCCTTTCTTATGCAAAGCATCTATGCGACGACCTTGCAGGTCGTAAACCTTTCCACTTTCCTCTTTCCGCGTTCCACTTTTCGCAACGTCGATGCCGTCGGAGGGCTTGTTGCCACCAAAGAAGTAGAGACGGAAGTGGTCGAACATGGTCCAGTACCATGCTGGAGCGTTGGTGCATTTGATGCCTACACGCAGGGTGCCGCCCTTTGTCTCGAAGAGGGCGTCGACGCTGCTATCGTAGAGTCCCTTGGCAAAGTATTTCGAGGCACCCGTCATGGTGTTGGGGATGTAGGTGCCATCAGAAAGCTTCTTGTCGCTGCCGTCGCCAGTGTAGAGAGCATTGGGCTGACGGTCGTCGCAGATATGCTTCACGTCGGCCGAGGTGCTATTGATATAGAGTGAGCTCGTAACCTTGGCTGTGCCGCTGAGATAGGGCGCCAGCACGGCATCGTAGGCACCAGGACGCTGGAAGGCGTATGCATGCAACTCGTAGTGGCCCGAAGGCATGTTGTCGAGTGCCTGATAGTAGTTGAAAGTCTTCTCGTAGAATTCCGCAGCCTTGGCACCATAGCCTGGGTTGCCGTTGGTCGATGTCCATCCGGTGGTGGCATCGCTGTCGAAGTCAGGATTCTCAATCATGAACGAGAGGTCAAATGGCTTTGCCTCGTCAGTAGCCGAGACGCTGGAGAGGAAGTCGACGGCAGCCGTGCGTGCCTGCTGTATGAGTGCGGTGATCTCGCTGCCCTTGGTGCAGGCGGCAGCCTCACTCTCGATGTCACTAAGCGTGGAAGCCAGTGTCACGTCGGCACCCACCACGTCCTCGTTGTGTGGCGTCTGTGCCAACTTGCGTATCTGTGCCAACAGGTCACTCAGCTCTTTGCGTGCAAGGTCAATGTTTCCGTTGTCGAAGTTCAATGCCTCTTCTGCAGTGAGGATGAGCCAACGTTGTGTCTTCGCACTCTTGGCAATATTCCACTGCGCGGTTCCTGTCTTGCCGTTGGCTGTAGCATTGAGACAAGGCGGGTTGGCCGAACTCTCAGGATGGATGATATAGTAGCCGCGGTGTCCGTCCACGTCGACACGTCCGCGCATCAAGTGGAAGTTGTCGGCACTCGTGGCCGAAGCATGGTTGACAGTCTTGATGCCTGAGGCGTAGGTCATGTAGTAGCCTGTGGCAGCGTTGCGAAGCTGGTAATACTGGTTGTTGGGCGTGAAGCTGAGATACCAGGCAGCGGCATTGTTGGCAGCAGCCTCCACGGCACTCATCGTCTTCCACTCCAGGGTATGGTTGGCAGTCTCCACAAGATACGCACTGCGCAGTCCGCGACTCTCATCCTCGTTCTTGATGTAGTACTTCACGCCGTCCTCATGGTTGAAGGCGTAGTAAGGCAGGGCGTAGCCTATCTCGCCCGAGCCGGGCAGACCGTCCTCGTTGAGTGCCTGTGCCAAAATACCCATCATACAATAGAGGTTGTCGTTATGGGTGTCCTCGTGGGCACCGTTACAGCCGTAAGGCCAGAGGTGCATGTCATCGCCGGTGATGACGGCAGTGGTGCTGTTGTCCCAGAAGCGCACTGCCTCGGTCACACGGTCGCCGAGCCAGTCGCCGCGGTTGCCAGCGGAGCGCATCTCGCCGTTCCACCACATGCCGTGGGTACCTACACCAATACCGTGGAAGGCCTCATGCATGATGGTGCCGGGCTGCTGGTAGCTGCTGCTGGGTCCGACACGCATCGAGCCGCCATAGCTACAGTCGGCAGTGGGAGTGCCCGATCCGAAGGAGACGCTGATGCCGAAGCCGTGGATGCTGGTCAGGTTGTTCCAGTAGTAATCCATCGACAGGTTGATAGCATAGTTAATGCGGTCGTTGGAGGCCTCGTCGCCTCCGTTGTTATACCAGTGACCCACGGTGCCCTTGGGCACGGTGACCACCTTGATCACGTCGCCATAGCCCACGGCATAGTCCTTGTTGATGGCGTAAGCACGCATATAATATACGGTGGCTGGCTTCAGGTCGCGTATCCAGTAGATCTTGCCCGCCTGGTTCAGGTACTCGGTGGTGCGGTTGTCGGTCACCTTCGGGTCGGGCTGCTCGCTCCAGCAGAAGCCCTCCTCAAGGATATTGCCACCCTTCACGGTGCTACGTCCGAAGGCCCATGTGCAACCACGTATGAAGCGCGTGTCGGTGGTGACGGTGGGAGCCGTTCCGCTCTCGCCGCCAGTCTGTACCTTGAAGGCAAACGACGCGTCGGCCAGTGCGGCGATGGCGGCTTCCGCCTGTTCGTCGGTAGTCGCGGCAGCGTCATAGACGGCCTGTGCGGCGTTGATGGCTTGTTGATAGGCTTCTGTAGCAGTGGCAGAACCACTGCCAACACTTATTTCTTCGTTCGCAGTAGCAATGGCATCGGCCAGCCGGGCGAAGATCTCGTGCGAGGTGGTGGCAGTGGCTATAGCAGCCTCCAAGGCTGTGGCAGCCGAAGCTAATCCGCTTCCCGCATTGAGGGCGGCACGTGCTGCAGCGAGGGCTTCGGTAAGTGCCTGTTTTGCCTCCGCGTTCATGCGCTTGCCGTCCAAGTCGTCGCCTTGTGCAATAAGTGCCGAGAGCTCGGTCTTCACGTCGGTCATGTCGTCGCTGATATATTCCAGTCGGAAGTTGTCCACAGATATCCAGTTTCCAGTAGCGCCCTTGGCCTCAAAGCCAATCTCAAGCACGTCGGCCACCTGAACGAACTCCAGCGTGTAGGTGTTGCGCACGGTGACGGCCTCGGTGTGAGAGCCAGCGAAGATCCATGCTCCCGACTGCGCTTCTTGGGGCGTATTCTCTTGAATGTTCTGTGCGGCAGCTGTCAGCCGATAGCGTCCTGCCGGCATATTGGTAAGCTTCTGGCTGAGACGTGCGTCACCCACGGCGCTACCTCGGCCCGACCATTTCTCAACGTAGATGCTTCCGTCCTTGATACTGAATATAGAATTGCTTTGTGTGCCCATGCCAGAGGAAGTCCATCCCGTCAGGTCACCGGTCTCGAAACTGGGGTTGATGATGTGGTCGGTCATGTCGAGCGGATTGTCGCTGCCAGCGTTGGCACGGAGGTAAATGTCGATGGCCTGCTCCATAGCCACGATGGCGGCGGCCTGCTCATCGGCAGTAGCGTTGCTCTTAGTGGCAACGGCCTGTGCAGCACTGATGGCATCCTTCAGCTGTTGGCTCTCCTTGCCCGAGGCGTTGCCATAGGCAGTCTCTGCGTTTTGGATGGCTTCCGTCAGCTCGGCGCTGAGGTCGTCGCCTACCCGTGTCAGTCTGAAGTTATCGACGGCAATCCAGTTGCCCGACGCATCCTTGGCCTCGAAGCCTATGGTGACGCTGCCCGTCACGAAGTTGAAGGCCACCTTATAGGTGTCGCGAACGGTGACGGTAGTCTTGTTGAGCGTAGAGGGAAGTGTGAAGAGCGAAGGACTCTCTGCAAAGATCCAGGCGCCTGTCTGTGCCTTCTGCGGCGTATCCTCCTGTATGTTCTGTGCTGCTACGCTAAGCTCGTAGTTGCCGGGGGGCAGGTCGTACAAGACCTGCGACAGCTTGCCGCTACCCACTGCTCCTCCTCGGCCTGTCCAGCGTTCCATGTAGGTGTTGCCGTCCTTGATGGAGAAGACGTTGTTGCCCTGGGCACTCATGCCTTTATGCTCCCATCCGTCGGTACCCTGTTCGAAACTGGGATTCGTAATAAGCGACGTGTAGTCGGTCTGTGCGTTGGCCATGATAGCACACATCAGTACTATCAGCATACATGTCATTTTTCTCATCTTCTTTCTTATTAGTAAGTAATTTGATTCGGTTGGTAATAATAGTATGGTGGTGAGGGATGAGCAAAGCATTGACACAACGCCCTCAATAATTATAGATCCAATGGTGCAAAGATACAATAATTTATATAAAAACAAGACACCAAGCCTCTTTTTTTTTATGCAAACAGAAAAATAGCCTGAAAGTTTTGCTCTTTCGGCTTTTTTGTGTACTTTTGCAAACAACTTCGCAATGAAAGGAAAAAAGAAACAGAAGAAAAACAATAACAATAAAAAAACAAGAAAACCTATGGCAACACCAGTAGCATTCAAGTACGCCCCCATGTTTCAGCTGGGCGAAGACAAGACCGAGTATAGACTGCTGTCGAAAGAAGGCGTGAGCACCGCCATGTTCGAAGGCAAGGAAATAGTTAAAGTGAGCAAGGAGGCGCTCACTCTGTTGGCCCAGCAGGCCTTCCATGATGTGGAGTTCATGCTACGCCGCGAACACAACCTGCAGGTGGCCGCTATCTTGAGTGACCCCGAGGCCAGCGATAACGACAAGTACGTAGCCCTGCAGTTCCTGCGCAATGCCGAGGTGGCTGCACGCGGCATCCTGCCTTTCTGTCAGGACACCGGCACTGCCATCATCCATGGTGAGAAGGGTCAGCAGGTGTGGACCGGCTTTGAGGACGAGGAGGCGCTCTCCCTCGGTGTCTATAACACCTTCACACAGGACAACCTGCGCTACTCGCAGAATGCACCGCTGAACATGTACGACGAGGTGAACACCCGCTGCAACCTGCCCGCACAGATTGATATTGAGGCTACGGAGGGTGCAGAATACCGCTTCGTAATGGTGGCCAAGGGCGGTGGCTCGGCCAATAAGACCTATTTCTACCCCATGACCAAAGCCACCATCCAGAACGAGGGCACACTGCTGCCCTTCCTCGTGGAGAAGATGAAGTCGTTAGGAACGGCAGCCTGCCCACCCTACCACATCGCCTTCGTCATTGGCGGCACCTCGGCTGAGAAGAATCTGCTCACGGTGAAGCTCGCCTCTATCAAATACTATGACTCTCTGCCTACCACTGGCGACGAGACGGGACGCGCCTTCCGTGACATTGACTTGGAGAACAAGCTGCTTGATGAGGCCCACAAGATTGGACTGGGCGCACAGTTCGGCGGCAAGCATCTGGCCCACGACATCCGTGTCATCCGTCTGCCGCGTCACGGTGCAAGCTGTCCCATCGGTATGGGCGTAAGCTGCTCGGCCGACCGCAACATCAAGGCGAAGATCAATAAGGATGGTATCTGGTTGGAGAAGATGGACAGCAATCCCTCAGAACTCATTCCCGCTGAATATGCCAAGGCTGGCGAGGGTAGCAACACCATCGAGATCGACTTGAACCAGGGCATCGACAAGGTGCGTGCCGAACTGAGCAAGTATCCCGTTTCGACCCGCGTCAACCTGAAGGGCACCATCATCGTGGCCCGCGACATTGCCCATGCCAAACTGAAGGCTCGCATCGACGCAGGCGAGGAGATGCCACAGTATTTCAAGGACTATCCAGTACTCTACGCCGGACCCGCCAAGACACCAGAGGGCTACCCCTGCGGCTCCATGGGTCCGACTACGGCCAACCGCATGGATCCCTACGTCGACGAGTTCCAGTCGTTGGGTGCCTCACTCGTGATGATAGCCAAGGGCAACCGCTCGCAGCAGGTCACTGACGCCTGCCAGAAGCACGGAGGCTTCTACCTCGGAAGCATCGGTGGCGTGGCTGCTGTGCTCTCACAGTCGAGCATCAAGAGCATCGAATGTGTGGAATATCCCGAGCTGGGCATGGAGGCCATCTGGAAAATCGAGGTCGAGGACTTCCCCGCCTTCATCCTTGTCGATGACAAAGGCAACGATTTCTTCAAGCAACTGAAGCCCTGGTGCCCCAACAACAAATAACAATCCAAGAACATGAAACAAAGACTCATCATCATACTGACCGCCCTCATCACGACCCTGTGTCTCACGGCACAGGACATCGTGGTGCGCCGTGGAAACTGCATACCTGAGGGCGAGGCCGGCAGTGCCAGTGCTGCACGCAGCCAGCAGCCCATCCGTAGGGCATTACCCACTCCCAACACAACGTGGGATGCTAACCGCACCTACCGGCAGTTGGTGATCCTCATATCCTTCTCAGACAAGGACTTTCTCAGTGACGACCCCAATGACTACTACAATAAGATGTTCAACGAACCCGGCTTCCAACAGCGTAAAGGTGCAGGTAGCGTGGCCGACTACTACCGCGACCAGTCGGGCGGCCTTCTGAACCTGCAGTTCGATGTCTATGGACCATACAAGGTAAGCTCCAAAGCACAGCCCTACGACAACCCCACGATCAGTACGCGCAACTATGGTCGCAATCAAATGCGCGAAGCTGCCCAGCTGTTTCTTAAGGACAACCCCGACATAGATTTCTCAGTCTATGACTGGGACGAAGACAATTACGTAAACCAGGTTATCTACATCGCTGCCGGCTACTGCGGCAATCAAGGGTCGGAACTATCGTACGGCTACATCTGGCCTAACACGTCGAGTTTCACCAATAATCTATCATCCCCCGACGGCCACATCATCTCCACTTATACGTGCAGCAGTGAACTGTGGACAAGCAACAACTCATGTGGCATAGGAACCATCTGTCACGAGTTTTCGCATTCCTTGGGACTGCCCGACTTCTATCCCACAGATGGTAATGCCGGATATTCCGTTGTCGACGAATGGGACTTGATGGACGGTGGCAACTTCGTCAACAACGGTTCGTGTCCACCCAATTTCACACCGATGGAGAAGATATTGCTGGGCTGGCTGGATCCCGTGGAGTTGACTGAGCCAACGACGGTCACTAATCTCAAGCCATCGGCAGAAGGCGGTGAGGTATACCAGATCAAGCACTCTGCCAAAGAGTGGTTGCTCTTAGAGAACCGCCAGCTACGGGGATGGGATTTTGGAATACCAGGCAAGGGACTGGTCATCTATCACGTGTATTACGACGAGGCTGTCTGGTCGAACAACCATGTGAACAATATCAAGGACAAGCGATATTACGAGCTCGTACATGCCGACAACCTCGACTACGATGCCTGGGAGAGTTTATTCTACGAAAGATACGACGCAGGACTCGTCAAGAGCAGATTCCAGGCATCAGGCCATCTGAACAGTCTTTATCTCAGCACGTCTTCATATCCATGGTCCACAGACTCCACCGACTTCGTCAACAATGAACTGACCGACGAGTCCGTGCCTGCAGCAAAGATGAACTATCCCAATGAAATCGGCAACAGCATGCTGGAAAAGCCCATCACCAACATCAGCATGAGTGAAGACGGACTCATCTCCTTCGACTTCATGGGAGGTGTGTCGACAGCTATCCGTGACGTACGTCACTTGGACGCTCCACGTCCTGCTGTCTACGATCTTTTCGGACGTCAGGTGGCTTCGCGCAAACACCATAGCGTCTATATTATCAGGAAAGAAGACGGAACTATACAGAAGGTTTTTAAATAGACTTTATATTTATTTTTTAACATCTAAAACAAACACAATTATGAGAGTAATCATTGAACCGAACTATGAGTTGATGTCCCAGTGGGCAGCCAACTATGTGGTTAATCGCATCAACGCTGCCAATCCCACGAAGGAGAAGCCCTTCGTGCTCGGACTGCCTACCGGCTCAAGCCCTATCGGTATGTATCGTGGACTGGTCAAGGCTTGTCAGGAAGGCCGCGTGTCCTTCAAGAATGTCCTCACATTTAACATGGACGAATATGTCGGACTGCCCGAGGAGCATCCCGAGAGCTACCACTCCTTCATGTTCACCAACCTCTTCAACCACATCGACTGCCCGAAAGAGAATATCCATATCCTCAACGGCAACGCTCCCGACCTCGCTGCCGAGTGCGCCCACTACGAACAGATGATTGAGGAAGCAGGCGGCATCGACCTCTTCATCGGAGGCATCGGCCCCGACGGACATATTGCCTTCAACGAGCCAGGTTCATCGCTGACCAGCCGCACACGCCAGAAGACCCTCACCACCGATACTATCATTGCCAACTCACGTTTCTTCGAGGGCGACATCAACCTCGTTCCCAAGACCGCACTCACCGTGGGCGTAGGTACTGTGATGGCTGCCAAGGAGGTGATGATCCTGGTCAACGGCCATGCCAAGTGTCGCGCACTGCAAGCCGCCATCGAAGGCTCGGTCAACCACATGTGGACCATCTCGGCACTGCAGATGCACCAGCATGGCATCATCGTGGCCGACGATGCAGCCTGCGACGAACTGAAGCTCGGCACTTACCGCTACTTCAAGGACATCGAACAAGCCAACCTGCTGTAATTGATTGGAATCTACATTTATTTATATAGGAGAATAGGAGTTTGGGAGTTCCCACACTCCTATTTTCTTATTCCTGTAGCAATTGAAGCACAACCGCTTGCACGAAAAGGAAAAAATACGTACCTTTGCACCCATGATGAAGAGATTGCTGACAATCATCGTATTAATGTTCGTATCGCGCGTCTGCCTTTCCCAGCATACCGACATCGTTCGTGAGGACACGCTGCAAGAAGTGACGGTGACCTCGCGCTCTGCCCAGAAAAGAGTAGATGAAGTGCAGATTGGCGTAGAGAAAATCGACATTGCCACGCTGGCTAAGGTACCTACGCTATTTGGTGAGAAAGACATCATCAAGAGCCTACAGCTGCTGCCCGGCGTGAAGAGCGAGAACGAGGCATCCGGAGGTTATCAGGTACGTGGCGGCAAGGCGGCACAGAACCTGATCCTGCTCGACGATGCCACCGTCTATAATGCCGGACACCTGATGGGACTCTTCTCTACATTCAACGATGACGCCCTGATGGGCGGTTCGCTCTACAAAGGATTGGTGCCTGCTCAGTTGGGCGGTGGCACGGCCTCGGTTTTCGATATCAGCACTCGTTCGGGCTCCCTGCACGACTATCATTTCGGTGGTTCCATAGGTCTGCTCTCGGCTAAGGTAGTGGCCGAAGGACCTATCCAGCAAGACCGTTCTTCATTTCTATTTGCCGGTCGACGCTCGTATCTCGACCTTTTCCTGAAAGCTTCTGAAAAGTATCGTGACAACACACTCCATTTCTACGACGCGAACCTCCGACTGAACTTCCGTCTGTCTCAGCGTGACATGCTGTCGCTCTCATTCTTCCGTGGACGCGATAACATGGGACTCGTCGACATGATGGATATGGAATGGGGAAACACTACAGCCACAGCCAACTGGCTGCATACGTTCAGCGATGCCCATTATGCCAATACGAAACTCATCTATAGCGACTTCACAAGCGATGTGGGCATCGACATGCTCAACATCTACTATACCATGAAGGGCTACATACGCCACTCTACCCTGCAACACCAGCAGACGTGGCAAAAGGGACACCACCGGCTGAACTACGGCTTAGAGGCCACCCACCTGCAGCTACAGTCGGCCGAGTGGGACATCAACCTACTCCATCAGCGCGAGAAACGCGAGGCATTGACAAGCGCCCTTTGGATAGGTGACGAATGGCACATAGGCAACATGATAGAGCTGTCGGCAGGGCTTCGCTTCCATCATTTCTCTGTCTTAGGCGGAGCACCGTATTACCAGATAGACCGTGAAAGCAACATCGTCGAGACAACAGAGAAAAGCAGTGGCAGCATTGTGAAGACCTATGCAGACGTGGAGCCTCGGATCAGCGCCAAGCTGACCCTGAACGAACAGCACAGCCTGAAACTGGGTTACAGCCGCACATCGCAGGATATCCACGCCATCAGCGGCATGTCGATGTCAATGCCGTTCGACCGCTACACGATGACCAGCAACATCGTTCGTCCAGAGCAAGCCGACCAGGTGGCCTTAGGCTGGTTCTATATCACTCCGAAGAAGGACTACGACTTCTCGGCAGAGACCTATTACAAGAACATACGCAACGTCTACGACTATCGCGACGGCAAGGCCTTCTACTCCGAGATTGAGATTGAGCGCCTCATCCTCGGAGGAAAGGGAAGAGCCTACGGCATAGAGCTGTGTGGCCATAAGAACAGCGGGCCGCTGACGGGCTGGATCAGCTACACGCTGTCGTGGTCGGAGAACAAGATCGAGGGCATCAATGACGGACGCTGGTACACAGCTTCCAACGACCGCCGCCACGACCTCGCCATCGTGGGCATGTACCGTCTGTCACCAACATGGGACCTGGCTGCTACCTGGCGCTACAATACCGGCCAGGCGTTGACGGCACCCTCGGCCAAGTACGACATCGACGGCACCACCTTCTATTATTATAACGAGCGCAACGGCTATCGTGCACCGGCCTATCACCGACTGGACTTGAGTGCCACCTATACCAAGAAACTGCAAAAGACAACGCACATCTGGTCGTTCGGCATCTATAATGCCTACTGCCGCTACAATCCCTTTACCATCCGTTTCAAGAACGACGACAAGAGTCCTACGGGCACCATCGCAGAGCAAACATCGCTCTTCGGCATCGTTCCTTCCGTGTCGTTCACGCTGAAATACTGAAAATGCGAAAACTACTGTATATCATATTAACGGCCCTGGCTGTTACGGCCTGTAAGAAAGAGATCGACTTCGACTTCCACGAGGTGCAGCCCATCGTAGTCATAGAAGGCAGGGTGACCAACGAGGGCACTTCGGTGGTGATTACCCCAAGCCGCTCTGTTACCGACTCCATGCGACCGCGTTGTCTGCAAGGAGCCGTAATAACCGTTTCTGCGGCTGGGTCTCCCACGCTTCTGACCTACGATGCCTCGACCGACAGCTATCGCTCTCCCTTGAAGGGAGTTGCCGGAACAACCTATGAACTCACTGTTGACTATGAAGGGCGTCACTACGAGGCCAGTGCCTATATGTCAGCACCAGCCCCCATCCTCTCTGCCGACTTCTTCTGGATGACGGTGCTCGACGAGCGCATGCTGGTCTATGAGTTGTGGGCTGAAGACCCCTACCCTTCCGAGCGCAATCAGTATTGGTACAGGATAGACCGCATCTCCCATCATCCACATTTCGAAGGCAAGACAACCACCGAAGCCTACCGCTGGGGCGTTATCGACGATCGTGGTTTTCCACCTGGCAAGGTCTTCATCGACATAATGACTACCAGCGAGAAAGCGATGGACGAGGATGAAGAGGAACATTGGAAGTCCATTCTCTACGATGGCGATAGCATCAGCTGTCAGCTGATGACCATCGACCGGCCCGTCTACGACTATTTCTCTTCCCTGCGTGCCGGACAGAGCGGTGGGGCCAATCCGCGCAGCAACATCACCGGCGGCTGCCTCGGCTATTTTGCTGCAGGCTCCGTTACCCACACCGACACCATCGTTTTCCGTCGTAACAGCGTCAACGAATGGACTCCACGTATGTTAAAATGAAAAAAATGACGAATTGTTTGGCATTGTCGGCTATTTTGCGTACTTTTGCACTGGATAAACAATAGTGCTTATGCAAACAAACAGCCATCTGTCACGACTCATCCATGACCAGGCCGAAAAATACGGCGACCGTGAAGTCTTGATTTACAAGAACTTCGGGGGCAAGGAATGGAAGTCGTATTCTTGGAACCAGTTTTCGGCCATGGTGAAGCAAGTGTCGAACGCTATGCTCAACATGGGTGTGAAAGTGCAGGAGAACGTGGGCATCTTCTCGCAGAACTCCGTTGAATACCTGTTCTGCGACTTTGGTGCATGGGGCATCCGTGCGGTGACCATCCCGTTCTACGCCACCAGCTCGGAGCAGCAGATACAGTTCATGATCAGCGACGCTCAGATACGCTTCCTCTTCGTAGGCGAACAGGAACAGTACGACAAGGCGCACCGTATCCTGGCCACCTGCCGCACACTGGAGCGCATCATCGTGTTCGACCCCACCGTGCGCATTGACGAGGGCGACACGACGACCATGCATTTCGCTGATTTCCTGCAGTGGGGCGAAGGACTGCCCCGCCAGACCGAGGTTGAGGCACGCCAGCAGGAAGCCTCGATGGACGATGTGGCCAACATCCTCTACACCAGTGGCACGACGGGCGACTCGAAGGGCGTCATCCTAACCATGGGCCAGTATCACGCCGCCATGGAGGCCAACAACAAGTGCGTGCCCGTAGGTGAGCAAGACCGTGTAATGAACTTCCTACCCTTCACCCATATCTTCGAGAAGGGATGGAAGATACTGTGTCTGACCGAGGGTGCACGGCTTATCGTGAACACCCATCCCATGGAGGTGCAGCAGTCGATGCGCGAGACCCATCCCACATGTATGTCGAGCGTTCCCCGCTTCTGGGAGAAGGTCTACATGGGCGTGATGGAAAAGATTGAGAACTCGGGAGCCGTGCAGCGCAAACTGTTCCAGCATGCACTGAGCGTGGGTCGCAAGCATAACATAGACTACGTATCGAAAGGCAAGCGCCCACCCGTAGCCTTGCACCTGGAATACGAGATGTTGAACAAGACCATCTTCTCGCTTGTACGCAAGGAGTTGGGACTGGAGAACGCCCACTTCTTCCCCACGGCAGGAGCTACGGTAAGCCACCATGTGGAGGAATTCGTTCACAGCATCGGCATCAACATGATGGTGGGCTACGGACTTACGGAGTCGCTGGCTACCGTCAGCTGTAACCACTATGAGCAGCCATGGACTGTTGGTTCAGTGGGTATTCCCATCGAGGGCATCAGCATCCGCATCAGCGAAGAGGGTGAGATCCTGCTCAAGGGTCCGACCATCACGAAGGGCTACTACAACCGCGACGACATCACCCGCCAGTCGTTTACTGAAGACGGTTACTTCAAGACGGGCGACTCGGGCTATCTTGAGAACGGCGAGCTGTTCCTGAAGGAGCGCATCAAGGATCTGTACAAGACTTCGAACGGTAAATACATCGCCCCGCAGATGATTGAGTCGAAGCTCCTTGTAGATAAGTATATCGACCAGATAGCCATCATTGCCGACCAGCGCAAGTTCGTTTCGGCACTCATTATCCCCGTCTATCCGCTGCTCGAGGAGTATGCACGTGCTCATCACATCAGCTTTGAGAGCCGAGAGGACCTGTGCCAGAACAAGCAGATATACGACATGATGATGGAGCGCATCGACACCCTGCAGCAGCAGCTTGCCCACTACGAGCAGATCAAGCGCTTCACCCTCCTACCCCATGGCTTCTCCATGGAGCGCGGCGAGCTGACAAACACGCTGAAAATCAAGCGTCGGGTGCTCAATGAGAACTATAAAGATTTAATCAATCGGATGTACGAAGAATAAATCAAATGAGGAATGAGGAATGAGAAATGAGAAATGTAAATGAAGAAATGTAGAAATGAGCGGTGCGCGAGATAATGTTATTGTTGACAAGTCGGAACTATTTGCCGATAGGATAACCAAAATGTACAGGTACCTATCTGATAAGCGGCTTGGTGACAAGGATTTGCTGAAGCAGATTGTACGAAGCGGCACAAGTGTAGGTGCAAATGTCTCAGAGGGGCAGTATGCACAGTCAAAAGCTGATTTCCTGACTAAGATGACAATAGCACTCAAAGAAGCCAATGAGACAAGATACTGGCTGAAGCGACTACACGCATTCGGATCTCTAAGCGAAAAAGAATATTCCTCCATCATTACCGACAATGAAGAAATCATCAGTATATTAACAGTAATAACAAAAACGACAAGAGAGAATATGAAAAAAGAAAATGGAAAGAAATAGAAATGTGTACATCATTTCATCATTACCTCATTTTCATTTCTCATTTATCATTACTCATTTATCATTTGAAATATGATCACCCAAGACCAACTAAAGGATATACTCGACCGTACGGAGAAGCTGAAGCACTACCTGAAGATTGACGAGAAACAGGTAGAGTGGGAAGAGGAGGATTTGCGCACGCAGGCTCCCGACTTCTGGGACGACCCGAAGCGGGCCGAAGAACAGATGAAGAAGGTGAAGGCCATCAAGAAATGGATTGATGGCTATCACGACGTGCGTATGAAGGCCGACGAACTTCAGCTGGCCGTTGATTTCTTTAAGGAGGAAATGGTCACAGAACAGGAAGTCGATGATGACTACCGCCAGGCCGTCGAGGCTATCGAGAAGCTGGAGCTGATGAATATGCTTCGGCAGCAGGAAGACCCGATGGAGGCCGTGTTGAAGATTAACAGCGGTGCCGGAGGCACCGAGGCACAAGACTGGGCTCAGATGCTCATGCGCATGTATATGCGCTGGGCCGAGGCCCACGGCTACAAGGTAACCATCTCGAACTTGCTTGATGGCGACGAAGCTGGCATCAAGAGCGTCACCATGCAGATAGAAGGTGGCGAGTATGCCTATGGCTACCTGAAGAGCGAGAACGGTGTACACCGTCTGGTGCGTGTCAGCCCTTTCAATGCCCAAGGCAAGCGCATGACATCTTTTGCATCGGTATTCGTCACACCACTTGTCGACGATACCATCGAGGTCTACGTAGACCCGGCAAAGCTCTCTTGGGATACGTTCCGTTCGAGTGGTGCCGGTGGTCAGAACGTGAACAAGGTGGAGTCGGGCGTACGTCTGCGCTACTGGTATACCGACCCCGATACTGGCGAGGAAGAAGAGATCCTGATTGAGAATACCGAGACGCGCGACCAACCGAAGAACAAGGCCAAGGCCCTGCTGTTGCTGAAATCGCAACTCTACGACCGTGCGATGAAGAAACGCTTGGAGGCACAGGCGAAGATTGAGGCTGGCAAGAAGAAAATTGAGTGGGGCAGCCAGATACGCAGCTACGTCTTCGACGACAAGCGCGTAAAAGACCACCGAACCAACTTCGAAACCCGCGATGTCGACGGTGTGATGAACGGTAAACTCGACGGTTTCATCAAAGCCTACCTCATGGAATTCCCCGTCAGTGACCAATAAGACCATGTACCCCATTACTTGAAATAACAACCCTAAAAAATAATAGCTATGTCAAAAAAGAACAAAGAAGAAAAGCACCTCAATGCTAAGCAGCGTGCTTATGAGAAGAAACAGGCCCAGCAGGGCGAAAAGGTCGTGAAATGGATCTTCGGTGTGCTCATATTGGCTGCCTTAGGCTATATGGCTTTCACCCTTTGGCTCATGCGATAAACAGGAGTCATGAGTGGACTGGAGATTGAACGTAAATTCCTTGTCAGGGACGACAGCTATAAAAAGCTGGCCCACGGCAGCAGTCGCATCCAGCAAGGCTATATCTGTAGTGGTCGCGGGCGCACCGTCAGGGTGCGTCGCCGCGACCATACTGCTTTTCTTACCATCAAGGGTCCGTCGCTCGACGGTGGCCTGACCCGATATGAGTTTGAAAAGGAGATAACACTCGATGAGGCCGAACAGCTGTTCCGGCTTTGTGAACCTGGCATCATCGACAAGACGCGCTATTTAGTGAAAAGTGGTGCACACACTTTTGAGGTCGACGAGTTCTACGGTGAGAACGAGGGATTGGTGATGGCCGAGGTAGAGCTGTCGAGTCCTGACGAGCCTTTCGAGTGTCCACCGTTCATTGGCAAGGAAGTCACTGGCGACCGTCGCTACTATAACTCTTCGCTTCGTGCGAATCCCTATTCCTTGTGGAAGGAAGTTAGGAGAAGTTAGGTCCTCATTCCTCATTTAATAGATCGTTGCAGGTCAGTTTCATGCACCATCCGATGACCGCACCGATGGTGGCTCCAGTCGTGTTTGCAGCTAAGTCGAGCCACTCACCGGCACGGTTGGTGGTGCAATAGGCCTGGAGCAACTCCAACAGACCGCTCATCAGCACCGGTGCCAACCACGCCCAAAGGAATACCTTGCGAGCACTGAACACAGAATGGCTGCGCAGATACTCCCACCAGATGACCGAGCACGTGCCACCATACATCACAAAGTGCGTCCATTTGTCGGCAAAAGAAATGTTGCTCAAATCTAACTCTTCGGGAGGAATAAAGAAGAGCGACAGATACCAAATGAGTACGATGCAAAAGACGGAAAGTGGATATTTTCTTATTATTTGCTGCAGATTTTTCATATTTGCTTTCATTTTTGGTGCAAAAGTAAGAAATATTTTATAATTTTGCAAGCGAAAAAGAAAGATTATACAAAATGGAATCAACGGAAAGAGCGAATTTCGGCAGTCGTCTTGGCATTGTCCTCGCCACAGCGGGTTCTGCCGTAGGTCTGGGTAACGTGTGGCGTTTTCCCTATATGGCAGGCCAGAATGGCGGTGCCGTCTTCATTCTGATCTATGTAGGATGTGTATTGCTGTTGGGCATTCCCTGCATGGTCAGCGAATTTATTATCGGCCGTAGGGCGCAGGCCAATACGGCACGCGCCTACTCTAAACTATCGAACGGCACGGCTTGGAAGTGGGTGGGCTATCTCGGTATTCTCACGGGGTTCATCATCATGGGCTACTATGCCGTGGTCTCTGGCTGGTGTCTGGAGTATATCTATGCATCGCTCATGGGACATCTGCAAGGCGATACCGACTACGTACAGGACTATTTCGTGCGTTTCTCCACGAACCCCTGGAAACCGGTCGTGTGGATGCTGCTGTTCTTCGGCATCACCCATTGGGTCATTGTCCGTGGTGTGGAGAAAGGCATTGAGAAGGCAGCCAAGCTGCTCATGCCCACCTTGTTTATCCTGCTACTGATCATTGTCGTGGCTGCCTGCTCGCTGCCTGGTGCCGACAAGGGCGTGAAATACCTGCTGCATCCTGACTTCTCGAAGGTGACGCGCGACGTGTTCCTCGGTGCGTTGGGTCAGTCGTTCTATTCCCTCTCCATTGCTATGGGCTGTCTGTGCACTTATGCCAGCTACTTCGGACCGAAGACCGACCTGACGAGATGTGCCATGCAGATCAGTCTTATCGACTGTCTTGTAGCCATCCTTGCCGGACTGATGATTTTCCCCGCAGCTTTCTCTGTAGGCGTGAATCCCGGTAGCGGTCCCTCCTTGGTGTTCATCACCCTGCCAAACGTCTTCAACCAGGCTTTCTCGGCAGTCCCCTGGTTGGGAACGCTCATCGCTTTCCTGTTCTATGCACTCCTGTCGTTGGCAGCCCTGACATCGCTCATGTCACTTCACGAGTCGTCGACTGCTTTCCTGCATGAAGAGATGAAGGTCACACGCCACCGCGGAGCTGCCGTTGTCTCTGCCATCGGAGCCGTTATCGGTGTCGTCAGCTCGCTCTCTTTAGGAGGTTACGACGTATTGCAACTGTTCGACACGTCGCTGTTCGATGTCTTCGATTTCGTTACCGGTCAGATATTCCTGCCTATTGGCGGATTCTTTACCTGCCTGTTCCTGGGCTGGTATCTGCCCAAGAGCATCATTCGCGACGAGTTGACCAACTATGGAACCCTGCGTAGCAGGCTCTTCCATCCCTTCCTGTTCAGCGTGCGCTTCATTTGTCCGTTGTGCATCCTGCTCATCTTCCTCAACCAGCTTGGCATCATCTAACCCCAAACGAAACCTACCGATTATGACAAAACGCAACCTTGTCCTGGCAATGCTCTTTGTCGGCTGTTATGGCATAGAAGCACACGCAGCAGGCCAGTATGACAATCCTGACACCATCATTGTGGCTCGTGACGGTACCGGACAGTTCCGCACCGTGGGCGAGGCCATCGAGGTGTGCCGTGCCTTTATGGACTATCACAAGGTCATCTATATAAAGAAAGGTACGTATAAGGAGAAGATCATCATCCCGCAGTGGGTGCAGAATATCGAGCTGTGTGGTGAAGACCGTGACGAGACCATCATCACCTACGACGACCACGCCAACCTGTTGGTAGAACAGCCTTCTTCACTCTCCACTCTTCACTCTCCACTTAAACTCGGCACCTTCCGTACCTACACCCTGCGCATCGATGCCAACGACATCACGCTGAAGAACCTGACCATCGAGAACAATGCCGCCCGATTAGGACAGGCCGTCGCTCTACATACCGTAGGCGACCGCCTACGCTTCCAAAACTGCCGCTTTCTCGGCAATCAGGACACCGTCTATACCGGTTTGGAAAGCACACGTCTGCTCTTCGACCACTGTTATATCGAAGGCACCACCGACTTTATCTTCGGTCCTGCGACCGCTTGGTTCGAACAGTGCCACATACGCTGCAAGGCCGACAGCTATATCACCGCGGCCTCAACGCCCGAGCATGTCTCATACGGATATGTCTTCAACAACTGCACGATTACCGTTGCCGAAGATGTGACGAAAGTGTATCTCGGACGTCCTTGGCGCGATTATGGCTACACGCTGTTCATGCACTGTACGCTGCCTGCCGAGATACGTGCCGAGGGCTGGCACCACTGGGAGAAGCATCGTGAACAGACGGCCCGTTACATGGAGTTTGAGAACAACGGTCCCGGTGCCGACACCACGAAGCGCGTAGCGTGGAGCCGCCAGCTCACGAAGAAGGAAGCTGCGGCTATCACCCCTCAGACCGTGTTCAGCACAAAGAGCGAGTGGAACCCGTAATTAAATGATAGTTGGCTATTTCTCGCTGACGATTGAGCCGGTATAAGCGACAGAACCCTTCACTTCCTTCTTCGAAATGGTCAGGACAACGGTCATGTCCTGAATGGATACCTTATATCCGCTGCCGTTCTTCTCTATGACAAGGTTGGCAGCATTACTCTTCGTAGTGTCGAAACCGTTTTGTTTGTTCTTTCGAGCGACAGTATCTTCGACGACGTCAAAGATACGAATAAGCGAGCAAAGAAAAGACACCCGACTATACTCACGTACAGTCGGGTGCCTCTTAACACATTAACTCAAAACATCAAACCCCAAGCCACGAAGTGAGGGGCGTCTGGTGACCCATGCACGACACCGTACCGAAGGTAGCGGCGATAGCCGTGAGGATCGTGATCAGGATGTCAAGTATTCGCTTAATCGTCTTCTTACTCATTTTCATACTTCAATTTCTCCATTTTTAAACTGAGTCCACCTTCAAAGTGAACTCAGTTTTTTAATTTTTTAATCGCCCTCTCCTTCCTCTTCCGGTTCCTCAGCGGGCTTGTTCTTGAACTCGATGTCCTTGAACGAGGCACCGGCAGTCATGGCGTAGACGCGACGGCGAGAGCCACCTACAATCTCGGTCTCGAACTCGGGCTGGAAGATCACGTGGGCGTTCTTGATGTTGCCGATCACGCTGAACTTGTCCGGGTCGGACTCGCCCTTGGTCTTGATGCCCAGCTTGAAGGCTCCCAGATAGGGAAGCACCACGCGGCGCGACTCCTGGAGCAGGTCCTTCATCGTGGGGCCCAGCTCGCTGAGCACGGCCAGTACGTCGGCACGCTTCACGGTGCACGAGGCCTGCATGCG
>JAFZIL010000033.1 GCA_017554385.1 Prevotella sp. | reverse complement strand
TCGATCATCACTGAAGAGAAGCCCATGTCGATACAGTCCTTACAGAGCTCGAAGCTGTCACCGTGGTCGAGGTGAAGCACGATCTCAGGATGAGCGCAACCCAGCTCCTTGGCGTAAGCCACGGCACCCTCGGCCATGTAGCGGAGGATAGAGGCGTTGGCATAGTTGCGAGCACCCTTCGACACCTGCATGATGACGGGCGACTTTGTCTCGACGGCAGCCATGACGATGGCCTGCATCTGCTCCATTGTGTTGAAGTTGAAAGCGGGGATGGCATAGCCACCGGCTACTGCTCTCTTAAACATCTCGCGGGTATTCACGAGACCCAAATCCTTGTAATTTACCATAATTAATTTAAGAATTAAATGATTTAATATCCTGCTTTTTTTTCTGAGCGCAAAATTACGCAATTCTTTTGAGAAAATGGTCACCCCTTCGATGATTTTATTGCTTTTACCTGTATTTTTTACCTAATCTGTCGTTTTACGCATGCCCTTGGACAGAAAATGTAACACGCAGTTGGCAATTGCAACGAACAATATAGTGTTATTTGCCGTTTATTCCAAAATTCTTTATAAATTTGCAGCGCACTTTCCTGTTAAACGAAATCAAACATGAATAGAAGGCGTTTCTTGATTATAGTTGTCCTATTGTATCAGTTGCTTGGTGTGCAGGCCGTCAAGCTGAGAAAGCCACAGCATTTCAAGCACGAACTGCCTGCGGGCAACTACAGCGGCGTGGCTCCTCTTGGCGGTGAGCGCTATGCCGTAGTGAGCGACAAGTCGGCCGAAGACGGCTTCTTCGTGTTCCACCTGCACATCGACAGTGCGAGTGGACGCATCAGCGAGGTCGTCAACGAGGGTTTCCGCTCCAGCGGACTGAAGAACCGCGACATGGAGGGCATCGTCTACTGCCCAACTTCGAATACCTTATTTATTAGTGGTGAGGCTGACAACGAGGTCTATGAGTATCGGCTTGACGGACAGCGCACAGGGCGACGACTACAGACGCCCGACTGTTTCAAGCGGGCCAGTCGCAATTTCGGGTTGGAATCACTGGCCTACGACACACTGCGCCATTGTTTCTACACTACTACTGAAAGACCGCTGCCTGGCGAGGAACTGTTGCGCATACAGTCGTTCGGCGACGACCTGCAACCCGCTCGACAGTATCTCTATCGTCCAGACGAGCCTGTTTCGAGGAAATACTTTCATGGTGTGGCCGAACTGTGCGCCTTGGGCGACGGACGTCTGATTGTACTGGAACGACAGATACGCGTGCCACGGCTGAAAATCGGTGCAAAAACAATCATCCGCCTCTACGAGGTAACGCCCGCTGAGAGCGATACCTTGCAGAAGCGGATGCTTGTAGAGTTCACCACACATATCAACCTCGTGAGTCGTCGCTTTGCTAACTACGAGGGTCTTTGTGCCCCGTTGCCTGGCTGGCTACTGCTCGTGGCCGACTCGCAAAACCGCCAAAAAGGCTGGCTGCGCGACTGGTGGCGACTGATTAACTACGCTGAGGGTTACCGAAACGAGCGAACAGATCGTTAGCCCGTTCGTAGTCCTCGGGAGTGTCTATCTCGTATGAGAAGAAGTCGGTTGTGTCGACCACACGGAAGGTGTGCCCTTGGGGGATGAGCCGTTCGAAGGCCCTCTCATAGAAGATGTCGATGAGTCCTTCCTTTAAGATCATCTGGTCGAGCTCACGGAACAGGGCTTCGCCGTAGTCGGCAGTGATACGCTCGATGCCCACCGACTCACCCATAGCAGCCTCGGGGCTACAGGTCTTGCTGATCTCAGTAATGCGCATGTCGGCATCGACCACCACCTTCATCTCTTCCTCACCTAACTCATGACGGTTTACTGCCAGTGCCGAGCCTTGCTGTTGAGCAATGCACACCACGGCTGCGGGGTCGCAGAGGATGTCGCTATCCATCAGCAGGAAGTCCTTGCCGCGCACTTTCTCACCTGCCATCCACAGGGAATAGATGTTGTTGTTGTGCTCGTAGTCGGCGTTGTGGAGAAAAGAGAATTGAGGTTTGAGATTTGAGGTTTGAGGTTTAAGATTTGTGAGATAATCACGTATCATGTCACCACGATAGCCGGTGACGACGACAAACTCGCTGATGCCTGCCTGCTGCATGGCGTCAACGGTACGCTCCAAGAGGGTGCGCCCGTTCACTTCGAGCAGGCACTTCGGTTTGGTATCGGTGAGCGGGCGCAGCCTTTTGGCCATGCCCGCAGCAAGAATGACTCCAATCATTTCCCATTCACTACCTTAAGGATCGTATCGCAGACGGCCTTGGTCTGTTCTTTACGACCGAGGGTGATACGGACACACGACTCCAGTCCCTTGTCACTCATGAACTTAATCTTGTACTTCTCGGCAGCCAAGGCCTGCTGCAACTGCTCCTTCAGCTCGACGGGATACTTGATAAGGATGAAGTTGGCCACTGACTTGTATACCTTGAAGCCGGGCAGCGGGTCAAGCTCGCGCTTGTAGAGCTGGCGTCCCCAGTCCATGTCGTCGGCCACCTGACGGTAGTGCTTGTCGCTCGACAGGGCAGCCAGTGCCACAGCCTCAGAGAAGCGGTTGTAGCCCAGGTACTTGTTGACGTAGCTGATGAACTGGTCGTGACCCTTGCCGATGAAGCCAAAGCCTACGCGCAGGCCGGGCAGTCCATAGAATTTTGAGAGCGTGCGCGAGATAATAAGGTTATCATACTTGTTCACCAACGGAGCGATGTAATCGGTGTCGGAGGTGATGAAGCTGGCATAGGCCTCGTCGATGAGCACCATCGTGTCGCTGGGTATGTTCTCCATGATATGGCCTATCTCCTCGCTGGTAAGGCAGTTGCCAGTGGGGTTGTTGGGCGAGGCAAGGAGCAGCATGCGGGGATGCACGCGGTTGGTGTACTCGATAACCTCCTCAACATCGTAGGCGAAGGTGTCTTCCTGCTCATGCAGGGGATACATCTCAAACGTACCGCCACACTCACTGGCCACACGGTTATAGTACCACCAGGAGAACTCTGGGATGAGGATTTTCTTGTTGTCGCCCACCATCAAGAAGTAGTGGATGGCATTCTTCAGCATATCCTCACCACCGTATGTCAGCAGCACCTGCTCCTCAGGTACGCCATAGATCTCGCTCAGGCGCACAGAGATGACGCTCTTCTTGCCCTGGTCGTAGATGCGGGTATAGAAACACAAGGTCTTGGGGTCGAAGCTCTTGATGGCGTCGACCACCTCCTGACTGGGTTCAAAATTGAACTCGTTCCTGTCAAGGAAATTCATTTCTTCTTTCATGCTTATCTTTCTTTATTCTTGTATTCTTTAATTTCTTTATTCTTTCAATTTCATCAGCAGCAGCCCAATGAGTATCCAGATAATCTCTCTCACGCGACAGATAATGCTCACGAAAATGCCTAACGCAGCTGAAAGGCCCAATGCGGCAATCGAGAGCACGAAACCACCCTCCTGCACGCCAAGCTGCATGGGTAGGAAGCCTATGAGGTTGGCAAAGAGCGTAGTGAACGACACGATAAGGAAGCTGTGCAGGAACGTCAGTACGATTCCCGTAAAGCCACCTCCGCAGTCAATGCCGAAGAGCAGCAGCATGAACATCACCTCACTGCTCTGCACCACGCGAGAGAAATACTCGAGCACCAGACTCTTGTAGAACGCCCGCTTGTCGTCGGTATAGAGAGCCGTTATCTGTTCGTCGATGTTGTGCAGCTTGTCGCCATGCCGTTCCTGAAAACGGGCACTCCAGCCCTTCAAACCCGGTATGTGACCTGCCCAACGGATGGTCTTCACCACCAGCCCCTTTCGATAGCCACGAGACAGGACGTAGAAAGCCACGAGACAGAACACGATGACGATGCCTAACAGCGTGCCTATGGCCACGTTGATGGGCAGGTCGCCCACGATAGCAAGGGCCAGGTAGATAAAGATGCTTGTGAACCAGTACCAGAAATGGGCGAAGAAGTGCATCATGGCGTAGAGGATGACCGACGATGTGGCCTTCTCGCTGCCTACGCTCTTCGACAGCTCTACGATGCGGTAGGGCTCGCCTCCCAGTCCTCCCACGGGCGTGGCATAGTTCAAGGCGTAGCCCGTAATGGTGAGCCGGTAGATGTGCCAGAAGCCCGGCACATGGCCATCAACGCGGCACTTGCTCTTGATTATCGTTCGCCACGACAGGGCGTTCATGCCATAGATGAAGAGCCACACGCCCACGATGGGTATGAGCCAATAGCCTGCATGACAAAGGTGTTGCCACAGCTCAATGAAGCTGACATCAAAGGTCAGCATCATCACCACCACCGCCACCACACCGATGACAAAGAAGAGGTTGTTGAGCCGCTGCTTGGTCCACTTCATTTAGTCCGTGATTTTCATCCTTGCACGCTTGCAGAACGCCTCATGACGGTGGTTGACGTACATGAGCAGCAATCCCATAGCCACAGCCTCGAACAAGAAGTGCATGGCGGGAACGTCGAGCAAGCAGAACAGGAATAGCCAGAACGCGCGGAAGTTGAACGTCAACAGACCGTTCCAAGGCATCAGTTTCAGCGAGTCCTGACGTATCTGCTCACGCAGTTCCTGCGGCACGTTGTCTATGCTACCGTACTTTTCCATCAGCTCTTTCATCAGCAGCTGGAACTGGGGCGTCTTCTTCTCCTGCTCTTTGGTGTAGTCGATGTACGACTTCTGGAACAACCGCTCATACCATGGGGTGTCGCTGGTCATCTGGTCGTAGATCTCCTTCTGCTTCACCGAGTTGTCCAGCTCACTGCTCTTCTCGCCTTTCTGGAAGAAAAGGTGCACCTGGATGTAGTAGTCGGCAATACGCTGCTGACCGGCAAGGCCGTGCAAGCCCGAGATGAGCGCGAGCACGAAGACCACAATGGTTGCAATCATAGCGTTCTGTTCCGTGTCGCTGATGCCTAAAAACCCGAACTCGATGTCGTGCTTGTGATAGAATCGCCACACAAGGGCCGAGTAGATGGGGATGAACCAGGCATAGCCGGCAAGGCCGTCGAGTATGCGACCCAAGCGGCTCTTCTTGCCTGTCATGCGAGCCAGCTGCCCGTCGGTACAGTCAAGGATGTCGCCTATCATCAGCAGCACGATGCCACCTAAGTTACAGACCAGTCCGGTCACACCTTCATAATAGAAACAGCCATGGGCAAAGAGCACACAGCTGACTGCACCGATGATCATCGACCAGATGGTCACCGTGTTGGGATGCACGTCGAAACGTGCGAACACTTTCGCCAGAAGATAGCAGAACGGGCGTATCACATGGAAGTCGAGCCAGTCCTCAGTCTCGGTTGATTTCAGTGTCTTTGAAAAGTCTTTGTTCATTATTTATTACTCTACTTTCGCTTTGGGGCAGCAAAGGTAGTAATATTTTCTGGAATAAAGCAGCAATTTCGGCAGAAAGTTACTTTTCTGCCGAAATTACACCTATTTAGATATATAATGCACGCTTACTTGTCTGTATCAATCATCTTCCAGATGCCAGCGGCACAGGCAGCACCCACCAGCGGGCCAACGATGAAGATCCAGAGATTAGCCAATGCTGTACCACCCTGGAAGATGGCGGGAGCCAGTGAACGGGCGGGATTCACCGAAGTGCCGGTATAACGGATGCAGACCAGATGGACAAGGATTAGCGAGAGACCGATGGCCAAGCCAGCAAAGTTGTTTGTGGCACCGTTGGTCTTTGCCGTAGCACCCAGCACTACCAACACGAAGACGCAGGTGAAGATAATCTCAGCCAGCAGTCCACCCACGACAGTCACGTTGGCCTGTAGGTCGTTGGCACCAGTACCTTCAAGTCCGGGAACATTGGCAGTAAGCAAAGCCAGCAGGGCCGAGCCGATGAAGGCACCCACCACCTGTCCGCACACATAGCCGCAGGCATCCTTGCCACTCATGCGTCCTGTAAGCCAGCAACCCAGCGTAATGGCCGGATTGATGTGGCAGCCTGAGATACCGCCAATGGTGTAGGCCATCGCCACGACAGCCAGACCGAAGGCAAAAGCCGTACCTACCACAGCGGGAATGTTATTCACAGGATCACAACCCAGGCTCACAGCCACGCCGCAACCCATCAACACGAGCACCATCGTGCCCACCATTTCTGCTAAATACTTTTTCATAGTCACAAATGTTTTAAGTTGATTAAAGATTAATTGTATTAAGGATTCTCTTGATAATCAAAGTAACTGAAGTCGCCAAACGTATAGCCTGACTGGTACTTCGTACTGCCCATGAAGGCATACATCCCTACAAGAGCCTGATCCTCGCCACCGACGAGATCTGACCTCAACAGCCGCAGATCCACGTCCTCAAGCCACTGGTACTTCTCACCGTCGGTGGAATAGTAGAACTTCAACTTGCTACCGTCTGACGAGACACGGAGCCACACTTCCGACAGCAGGCCCACATGTCTGTCAACCAGTAGCAGACGGTGGCTCAGCAGCTGTAGTCTGACCTTGAGGCGACGGCTTCCCTGATAATTGTTCAGACAACATTGTACATATCCCTCACGCGACTTGAACACACACAAACCGGCCTCATCACCGCTCTCAGCGTCGAACAAGGTTAGTTTTGTTTCGGCCACAAACCTCTCTGTTGTCTGTTCCAAACCTACAAACGTGCTGGGTTTCTCTTCGCGGAGTTCGAAGACAGAGCCCTTGAGGCGCAACTTCCCGTCGACAAACAGGTACTTTGAAAGGTCTGGCCTACCGACATAGCGCCACTCAGGCCCTAACTGACAGCTTTCAAAAGTATAATGACGCTGCGCTGACAAGCACGTGACGAATATCCACGCACAACAAACCAACAACAGCCGCTTCAAAGCTTTTCTACTCTTACACTCAGGCAAATTCATTCTATCTGCTTGTTTTTCACTATGCAAATATAGTGATTTTTTTTGAACAAACATCATAAAATCGACTTTTTTTATCAAGAAACGAAAAAACTTGCCTAAAAATTTGCATATTTCATAAATACTGCGTACCTTTGCACCCGCAATTGCAAAACATGCAAGAGCAAGTGTTCGGGATTTAGCGCAGTTGGTAGCGCACACGTCTGGGGGGCGCGAGGTCGCTGGTTCGAGTCCAGTAATCCCGACAGAAAAGAAAAGGCCGGGAATCATTCGATTCTCGGTCTTTTTTGTTTGGCTTCATTCTTATCCCGACAAAAACAAAGAAACATATAATATCCCTTTGTGGTACAATCACCAGTTACAACATGAAGATAGGAATTATCGTCGCAATGGACAAGGAGCTGAAGCAGCTTCAGTCATTGTTTTCAAACGGAAACGTACGAGTGGAGAAATGCGGTATAGGTAAGGTGAACGCAGCGCTGGGTGCCCAGCGAATGATCAACGAGTTTCATCCTGATGCCATCATCTCCAGCGGCTGTGCCGGAGGTCATGGCGATAACGTGCAGATACAGGATGTGGTGGTGAGCACCGAGCTGTGCTATCACGACGTGTATTGCGGCACGGCTATTGACAACAGTACCGTCTATGGTCAAGTACAGGGTTTACCCGCCCGTTTCAAGGCCGACCCGTACTTGCTTAGCAAGAGTGAAGAATCAAATCTCCCTTCACTCCACAAGGGACTTATCGTTACAGGCGACTGGTTCGTGGACTCGAAGGAGAAGATGCGCGAGATTATTGGCCACTTCCCCGAGGCGCGAGCCGTAGACATGGAGTCGGCAGCCATTGCCCAGGCATGTTACATCAACAAGGTGCCGTTCATCTCGTTTCGCGTTATCAGCGACCTTCCCCTCATAGATACCGATGCGTCGCAGTATCACGATTTCTGGAACACAATAGCAGACCGCTCCTTTCAAGTCACACATACCTTCGTAGAAAGTCTGTGAAAGGTAAAAGGTATTGTCCCCTAACTCCCCTTAACTCCCCATAACTCCAATGGAAGTCATACAAAGTTTCACAATCGACCACACCCGTCTGAAGCCCGGTATTTACGTCTCGCGAGAGGACAAGGGCTTCACCACTTTCGATCTTCGCATCACTGAGCCAAACAAGGAACCTGCAGTGGCACCTGCAGCCATGCACAGCATGGAACATCTGATGGCCACCTGGTTCCGCAACAGCGAGGTGAAAGAAGATGTAGTATATGTAGGTCCTATGGGCTGCCTTACCGGCATGTATATTATTATGACGGGATCCTACACCGTAGAGGATATGCGACGCCTGACGATAGAGTGTCTCCGTTGGATTATCACGCAGACAGAGGTGCCCGCAACGCGTCCGGAAGCATGCGGCAACTACCTGCTTCACGATCTGCCGATGTGTAAGTGGGAAAGCGCCCGTTATCTCGACCGCCTGGAGCACGACTTCCACAGCGAGTACACCAAACTGAAGATTACTCTTGACGACGGCAAGGTCTTTGCTGACGCATAAATCCCTGTCGACAAAGCGTTTCAAGGAGCGTAGCCGACATGGCTTCGTTATCGTTCTTGGTATAACGGATATCAGTAAACACCTGTGCCAGTGTTTCCTTGTTATTCAGCTCGACGAAGTGCCGGTTCTCGGGCAGGTTTTCCTTATTATTATAATAGGTGTCGATAGCCTGCGGCGTATAGTCGCGGTAGGTTTCTTCGTGTACGAAGCTTTCGAGTGGCAGGCGGTCGCTCTGCTGAGGCTCTTCGGCAGGCCAACCCACGGTGAGCGTAGCAACGGGCATCACCAGACGGGGCAGCTCGAGCACGTCGATAATCAGCTGTGGCTGATAGACAGTGGTACCGAGGAAGCAGTAGCCCAATCCCTCTTCGTCCATCAGGCAGCAGAGCGTCTGCGTATAGAGCAGCGCATCGGTAGCCGCATTCTGATAGCTAAGCAGATTGTCGTAGCCTGGCTCCGCCTTGCGGTTGAGTGCCCACTGCGTCGTGCGGTTAAAGTCGGCACAGATGGTGAGCACGACAGGTGCCTCGGTGACCATGGGCTGGTTGAAGTGGGCGGGAGCCAACTGCCGTTTCTTCTCTTCCGAGCGTGTGATAACGACGCTGTAGAGTTGCAGGTTACCCATAGTCTGCGTGCGGGCCGCCTCGGTGAGGAGACGGCCCAGCAGCTGTTCGGTTACCTCGCGCTGGGCATACTTGCGTATGCTGCGTCGAGTAAGCAGGTTCTTCATACGATTATTTCACAAACTTTTTGCCATTGACGATATAGATGCCACGGATGAGCGTGCTCTTGTCGGTGCCCACATAGCGTCCGTCTATGGTATAGATGCGGTCTGACTGTAGTGTGCGGTTGACGTTCTGGATGGCAGTGGTAGTAGCTTCGGTTACCGAGACCTCATCCAGGAAGAAGCGCTTCACGGGTATAAACGTCACCTTCACGGCTCCAGTGCCTTTAAGAGTGGCCGTGCACTCGGTCCAGTTGCCCTTCGCAATCTCAAACTCGCTAGGTGTGACGGTAGCACCATCGGCTTCCAGCTGAAGTGACGTTCCATCGACACTGGCATTCCATGCACCAGCCTTGAAGGTCAGCGTGGCCTCACCGCTAAGGTTAAATGCAGGTGTGGTGACGATGCCCATAACAGACGTGGTGCCGAACTTCGCACACTGGCTACCGCCATACCACTTCGGGGTTTCCAACGGCATCGTCCATCCTTCGTTGTCGGGATTGAACGCAGACGCAGCTACGCCTCCACTCCACAAACCGTCGTTGCCTCCGGTACCGGCACACTGGTCGAAGGTCTCAAGGAACACAACACCATCAACAGGATGATCGTTGCCCGGATCATCGTTACCGGGATCGTCATTGCCAGGATCATCATTGCCAGGATCATCGCTCTTTACGCCTGAACGATAGACGAAGTTCATCGTGCCGTTAGCATTCTTCGTAATGTCGAGGATGGCACCCTGCAGCACCTTCGTACCCTTCGAGTTCTTGTTGAACAATGTGGCAGCAGGCTTCGAGGTAGCTGTCAGACTGTCGTTATAATTATAGGGATAGAGGTCGTTTGAAGTGGTGTATTTGGTGGCACGGTTGTCGGCACAGACCATGCTCATGCGCTGATGGTCGTTGCCCTTGCCTGCAGGCAGTCCGTATTGGGCAGCCTCACTGTTCGTAATCTTCGTGTTGGGAACATTGGCCTGCCAGATATCAAAGTCGAAGTCAACATGGGTAATCATCAGACCAGACGAGGGATAATCAGCATCCCAGCCAGTCTTCTGACGGTTCTCAAGCATGTAGTACTCGTCGGGGTGGGCATCGTTGAAGATGATGAAGGTCTCACCGTGGTTGCTCATGGGCTGTATGTTCTGCACGATGGTGTCGTTGTCGGCCAGCACAATAGGCTCCTGCCATGAGCACATCATCTTCTCGTAGGCAGTGTAGCCACAAGGAACGAAGCCATCACCTAAGTAGCTGCCGCCACACATCAGGTCGAAGTTGTCCATGGCCATCCATCCACTATTATAAGTAATGTCATAGAAATCGGGGAAGCCCATACAGTGGCTGAACTCGTGGCAGAACGTGCCGATGCCGTCAATAAAGCCACTGCCGCTAAGCTCACTGCTGCATGCGTAGGTATTGATCTTAATAGCGTCGAGCGTGAGGCTTTTATTGGCTTCTTCAAGCATCCACATGTGGGGCCAGATAGTGTTCGAAGAACCACCGTCGGCCTCGCCTTTTCCTGCATAAACCACGAACACCTGATCCACCTCGCCATCGCCGTCCCAGTCGTAGTCGGCAAAGTTCACCTCAGCATCGGCCTTTTTGCATGCTTCAACAATCATATCCTCTGCGTTCATGTCATTGCCCTGCGAGTCGTTCCTGCCATAGTAGCTCTGGTTATTCTGCAGCGTATAGGGACCCACCACATCAAAATCCAGCTCAAACTGATTGGCACTCTGATCCTTGAAGTAATCGGCCACGGAGCCTTTGAAGTTGCCCTCACTATAACCCGCCTCGTTCAGGATGCGCTTGTATTTCGCAAGGTTATTGCCCGACTTATACTTCACGTCGGTAAACTGTACCAGAATCACAATACCCTTTTTCTGACCAAAAAAATGGGTACGCTCGCCTATCGTGGTCTTGCGTGGAGCACGAAGACGGCTGTTGGTCTTCATCTTTGAACGACGGGCAACAGAGCGTGCGGCAATGGTCTCATCGTCAAAGACGACATAGGTCTCGCTATCACCGTCCTTGACATATTTGGATCCATCTTCTGCTACCCAGAAATGCACATGTTCATCGCCCGAAAGCTGGGCACGTACTTCAGTACCATCGGTTAGCTTAATGGTCTTCCACTGACCGGGCTTGGCGGGAACAGCCATCACGGCTGTTGCTATCACCAAAAGCGATAAGGTTAAAAAGATTTTTCTCATTCGTTGATTTTTAATAAAACTAATGTGTAATTTTTCCGAAAATGGGATGCAAAGGTACACATTATTTTCTATATGGCAAAAAAAGATGCCTCTTTTACTTCTTTTTTTCGACGAAAGCAGGGCCATTTCACGAATTTTAATTATCTTTGTCGCGTCATAACGAAAAAGCACCACTATGTCTGAACGCAAGCAAATCACTTTCGACACTTTTGTGCGGGGTGTCATGGCCATAGCACTCACCGTGTTTATCCTCTATATGCTGGGACGGCTCAGCAGCGTGCTCACGCCCTTCTTCCTTGCCTGGCTCATCGCCTACCTGCTGTTCCCGCTGGTCAAGTTCTTCCAGTACAAGTGCCGGCTCAAATACCGCATAGTGGGCATCCTATGCGCCTTCATCGTGACGGGGCTGGTGCTGTGGGGAGGCTTCATGCTCATCGTACCTCCGATGATCGACGAGGGCATACGCGTGAAAGACCTGCTCATCGACTATGTTCAGAACGACGTGCGCATAGCGAGCATCCCGCAGAAGCTGCAGGAGTTTGTGCGCAACAACCTCGACATCAAGGCCATCGTCACCCACGAAGGCTTCATCGACAGCGTGAAACAGGCAATCCCGAGGATATGGGACGTGGTGGCACAGTCGTTCAGTGTGCTTTCCAGCCTGCTCTCACTGACGATGGTAGTCCTCTATACCGTGTTCATTCTCCTTGACTACGAGCGGTTTACGAATGGCTGGCCAGACCTATTACCCGACCGCTGGCGCAGGTTTGCCACTCAGCTGGTGAGCGATGTAGAGCAGGGCATGAACAAGTATTTCCGTGGTCAGGCCATGGTGGCTTTCCTCGTGGGTGTACTGTTCAGTATCGGATTCCTCATCATCGGGTTCCCCATGGCCGTGGGCCTGGGCATGTTCATCGGACTACTCAACATGGTTCCTTACCTTCAACTCGTAGGCTTCATTCCCACCATCCTGCTGGCCATCGTCCATTCGGCCGACTCAGGGCAGAACTTCTGGATAGTCATGCTTATGGCTATTGCCGTGTTTGCTGTAGTACAGGCGATTCAGGACTCGATTCTCACACCGAGGATCATGGGCAAGGTGATGGGCCTCAACTCGGCCATCATCCTGCTTTCGCTCTCCATCTGGGGCTCGCTGTTGGGTATTCTCGGCATGATTATCGCGCTGCCGATGACCACACTGCTCCTCACCTACTATCAACGATACGTTATCAAAGAAAAAACGACAAACAAACAAATAAATCAATCATGAAAGAAAAGAATTACTTCCTGGTAGCACTTGCGATGCTGTGCACCATGACAATGACTGCGTTATTCAGTTCATGTGGCAATGACATTGACGACATTATGCCACAGTTTGCCTATTATTCTCATTCGGATCACACACAGGAGATTTACATCGCAGGTCAGACCCTGGAGTATCAGTTATCCATGTATGATCTGAAATAGTTGGCCCAAAAGGAAGGAGAGATTACCGTCCTGGAGAAAATAGCCTATGTCATCAATTACAACATCGGTCTTGTGGAAAGGAAAATAGAGTCGGCTGGTAATACGGCTGCTAATGTTTCAGACCGCGACAAGGAAGTGATCATGTGGTACGATCAAGCACTGGGGGAATTCCAAACTGAAACGTATAAGGGTATTATCACGGGAAAGTTCGAAGTATACAGATCGGTCAACGGAAATAAGAGGGAGACCATCAAGACCTATACGTTCAAATAAATTAAGCGAAGAGAGCGAGATTCTGTTGCCTTGGAAGCTTTGAATCTCGCCCTCTGTTGCGGAGAGAGCGAGATTCGAACTCGTAGGCTTTTGCCTATTTCGCTTTGAATCTCGCCCTCTGTTGCGGAGAGAGCGAGATTCGAACTCGCGAACCAGTTTTGCCGGTCACACGCTTTCCAGGCGTGCCTCTTCAGCCACTCGAGCATCTCTCCTTGCGTTTAAGCGGGTGCAAATTTAATGCTTTTATTCGGAAAGCAGTCACGAATAGGTGCTTTTTTAATGTTCTTTATATTTTTCTTGTGCCCAAAAGAGCCGTATATGCGGGAAAATGCGTAATTTTGCATCCGTTATTGAAACAACGGTACGTACATGACACCTGCAGAATACATTCAATTGAAGGCTTTTGCACGCCAGGACGGTGCACTGATGGCACTGCTGTGGATAGGCAGCTTCGGCTGTTACATAGCAGGACTGGGACACCCTATCTACGGCATGATAGCCGTGATGCTGGCGGTGGCGACGCCCTTCTTTGCTGCCCGGCGACTGCGCCACTTCCGCGACTTCGGCCTTGAGGGAATCATCTCGATGCGACGCGGCTGGGCCTTTGTCGTCCTGATATTTTTCTACGCCAGTCTGTTGCTGGCCATCGCCCAGTATGCCTACTTCGCTTTCTTGGACCACGGGTTCCTAATGGACACCATCGAGAAGATGCTCCACTCGCCCGAGGCTGAACAGATGTTGAAGCAGGCTGGAATGAAAGAGAGCATCGAGGAGAACCTTGCACAGCTACAGGCCATGCGCCCGATAGACATTGCGCTGAACGTGCTGACCACCAACATCCTGATTGGCATGGTGCTGGGACTGCCCATCGCGGCGAGCATGAAGAGAATTGAAAAATTGAAAAATTGAAAAATTATAGAATTAAAATATTAAGGCTCCGCATGGAGCATTTTGCATTGTTTCTTAAGCGTTGAGCATAAAGCATTAAGCATTGAATCATGGATATATCAGTTATTATACCTCTTTATAATGAGGAAGAGTCGATACCAGAGTTGTTTGCCTGGATAGAACGTGTAATGAACGAACATGGCTACAGCTATGAAGTAATCTTCATCAGCGACGGCTCGACCGACCGCTCGTGGCCCATCATCGAGGAGCTGCAACAGCAGTCGCCCGACCATGTTCACGGCATCAAGTTCCGCCGCAACTACGGCAAGAGCCCTGCACTGTATTGCGGCTTTGCCGAAGCCAAGGGCGACGTGGTCATCACCATGGATGCCGACCTGCAGGACTCGCCCGACGAGATTCCCGAACTCTACCACATGATTCGAGAGGAAGGCTACGACCTGGTGAGCGGCTACAAACAGAAACGTTATGACCCACTGTCGAAGACGTTGCCCACGAAGCTCTTCAACGCCACTGCACGCAAGGTGAGCGGCATCAAGAACCTGCACGACTTCAACTGCGGACTGAAGGCCTACCGCCGTGACGTGGTGAAGAACATCGAGGTCTACGGCGAGATGCACCGCTACATTCCCTACTTGGCAAAGAATGCCGGCTTCGACAAGATTGGCGAGAAGGTCGTTCACCATCAGGCACGCAAGTATGGCGAGTCGAAGTTCATGGGATGGAACCGCTTTGTCAATGGCTATCTGGACCTCATCACGCTGTGGTTCCTCTCGACCTTTGGCAAGAAGCCCATGCACGTGTTCGGCTTCCTTGGCTCACTCATGTTCTTCATCGGCTTCGTGGCTGCCTTCGTCATAGGTGCCGGCAAGCTCTACTGTCTGGCCGTCGGCATTCCCCAGCGACTGGTCACCGACTCACCCTTTTTCTATATCGCGCTGACCATGATGATACTGGGCACGCAGCTCTTCCTCACAGGATTCCTGGGCGACCTGATCAGCCGCTCGTCGCAGAACCGCAACGACTACCAGATAGAAAAGAAAGTCTGAGCAAAGAAGTGTATATGAAAAAAACAGCATTACCCGTCTTGCTGCTCTCACAGCTATTCGTCTTCATCTGTGCCTGCTCCTCCATCGAGTGTCCGGTGGAGAACAGGGTACGTACCATCTACCATGTGTACAGAGGCGAAAAGCTCGACACCTTGCACGATACGCTCACCATCTGGACAAGGACCGTCAAGTGTAAGGACACGCTTCTGCTGAACAAGAGAACCAACAGTTCGTCGTTCGAACTGCCCATCAGCTACCAGCATCCCGAGGACACCCTTTACTTCTGTATTACCGACACTACGAAAGTGAGCACGACAGACACGGTGTGGATCAAGAAAGACGACATTCCCCACTTCGAGTCAGTAGACTGCACCCCCACCTTCTTCCATCAGCTCACGGGCGTGCGCAGCACCCATCACCGCATCGATACCATCGTCATCAACCACTCACAGGTAGATTACGAATCATCGACCGAGCATTTCCACATCTCGTTTAAATAAGGAGCCGCCATGAACAGAAGAACTCACAAGGCCAAGAACCAATGGCTGAAGACTGTAGGATTAGCCATGTGCCTCCTGCTGTCGGCAGTCACTGCCTCAGCACAGGGTTTCCTGAAATTCCAAGAGGACAGCATACCACTGTTCAGGGGCTTCGCCGTGTCGTTCGACCTCGTAGGAGCAGCAGAGATGTTGCTCAGCGACCACGGACAGTACGAAGGAACCTTCAGGCTGAACCTACACGACCAGTACTTCCCCATCGTCGAAGTGGGCTACGGCAAGGCCAACCACGAAGACGACGTAGTGACGGGCATCACTTACAAAACCTCGGCACCCTACTTCCGCGTGGGTGTCGACGTGAACGTAATGAAGAAAAAGCATACGGGCAACCGTGTCTATATAGGAGCACGCTACGGCTACACCAAGTATAAGGTCGACATCAACAGCCGACCCTTCCCCGACCCTACTTGGTTATGGGACACCTCGTTTGGTGTCAGGCAGGAGCCTTGCTCGCAAAGCTGGGCCGAGGTGCTCTTCGGCCTTGATGCCAAGGTGTTCGGTCCCCTACACTTAGGATGGAGTGCACGCTACAAGTTCCGCCTGAGCCATGATGACGGCCGCATCGGCAAGACATGGTACGTGCCTGGCTACGGCATACAGGACACTTCATCGCTCGGAGCAACGTTCAATGTAATTGTGGACATTTGATGGACGAGAAAAGAAAAAAGCAACTACGTTGGCAACTGCCCTTCCTGCTATTACTCATAGCAGGTACAATATTCATCGTCCGGCAGCAACGGCAGACGCCCTATCAGAAGAACTCGGGCTTTGTCTTCGGCACGGTATATAACGTCACCTATCAGTGGCCCGACGACCTGCAGGACGAGATAGAAGCAGAGCTGAAGAAGGTTGACGAAACCTTCTCGATGTTCAACGAGCAATCGCTCGTGTCACTGCTGAACCGAGGTGACAAGCCGGTGATGCTCACTCCCATGTTCCTTGAGGTCTACGACCTAGCAACAACAGTATCCAACGATACCGAGGGTGCCTTCGACATTACCGTAGGGCCACTGGTCAACGCGTGGGGCTTCGGCTTCAAGAACGAGCAGATGCCTACGAGACGACAGGTAGACAGCCTGCGCCAGTTCATAGGTATGAAACTGCTGTCATTAGACAGCGAAGGCATGATGCTCACAAAGCGCGACCGGCGCGTGACGCTCGACTTCAGCGCCATTGCCAAAGGCTACGGCAGCGACGTAGTGGCACGTATGCTGAAGAAGAAAGGCGTAGAGAACCTGATGGTCGAGATCGGGGGCGAGGTGGTCACACAAGGCATCAGTCCCAACCGCATGCCTTGGCGCATCGGAGTGACCAAGCCTACAGAAGACTCGCTGGCTGCCAGCGAAGGTGAGCTGCAAACAGTGCTCAACGTCACCGACCGGGCTATGGCCACCAGCGGCAACTACCGCAACTTCTATTATAAAGGAGGACGCAAATACGCCCATACCATCGACCCCCGCACGGGCTACCCCGTTCAGCACAACATCCTGTCGGCCACGGTGCTCGCTTCCAGCTGTGCCACAGCCGATGCCTACGCCACCTCGTTCATGGTGATGGGATTTGAAAAAGCGAAAGAGTTGCTTGACAGACACCCAGAGCTGATGGCCTACTTTATCTATACCGATGCCAACGGCCAGCTTGCCGTCTGGTACTCCCCATCGTTAGAAGTAGAGAAGTAAGCTTACCTATAAGGTGTATTCGTTCGAATGCAAACGACTGTGTGGCAGCATCGCTTTCGTCGCCCCCTTTTCATGCTGCCAAAGAAAAGTGGAGAACGGCATTCCGTTCTCCACTTTTCTTTTATCTGACAAGGATGGTTAGAAGAGCTTGTTAGGATAGACGCCCTCGTCGACCAACTTCTTGATGCGTTCTACGGTGGCATCGCGGTCGGCAGCATAGGTCACACCGAACCACTTGGAAGTGGTGTCGAGCACTTCTACCGTTGACGTGCCATCGTTGATGAGCTTATTGACCATCAGAGGAATGAAGAACTCTGCCTTCAGGTTCTCCATGTTCTTCGGGTCGCTGAGGAACGACTTGAAGTAAGCCTCAGAGTGCTCGAAATAGTCGGGTGTGAAGCCCCACATGTTCATCGACACGGGTACGTTCTCCTCCAATGGGAACCATTCGTCGCCATCCTTATAGCAGATGGCATTGCCCTTATCGGCAATACGCATGATCTCGGTACGCTCAACAACGTCGGTCAGATGGCGTTTCTCGTTGTAGGCACAAACGCCACGTGCCACAGAACCATTCTCAGAGAGCGTGTTGCAGCAGCGGAAGCCCACCATAGCATACTCGTTCTTTGAACCCTCGGGCAGGTTGCTGAGGAACTTGCCAATCTGCATGAAAGCATCACGGCCATAGAAGTCGTCGCAGTTAATGACACAGAACGGCTCCTTGATGACATCCTTACCCATGAGCACAGCGTGGTTGGTGCCCCAAGGCTTCACACGACCTTCGGGAACGCTGAAGCCCTCGGGCAGTGCATCGAGTGCCTGGAAACAGAGTTCACAGGGCACCTGTCCCTCGTACTTGGAGAGGATCTGGGTGCGGAACTGCTCTTCGAAGTCCTTACGGATGACCCACACAATCTTGCCGAAGCCGGCCTGTATGGCATCGTAGATACTATAGTCCATAATGGTCTCGCCGTTGGGGCCCAGACCGTCGAGCTGCTTCAGACCGCCATAACGGCTGCCCATGCCAGCTGCGAGAAGGAAAAGAGTTGGTTTCATTATCTATTTACTTTGTTACTGTTTTTTGGTGACACCCACCGCACCATAGCGGTGGGTGCCGCCTGATTCTCGATATTCAATTTACAATTCTCAATTACTTCACCACCATCTTCTTGCCACCAATGATGTAGATGCCCTTCTGGGCCTTCTGCACCTGCTGACCGCTAAGGTTGTAGACCTTGCCAGCGCTGAGAGCAGCGTTGATAGCATCGATGCCAGTAGCAGAGGTGAAGGTGATGTTGATGTTAAGTACAACTGCCTTGTTGGTAGCTTCGTTCACGAAGCCCCACTTGGCTGTGTAGGTAGAACCTTCGGCATAGGTTTCGTCGATGGCACCGAGGTAATCGATGACACCAGAAGCAGGATTATTGATCTTCACGCAGACCATACCGGCTCCAGAGCCCCATGCAGCAGCATCACCATTAGCATCGCGCCAGCCGTCGGTACCATTCAGCACGAACGAACCGTCGGTCACGTTCACGATGTAGGCCTTGGCCGTGGCCAGGCTCTCAAGACCCAGAGCCTCAGCCACAGCAGCTGCATCGAAGGTAGCGCTGATAGCCTCATAAGCCGTTGCGGGCTTCATGGTCACAGGCACGTTGATTGTCTGGATCACCTCAGGTTCGGGCTGCTCAGCCGCGACGAACGTCACGTTGATGGTGTAGCGAACGGCCTTCTCGCCGCTGACAAGCTGCCAGCGAACGGTATAAGTCTCACCGACCACGTCGGCACCGTTCATGTCGCAGATACTGAACACACCATCAGGGATAGCCTCGAAGAACTTCACACAGACCTTGGTCGTACTGCCCCATGTGGTAGCAACACCATCACCATCGAACCAACCGTCATAAGCGCCATAGTTGCTGATAAGCGTACCATCGGGATTCTCAACGTACAGCATATCAGTGGTGATAGCATCGACACCGAGGAACTCAGCAGCCTCAGTCAGGTCGACAGTAGCCGTAGTAACACCATAGCCTAAGCCAACCGTACGCTCATGGTCGATGGTCACCTCCTTCAAAGTCTCTTCCTCACCATTGTCCACCACGATGTCGTCCTGTGTCAGAGGAACAATCTCGAACGAGGTGTTGAAAGGAATCAACAGACCGGTGATGCTCTTCAGCTTCGTGTCGGCAGCAGGAAGCTCTGCTGTTGAACCATAAGTGATATAGATCTGCAACTGTGCGCCAGCAGCATCAGTGATGTAGGTCTTGTTTCCGTCGACAGTCACGGTGACATCCTCAATCTTCACCATGCGTGCAGCATAGGCAGCAGCGCTGGCCTCTGTGATAGAGAGCACGGCAGGGGTAACGGTAGCCACCTCATTGGCAATAACGACGTTGTCGAGCGAGGTCTTGCCAGTGACAACAGCCAGCTCGGGCAGGCTCTTATACTCAGCGTACTTACCATAGATAGTACCACTGAGCTTATTGCCTTTGACCAATCCTGCTCCAGACTTATAGAAGCAGATACCACCAGTTGCATCCTCGACGAAGACATTGTCGCCATTGGCATGGGAAACAATGGCATCGGTCAGCGTCAGCACAGCCTCGGCATTCACATCAAGAGCCTTGAAGGCAGCGATGTTCTCAGCAACTACAGGGAAGGTGTAGGTGGCAGTAGCCACAGCACTCAGCACGTCGTCCTTGATGGCGATGGCCTTCACCGTCGTAGTGGTCGAGATAGTGATAGGAGCCTCATAGAGCGTGCTCTCTGCAGTAGGATCAGTACCGTCAAGGGTGTAGTAGATGGCAGCGCCCTCGGTCTCGCAAGCCAACGTCACGGTCTGTGCCTCAGTATAGGTTCCCTCGGGAACGCTGAACGTAGGAGCAGCCACGGTGATAGGCGTGGGAGGAACGTCGCTCCCACCCTTATAAGTTACGGTAATGCCAGCGATACGGCGATTGCCAGATGTGCCACCTACAGTAAACTTAACACTCTGAGCCTCTCCAGTCCATGTACCATTCTCGTAAGACGCAACATCTGTAGTGATTTCATTATTTCCATCACCAGTTCCGAACGTCAGTTCAATTTTCACAATCGTTGCTGTGGTACTTGCAATGGTAAAGTTTCCACCTCCATAGACACGAACGGCTTCACCAGTTGTGTAGTATTTTGGGGCGTTGCTGCCTGTGCCTTTATTGAAAGTAACAGAGACATTATTGTCAATGACAGATTCAGTAACTTCGTCTCCATTGCTATATCCCTTATCCTTAGCAACCCACTGAGCCTCTACCTCTTCACCTTGCTGCTCTTCCTCCTTCGTCACAGCAGTAGTACTGTTCTCAGGCTTGAAGGTCTGTCCGGTGTTGGTGATAGCGAACTCGATGTTAGAGAGTGTGATGGTACCACGCTCAAAGTTCTCAGCAGCCTTCACGGGAAGGTTGATAATCTCTTCGGCCGTGAAGGTCTTACCACTCATTGACAGGGCAGAGATACGAGTGACACCACTGGTAAATGTGTTAAAAGCCAACGTACCTCCAGAAAGCACACCACTGATGAGTTCAGGATCACCATCAAGCGACAGCCCATCAGAGAAAGCTATGTCGGCCTGCACGCTATAGACATCAGCAAGACTGCCCTTGTCCAACTTGATGGTAACCGTCTTTGTCTCTCCGGCCTTGATCTGGAAGTCAGCAATGGTGAGCGACTGCGCCACGGCACTCGTGACGCCTGCTACCAAGAGCAGGACGTACACGAATAACCATTTGAAAATATTCTTTTTGTTCATATCATTAATGATTTTAATTGATTACTATTACTTCACGAACACTTTCTTGACCTTACCGTCGGCAGAGCGCACGATGTTCATGCCCTTACGCACGTTGTCGTTGCGCACGCCACCCACGTTGTAGTAGGAAGCATCGCTCTGGTCAGCATCCACACCGACAATGCCAGTGGTCTCGCCGAGACCTACGGCACAGGCACGGGCAGCAGCATCGACGAACTCAACGTTCGAAAGCGAAATCTCCTGATTACCGCTGATGTTCAGCTGCATCAGTGAACCACTGTTGTTCATGATGGCATCGTTCTGCATAGAGATGACGATAATACGCCAAGTATTAGCATCAACGCGAGCATAGGTAGCCTCGTGAGTCGTCATACGGTTAGAGAGATTCACACCCTGGAGCTGTGCGTCGTCGGCCAGCGTGACATCCATCTGGAAGGCCACAAACTCGTCGGCATTACTCAGCATCACCTTGCCGGCATTGACCGACAGGCGGTTCTGTGCGCTCAGGTCTACACGGGGTGCTCCTGCAGGAGCCTCCTCGGCCAGTGCCAGCTGTACCACGGCCACAGCATCGGCAGTAGTAATCAGGCCGTCACCGTTCATATCGGCCACAGCAAGCTGGTCAGCGGTAGGAGCAGCCTCGCCCAATGCGATATTAACGATAGCCACAGCGTCGGCAGTTGTAATCTTGCCGTCGTTATTGATATCACCCTTCACTACAGTTACCATCGCTGTCAGTACGAAGTCCTTCGTCTGGTTGCCCTCAGCGAAGCTGATGTTCTCCTCGGTAGCATCCTCGAAGCCCTCGGCAGAAGCAGTAGCGTTGTAGGTGCGACCCGTCTGGATCACGTTGAAGCTATAAGCACCCTGGGCATCGGTCGTACCCGTGTACTGCACATTGTCGTTGTCAGCACTGACGAGCGTCACCGTAGCGTTCTCGATGGCATTGCCGTCAGCATCCTTCACCGTACCGGAGAAGGTAGCAGCCTCAGCAGCCAGCGTCACAAAGAGCGTCGGGTTGTACTTCATGTTTGAGTTGTTGCTCCACTTCATGTTCTGGTAGTCAGTGTCGTAAGTGAAGTTCATGGAAACCCATTCGCCGCCACCGCCGCCTTCCAGATATATGCGCAGGTCGGAAGTGCCGTCGTAGACAATGCCCTCAGGCAGGTTAATGTTGATCCAGTTGTCGCCAGAAGTAAATACCATTTCACCTGCATTGAACACCGTGACCTCTGTCATAGTGGTCTTGTCGGGAGCGTTCCACTCAATGTCACCAGTCTTCAAAGCCACCCATGCCTTCAATGAGCTGTTAGCAAGTGTCTTTGCAGTAGTCAGCGTACCCTTGAATGCGAGCTTAGTCATCTTGTCGCCCGACTTGATACCGAACTCACTGAGCTGTGCAGCAGTATAAACAATATCAGAAGTTCTTGCCTGCTCGAAGTTATAGAAGTCAATAGGAGCGTAATTATAGCTCGCAATGGTACCATCACCCACCTCAATAGCATCGGCCAGTGCAACTTCCTCGGTGAACGTCACATCGACGGGTTCGGTAGCGACGCTGTAGTCACCAGCTTTCACCTCGATGTAGACTGGGAAGGTGCCAACCTTCGGTGAACGGAACTCCATAGAGATAGCGGTGCCTGCATCGCTAAGCTTATGCGTCATAGGCAGTGCGACGGCCTCACCAGTTGCGGCAGCCTCACCGTCGATATACAGCGTAACGGTATAAGCATCGGCCTCTTCAGCAGCCAGACCCACATTCAGCAGGTTCACGGTAGCGGTAGCAGCCACGTTCTGCATAGCCTCAACGGGAATGTTGCTCGAAGCAATCATCCAGTCGTGGGCGACGTCGGCCACGGTCAGACCGTAGATCTCGTCGACGTATGCACGGTTGCTGATCTCAAAGGCGTAGTAGTTGTCGCCAGCAAGAGCGGGCACCTCGAAGGTCTGCCAGTCAGTGGTCATCGGAGCTGTCTCGTCCTGTCCGCTCACGCTGAACATCTGTGTGCGTGTGGTGCCTTCCTCGGCGTTCATCACCTCTTCGCGGGTAGCAGCGGCATAGACCACCACCTTACCCTCGCTCCAGTAGGTGCTATAGAGCTTGGCATCGAACACGAGCTTGTCGCCAGTAGCAGCCGTGAGCTTCGGCGTGATGAAGAGGTTGTCGGTCGTGCTTGTAGAATAGATGCTGTAGTTGGGAGCACTGTAGGTGCCACCGTTGCTGGTGCTGATATTCTTCTGATAGACAGAACCGGCAGGCCATCCGTCGCCTTCACCGTCGAAGTTGGCATAGAACTTCGATGGGTCGAGCTTCGTGCCACTCACACCCAGGGTGAAGGTGGCATCCTCGCCGGCACCGTTGACGTAGGTAATCACCATGTCGCCACTGTATTCGCCAGCCTCGGCAGCGGAGAAGGTAATCTCGACAGCCTGTGCAGCCACGCTCATGTCGTTCTCGTCGAAGGAAGCCACAACAAACTGCTCAGCAGGCGTAGCGGTAAAGCCATTCGGCATGGCGATGCTCTTCACCGTCAGCGGAGCCGAACCCCAGTTGTAGACGTAGAAGGTCTGCTTATCGGCCGTGTTGGTCTTGGGGAAGGCGATAGGCGTGCTCACGTCGGTAGGCTCGTACCACTTGCTCGAAGGCAGCGAGCTGATGAAGTGGAACTTCGGCTCGTTGGTCACGGTAAGGTCGAAGGTCTCGGTCTCAAATGTTGTGCCGTCGACAAATGCGAACACCACCTTGGTTCCTTCATAAACCGTGGTCTGCTCAACGGTGGGCGTCCACGAGAAGGCGATGGTATTGCTGCTTTTGGCAGAAGCAGTCAGCTCAACAGGTGTACCCTCGGCCAGAACGGTCTCACCACACACGTACTTCACGGTGTAGGCGTCGGCAGCCTCAGTGGTCAGCGGGATGAACTCCACGCTGGGCTTCGAGAGCGACGTGCCACTCTTCACCGATGCATCGGGCCAGCTGACCTTCTTCACATAGAGGTCGTGGGCTACGTCAACCTTCGTCAAGCCGATGATATTGTCAACATACACACCGAAGATAGCGAAGGCCACATAGTAGTCGCCTTCCTCAGCAAAGCTGATGCTCTTCTTCTCGAACTTGTCGGTCAGGTCGTTATAGTAGTATTCAGCAATGGGCTCACCCCAGGTCTTACGGTCGGTCGACTTGTAGACTTTCACGAAGTAGGCATTCTGTGAAGTGTAGGTGCCCTGTTTGGCCTCGAACGTCATCTGGTCGCCAGCATTAGCATGAAGCTTCGGGGTGATGAACTTATTGTTCTCCGTAGCATAGCTGCTGTTGACGGAGGTCGACTTGATGTAGTAGTCGTAGGCACCATTCGAATAGGTGTAGTCTGTCGAGATGCCGTTTTCAGCAACACTGCCTTCGGGATACTGGTCTCTCGACGTGCCAAAGTCGGCAAACCATGTGCCTGCTGCGAGTACGTTACCCGAGAAGGCGAGCGTGTAGGTCTGCTCAGCACCAGTCTTGTCGAGATAGACAATGGTCAGGTTACCACTGTAGGCACCCGTAGTAGTGACGGGCAGCGTGATATCGATAGCCTGCGAAGCATTCTTCTGCAGCGTGAACTCGGCAGTGGGAGCATTGGCCGAGGTGAAGCCCTCAGGCAAAGTGATGCTCTTAATGGTCAGCGGAGCCACACCGAGGTTCACAATCTCGAACTGCTTGGTCGTCTCCTCGGAGATAGTGCCGTAGGCCTGAGCAGCAGTGAGGCTCGACGTTGAGGTAGCCTCAGCTACGCGGAACACGAACTTAGGCTCATAGGCAGCAGTGCTGGCATAGCGATACTGCGATGAAGTAGTACCACCGATATTCTCACGAACGAACCAATACAGCCAAGTAGAGGTAGGCATGGTTGTATAGAACTCCACATCAACTGTGTCGACAGCACCTGCAGCAAGGTCGCGGGTGAGAGCCACGGTAGCATCCTCATAGTAGGTCTTAGAACCTGACGAAAGGGATGAACTGGCAGGAGTCAGCGAGAAGCCTTCCATACCTGCGGTGAAGTCGACATCGCCTGTATTCTCGAGTGCCACTTTCAGCACCACCTTCAACGTGCCGTCGGGCTGCTGCTCGAAGACGGGGTTAGTGCCGGAGGTACCATTCTGCTTGTCCTGATTCATCACACCTGTCACGGTAAGCGACTTCTCAGGAACGATGGTAACATTCTCGGCCGTGAAGTCATCCATGATGACATACTGTGCACGGATACCGATGCGCTGCTCCTCAGTGAGCGTCAGCGAAATGAGCTTCCAGTCTTCCTGACCTTCAATATCGGTATAGCCTTCGTCGGCAGTAAACTTCTGGATCAGGTCGCCCTGAGTGCCGTCGTCATTGATCTTATAAATCTCAACAAACGAGGGATTGGAAGAGGAAGCGCCACTGACCTTCACCTTCATGGTAATAGCGCCAGAAACCAAAGGAGTGACGAGCAGGTCGTTGACCACACTGCCGCCCCAGTTGTCGCCGGCATACTGGCGGGCTGCATAGAGAGCGCCCGTGCCATCAAAGCCTTCTTCAGCCTTGTAGCTATAAGTCATGTAGTAGGGGCCGTAACCGTCGTAGTTGCCAGAACCCACGATGTGCCCCCAGTTCGAGGCCACCTTGAAGTCATGACTGCCCGTGGCAATAGACTTGTTGAAGTCTACGAGGTAGCTGGTGTCGAGTGTGGCCGTAGCCGTCACGTCGGTACCGCTTACTTCTGCACCTTCAGGACTGGTAGTAAACAGCGAGTTGGCAAGCTTTACTTCACCACCGGCAAAGTCGGCACCAGCCTTCACGGTAAAAGTGACAATGCCAGTTACGCCCTCGCCAAACGGCTTGCCTGACAGCGAGAAGATAGTGATGCGCCCGTTGTCGGGATTGAAGTTCAACGTGGGCTCACCCGGATACTGTATGATATTAGCTACAGCCGCAACGTTGTTGTCAACGAGCTGCAGGCCTGCAGGCAGCGTCAGGTCGGTCTGCACGCCATAGACGGCAGCCAGATTGCCCTTGTCCATCGTGATGGTCAAGGTCTTTGTCTCTCCGTAGCGTATAGAGAAGTCGGCGATGGAGAGCGACTGTGCTACGGCAGTCGTAATGCCCGCCACGCAGAGCAGGACATAAACGAACAACCATTTAAAGACATTCTTTCTGTTCATATTGTTATTGGTTAATTGATTACTTTTCAATGTTTGGTGCGCCGTGGCGCGTCATGTTTCAGACGCGCCACAGCACATCATGGTATTTACTTCACGAAGCGCTTGGTCACCTTGCCATTGTTCTGGCGGATGACGTTCATGCCCTTACGCACCTTGTCGCTCCTGACACCACCCACGGTGTAGATCTGAGCATCGAGCTGGTCGGCAGTGATGCCACGGATACCCGTAGGATCGGCCACGCCGAGAGCGTATGCACGAGCACTGGCATCGGTGAACTCAATCTTGCCAAGCGATACCTGCTGGTTGCCACTGATGTTCAGCTGCAACAGGGCACCCTCAGTAGAGGTGATGGCCTCGTTGGCTGCCGAGAAGACGACAACACGGTAGGTGCGGTCAGCGATACGGTTCCAAGCCACCTGATGGCCCATGGTACGACTCGTAAGCTGTACACCGTTGAACTGTGCACCCTCGCTGAGCGTGATATCCATCTGGAAGCCTACGAAGGTAGTGGTGTTCACCAGACCCACCTCGCTGCTGTTGAGAACAACGTAGTCGTTGGTATCGTCGACCATACCACGTGCTCCATCAACGGGTTCAGAATCGGCAGGCACATTCAGTGCGATATTCACGATACCCACTGCATCGGAAATGGTGATGGTGTTCGACTTGTTCACGTCGGCAGCCTTGAACTGCTCAGGCGTAGGTTCAGCCTGCTCAAGAACGAACGGGATAACAGCCACAGCGTCGTTGGTAGTCACCTCACCGTCGCCAGAGACATCACCTGCAATGACATTGTTTTCCTCGACCTTGGCATACTTCACGTTGCCAACGATGAACCAGCCGTTACCGATAAAGGCAGGGTTGTTCACCATCAGGTTGAGCTTGCCATCGGCACCGACGCAAGTATAGACCTCGCTGAGGTATTTGCCGGCCTCGAACTTAGCCTTGGCCTGATCCATTGAGTTAGGATCATTGCCTTCGCCCTTGTCGCTGGTCCAGCTCTTCACCTGTACCTTATTGCCGTTGGCCTCAAGGTAAGCCAATACGGTGTTGTAGCCAGTAGCCACGCGTACCTGGTCCTCATCAGGACCACCATTGCGGTAGAAGGCCTGGATGGTCACCTTGTAGAGACCTGCAGGCAGGTCGCTGATGGTCTGGGTATAGTTACCCGTAGCCTGCCACATCTCCGTACCATTGGCATTGGTAGCAGGTTGGTTGTTCTGTGTGCGGACAACCGTCTGCGTCCATGCGTGACCAGTGGTGAAGCTCACCTCAGTAGCCTCGCCAAGTTCTAACTCATCGTCCTCTGAGAGGCCGGCGGCAGTGTAGGCTGCTGTCTTGGCTGCAGCCTCGCGGCTTGCCACCATCCGGTCACGCTCAGCAGGAGTAATGAACTGCCAAACGGTCTGAGCATCGTCGGTGTAGTTGTCGCCCTTGATGGCATTGCCAGCCACTCGATACTTGTCACCGCCTTCGTTCGTATAGACATAGACGAGCATGTTGTTGCCAGTATTGGTCAGGGTCACACCGCCTTCTACCTTATTAATAATATAAGAGCGGGCACGGTCGCCACCAGCATCAGCAAACATCCAGGTGTCATCGCCATAAGTAGTGTTATTGTCGAAGCCTGTCAACGTGTACTTACCATCGGCCAGCGTTACATTGACCTTTATGGCCACACCATAGTCATCGACCACAGCACTGGTACCCCATGCATTACCGCGGCTCAGGAACTTCTCCGTCAGCGGGTTGTAGACGTAGTAGGTACCCTCGGCCACAGGCAGGTTAGCCGTGAGGAATGCCTCCTCGGCAGCCTTCAGTGCCTCAACGCCTGCGTTGATAGCAGCTACATCAGAAGAAGTAAGCAGTGCCTTTGCTGCTTGGATAGCTGCGTTAAAGTCGTCAAGTCCCTCGGTGCGGGTTGCAGTCTTCAGAGCCTCAGCCTTATCAATCTCAGCCTGCAGCACCTCAATGGCACCAGCAGCCAGCGACTTGAATGTCATATCCAAGTGGCTCACATAGACGATTGGCGTATTGGCAGAACCAATATTGTTCGAACCAGTACCATAACCGAAGCTCAAAGTAGCCTTGGCATCCTCATCAACATTGAAGACAATGGTATGTTTCGTCCAACTGCTCTTTCCGTTCATCCATTCAGTTGCTTGATCGGTGAACACATTATCTCCTACAGTAACCTTAAAGCGATTCTCATAAGAAGCCTTCGTCGTAGAACCATTGACGTTCTCCACGTCGAAGGTCAGTGTATAAGTACCAGCGGGCAGGGCAACCTTAGATTCCTGAGTGTAAGAAGAGAAATTAGAAGACCAACGAGCCTCGAAACCGAAGCAATATTCAGTAGCAAGGTGAGTGTCATCTACGGTAGCAGGTATGTTGTTGTAGACCTTAAACTCACCAATCTTACCATTACCAATCTCCTTGAAACTATCAGAAGTGACAGCCGTCCAACCTTCTGTTGAAGCAAAGTCAGTGTTTACGAAGTAATCATTAAGAGGATTCGGTTCAACCCACTTCACCAAAACGAAGTCCTTCGTCTGGTTGCCCTCGGCGAAGCTGATGTTCTCCTCGGTAGCATCCTCAAAGCCCTCGGCTGTGACCGTGGCAATGTAGGTGCGTGCGGTCTGTATGACGTTGAAGCTGAATGCGCCCTGTGCGTCGGTCGTACCGCTGTACTGTACGTTGTCGCCGTCGTTGCTTATCAGCGTAATTGTTGCGCCTTCGACAGCCTCGTCGGCATCGTTCTTCACCGTACCGGCGAAGGTAGCAGGCTCGGCAGAGAGTGTAAAGTAGGCCACGGTGCCATACTTGTTGGTACCATTGTACGACATGGTCAGCTCATTGTCATAGGGATATTGTACGCTCACCCAGTTACCTGAGCCCTGACCTACAGCCTCGGTGTAGACGCGGATGTCAGAGGTGCCGTCCCATACGATTGGCTGGGGCAGGGTGATCACTGACTTGAAGTTGGCCTCGAAGTCATAAGAGCTGCCGTCGTAGACCACTACCTCGGCCATGTTCTCCTTGACGGGCGAGCCGTAGGTGATGTCGCCAGTAGATGTGCCCACCCACGAGGTGACCTGTGCTTTTAAGGTCTTGGCACTGTTCGTGCCTTGGTATGTGATAGATACAATCTTGTCACCGGCCTTGATGCCAGCAGCCGAAATCTTGGCAGCGGGATAGAGGATGTCGGTGTAAAGGGTAGTACTACCGTCGTTGTTGTACCAGTCAACGAAGCCATAGTCACGGCCCGTGTTGGTCTTGGTTCCCACCTGGATAGCGTCGGCCACAGCCACCTCCTCAGCGAAGGTCACGTCGACGGCATCAGTAGTCAGCACGAGGTCGCCGGCCTTCAGCTCGATGTAGACGGGGAGGGTGCCTGCCTTCGGGCTCTGCATGGGCACGCTTATGGCGGTGCTCTCGGTCAGCTTGTGCTTCATGGGAATGGTCTCGGTGCCAGCGATGGGGGTTGCATCGTCGCCGATGTGGAGCACGATGTCGTATTCAGTCTCATCCTGCAGGCCAACGTTCAGCACGTTCAGCGTAGCGTTGACAGGAATGTTCTGCATAGCCTCGGCAGGAATGTTGCTCGACACGAGCATCAGGTCGTGGGCCACGGCGGCCACGCTCAGTCCATAGATCTCGTCAACATAAGGACGATTACTGATTTCGAAGCCATAGAAGTAGTCACCAGCGACAGCGGACACCTCGAAGGTCTGATAGTCGGTGGTGAGCAGGTTCTCTGATTCCTCGGCACCGCTGGCGGTGAAGAGCAGCGTGCGAGTAGTACCCTCCTCAGCGTTCAGCACCTCCTCGCGGGTAGCGGCGGCATATACCTTCACAGTACCCTCGCTCCAGTAAGAGCTGTAGAGCTTGGCGTCGAACAGCAGCTTGTCGCCGTCGGCAGCCATCAGCTTCGGAGTAATGAAGAGGTTATCGGTTGTGCTCGAAGAGGTGATATAGTAGTTGGGAACACTATTGGTGCCACCATTGCTGGAGCTGATATTGCTCTGATAGACCGAGCCTGCAGGCCAGCCACCATCGTCGAAGTTAGCATAGAACTTCGAAGCGTCAAGCTTCACACCGCTGATGGCGAGCGTGAAGGTCTTTTCGCCGCTGTAGGTGATGACCATGTCACCACTATACTCTCCGGCCTCGGTAGCCGAGAAGGTGATGGCAAGAGCTTTAGAAGCAGCGGCGAGGTCGTTCTCGTCGAAAGCAGGAACGGTAATCGGGAACTCGACATCAGCAGTGAATCCCTCGGGCAACGAGATGCTGTTGACCGTCAGAGGAGCAGAACCCCAGTTGTAGATGTAGTAGGTCTTCACGTCAGCCGTATTGCTCTTACCAAATGCGATAGGAGCCGATACGTCGGTGGGTTCATACCATTTGCTCGAAGGCAGTGCGCTCAGGAAGTGGAAGATAGCCTCGTTGGCCACGGTGAGGTCGAAGCCCTCGGTCTCGAACTTCGTGTCGTCGGTGAACTCAAACACAACCTTTGTTCCAGGATATGTGGTGGTGTTCTCCACATTGGGTGTCCAAGCGAACGAGAATGTCTTCGAGCTGTTGGCGCTGGCGGTCAGGGCAACGGGTGTTCCCTCGGCCAGTACGGTCTCGCCGCAGACGTACTTCACGGTGTAGGCGTCGGCAGTCTCGTCGGTCAACGGGATAATATCCACGCTGGGCTTCGAGAGCGACGTGCCGCTCTTTACAGAAGCATCGGGCCAGTTGACACTCTTGATGTAGAGGTCGTGGGCCACGTCAACCTTCTCCAGACCTACAAGATTGTCAATCTTAAAGGTTCCGTATAGTGCAAAGGCAACGTAATAGTCACCAGCTTCAGTAAAGGTCACCTGCTTGGTGTACCAGTTGGCGTAGCCGATTGCCTCGGCACCTTCAGTCTCGTTCTGGGTATAATAGGCTACCTGTGTCCAATTCTGACGATCGGTAGATACATATACTTTGGCATAGTAAGAAGAGCCATAGGCACCCTTCACGTCGTAGGCCAGGGCATCGCCTGCATTGGCGTGCAGCTTCGGAGTGATGAACTTGTTGTTCTCCGTAGCATAACTACTCTGAGTACGACCTGTGATCCAGTAGTTATATGTACCACTATTGTAATCATAATCGCTGCTAATTCCATTCTCGGCGATAGAACCAGCGGGATAAACGATACCCGACTTCGTATTGTTGAAGTCAACCGCCCAAGTATTAGCATCGATGATAGTGGCCGAGAAGTCCAAGGTATAGTTGGTTGCCTCCTCGCTACCATAGCTCTGATAGCTGATGGTCAAAGTACCAGCGAAGGTGCCAGCAGTGGCGGCATCCTGCGTGATGCTCAGCGTCACGCTCTCCTTACTGTTGACTACGAGACCCTCAGCAGGAATCACGGGTGCATCGGCACTGGTGAAGCCCTCAGGCAGGGTGATAGCGGTGATGGTGAGCGGAGCCAGTCCGTTGTTGAAGATTTCGAAACTCTTCGTGGTGCTCTCAGTGATGGTGCCCCAAGCCTCAGAAGTAGTGATGCTGCTGGTAGCGGTGCTCTCAGCAGCACGGAACACGAACTTCGACTGATAGGCATTATAGTGAGACTGGGCACGCTGTAAGACGCTGCCCTTCAGATTCTCCTTCAGGTCCATGGAGTGATAGGAATAGCTGTTAGGCCAGACGCTGGTCTCAACCTCTGCCTGAACGTCAAACGGGTCGGATGTTTCACCGACAGCCAGATTTTGAGGAACGGCTGTCGTGGCATAAACCACATTGTCATCGCGGTTGAAGATAGACACGCTGTAGCCCTCGGTTCCCTGAGTCAAATCGACATCGCCGGTGTTCTTCACAGTAACAGTGTACTTCACCAGCACCTTGCCGTTGGCCTGCTGATCCCAGTAGATAGTTCCAGTGGTAGCGGTAGGATCGGCCGAAGCAATGGTGATAGCCTTCTCCGGAACGATATTGGCCTGCTCGGCAACGAAGTTGTCAAGATACATGTAAGAAGCACGAATACCAATGCGGGTAAAGTCCTCGACATTGATGGTTGCATTGCAGTAGGCCGACTGGCTCAGCGTCTCTTCCTCACCTAAGGTATATTCAATTTTGTCACCACGGGTGAAAGTGCCGTCGCCATTATCGGTCATCTTATAGAATTCAATATAGGAGTTCGAGCCTGAATACAGCTTCACGGCTACGCTCACAGCGCCCTTCACTTCTGGGGTAACAAGCAGGTCGTAGACGTCTACGCCGCTACTGCTCTGTCCCCAGTCATACTTGAACTGACGATAGGCCAGCAGAGCGCCACTCCTGTCGACGCCTGCAGTCTCGCTCCAACTGTACGACATGTTGCTGTCATACGCAGCATCGTAACCGGAAACATGCCCCCAGTTTGAAGCCACAGCAAAGTCCTTTGCGCTCGTGGCAATCCTTGTGTTGAAGTCAATAGCGTAGTTGGCAACGGTGTTGTCATTGCCACCACCAGAAGTAATCTTCTTGTAAAGCTGAATTTTCTTCTGGCTACCTGCTTTGTAATAGCGGAATCGCTTGTCACTACTATTAGAATTGTAATTCAAAATCATATCACCATCAGAAAGGGTTTTGGTGATAATGACATTACCATCTACAATGGCAAAACTTGTATGCTTAAACTGATCAGTAAGAGTAGCCGACTGCTTTAAGCCATTGCTATAAGACTTTCCTGCTCCAACATAGAAGCCAGAAGCACTCTTAATGCTCTTGTCTGTTGTGTCGAAAGTGAACACTGCGGCATCAATGGCATCTGTTGAGGAAATAATGCCATCACTGATGGTCACAGCAACTGTATTACCAGCAGCATCTAAAGTCTCCAATGCACCATTGAAAGCTACATTCTCAGCTTCATAAACAATCAGATAATCACCATCAGTGATGTCGGAAGTGGCAGTGACCTTTTGATAGTCAGCAAACACCGTCCCGCATAGCATCACCAACAGTGTGAGCAATGAAAAACGTATTTTCTTGTTCATTATTAGTTATGTTTTAGGTTTTTGCGCCTTCCGGTCCGTTAGCGCAAGAATAGTTTTGTTGTTTCGTCTGTGTCCGGCTGCGAACCTCTTTACAGCCTCCCAGTCTTAGTGGTGAGACCAGCCGCGACACTTGTCTTTCTGCATAGTGTTGTCTTACTTTAACATGTGTAGTTTTTTCGTTTTGCTTTTTGTTAATAATTATTGTGAATATTGAATAGTCAGAGTTACGCTTTAGGGCATAATCGTGGCAAAATTACATAAAATTATCTAATTAGCCAAATATTCAGCAAACTATTTTTGCGTGTTTCATCGACACTTTGGCGATTCCCGAAGGGTTTTCCAGTGGTCGGACAGAGGAGTCAGGAGGGTTGTCTCGCCGTCATTTTTTCTGTATTTATTTGCTGGTTTCACAGAGATTCGCTACTTTTGCAGCAAACTATTCGATAAACCAGAAGCAATGATACAGACAGAACTGAAAATTTACGAACAGCTGCAGCAGTTCACGCTGTTCCAAGGACTGAGCCGCACCGAACTGCTCCAGATGGCGGGCAACACGAAGTTCGGCTTCGTGAAAATGTCTGCGGGGAAAACGTTGGTGCGCGAGGGCGAACAATGCACACAGCTTCAATTCCTTATCAACGGACAATTGGCCGCAAACTCTGTGAGCGACGATGGTTCCTACCGCATAGAGGAACAGCTACAGGCTCCTTGGATGCTACAACCCGAGGCGCTGTTTGGTGCCTCCACACGCTATGTTATCACCATCCGCACGCTCAGCGAGGCTCACTTCATCACATTGTCGAAGGACGAAGTGCTGCGTCTGCTCGATGATTTCCTGATTATCCGTCTGAACCTGCTGAACGTGCTGGCCACCCAAAGCCAGCGGCGCGGACACCAACCGTGGCGCAGCTGTCCGATGACACTCGAAGCCCGCATCGTGCGTTTTCTAATAGACCATGCCGTCTATCCTGCTGGGGCGAAGACGGTCTATATCCTCATGGAGCGGCTGGCCCAGGAGTTGAACGACAGCCGCCTGAACGTGTCGCGTGCCCTAAATGCCATGCAGGCAAGCGGACTGCTACAGCTGCACCGCGGACGCATCGAAGTGCCGTCGCTCGAACGTCTGCTAATGTAGGCCCCATGGACCTGATTAGCCCCATAGGCCCTTCCCTGCGGGTTTTCCCCCATTGATTTAGGGAAAATCCCCCTGCGGTTTAGGGAAAATCATTTGTGTCAACCCAGTTTTCTTGCTACTTTTGCAATGTCTTTCAAAAGAAGCAAAAAGACGATTTTTCGGTTTTTAGTTAGATTTGTTTTAGGTTATTGTTTGCTTTTAGTACATGATGTAGGGCGTTGGTCGATGTGAGATCGGGCAACGCCCAGTTGTTAATACATTAACTATTACGCGCGCGTAAAGTAGTAGCCCTGCAAACAGCCCCTGTCAGGGTGTCAAACAGCCCCTGTCAGGATACCTAACAGCCCCTGCCAGCAAGGCCATAAAGCATCCGTTACGACGCAACCGATGCCTCCTTGCTTTTTCATGGAGCCGCCGATCTGTTGTCTGCGACATGTAACTGTTAGGTGACAGAATCGGTAATTTTTCAGTTAAACCTAAAAAAAGTGGGAGAGAAACAAGGCTATTTGCGTTTTTTTTCGTATCTTCGCACCAAAATTGCAAAATGTAAGTAAAATGAGCAGAGTAACCATCAAGGACAAGACATTCGAGGTATCGATGTCGGAAGAACAAATCAAACAGCGCATTCGCGAAGTAGCTCAACAGATAAGCCACGACATGGAGGGACGTAACCCGCTGTTTCTCGCAGTGCTCAACGGAGCCTTTATCTTCGCAGCCGACCTGATGCGCGAGATGACTATCCCCTGCGAAATATCGTTCGTCAAGCTGGCCAGCTATCAGGGCACAACGTCGACGGGCAAGATTAAGGAAGTCTTCGGCATCAATGAAGACCTGACCGGTCGCACGGTCATCATCCTCGAGGACATCGTGGAGACTGGACTGACCATCAAGCAGATGATTGAGTCGCTGGGCACGCGCAATCCTGCTTCTGTCCACGTGTGTACCCTTTTCTTCAAACCCGAACGACTACAGGAAGACCTACAGCTGGACTATGTGGCATTCAGCATCCCCAACGATTTTATCCTCGGCTACGGTCTGGACTACGACCAGCAAGGCCGCGGACTGAAGGACTTGTACACGCTGGTAAGTACCCCCTAACCCAACAACTCATAAACTCAATAACACATGAAGAATATCGTGATATTCGGTGCCCCCGGCTCAGGCAAGGGCACACAGAGCGACAAGCTCATTGAGAAGTACGGACTGAACCACATCTCGACCGGCGACGTGCTGCGCGCCGAAATCAAGAAAGGTTCGGAACTTGGCAACACCGCCAAGCAGTTTATTGACCAGGGACAGCTCATCCCCGACGAGCTGATGGTGAGCATCCTCGCCAGCGTCTACGACTCGTTCGGACGCGAGCACAAGGGCGTGATCTTCGACGGGTTCCCCCGCACCATTCCGCAGGCTGAAGCCTTGAAGCAGATGCTGGCAGAGCGTGGTGATCAGGTGGCAGCCATGCTCGAGCTCGACGTTCCCGAGGACGAGCTGATGAAACGTCTGCTGCTGCGCGGCCAGCAGAGCGGCCGTGCCGACGACAACGAGGATACTATCAAGAAGCGCCTCGTGGTCTACCACTCGCAGACGCAACCCCTCATCGAGTGGTACAAGCTGGAGGGCGTGCATCACCACATCAACGGCCTGGGTGAGCTCGACCGCATCTTCGCCGACATCTGCGAGGTGGTTGACAACCTTTAGAGCAGCATATTGGGCTAACGGGGTCCATGAGACTAATGAAGCTCATAGATCCCATTGGCCCCATTAGCCCCATTGGCCCCATTAGCCTCATCAGATAATTTATGGAAAGCAATTTCGTTGACTATGTAAAGATCTTGTGCCGCTCGGGCAAGGGTGGCAGGGGCAGCATGCACCTGCGCCATGTGAAATACAACCCCAATGGCGGTCCCGACGGGGGCGACGGTGGCAAGGGCGGCAGCATCATCCTGCGCGGCAACCATAACTTCTGGACACTGCTCCACCTGAAATACGAGCGCCACATCTTTGCCGAGCATGGCGGCAACGGCGGTAAGGACAAGTGTCACGGCACAGACGGCAAGGACGTCTACATCGACGTGCCGCCGGGCACGGTGGTCTACAACGCCGAGACGGGAAAGTTCGTATGCGATGTGGCCTACGACGGTCAGGAGGTATTATTATTAAAAGGTGGTCGCGGCGGTTTGGGCAACTTCCAGTTCCGCACGGCTACGAACCAGGCACCTCGCTATGCCCAGCCCGGCGAGCCGATGCAGGAGATGACCGTCATCCTGGAGTTGAAACTACTGGCCGACGTGGGACTCGTGGGCTTTCCCAACGCGGGCAAATCGACACTGGTATCGGCCCTGTCGAACGCGAAGCCGAAGATTGCCAACTACCCCTTCACCACGATGGAACCGAGCTTAGGCATCGTTGGCTACCGCGATGGTAAATCGTTTGTCATGGCCGACATCCCCGGCATTATCGAGGGAGCGAGCGAGGGTCGCGGTCTGGGATTGCGCTTCCTGCGCCACATTGAGCGCAACTCGCTGCTGCTGTTCTTGGTGCCCGGCGACACCGATGACATCAAACACGAATATGAGGTGTTGCTCAACGAACTGCGACAGTTCAATCCTGAGATGCTCGATAAGCACCGCGTACTAGCCGTGACAAAGTGCGACCTGCTCGACAATGAGCTCATCGACATGCTGCGCGAGACGCTGCCACAGGATCTGCCGGTGGTGTTCATTTCGGCTGTCACTGGCTTCGGACTCGAAGAGCTGAAGGACGTGCTCTGGCGAGAGCTGAATGCCGAGAGCAACAAGCTACAGGCAGCCATGGCCGAGGACACGCTGGTACACCGCGACAAGGACATGACCCTCTTTGCACAGGAACTGGAGGAAGAGGGCGAGGACGACGATATCGAATACATCGACAACGATGACATTGAGGATATTGAGGACCTCGACGACTTCGAATACGAAGAGGACGAATAAACCCCAGTTTGAAATGTTGTCCATCGTTGTCCGAGTTGTCTTCAAATAAAACCCATTCCGTTGTTTTTTAATGGAAGACAACTCGGACAACAAGGGACAACATTCATACCAAGTTGATTTTTTAGCATTATCAAGAAAAAAGTACTGGGAAAACAACATTTTCTCAGTAATTTTAATTAATTTTGCACCGAAAATCAAAGAAAGGAGCCATAATGGCTTCTGGAGACATTAATTTATTAAACATTTCTTATCTCTATGCAGAAAAGATTTATCTTTCTGATTGCTATGCTGTTGACGCTTTCGCTGACAGCTATAGCGCAAATTACCACATCAAGTTTGGCAGGTAAGGTAACTTTCGAGGGTAGCGAAGAGGCTATTATCGGAGCTACGGTGCAGGCTGTGCATGAGCCCTCGGGTACACGCTATGCCGCAGTGACCAACGTCAACGGTCGCTTCTCTATTCAGGGTATGCGTACGGGTGGCCCGTATGCCGTGACCGTCAGTTACGTAGGTTTCCAACCCAAGACGCTGAAGAACATCATCCTTCAGCTGGGTGAGACCTATCAGCTGGACGTATGGCTCTCGGAGAACGCCACTGAGCTGACAGAGGTTATCATCAGCGGCAAGGCATCGAAGTTCGCTGCCGAGAAGACCGGTGCTTCCACCAACATCACAGCTGCCCAGATTACCAATCTGCCCACGGTGAGCCGTGCCATCACCGACGTCACGCGTCTCTCACCCTACGGTGGAAACGGCATGACCTTCGGTGGTCGTGACGGCCGTACAGCTAACTTCACCGTCGACGGTGCCAACTTCAACAACGACTTCGGTCTGAGCGACAAGCTCCCCGGCGGTGGCAACCCCATCTCGATCGAAGCTATCGAGGAGCTGCAGGTGGTCATCTCGCCGTTCGACGTGCGCCAGACTGACTTCATCGGTGGTGGTGTGAACGCCATCACGAAGTCGGGTACCAACACCTACAAGGGTAGTGCCTACATGTATCACCAGAACGAGAACCTGCGTGGCGACGCCATAGATCGCGAGACCATCAGCGGAGCACGTGCCAAGGATTCTAAGACTACCTACGGTTTCACTCTCGGTGGCCCGATCCTGAAGGACAAACTCTTCTTCTTCGTCAACGCTGAGATGGTGAAGATTCCTACCATCGTCAACCGCTGGCGCGCCAGTGAGGACGGCTCGTACAACGCCAACGACTACCTGTCGCGCACCACGCTGGCCGACATGGCTGCCGTCTCACAGCACGTAAAGGATAAGTACGGCTACGACACCGGTTCGTGGACCGACTTCCCTGCTGACGAGGACAACTACAAGATCCTGGCCCGCGTAGACTGGAACATCACCGACAAGCACCACCTGGCATTGCGCTACAACTACACGAAGAACAATATCTGGAACAACACCAACGGTTCGTCGATGGATGGTGGTACCCGTTCGGCATACAACCGTCTGTCAATGTATTCGATGGCCTTTGCCAACTCGATGTACTCGATGGAGAATATTGTTCACTCATTCTCTATCGACCTGAACAGCCGTCTGACCGAGAACCTGTCGAACCAATTCCTTGCCACCTATTCCAAGAAGGACGACGTGCGCGGCTCAGACTCTGACGAGTTCCCCTTCATCGACATCCTTGACGGATCAGGCAACACCGCCAACTACATGGCACTGGGCTATGAGCTCTTCACATGGAACAATGCCGTTCACAACACCGTTTGGAACGTTAAGGACGACGTGACCTACTACATGGGAAAGCACAAGATCATGGCTGGCCTGAGCTACGAGCACCAGATGGCCGACAACCAGTACATGCGTAACGGTACGGGCTACTACCGCTACCTGAGCGTAAACGACTTCCTGAACGGAGCCACACCCGAGGTCGTCTGTCTGACCTACGGCTATGGTGGCGAGTCGAAGCCTGCTGCCCGTGTGCAGTACAACAAGGCCGGCTTCTACCTGCAGGACGACTGGAACGTACTCGACAACCTGAAGCTGACCTATGGTCTGCGTCTCGATGGTCTGTTCTTTAACAACGGTGACCTGATGACCAACAAGGCTATCTACGATCTTGACTACGACGGACGCCACATCGACACCGGCACCTGGCCCAGCAACGCCATCATGATTTCGCCACGCGTTGGCTTCACCTACGATGTCTTCGGCGACAAGTCGCTGAAGGTTCGTGGTGGTACCGGTCTGTTCATGGGCCGTCTGCCCTTGGTATTCTTCACCAACATGCCCACCAACAGCGGTATGGTGCAGTATCAGGCACAGCTCAACGCCAACAAGAAGGTTTACGATGCAGCAAAGGGTACATGGTCTGTTCCTGGATATAGCGGCAAGTACACCACCGACTCAAAGGGTAATTACTATATCGATATGAGTCAGTTTGCCGGAGGCCTCGTTACCGACGCTAACGGACATGCTACGATTGACGCTCTGCAACAGAAGCTTTTCAACATGGGCTATCCCCAGAACATCTCGCCTGAGAACGGTACCGTCCCCTCTTCTATCTCTGCTGTCGATCCCGACTTCAAACTGCCGCAGGTATGGAAGACATCACTGGCTATCGACTACCAGATTCCTGTGTCGTTCCCCTTCACCGTAACCCTCGAGGGTATCTTCAACAAGATGGTTAACGACGTATGTATCTCTGACTGGAGCATGCTTCCCGCTGAGGGCTTTGCACGTTGGAACGGTGCCGACAATCGTCCCATCTATCCTGCCGACTTCCGCGCTGACCGCACTAAGGCCTTTATGCTTGAAAACACCAGCCGCGGCTACAACTGGCAAGCCAGCCTCCAGCTGAATGCCCAGCCGTTTGAGTGGATGAACCTGATGGCAGCCTACACCCACAGTGTTGCCAAGGAAGTGACCTCGCTGCCCGGTTCTGCTGCCGAGTCTGCCTTCACCTACATCCCCACCTATCAGGGTCCGAACAATATCATGCTGCACAACGCCACCAACCTGACACCCGACCGCTTCGTGGCCAGCGCTACGCTGAACGACAAGAGCGGCAACCACTACTCGTTTATCTACGAGACATGGCGCGGTGGCTACAAGTATTCCTACATGCTGTCGAACGACATGAACGGCGATGGCTACAGCTACGATGCCCTTTATATCCCCACCGACAACGAGGTGGCTGGCAACCAGTTCCGCTTTGCATCTGAGGACGACAAGTCGCGCTTCATGGAGTATGTGCACAACGACGACTACCTGAGCAACCATCAGGGTGAATATGCCGAGGCCTACAGTGTTTATTCGCCTTGGGTACACCGTCTCGATTTCGCCTACAAGCACGACTTCAGAGTGAGCGTTGGCAAGACGAAGCACAACCTGCAGCTCAGCTGTGACATCAAGAACGTGCTGAACCTGTTTAATTCTGCATGGGGCGTGAGCAAGTACATGAACCCCAGTCTTAATGAGGGTCGCATTCTGAAGTATGAGCACACAGATGCTGAGGGCTATCCCGTATTCTCTACACCGAAGGCTGTCAACAACGGCACCGATACGTGGGTGCTTAACCACACCATCGGACAGTGCTGGTATGCTTCTGTGGGAATCAAGTACATTTTCAACTAACAAAAAGGAGGAACTAACGTATGAAAATTAGAAATATTTTGGGTTTAGCCCTCTCAGCATTACTGTTCACCGCTTGTTCAGAAGATGACCCTATCGGAACGCTCGATGCAATTAAGCTCGACAAGTCGTTCGTTTCTATTCCAATGGAGGGCGGCTCGGTGACCGTAAAGGTTAGCGCAAATGCTGACTGGCAGATTGACGGCACCTACCAAAAGATCACCAAGAATGCCGACGGCACTCGTGATACAACGTATACACCGCTGCCAAACTCTCCGGAATGGCTTACCGCATCCCAGCTTTCGGGTACGGCTGGTGAGACTACAATTACCTTCACCGCTACAGCTACGGAAGGCGGCCGCGAGGCTGAAATTCGTATTGGCTCGGGGGTAAACAAGCAATTCCTGGTTATCCGTCAGGGATCGCTCGAGGCTTCTACTGCTACTTGCGCTGAAGTGATGGCCGGTCCCGACAACAAGAACTACCGCGTGACAGGTACCGTAATGAAGATTGCCAATACTACATACGGTAACTGGTACATCAACGACGGCACCAGCGATACCGATGTCTATGTCTATGGTACGAACGACAAGAACGGCAAGAAGGGCAACAATCCTATCGACGGTACCGATGGATGGAAGTTCGAGGTTGGTGATGTTGTCACCATCGAGGGTCCAAAGACCACTTACGGCACTACTGTCGAGCTTGTCGACGTAACAGTTATCAAGGTCGTGAAGTCGCTACTTAAAGTTGTCACGCCCGATGCTAAGATTGGTGTCAACGGTGGTGAGGTCGAGGTAAAGGTTGCCTATAAGGGCAGCGGAGCCTTCTTCGCTATCGACGACAACGCCAAGAGCTGGCTGACCTACGAGTCTGTAGCTTACATCCCTGGTATCAAGACCATCTTTGAGACCGCTCCTGCCGATACAGCAGTATTCAAATTCAATGTTGCTGCCAACACAGGTGATAGCCGTAACGGCATTATCAAGTTCAGCTCTAACAGTGGCAAGAACGTTTCCGAAATTGTCTACACAGTTGCTCAAGAAGCCTACGTCCTGCCTCATGGTAAGAACCCTGAAGATCCGTTTACCGTAGCCGAGGCTATCGCCAAGTGCAACGAGATCGGTTCTACCAGCGATGGTGAGCTCTACTATGCTAAGGGCAAGATCTCAAGCATCAAGGAGGTATCCACCAGCTATGGCAATGCAACGTTCAATATCTCTGACGACGGAACCGATGCCAACGCGCTCACCGTCTACCGCTCATTCTTCCTGAACAATGAGAAGTTCACGGCAGAGGATCAGATTGGCGTGGGCGACGAGGTAGTTATCGTAGGAAAGCTGGTCAACTACACAAAGGGCGATCAGGTCACTCCCGAGTTCTCGGGCAACGTCTACATCTATTCCTTGAAGAAGGGCAGCAACAACACGGCTGAAGCCGGAACTGCTGAAAAGCCCTTCACCGTAGCCGAGGCTTTCAGCTACATTGACAAAGGCGGTGAAGATGATGTCTATGTAGAGGGAATTGTCTCGAAGATTGTCTATACATTCAGCGCTAACTACGGCACAGGCACGTTCTGGATTTCCAGCGACGGTGTGTTCAACGATGACCTCACCAAGGACTTCGAGGCCTACAGTGTCTACTGGCTCGGAAACAAGTCGTGGGTTGAAGGCAACGGCCAGGTGGCTGTAGGCGACAAGGTGGTGCTCTGTGGCAAGCTCACGAAGTATATAAAGAACGATAAGGCTACCTACGAGACGGCTTCCAAGAAAGCTTACATCTACTCTATCAACGGCAAGACGGAGTAGCCCCCAGAATCCCTGAAAGAGGCTGTGCCAATCGTTTTTGGTACAGCCTCTTTTGTTATGTCCGCTCTGTTGATTTGAGAGAGAGCCTTTGTTGACTTGAGACGGTTGCTCCATTCACTTGTAACGAATACTCCGTTGCTCTTCAACGGATGCTCCGTTGAGTCGTCACGGATGCTCCGTTGAGTTATCACGAATACGTTGAGTTGTCAGGGATACTCCGTTGAATTATTACGGATGCTCCGTTAGAAAAGAAAAAAGCAGTGATGCCAAAAAGTATAGCACCACTGCCCAAACATGTAGATATGAATAGATTTAATTGTATTTCAGAATCTGTCCCGGACGCAGACGCACGTTCTTGCTGATGCGGTTGAGCTTGCACAACTCGCTAACGCTGGTCTTATGTTTGCGTGCAATAGCCGAGAGGGTCTCACCCTTCTTCACCTTGTGATAACGGGTATTAGCCGAAGCAGAGCTCTTGTCATACGACTTGCCCTGATTAGGACTGTTCACGTCGGCAGGATCATAACCATACAAGCCGTTGGCACCACGCAGGCGGTTGGCCTGAGCTGCATCGCGGTTGTAGGTGCTCTTGCGATAGATATATTCGTCGCCTATGACATCCTGGTTACGGAAGTCAAAGAGCACAGCCGGATTGAGTGCCACACCACAGAGACGAGTCTCGAAGTGCAGATGCGAACCCGTGCTGCGACCTGTGTTGCCACCCAGTCCGATTGGCTCACCGGCACGCACTTCCTGATTCTCATGCACCAGTTGCTTCGACATGTGACCATAGATGGTCTCCAGTCCGTTGTTGTGACGAATCACGACATACTTACCATAGCCCTTAGGCTCATAGCGCACGATACGCACCTTGCCACTGAATGCCGAGCGGATAGTGTCGCCAATATATACTTTGACGTCGAGTCCCTTGTGCTGACGACCCCAGCGCGGTCCGAAGTTCGAGGTAATGACACGGCTCGGGGTAGGCATGCAGAAGTCGCGAAGGTCAATGCGGAACGAGTCGGGAAGCTCAGTCGGGCGATGGGCATAGATATTGTCCCAGTCCTCATAAAGGGCAGAGGCAGGTGACTCCCACTCTTCAAACTCAAGAAGTCGCTGAAGGGCGATAGAGTCAACGGATTTCATTTTACGATCGATGGGTGCCTGGCTGGCCAACAGATCTTGTGCGGTTGCAGGAACGACAGCAACGGTAGCAAGGGCCATAAGGGCTATTTTTCTAATTCTTTTGAAAATCTTCATTCGGTCTTTGTTATTATTCATAAATACAATGTCCTTCGCTCAGCGTTTCATAACAAGTGTACGAATCACAGGAAAAACAAAAATACGTCGGCAAAGTTACGAAAAATATCCGAGTCGGGAAAACATTTGTATTTCTTTTTGGGGTCTTTTAACACTAATTCAAGAGATTACACCCCAATTAATATTTGTTTTACGTAGTTCACGTAGTCGGTTCCAGAGCCGCTGATAGGTCTCTGACTGGCACTGCGGATCGTCAGCAATGATGCGCTGGGCCTCGTCGCGGGCCATCTGCACAAGCTGTCCGTCACGGGCAATATCGGCAATCTTCAGGTCGAAGGCCATGCCACTCTGCTGTGTACCTTCGAGGTCGCCAGGACCGCGCAATTTCAGGTCGGCTTCGGCAATGCGGAAGCCATCGTTGGTCTCACACATGATGTCGATACGCTTGCGGGTATCGTCACTGAGCTTAAAGGGCGTGACAAGGATGCAGAACGACTGGTCGGCTCCGCGCCCCACCCTACCCCGTAGCTGGTGCAGCTGTGAGAGACCGAATCGCTGGGCATCGAGGATGACCATGACTGAGGCGTTGGGCACGTTGACACCCACCTCGATAACTGTTGTAGCCACAAGGATCTGCGTCTCGCCAATGACAAAACGCCGCATTTCCTCTTCTTTCTCAGCAGGCTTCATCCGTCCATGAACCTTGCTCAGGCGGAATTCGGGGAAGGCCTGTACCAGCACTTCGAACCCCTGTTCCAAGTTCTTCAGGTCGATCTTCTCGCTTTCCTCAATCAGGGGAAACACGATATATACCTGTCGTCCCTCGCGAATCTGCCGACGTATGCCGTCATAGAGCGACGTCATGCGACTCTCAAACACATGGGTAGTACGGATGGGCTTGCGACCGGGCGGCAACTCGTCGATGACGCTCACATCCAAATCACCGTAAAGTGTCATCGCCAACGTTCGTGGGATAGGCGTTGCAGTCATCACTAATACATGGGGAAGCGAGAGGGTCGCTCCCCCTTCACTACCTTTCACTACCCTTTCAATACCTTTCCTCCACAGTTTTGCACGCTGTGCCACACCGAAGCGGTGCTGTTCATCGACGATGACGATACCCAGTCGCTGAAACTGCACAGTGTCCTCAATGACTGCATGCGTACCTACGAGAATCTGCACCTCACCATTCTCCAGTCCCTCAAGCACCTCCTTACGACGTTTGCCCTTGACAATGCCCGTAAGCAGCTCCACACGCACGTTCATCCCGTGCAGGAACAGCTGAATGGTCTGAAGATGCTGTTCAGCGAGAATCTCAGTAGGAGCCATCATACAGGCCTGAAAACCGTTGTCTACGGCGATGAGCATAGCCATGAGCGCCACAAGCGTCTTGCCCGAACCTACGTCGCCTTGTAGCAAACGGTTCATCTGACGGCCAGAACACATGTCGGCACGTATCTCATGCATCACGCGTTTCTGTGCACGGGTCAACTCAAACGGCAGGTTACGATGAAAGAAAGTATTGAACGTGTCACCGATTCGGTTGAACACATAGCCGCCAAACTTCCGACGCTGGTCGCTCGCGTACCTTAATATATTTAATTGCACGAAGAACAGTTCCTCGAACTTCAGCCGTACACGAGCCTGCTCCAGCTTACGGGTGTCCTGTGGATAGTGGATAGTTCGCAAGGCTTCGTCACGTCCCATCAGATGTCGGGAGTTTAAGATATCGGGCGTAATCGTCTCGGGCAACGGCTCCTTCAGCTTTTCCATCAGCGTATACGTCAGCCGTTCTATTGCCTTAGATGTCAGCCCGTACTTCTTCATCTTCTCCGTGGTGTTGTAGTAAGGACGCATCTTTTGTGCACTCTCCACTCTACACTCCCCACTCTCCATCTCCGGATGCTGCACCTGTATGCGGTTGTTGAACACCGACGGGCGTCCGAAGACCAGATAGTCCTGGCCTGTCTTGTAGTTCTGCTTGGCATACTTGCCGCCATTGAACCATACCAAATCCATGATACCAGTACCATCGGTGAAATGGGCAACGACACGCTCACGGCGCGGTCCCATGTCGAAGGTCTCAAAGCTCAGGATGCGTCCCACCACTTGCACAAAAGGCATGTCGCCCGTGAGTTCACGGATCTCATAGACCTTACTACGATCTACATATTTATATGGATAATACTCCAACAGGTCACCGAAAGACTCAATACCAAGTTCTTCTTTCAGCAACTTCTTGCGATTGGGCCCTACGCCCGGCAAATACATGATGTCCTGTTGCAGTATGTCCATTAATTAAGTGAAAAGTGAAAAATGAAAAGTGAAAAACCTAAGAATCCAACATTTCACACAGTTCCTTCATTCCCTCACTGGCTCCCTTCATGATGTGATGGATGCCTAAGGTGTGGTCATAG
>JAFZIL010000032.1 GCA_017554385.1 Prevotella sp. | reverse complement strand
GAAGATACGAAGATACGAAGTTTTTCGTTCTCGTGAAATAATCTTCCTTTCTTCGTTTCTTCGTGTTTAGTTAAAATCATACCCACTTATTTATTTACATACTAAAATCGTTAAACTACATCTGTTTGGGGAGTCCGAACAGTCCGGACAAAAATCCGAACCGTTCGGACAAAAGTCCGGATGGTTCGGACGAAGGCAAACAGCCCCGTTCCGCAACGGGAAAATAGCAGGACAGCGAGTATGGTACGCAACACCAAATGAGATAATAAGGAAAGTTGTTGGTGTAGGATAGGTGGCGGATAAATACAGATAATTCGTTTGCAACTTGCTGAAAATCAGTATTTGGTGTAGGATAAGCGGATATTTAGCGATGTTATAATGGTATGGACAGGGATTCCGTTCCGCTGGCGCGAGCCATCATACAAACAAAATGGACTCGAAGTTTGAAAGCAAGTTTTCACTTCAAGTCCATTTGGTTTGTGATCCGATTGGGGTTCGCGCTCGGCTCCGAAGGAGACGCTTTCAAAGCGAAGCGGAGAAAGAACCCTTGGGTGAGAACCCCAAGCAAACGAAAAGAGAGGCATTTAGCCTCTCTTTCGTGATCCGCTTGGGGTTCGAACCCAAGACCCCAACATTAAAAGTGTTGTGCTCTACCGACTGAGCTAGCGGATCTACCTTATGTGCTTTTGTTGTAAAGCGGGTGCAAAGGTACTATGTTTTTTTGAAACAGCCAAATTATTTGATGATTTTTGTTTATCTGACAACCACTTTTCGGGCGTTTTTCACATAAACGCCTTTCCGAGGTGAGCCGCTGACGGTTCTGCCTTGCAGGTCGTAGACGGCATTTTGGCGGTTTTCAGTTTTAATGTTTTCCCTGATGCCGGTGGCATTGTCGTCGCTGCTGAGCAAGCGGATGTTGTCGATGTAGAGCAGGGTCTGGTTGGCGGCTCCCTGGCTCTGTGATGACTGGTAGCCGAGCGAGATGGTGGCGACGGGCTGCTCGTCGGTCACCTCGAAGTCGAAGGCCATGAGCTGCCAGGTGTTCGGCTCGGTGGGGTAGCGTAGCAGTTCGATGGGCGGGTAGTTGCCGTGGCCGTTGACGACGACACCCGTGCGCGAGGTGTTGACATTGCCTCCGCTGGTGGTAATCGTTGCCAGCCCATTCGACACTTCGTTCGATGTTTGGTTAGGACACTCGTAGCGCATGTCCATGAGCACGCGGTATTTGCCGACCGGCAGGTCGTTCAGCTGCTGATAGATGACGTTGGCGCCTTTGTCCCATGAGTTGAGCACGGTGAGCACGCGGTCTCCACAACCGTCATCGAACATGGGTCGCGAACAGCGGGCAGCGTAGTTGCCTACGTTCGAGGGACTGACGCAGTACTGTGTCGAGCTGTAGGGCATGCTGTACATGCGGCAGAAGTTTGAGCCGCCGGTCATGGGCACGTGGTTGGAGTAGCCCGAGCAGCCGTAGGTCCATCCCTTTACGGGCAGGATGTTCTGCCACTTCGAGTTGGTGGCGCTGACGGTGTTCACGTAGCAGGGATTATAGGTTGTACTGCCAAGGGTGACGTTGCCGTCGGCCTTGCCGTAGGTCTCGTCCTCCTCGAACGACGCGTTGGTCAGATATTCCGAGGTGATGTCTTTGTAGCCTTCGCTGAGGCTTTCCTGCTCGTTGCCGGGAAACTTCTCGGCTTCCTCGACCAGAAGCTCGCCTCCCACGATTGAAACCTTTAGAATCTTTGTGCTCAGCACGATGTCCTTCGTCAAGGTATTACCATTGTCGAAGGCAATGATGGTCAGGCTGTTATTACCTTTTATCAGGTTCTGCAGGTAGATGGCGTTGGGGTTGTCTTCCTCCTGAATGGCGTTCATGCCTGTGCCCTTGACGAAGAAGCGCAGCACGTTGGCAACGGAGTGGTTCTCCTCAGCGATGAAGTCGGCTGTCGAGCCATTTGTGTTGATGGTGGTGCTCACACTGAATACCGGTGCTCCCTGTGATGTGCGTAGGTCGGAAAGCGTGCACTTCTGGTCGCTGGCGAAATTAGCCAAGAGCAGATAACCCGTCTGGTCGGGGTCGAAAGCGATGAGGCCGTTCCAACCAGCTATAGTGGATAGTTGATAGTTGATAGTGGATAGTTGAGATGTCTCGTCGGCAGTGACGTTCGAGTAGTAGGTCACGGCACGGCGGTCTACCACCTCATTGGCCTGCACCGAACGGCTCTGGCCGCTGTAGAGAGTATAGAGCTTGGCCGTCATGATGGAATTGTTGTTGGCTTTCTCGCCAAAGGCAAACTGCTTGTTGCCAGTAGTGACGAAGCCAAGAGCGTTATCAATGTTGAGCCACTTGCTGCCCTCCTTGAAAATCCCCATGCCTGAACCATCAGACTGCTTTTCGCCCGCCTCAGTTAAGAACGTGCGCTTGGTTTTCGTCAGCTCGTCGACGCTGATGGCCATGAGTCCGCCCTTCTCCTTGTTGATGGTAACGCCTTGGTTCGCGCGTACATAATCTATGTATATGACGGCGTTGCCAGGCGTGGAGTAGATGGCGAAGCGGTTGTTCAATGTGGCATCGTTGGTGTTCAGCTCACCGTTCATCACGTAGGCGTTGTCCTGCAGCTGGTAGATGCCATTGACCACGGGCGTGGCGTTGGTGTTCTTGCCCTGCACCTCGTACCAGCCGAGGAAGTTACCCGTGTCGTTGGCGCGGAAGGGCACGATGATCTTGTTCTTGTCCACGGAGTTGGCGGCAATGTAGCCCGTATAGCTGTTGAGACCCTGGCTCCAGGAGAAGCAGGTGAAGCGCGAGTCGGTGGCGGCGCGGACGATGTTTTGCGAAGCAAAATGCTTCGCCTGTGAGAAAGTGCGGTTGAAGTCGTCCCATGAGGTGGGGGTGAGGTCCTGGGTGGAGAGCACTTCGTGCATGAGCCATGTCATCATGACGCGGTGAGCCTCGACACCCATGCGGCGGGCACCCACGTCGGCACGCAGCAGCCATGAGCCGTCGGCGGTAGTGGTCTGGCGGGCCTTGATCATCTTATAGGCCAGGTTCTCGAGCATCAGGGCATGCGGGTCACGCAGGAAGCAGGCGTTGGTCGAGTAGGAGGTGATCTGGTCGTAGAGGAACAGGCTCCAGTCGTTGCCGTTGGGCATGGCCAGCTCACCGTCGGCAAGGGCCAGCCAGTAGAGCACGTCGCTCATGACCTTGTCGTTGTTGTGCATCAGGGCATTGGTCTTCCACGTCTCAGAGCCGTGGAGTCCCTGCTGGAACAGCTTCAGGGCCAGTGCTGCCTCGCCCAGCTCCTGAATGACCACGTTCTGATAAGAGGTGTGGAAGTAGTTGTGGTTCTGCAGCGTGTAGTCGTCGTAGAGGTTCTGGCCCTTGTACATGCTGGCCACTGTCTGCTGGTCGTAGTCGGGGTCGATGACGGTCTGGTCGTTGGCATCGTCCTTCTGCGAGTAGCTGTTGATAGCGAACTCGCGCAGGCGCTGGAACCACTGCGGAGCCAGGGCATCGCCCGGGAAGAGTCCCAAGGTGGCGGCGAGGATGTCGGCCTCCCAGCCGTTCTCCTCGGCCTTCGTGTCGCCGGCATAGCCTGTGGGGATGGAGCGTTGCAGCTCGTAGTTGCACTCGGCCTTCAGCAGCTGGTAGATGTAGTTCTTCTGCGCGTCGGTGAGCTTGTCCCACTGGAAGAAAGCGCTGTAGGCCACACTCATGGCCCAGAGCGACGACTCCCAGACGTGGTCGCTGTTGCTGACCGAGCCCCAGTAGTTGTTGCCCGCGCACACCTTCAGCTTGTTGGCCTTGTGGGTGGAGTAGGCGAAGACGAGGCTCTTCATGGCCATCGACTCTATGTTGTCCCAGGTCACGCCCTGTGGTAGCGTCACTTTTCCCTTGCCGTACTTCGCGAGGAAGGCGCAGATCATCGAGAGGTCGGCATTGGGTCGCACGCCCCTCTCGTCGTTGGCCATGGTGTTCTCGCCACGGAAGCAGCCGCAGGCTTCGCCCACGCTGTTAGGTGCCTGAGCCTCCTGGAAGTCGTTCTTCATGTAGAGGGCGAAGTTGGCGAGCATCTGAAGGAGGTCGGATTTCATCTCTGTCTCGGCGACAAAATCGCCGAGCACAGTGCCCTCGGTGGGGCTGTCGGGGGTGGGGTCGACGGGAGTTACGTAGTCGTCGGGCAGGCGGTAGAGGCGCACGTTGTCGAACATGATGCAGGAGCCGCCCGAAGCCCACGTCACGTCGAAGCCGATGGTGGCACTACCGTCGGCGGCCTGCTCGAAGTCGAGCGTTGCATTGCCCCATGCCGTCGAGGTGAAGCAGCCCTGCGACCCTTGCGTGAAGGCTACGGAACTGCTGGCGCTGCCCGCCACGAGCGCGAAGGACGACGTGGCCTGGTTGGCGTAGGCCGAGCGCACGCCAGCCTGCAGCTGGTACTTACCCTTTGGCAGTGAGCTGATGGTCTGGCTGACGATGGTGGCACCCGTACTCCAGCCCATGCGCAGGTAGTAGGCCTGCTGACCGTCGGCCAGGGTGGTCACCTTTCCGAAGTTGTTGTCGGTATAGCAGTCGGCCGTCACGATGAGGCTCACCACATCTGTCGTGTTGGTCACCGTCCAGCCTTGTGGAGCCGTCACCTTGTAGCCGCGAAGTCCGTCGGCAGCGTTGTTTACTGCCTCGAGCGAGGTGATGGCATCGGCCTCGAACGAGGGGTTCGTCACGTACTGTGCCGTCACGTCGGTCTTCTCGTCGGCCCAGCAGACTGTCATGGCTGCCAGTGCCGTCATAGTCAGTAGTAGTCTTTTCATATATTATCAGAACTTATAGTCGATACCCAGGCCGAACACGTTGTTGGTACGCGAGTAGGTCTCGGCTACGGGAATGCTTGAGTAGTTGGTGTTGCGGGTGTAGTCGCTGTATAAGGAGCAGAAGTATCCCGCATTGACGCGCAGTTGCTTCGTCACGTTGTAGGCGGCACCGAAGCCGATGGAGTAGCTGTCGCAGGCAAACGACGTGTTGGTCTGGTAGGTGTCGCTCAGTCCGTAGTCGGTACGCTGTCCACCGCAGCTGACGGTGAACTTGTCGTTGATGTCGTACTCGACACCGAGCAGGAACTCGTTGGTGCCAGCCGTCAGCTCGTCCTGTCGGTCGCCCGACATCTTCGAGTTCTTGTCGTCGAAGAAGTGGTATTCGGCCGTTGCGCGCAGCTTGTCGGTAAACTCGTAGCCTACGGCCAGCGAGAGCAGCGACGGCATGTCGAAACGGGTCTTCACTCCATCCTTGTAGGGCTCGGCCATGGTAGCTGCAGCAGCAAACTGTGGCTGGGCTTTCAGTGCGGGGGCTGCATCGAGAGCAAGCACTTTGGTGTCGTTGGGGATATCCAGTTTCGAGCGGAACTCATATCGGCCCGTCACGACGAGGCGGTCGTATTTGTAGTTCACGCTGATGAAAGGACACATACCCCATCCTCTCTGGTCGATGTCGAGGTCCAGCTTGAGCAGGTCGCCACTGCCCATGGCACCCGTCACGATGGCATTGTCGGTGGTAGCGATGACGTAACCGCGGTTATAGCCGTCGTAGATGTTGGCGCGCAGGCCTGCTGCTGCCGACCAGTGGTCGTTGATGCGGTAGCTGAAGTTGGCCTGAATGCCGTAGATGTACTGCTTGCCCTCCATGAAGGCGTTGAGCTGATAGAAATCGAATGGAACAACCTGGGCACCAGCAGCAGTGTTGATGCCTGTGGCAACCTGGCTCATCATGCCCCTTACGGGTATGGCAAACTGTGGCACACCGTCGTCATAGCGGCACTTGCCACCACTACCTACGATGCCAGCCATGAAACCAACGGCCCACCTGTCGTGCTTGTAGGTGGCAAAGAGTGCCGGTACAAAAGGATCGGCCGATGCCTTTCCCTTGAACTTATGCTGTTCCAGGCCGATGGCGGTGGCATAGGGTTGGCTCACCGAGGCCTCGATGTCACGGTATTGGAAGGGCTTCTGCATGTTGAACGACAGCTGCCATCCTTCATGCTGGCTCCATACCAGTCCGGCGGGGTTCGAGTAGACGGCGTCGATGTCGAACGTGGCACCGCGAGCCATCATGCGGTCGAAGGCAATGTGATAGTTGGTGTTGGTCATCAGGCCTCCGGCCTTTGCCACCACTGCGAGGAGCAGCATTGTTGCTGCAATGGTTAGGGCTTTTTTCATACTGTTTCTATTGAAAATTAATGATTATTCCGGGTAACTGGGAAAGTTTGCCGCAAAGGTACAAAATATTCCTCAGATAACCGAATTTTGGAAAAGGAAAATGCTAATAACGAACAAATTAAGTGCTTGATGTAAACCAAACAGCCCCTGTTTGGATGGCAAACAGGGGCTGATACAAAGGTCATCAATTCCTGATGGCCTAAAGGTCGATATCGCATCCCAAGCCAAGGACACGGCTGGTGCGAGTGAACGAGTCGCTGACAGTGGCCGAGGTCGTACGGTCGTAGTCGCCATACTCGGTCTGGAAGAAGGCAAACTTCAACTTCACGTTGTCGCGCACCTTATAGTTCATGCCGAAACCGATGCTATAGGAGTTGACCACGAACGACATGTCGTTCATGTACTGGTCGGTCAGTCCGTAGCGGGTGAGCTGTCCGCCGAGGGAGACGGTGACCTTGTCGTTGATATCCCACTCGCCGCCGGCCAGCAGCTCGTAGGTGTTATGGTCGAGCAGCTTCTGCGACTCGTTGTACCAGTTGGCCTGCTTGTCGAAGTAGTAGTGGGCACCGAGGTTCACGCGCACCGGCTGTACAGGCGTCCACTGTGCACCGAGGGTGAGCAGTGCGGGTGCGTCCTCGTTGACCTTGTCGCCGTCGCGGTATTTGTTCACTGCGTCGATCTCGCTGGCTTCGAACACGGTCGACTCGTTCTCCATTCTCATCTGCGTCTTGAACTCGTACTTGGCAGCGAAGTTGAACTGGTCGTTCAGGCGGTAGTCGATGCCGATGACGGGGGCGATGCCTAACGAGGTTTGGTTGCACAGCAAGTTTACACCGTCGCTGTACTTCGACAGTTGGCTGAGACGCGTCTCGCTGGCCGAAAGCTGTGAGTGGTAGCCCTCGAGCGTTGCCTTCTGCTGTTTCAGGGCCTCGGGCACGGCAGCCCCAGCTGCTTCGTACTGGGCAATGCCCGCGTTCACCTTATTGATCATAGCGTCGAGGGTGCCTACACAGGCCTGAGCCTGAGCCTGTGCCTGCGGCAGGAAGTCGCCAAAGCTTACGTAGCCACCGCTGGTGCCCACCTGGATGTTGCTGATGCGGGCCTTGTAGGTAGCGGTGCCGTAGAGCAGTCGCAGACCGCCATAGACCGCAACCTTCTCGTTGACCTTGTAGGCCGAGCCGAGCTGCAGGCCGAAGTAGTACTGGCGGCCCTCCATGTAGCTCTCCATGTCGTAGCCAGTAACACCGTGGGTGGGCAGCACTGCGCTGGCTCCCTGCTGTGTAAGCAGACCGTTGAGGGTGGTAGCGGCACCGTCGAGGGCAATCAGTCCCTGTGCTATCTGGCCTACAACGCTCTCGAACGATCCAAGACCATTGTCGAACGAGCACTTGCCACCGCCTCCGGGAACGGAGAAGTTCAGTTGCAGGCTCCAGTCGCCTTTGTTCCATGCGGCCTGGATCGAGGGGATGCAGGCAGCGTCGGCCACGCCCTCGAACTCCTTGGTCGTGGCTCCGTTGTTCTTCTTACCGTATTTGAATACGTCGTTGGTCGAGGTGATGGTACGCGTCTGATGGGCGTACATCCAGTTCAGGCCCAGATGGAAACCCTCGGGCATGAACACTACGCCGGCAGGATTGCTGTAGACACCGTCGAGGCCGATGGCCGCGTCACGGGCGGGGTTGCGCAGAAAGTCGATACTTTGATTGGTGTTGGTTAAGATGCCGCCAGCAAAGGCGGTGGTTGATGTCAGGGCCAGTGTTGCACCGGCGAGGAATGTTTTAAATTGGTTCATATCCTTAAACAAATCTTAAAAAAACGGCTGCAAAGGTAAGAGAATTGTTCCGTAATTCTCCGTTAAGGCACACGGACTTAACAATTATTAATTTAATTTTGCGCATTTCTTGCTCAAATGTGCAGTTTTGTGCAGGTTTTGGGAGACAAATAGTGAGCGACACTGGAAGTGTAGCCTACTACAAAAAGTATTGCAGTTGTTCTTTTCATTAGAAAAAAAAGCGTAATTTTGCAATCAAAAAACTAAACTACCGGATTATGGATGCAATAGTCGACTTCTTCTCCCTGCTCAGCTCCTGGCTTTGGGGCTGGCCTATGATTGTGCTACTATTAGGCACACACGTGTTTCTGACATTCCGCCTGCGCGTGCCCCAGCGCAAACTGTTGACGGGCATCAGACTCTCGGTGCAGCGCGACCGCGGGGCTACTGGCGACGTGAGCCAGTTTGGCGCTCTGGCCACCGCGCTGGCTGCTACCATCGGCACGGGCAACATCGTGGGTGTGGCCACGGCTGTGGCACTGGGCGGACCAGGCGCGGTGCTGTGGTGCTGGCTGACGGGCATCTTCGGCATGTCGACGAAATATGCCGAAGGCTTGCTGGCTGTGAAATACCGCGTGAAAGGTAGCGACGGACGTATGTACGGTGGACCGATGTACGCACTGGAACGCGGACTTGGTATGCGATGGATGGCTCTGCTCTTTGCCGTCTTTACTGCCTTGGCATCGTTTGGCATCGGCTGTACGGTACAGGCCAACAGCATTGCCCTGCTGGCCAACGAGACGTTCGGCGTGCCCGAGTGGGCGGTAGGACTGTTCGTCAGCGTCTTGGCAGCAGCAGTCATCATCGGAGGCGTGAAGGCCATCGCCCGCGTATGCACCGTGCTGGTGCCGTTCATGGCTGTGCTCTATGTCGTGGGGTGCATCGTCATCCTGTGTATGAACAGCGCGTTTGTGTGGCCCGCCATTGAGCTGATTGTATCGTCGGCGTTCAACCCGTCGGCGGCAGGTGGCGGCTTCGTTGGTGCCACGGTGATGATGGCGGCACGCTACGGTATTGCCCGCGGACTCTTTTCGAATGAGAGCGGCATGGGTAGCGCACCCATCGTTGCGGCAGCGGCGCAGACACGTAACCCTGTGCGACAGGCACTGGTCAGCAGTACCGGAACGTTCTGGGACACGGTGATTATCTGTGCCCTTACCGGTCTGGTGCTTGTGAGCAGCATCCTGGCCTATCCCGATATTACTTACGCCGACGGCGCCGCACTGACGAAGGTGGCCTTCGGCAAGATTCCATACGTGGGCGCACCGCTGCTGACTTTCGGCATCCTGACCTTTGCCTTCAGTACGATCCTCGGCTGGAGCTACTACGGTGAGAGTGCCGTGGGCTATCTGGAAGAGGGTGGCGAGAAAAGTGGTGTGCGCCATGGCAGCCGCTTCTATCGCGTGCTCTATATCGTGGCACTGTTCTTCGGCAGTATCATCAACCTTGACATTATCTGGAACATTGCCGACTGTATGAACGCCCTCATGGCTGTGCCCAACCTCGTGGCTCTATTATTATTAAGTGGTGTGGCAGCCCGAGAGACGAAGAAATACCTCTGGGCCAACAGGCTCGACGACGAGATGGAGGAGCAGTAGGCTATCCAGCCTTCAGCGCAAGCCATCATTCCAACAAAATAAAAAGAATCCGATGCCACAAGCGTAGCATCGGATTCTTTTTTCGTTGACCACCGAAATGGGGTCGGGTAGGGGATTACTTCAAGACAACCTTCTTGCCGTTGATGATGTACATGCCACTACGCAGCGACTGGCGTACCTCGTCGGCAGTCATGCCGCGCTTCACCAAACGACCGTCGATGGTGTAGACGTCAAGTTTCTTGCCGTTCGACAGGATGGCGCTGATACCTGTAGAGAGCTGCCAGGTTGCCTTATAGCTGCGGTTCTCGGTAGAACCCTTTTCAATCACCACAACCATGGTGGGCTCGGTCAGACCGGTACCCGTCCATCCAGTGAAGTTGAAGCCCTCACGAACAGGAGCAACCAGTGTGATGGTTTCGCTCTCGATGGTGTAGGTTGTGGGGTTCGGGTTGGTACCGCCCTCCCATGCACCTTCGTCGAGGTCGTAGGTGATGGTGTAGGTGTTGAGCGTCCACAGAGCCTTGATGGTGATGTTCTCAGCAGGCATCGTAGCGGGAATCTCCTTGTCCCAGCCTGCGAAGGTGTAACCCTTCTTGGTAGGAGCAGCAGGAGCTGTCACAGCCGTGTTGTAGTCCTGCGTGATAGCAGGAATCTCAGAACCGCCATCGGTGTCGAAGGTGATGGTGTACTGGTTAATAGTCCACGTAGCCTTGATGGTGATGTTCTCAGCGGGCATCGTAGCAGGAATCTCCTTGTCCCAGCCAGCGAAGGTGTAACCGGTCTTGGTAGGAGCAGCAGGAGCTGTCACGGCCGTGTTGTAATCCTGTGTGATGGGAGCAATTGTAGAGCCACCGTCGGTGTCGAAGGTGATGGTGTACTGGTTGATGGTCCACAGAGCCTTGATGGTGATGTTCTCAGCAGGCATTGTGCTTGGAATCTCCTTATCCCAGCCAGCGAAAGTGTAACCGGTCTTGGTGGGAGCAGCAGGAGCTGTCACAGCAGAGTTGTAATCCTGCGTGATGGGAGCAATTGTAGAGCCACCGTCAGTGTCGAAGGTGATGGTGTACTGGTTGATGGTCCACGTAGCTGTGTAAGAGCGGTTGTCAACACTACCCTTGGCAATGGTCACGGTCTGAGTAGCAGCGGTCAGGCCAGTGCCCGTCCAGCCAGCGAAGGTGTAACCCGTCTTGGTGGGGTTGATCAGGGTGATGTCATCACTGTTCACCGTAAAGGTGGTGGGGTTAGTTCCATCTACTGTACCTCCGTTCAATTCGTAGTCGATGGTGTAGGTGTTCAGCGTCCAGCGAGCCTGGAATAAGAGCTTGCCAGTGCTACCCTTCTCGATGGTCACGGTCATGCCCTTGTCGGTATTTGAGTAGATCTCAGTCCAGCCAGCGAAGGTGTAGCCCTTCATCGTCGGGTTGACGAGTGTGAAGGTTTCCGTCTCAATGGTGTAAGAAGTCGGGTTGCCTTCAGCGCTACCTCCAACATAGTTGTACTGAATCGAGTATACGGTAGGTGTCCACGTAGCGGTGTAGCTGCGGTCGCCAGTCGAACCCTTGGCAATGGTCACGGTTGTAGTAGCCTCGGTCAGGTCGGTACCTGTCCATCCAGTAAAGTCGTAACCATTCTTTGTGGGATTGTTCAGCGTGATAGCTTCGCTCTCAATAGTGTAGGATGCGGGGTTCTCTGTTGCAACAGCACCACCAGCAAGCTCGTAAGTGAGGTTGTAGTTGATAGCATCGAACTGAGCAGTCAGCTCGGTATCAGCATTCACTGCGAACGTGTAAGGATTGTCGGTAGCCTCGTCACTCCACTTCGTGAACTGATAACCAGTGTTGGCTGTAGCAGTCAGTGTGGCGTTGGTGCCATTCTCATACTCGCCTGCGCCAGTCACGGTGCCGGCAGCCTCCTTGTTGGGGGCGGCGGTAACAGCGAAAATGTCGTAAACCTTGATGTCCTGGTTGAAATTGGTCAGGGTAAGGTTGTGGTTCGATGAATCGTACAGGACAATCTTCAAACCAGACATGGCCATCTGATAAACACCTAATTCGATGTCGTCAGCAGCCTTAATCTTGAATGAAAGCATGTCGCCGTCGCCACTTGCCATACGGTCACCAGTATTCACACCCATGATGGAAAGCACTTTGTTTGCGGACTTGACAGATGCCTGGACCATATAACCAGCTTCTGCCAAACGACCCAGCTGCTCCACATCGTTACTGACGAAAGTAAGTCCATCAGGTAAGGTCAATGTTAGCTGGAAGCCTTTGGCCTCAAGATCGTTAGAAACCTTCAGTACTACGGTTTGCTCCGATCCTTTCTTGACCTTCAGCTCATCAAAATAGAACCTGGCCTCAGTTGCATTTGCCACTACTGACGCCAGCAAGACACTGAATAGTAGAAATAATTTTTTCATAATGTGCTATTGATTTAATATATAATCCATTAATTCTACGATGTCGAAGATGTCAACTTCGCCATCGCCGTTGAAGTCAGCAGCCTTGGCGTTGAAATCATCAGCATTTCCTTCCAACACGTAGTCCATGATGGCTACAATATCGAAAACATCGATTTCCTTATCACCAGTGGGGTCACCAGGAATATACGGCACGAAGTTCAGCACCACGGGGCTGCTGGGCATACCCTGTACACCTTGCGAGACGAAAGGCATGGTATATTCCTCGACATCTGCTTCGATGTCATCAGATTTTGTGTACACTTTGAAGGTGATGTCCTCGCCTGAGGCAGCATTGCTGCGGATTCGCATGTAAATATAGGAGGTAGTTCCTACTGTCTGAACCTCACCCACGCCGCGGCACTCATCGCCACAGAAGGCAGCAACCTCGTAGTCGCTGTAGTCGGTTACGGCCACACCGTCGTTGGTTAGCGCGATGTAGGCCGTCATGTCAAACTGGAAGTCGTTGGGGCTGCACGTCCAGTGTGTCGTTTCCTGCGCAAATGCGCCTTGATAGAACATGGCGCATAGAAATGCGATTGTGATTTTAATACTTTTTCTCATATCGTTGTTACTTTTTTTATGATCGGTAGCAATCGTATTGTTTTTTAAAATGGGGAAGAAACTTAAATAATTCTTATCATTTTGGCTACAAAGATAGTAAAACTTTTCTAATTCAACCAAATAATATACAAATAATTTAAGTTTCTTCCCCAAAATGGACTTATTTGAGTACTGTTTTGAGTCCATTTACGATATAAACACCCTTCGGCAGGCGCTTCAGCGTCTTCAGCGTAGCGTCGCGGCTGACGAGGATACCCGAGAGGTTGTAGACCGTCATGGGTCGGCTGCTGTCAGCTATCTGGTCGATACCCGTAGTGGTTCCGATGTTGATGGCAAACGGACTCTTGCGGCTGCCGACAACGTCGCTGACGAACTGCAGTGACTCGTTAGCCACATACCTGTCGCCCGTTTCGTTCTGCTCGACCACGAAGACAATGTCCACCTGTTGGTCGCCATAGACCGTGAGGTAGTGGTTCTTGCCTACGAACTGGCTCATACCGCGCATGTCGTCTGCCGACATTGCGTAGATGGTGTACTGGTCGCCAGGCAGCTCTATGCCGTCGCGGTAGATGCGGGCAGTGATGTTCATCGTGTTGGGATAGCGATGGATGTTTACGGCCCCAGCCCCATAAGCCCCATTGGTCCCATTAGACCCATAGGCCTTATAAGCACGGCTTCCGGCAGGTGCCTCGGTGAAGTCGAAGCTCAAGTTCTTCTCGCTGGCCGACTTGTAGAGGTAGCCCTGGCCTGGAACGAGTTCTGTGAGCGTACCGGCCCAAGAATTTTCAGCAAAGCTCGAGAAGCCCTCCTGTCCGGAGATGTAGTCGTCTTCCTCGGCATTCGTCAGCACGTCGGCTATCTTCTTGTTGCTGAAGTACGGATAAGCAATCCAGTTCCAGCCCTTCTTCACGCTGATGGTAGCAGCGTCGGCATCGCCAAGCAGATGACCGCGCATGGTGCGCGAGAAGCGTGCCGAAGCCTCTAACTTATAGGCTACGGCCGGTGTGATGGCGCTAATACCGCCGACAAGTCCGAACTCAGGATCGCGGAACAGCTCGTTCTGCTGGTCGAGCAGGCGGTTGGCATACTGCGTCACCTCGCCGAGCGACTGCTGTTCACGCAGATAGGTCGATATCCAGTTCCATCCACGTACCATCGTAATGGTCTGCTCGTAGATGTCGCGGATGAAGACGGCCTTCACGTCGGTTGCCTTTGTGACAGTGAGCGAATAGGTGTTGCTTGTAGCAGGAATAGCCACACCGTCGACGACCCACTCCTTCAGGATAAAGTCGGTCTCAGGAACAGCTTCGATCTCCAGTTCGGTCTCGAACTCATAGCGGCCAGTACCTGCGCCGCGTACCGTTCCGTTGCCCTCGGTGGCTATCTCGACCATGTACTGCTTCTTCTTGAAGTTAGCTTGGATATTGAGGTCGCTATTAGCCGTTACAATATATTCCGGTTCGGTCGAGACCACTTCGTCGTCGATGGTCCAGCTGACGAACTCGTAGCCTTCCTTCGGCGAGGCCGTGAGCTTGAACTGCTCACCGTACTTCGTCTGGTTGACAACACCACCCGTAGGATCAGGCTCCATCATACGGCTCTCTGTTGAAGGCGTATCGTTGTGGAGGAGTACGTAGTTAATGTTACCTGCATTGGCGGGGAAGGGTCTGGCATTGAGGTTGATGAGTCCGCCACGGAACAGCACCCAGTCGACCTTGCGGCCGAAGAGACCGTTGTAGCCTTCGTTGTCGGTGATGCCGGCACCCTGTACGCTAAGCACATAGTAGCCGTTGGGCAGCTGCGGGTTGAGCGTGGTGAGGTTAATAGTATAGGCATTGTCGGTGCCCAACTTCGGAGTGATGAGACCCTCGACCTGGCTGAGGTCTTGCTTCTCGCCCTGTACCTGATAGGTGACGTCCTCATAGTCGAACGTCTCGGCCTGGATGGGCTTGTTGAAGGTGATGGTCACCTCGTTGACGTCGTTGGTGACAAGACCCTCAGCAACAAACTCAGAATCGTATTCGGGCTGCGAGAACGTGAAGTCGAGCTCCACATCGGGACGCACCTCGTAGGTGAGCTCGTAAGTCTCACCCGTAGCAGGCATGTCGCCCACGAAGTGCAGACGGTTCTCATAGAGCCACTCCATACCGTCGCGCATCGAACGGCTGGTCTGCCATACGTTGTCGGCAGGCAGCTCAAGGTTGTCGCTCTTGCGCACCACCTTCAGCAGCTTCTGCTTGCCCACGGTCGGGTCGAGCATCGTAGCGTAGGTCCATCCTGCCTGTGAGGGAAGAATGGTAATCTCGTAGGTGTAGCCATTGATCTTGTTCGATGATGTGCTCTGGGCCACGTTCACATCCTGGTGAGTGGCATCGGTGAAGTAAACCTGATCGGGCAGGTCATGGGCATCCTCGACGTCGTTGCACAGGAAGGCACGGGCAGGAGCCGTCTCGCCCGGCGGCGTGAAGCCGTGGATCAGCTCATGGATAGAAGAGTTCGCAATGTCGACGAGCGACAGGTCTTCGTTGCCATAGCTGGTGACGTGGGTGATGCTGAGGTCGTAGCTGGTGAAGTGACCAAGCAGCGACGACTGCAGCCACCACTGGGCGTAGGTCTGCGAGTGTGCAGGAATGTCGCCCAGCGTGTTGGCGATGGTCTGTCCGAAGGAGAGGGCGGCAGGACCGCCGTTGACCTGTGACGAAACGATCTCGAAGTCGATGAACAGGCCTTTCTCGTTCTCAATAATCTCAGGCTGCTGGGTGGTCATGCGCACGTTGGTGGCATCGCCGTAGCCCTGGTTGTTGATGAGCAGGGCGAACTCACCCGGCTCCACAGGCTCGATGATGTCCTCGGTGAGCGGGTCGTCGCCGTAGAGGTCGCGCTGCATGAAGTAGGTGAGCACGAGGTCGGGCGAAGGCTTGACGGTGAGCGTGACGGGATAGAGGTCACGGGTGACCTCGAGTCCGGAGTACGGATCGGTATAGCTCAGCGTTCCGCCGAACGAGTACTCAACGGGCTCGGTGGGAGCCGCATACTTCGTCGGGATGAAGAGCACGGTGACCACGCCCTCGCTGTTGGCAGCGAGCGTCCATCCGCCGTCGAGCTTCAGCTCGCCCTCCATGTTCTTCAGACTTTCGGCGTTGATCTGGAACTCGTGGGCCGTGGCCACATTATTATACATGTCGCTGACCACGAGGTTCAGTTTCATGTTGGTCATGGCCGTGGTCTTATGTCCGTTGAACACGGTGAGTGTGCCGCGGAAGGCCTGGCGCGTGAGCACCATCTCCTGCTTGATCTGCAGCGAGATGCTGGAGCAGACGCTGCCCGACGATTCTTCCATGTTCTCTTTGTAATCGCCGAAGGTCTTGTCCCACCAGTCGGCCAGGTTTAAGTAGCCTTTCTCTACAGCCAGTGCCTCGGCCGTGTTGATGCTGTCGATGCAAGCTACCAGTCGGTCGCGGTGTATGTAATTAGTATCGGTGGGCACGATGCCGTCGAGGTCATACTGGCGCGTACGGTTGTAGCGCTCAATGAAATCGGTAAAGAGCGAGTCGGTGATGTTCTCCGGTTTGTACTGCAGCAACTCTTCTGGTAGCAGCTGCTGGCCCTTATAGGTTGTCACGACAGCCATGAGGTTCTCCATCTCAGCTGCTTTGACATCGAGCCAGAGTGTGTCGCCCATCACCTCAGTGATGTAGTTCAACATGCCGTCGAGCGACTTCGACACCGGTGGTATGCACTCAAACAGGGCGTCGACCCAGCTGATGTTGGTCGGGGGAATGTATGAGATGGCAACAGCGCCTGACTTCTTGGGTGCATTAGCACGCGAGGCTGAAGTATCGACGTCGCCATCCTCATCAATAAAGTTATCTGTGGCACGCGAGTAGTTGCCCGTGAAGCACTGCCATCCAGCCTTGCCAAGACCCTTGACGCAGGAGGCTACGCTGGCAGCGGTACTGACACCCGGTATGCAGCCGGCAACGCCCAATATGCAGTCGATAACAGTTTCGGCAATGCCCACATCGCTGTCGGCAATGTCACTGCCACAACCGGCCAGTCCTAACGGACATCCAGCAGGCGTGAATCCAGCACCACAGCTAATTCCGGCACCTCCCAGTGCGTTGAGACAGGGGTTACAGTCGCTCTTGGTATCAACGTTGGCATAGTGGGTCGTTGGCGAGTAGCCGCCACCGCCGCCACCACCGGGCGAGCCGAGGCCACCGCCTCCGCCACCGCCTCCGCCAAAGCCGCCACCGCCGCCGGGGCCACCAGGGCAGACGCTATAGGTGAAGGGCTTGCTCACGCGGTTCCACTTGTGGTCGGCACCGCACTTCCATTCGTAGTATGTTCCCACTTTGTCCGTGCAACCACCACTGGAGCCGGCACGGCGTCGACTGCTGGCTGTAGGATCGACAGATATGCGTGTGACCTTCACCGGCACGATGTAGCTCATCTGCGGAGCAATGGTCAGTCCCGTGTTTTCTACCTGCGGTTCGAAGACATACTTACCGTCGATGGTGTCAGGCAGTTCAACAGCTGCATTCTCGGCATTGATCAGACCCTTGTTCGTGGCAATGGCATAGAACATGAAGCTCTCGCCCTCTGCCAGTGAGTCGAGCGGCAGGCGGCTGGGGCTGATGAGCTCAACGACTGGTGCAGGCACGTTCGTCTCGTAGGTCATGGTGGTCACAATCTCGTAGACATCCTCCACCTCGGTCTCTTCAACCGTCCAGCTGACCTTGATGGCCTGCACACTGAGGTTCACGGTCCTCCTCGTGGTTACTCCCGGGTCTACGATGATGTTGTTCGAGTAGGAGTCGTGGTCATCGGCCGTGACAGAGAGCTTGTAGTAGCCCTCGGGCAGGTCCTCGAAGGTGACGAGACCATCCTCGCCGGTACGGCCCTGTGCGGGTTGTCCGCCGATGGTGACAATGGCATTTGTGACGCTGTTGCGCAGCACCACCTCGGCATTCTTCACATGGGGTTTCTCGTCGGTGTAGTAGGTATATTCGTCGGCCACCTCGACTACGAGCGTACCGGTCTGGTCAGAGACGGGCGTGATGCTGAAGTTCGAGTAGGTGCTGTTGCCATACTGCACGTTGTAGCCGATGGTACCCGTGACAGGTACGTTCAGCTCCATCTGCGCGGTGGGCTTGAACTGGAGCACGATGGTGGCGGTATCGCCCTTGTTGATACCGGCAAGTGTAGCGCCTTGTGCACACTTGATCCAGTCGGGCAGTGCCAGGGTAATGGTTCCAGTGTTGCCCTGTCCGTTGTTGATGAGCGTTACGGGGTACTCACGTGTCTGACCCATGGTCATGGTCGTGGTGATACGCTGGTTTGGCGTAATCAGATTGGCCTGGGCCATGCGTGCGAACAGATAGATGGTGATGGGCAGCTCGACGCCCTCGTTTGTGGTGACATTGAGCTTGATAGTCTGCCAGTTGCTGCCCGTAGAGGGTGCGGTGGGCGTGAAGCTGTAGGTGATGAGCGGCTTCGCACCTCCTTCTATGGTGGCAGGGATGTTCACGTCGAAGTCGAAGTTATCAGGCTTCTCCAGTACCTCGACCTGTACACCGGTAAGCGGCAGCACGCCGGGGTTCTCCAGCTCGATGGCCGACTGCACCTCGACATCTACGGTGGGCTGGAAATTGATGTAGCCAGTTGAGGTGCGGCGCAGTCCGTAGACGTCAAACGCCGTAATCTCGGCCCTGCTGCCTGCATCGGGATAGCACACACCGGCTACGCAATGGCCTATGAACGCACCGTTCAGCGGCCAGCGATAGTCAAACGTGCCGTCGGCATTGGCCCTGACGCGTTGTACCTGGTGCACGCCGTCGCCAACGATGTAGAGGTCGAGCTCGGCATCCTCGGTGTCACGTCCGGTAAGCTGTCCGTTGAAGATGACCACATCGTTTTGGTTGTACTTCGTCTTGTCGGTCAGCAGCGTTGCCATGAACGGCGAGTTGACTTCCACCTCTACTGTGGCCGACGTGTTGTTGGTCGTCGAGAGTTCCTGCACTGTATTGTTGCGGTTCAATATAGCATACAGCGGGTGCGTGGCCACGGTCTTTGGCAGTGTGACCTGCTTCTCGACGGTACGGGTATTGTCTACGGGCAGCGGTGTGCCGAGCACGAACGATGCCAAAGGCTCGCTGACACCCTGCTCGAAAATGTCAATGGTGGTATTGGCTGAGAGTGCAGCTCTGTTGCCCTCGTTGGCTACCTCAAGCGTTACCATCACGGGGTCGCCTACGAGACAAGCTGTCGGGTTGACGCTGATGCTCTTGAACACGGCGTCAGGCAGAGTCTGGTCGGTGACCATTACCCAGCATGTACCCGAGGCATAGCCATCGGTTGTGACGGTGAAGATGACCGTGTGCGAGTCTCCGCTCACATCGTTGAGCTTTGACGTCACCTCTACTTCTACCGAACGTTGTCCAGCGGGGATGACCACCGTATGATTGTACTCTAACTGACTGTCATAGTCGCTGGTCAGCGTGACGGTCAGGTCTCCGACAGGATCGTTATTACGGGTGATGGTCAGGATAGTGGTTCCGCCCTCCTTCACCGTACCACTCTGCGAGGTCAGTCGCAGGGCAGCACCGTCGTTGTCGAGTACGGTGAGTTCGGCCGACACGTGTCCAGCTGCTTCGGCAGTGGCGCTACAGCTACACGACGACATCCATACGGCTGCGGTAATCGTATAGGTGCGGTCGCCGTCGACGTCCTGGTTGTCTACAGGGCCGAAGTTGAAGTGAACCTCTTCAACACCCTTGTCGAGCGTGAACGAGCGGTTGCCGAAGTATAGCTTTCCGTCGGCATCGTCGGTGATTCTGACGGTCACTTTCTTGTCTTTATTCGTCAGACGCTTTAATACACCTGCCACGCAGACGGGACCGTCGCTCTCCTGTACCTGTGTGGGCTTGATGCTCAGCTCGAGCACAGGCAGGTCGTTGTCGTTGATGATAACGAGCGTCTGACCCTTGTTGTGGCGCGGAGCCGAGGCAGTGAACTGTACGGTCTGCGTTCCGTTTGGCGTATCGTCGTCCACGGCAGTCACGTCGACAGCTGCTGACAGTTCGCCTGCCGGGATGGTGATTGACGATGGATAGTTAAAGCGCTTGTTGTTCTCACTGGTCAGCGTCACAGTGATAGGCTCGGTCGATGCCCGTTCAGTTGTGACGGTGAGGCGGAAGGTCTCGCCCTCGGTCACCTCCGACTTCGACGAGACGAGCGTCAGCGTAGGATATTCGTCGTCCTCGATGACCAGGTCGGCCTCAACGGCAGCATAGCCGCTGGCCGTGTTCACTGGCTCTACCTTGAAGTGGATGAGCGTGTCTGGGTCGAGTACACTGTTGTTTGTGAGGGTTAGATTGCTGATGGCAGCTGACTGACCTTCGAGGATATTGATGATCTCTGGAAGTGCTACGCGCGTCTCGGCAGAGGGCTGACCCTTGCTGTCGGTACAAGTCACCTTAAAGCTCTGCGCATCGCTCCAGTTACCACTGCGTGTAAGGGTGATGGCGATACGCTGGCCGTAGTATGACTCGGCGACGCGGTTTGGCTTGATCTCGAGTGTCAGGTGCTTGGCTACCTGCAGGTTGTTGTCGCTTCGGGCCACGTTGTTGTCGCGCAGTGACGGGTGCTCACCGGTGGAGGCATCGGGGATGACGGTCACCTGCACCTTGGCAATGCCGTCGATGCCTAAGAGTGAGGGCAGTGTCAGGCTGACGTTGCGGCTCACCTCGCTTTCGGCAAACAGCGAGTCGGCATAGTGTACGGTGGTGAGTACCTTCGTCGTGATGCCGGAAGTGTTCACGAGTGCAATCTCCTCACTCCATCCGGCACTGGTATTGGCCTTTCCGATGTTCTTCACCTTCCAGCTTACGTCGAGTTGTCCGCCCGGCTCCACCTCGTTCTGGGTAAATGTGACGTCGGTGGGCGTCAGGTCGGGACGCGGAATCTCCTTGATGGTGATGAGTCCACCCTTGGTAGAGGAGAGCTTGTTCGCCATGTCGAGGTCGCTCAGCGACACGTTGCTCAGCGTCACAGGCAGCTCCGTCTTGTCGGTCAGCTCGCCGTTGGTGGTGAGCTGTAGCGTGAGCAGCGTACCCTCGTTGCCGAGGATGAGGTTGTTTTCGTCGCTGTAGACGATGACGCGGTAGACATAGTACGTCTGATACTGACTGCCCGTACCACCGGGGCGTATATAATTATACGAGGTGGAACGGTAGCTTGCTGCCACGGTAAAGCCTTCGGCACGCGTCTTTGACAGGTTGACAATGACATTGTCATTGCCGTCAAGCTCCAGCTGGTAGGGTACGGCAATGTCGAACTGTACGCCTGCAATGTCACTCTGGTTCTCCATTATGATGGGCAGCGTGACGGTCTTTCCGGCAGGTGCTTCCACCGAATCGACGCGCAGCACATTACTCTGCGCCTGCAGCAGGCCGACCATCATGGTCAGCACTGCCATTAGTGAGAATCTCAAGTATTTCATATTTTGTAGTTTTTATTGACGTTGAACGGGGAGTTATGACTATTTCTTCACCTTATACTGAGTGCCGTTGATGCGCACGATGTAGATGCCTGCGGGCAGCGTGTTCCACTGACCTACTCGGCGACCGCCGAGGTTATAGATAGGCATCTCGTCGGTAATCATCGAGCTATCGATGGTCTCAATGGCAGTTGTCTCGCCTCCGATGACCACGCCTAAGCGCTGTGCCTCGATGTCGACTAAGCGTACATCAGTGATTTCAGCACCTTGAGGCATCTGGCTGAGCAGCTGGTGCTCGCCTGGAGTGAGGCTGTTGCCCTGCGGTGAGTAGAGTATCACGCGCACGCCGCCCTCCATGTTCTTCATACTGACGCTGAACAGGCTACGCAGCTGCTGGGGCACAGTGATGGTGGCGGAGGTGGCTCCGGCGATGGTCAGCTGCAGTGCAGCCACGACATCAGTGTTGTGGAGCAGCAGCTGGTTGCCGTTGATGCGTACCACGTTGCTTCCGTTGGCTGCCACCTTATTTATATATGTGCGTGCGCCAGCGTTTTGCTCTGGCTCGGTGTAGGCCAGCACAAGGCCCACGGTACCGACGATGTCTTGTACGTTGATATTATTATCACCGTTCAGGTCGGCTGCGGAGTAGTTGTAGAACGAGTTGTTGCCGCCGGGACGCTTTTCGTTCAGAGCGTAGTAGACCACGTTCTGCACGTCGCTCACGTCGACCGTCTGGTCACCGTTCACATCACCGTTCTCCCAGTCAACACGTATGATGTGGGTGAGGTAGCTCCACCAGGGATCCTGTGAGGTATAGGCCACGAGCTGTCCCTTTGGTGCCTTGAACAAATAATAGTATTTGTCTGAGTTCCAAAGGCCGTCGTTCTTCTGTAGCGCTCCCTCCGATGTAGTATAGAGGCTATTACCACTCTTGTAGAGACGGGACAGATAAGTGATATCTAATCCCCAGTCGCCATACTCATGGCGGTAAGTCTGCAGCGTGTTGCTGCTAATCTCTACGGGCGTGTTGGGTGTGTAGTTGGTGACCACCTCGTCCACGAGGTCCTCGGGCACTACCACCTGCTTCGTCTGCCAGTCAACGAACTGGTAGCCACGATACATGTGGTCGTTGGCGAGCGTGGTGTTCGGAGTAGCCTCAGAGTAGGCTGTCAGCCAGTTGTAGCTTACGTTCAGGTCGGTCATGGCGGGCAGCATCTTCGCCATCTTGGCGAGGTCGCCGCGCAGGTGATTGCCCTCAAGGTTGACTTTTGCCAGCACGTTGTTCTCAGCATCGACCAGCGTGTCGACCTTGGCCTCCAGTGTGTTGTGGCTCAAGTTGAGCGTTGTCATGCGCTCCAGCGAGAACAGTTCCTTGGGCAGCTGGCCGTTGAGTCCGTTGTTGGTCAGGTCGATGGCTGTGATGTAGAACAACTCGTCGTCCTCTGCATCCACCTCGGTGGTCACACCCTGCCACTTGCCGTTGGCGTGGCGTCGATTCTCCATGTTCCAGGTCTTAGTCCAGTTGGCACCGTCGGCCTGGTTGTAGAGCTTCTGCAGGGCGGCGAAGTCGGCCTGGTTGAGCCACTCCTCACTCTCGAAGGCACGAATCTCCTTGAAGTCCTTCCAGATATCGGTGGCCTGGTAGATGTCAACCTGTCCGTCAGGCACCTCGAGCACGCAGTTGGTGCGATAGGAGGCATAGCCCTTCCATCCATTGGAGGTCCACATAGCATATTGGTAGTTGGAGATGGCTGGTGGCGTGCCGGCATAGACGCGGAGCAACTGCAGACTGTCGCATCCGACGAAGTAGTCGAAGTTGCTGTTATTAGTGTAGTCCTGCTTGCGGCCTAAGTAGGCAGCTTTCAGGTTGGGACAGGCGGCAGCCACATATTGACCCACTGAGGTGACATTCTTCGGCACCCTGAACTCAGTGAGTTGTGTGCCGTAGAAGGCATAGTCGCCGATGGTCTGAAGCTTCAGCGGCAGGTCGATTGCCATGAGCTTTGACTCGCGGAACGCCTCATAGCCAATGGTCTGCAATTTGGCAGGTAGGTTGATGGTCTCCAGTCCACTCTCTTTGAATGCATAGCTGCCTATCTCCTTCAGAGAGTCGGGCAGGATGATGGTCTGCAGTTTCGATGTGTGTTCGAAAGTGCTTTCCGGTATGACGGTCATCTCCTTGGGCAGGGTGACGCTCACAAGGCTGTCGCAGTATGCAAAGACATCGGAATAATAATAGGTATAACCCCAAGAGTCATATTGTAAAGCATTGGGATTTGACATAATCAGTTGCTTGATACCACTCCCGTAGAATGCAGAGCTTTCAATAGTGGTAAGCGACTCAGGCAGCGTCAGTGTGTCGGCCAGCTTATAAGTGTACTGGAAAGCATTGTTTTCAATAGTCTGCAGTGCTGTGGGCAGGCTGTTGATTACCAGATTCTGACAGTTGTAGAAAGCGTTGTTCTTGATGGTGGTAATCTGGTTGTTCAGCTCGATAGCTGTCAACGCCGTGCATCCGTTGAAGGCAGAGCTGCCGATGGCGGTGATGCCGTCGTGCATGGTGACGCTGGTTAGCTTCTCACAGTTGCGGAACGTGTTGCTCGGCACGGTGGTGATGCCCGTCGGGATGTTGGCACTCTCTAATGCATGGTCGTAATAGAACACGTAGGTGCCCATGCTCGTGACGCCGTTGGGCAGCGTGACCGTCTTCAGGCTGTCACAGTAGCTGAAAGCATAGTTACCAATGTTGGTCACGTTCTCCGGAACGGTGATGGCTTTGAATCCAGTGTTGCGGAAGGCCGACGCGTCAATGCTGGTCAGCGTAGCCTGGTCGTAGTTCATCTCCGTCAGCTTCTTACATCCGTAGAAGGCACTACTATTGATGCGTGTGGTACCGGTAGCGAGGGTAACGCTCTGCAGTGCATCGCAGCTCGAAAGTACGTTTCCAGGTACCTGCGTGATGTTGGCGGGGAAGGTGAAAGTCTTCAGTGAGTCGCAGTCAGAAAAAGCGTACTCGCCGAGTGAAGTGAGGCTCTCGGGCAGGGTTCCCGGCTTCAGTTTGCTACAGCTGTTAAAGGCACTGTAGCCGATGGTCTCCAGTCCTTCGCTGAAAGATACGCTTGGCAGGAGGTTGCAGTTCTGGAAGGCATAGCTGCTGATGGTCTTCAGCGTGGCGGGGAACTCCAGCGGTGATGCCAGCTTGTTGCAGTAGTAGAAGGCATTGCTGCCTATTGTCTGTACGTTTTGCGGAATGTTGATGCTCTCCAAGGTTTGACATTCATAGAAGGCGTAATCGCCGATGGTCGTGATGTCGTCGTGAAGCGTCACGGTCTTCAGCTTCTGGCAATTATAGAAAGTGTAGTTGGCGATGGCGGTGACCCCAGCGGGGATGACGGCCTCGGTGATACCCGACTGATTGAAGGCATACTCACCGATGCTGGTCACACCTGCGGGGATGTCGGCCTTGGTCAGATAGTAGTCTTTGCTGAAAGCACAGTTGCCGATGGTGGTCAGGGCGGCAGGCATCTCCACATATTCCAGCTTGGTGTAGCTGGTACTCGTGCCGTTGCTGGCCACGCCGTACTGCTTGATCTCGGTGACACCGGCAGGCAGCAGCAGGCGTTTCAGTGCGGGCATATAGTAGAACATATACTGACCCACCACGTTGTCCTCGGTCTGCCAGTGGTAACTGGTGTTCCTCGAGGGCTTGCCGTTGCTGAAGCTGAAACGGTAATAGTCCTCACCGCCAGCCACGATCTGTGCATCCTTGATGTCGAGGTCTTCGAGATAGGGCATCAGCTCGTGCAGGTAGTTGATGTCGGTGCCGTTGATGGGACCTGTGATTTTCAGTCGCTGCACGTTGCCAGCCACCTCGGCGGGCACCTTCGTTGCCAGCTGTCCGCCAGCAGTGGTGGTGATGTCGTATTCCTCCGTCGAGCCGATGGCGATGATGTGATACTTCTTGGTGTAGCTGTCGGTCTTATATTTATCTACCATGTCGGGATGAACGTAGAGCTTCATCGTGGTGGGCAGATAATCGTATTCTCTCTGGAATGGGAAGTTCACGCCAGGGATGGTCATCTTCTCGACTCTGCTACAGTTGTAGAACAGATAGTAGTCGTTGGGGAAGGCGTTGGCGACCAGCCCAGTGCCAAAGGTAACCTCGCGCAGCTTGCTACAGTTGTAGAAAGTTTGATTGCCGATGGTCTGCACGGAGTTGGGTAGCGTGACGGTCTGCAGGTTGTAGCAGTATTGGAAGCAGTAGTCGGGGATGGCGGTGATGACCGATTCCTCGGCAAACTCCACCGTGCGCAGAGAGTCGCAGTCGTTGAAGCAGTAGTAACCCATCGACTTGACGCCGGCCGGCAGGCTGACAGTGCGCAGCGAGTCGATGTTGCTGAAGGCATACTGTCCAATCTCCAGATCGCTCACCTCCGGGTCGATGTTCAGCGTCGTCGTGCGCTTGCAGCCATCGAAGGCATTGTTGCCGATGCTCTTCACGTTCTTGCCGATGTTGATGGTCTGCAGATAGGAACGCGACTGCATGAAGTTGTTGGGAATGGTCTCTCCGTTGAAGGTGACGGTCTTTATCGAGTCGCAGCCGTAGAACGAACTGGATGTGACATCGGAGAGCGGCGAGTTGATGGTGAGTTCTTCGAACTTACAGTTCTGGAAAGCATAGCTCTTGACACACCTCAGGCTCGTGGCGTCGCCGAAGTTGATGTCCTTCAGTGCCGAGCAGTAGCGGAACGAGTAGGCACCGATGGTGTCGAGTTTGGCGTTGAGCACCACCTTCTCCAGCTTCGAGCAGCTGTTAAAGGCATTGTTGCTGTTGCCAAGAGGTCCGCCTACGCAGACAATGTTCTCACCGAAGACGATGCTCACCAGGTCGTAGCGGTTGTCCACGTAGCCGCTGATATACTTCACCTCGTGCTCGTTGCCCTTCTTGTCGGTCACCTTGTCGGCAATGATGATACGTCCAGCCTTCGTTTCGTCCTCGGCATAGCTGCTGACGCCGTTGAAAGTGGCAGGACCAGTGGCGGTCTCGTAGTGGTAGTTCAGCTTATTGCCGTTGGCATCCTCGACGATGACGTCGCCGTCCTCCTTCTCAGCATAGAGTCTGATCTGTCTTAGGTCGGAGTTGTAGCCCTGGGTGGGTGTCACGGTGAACCTAATGGTGCCGTTGGCCGTCACCTTCAGGTAGCTGTTTTGGCTGTCTGAGTTCCAGGTGTCGAGCACGCAGTTCTCAACAGCGGTGACAGTAGCGTTCCAGTAGCTGACACAGAGATACTGACCTACGGTGAGGTTCTGCACAGCGTAGGTGCGCGGTGTGTTGGCAAGGATGCCGTTGCTGTAGTAGCCCACCTTGAACACCACGTCGGCGCCGCTCATGTTCTCGTTGAGCGTCAGCAGGCGGCCATTGGCAATGATGTTGTCGTCGTACTTCATCTGGTAGAGACCGGTCTCCACCTCTTCGCCCAGCGTGATGCTGCTGTTGCTATAATTATAGGTGAGTCCGTATGTCCACACAGTGTTCATGCTTGGCAGCTGCTGCGGGGTGACGGTCACCACGGGCGAGTTGGCGTAGCCCTCGGCCTCGCACCACAGGGTGACGACGTCGCCCTCACTGAGGTAGATGTAGTCATAGTTTTTGCAAGTCGTAGCCTCGCCACCGTTGATGGTGTAGTAGATGGTGGCCGTGGGCGATCCCTCAATACCGTCCTGGTACTGATAGACGTAGAAGGAGTACTTGCCGGTAGAGCTGTTGTAGTTCTTGCCGCTGATTGTGGGTGCAATCAGCTTTAGTTCCACGCCGTTGACATACTGCTCGGCAATGTCCGACATGCCGGAAGTGTTCTCAGCGTAGGCATAGAGGTAGCCTTCGCCGGTGACGGTGACTTCAACGCTGCCCTCCGTGGTGCTGCTGTAGGCAGCGTCGCCCTTGTCGGGTGCAGTGTTGGCCAGCGTGGTGGTGTAGTAGAGCGTTGTGGCGTTGCCGGGCTTATATATCGTATAGGTGCGGTTGGCTCCGTCGATTGTCGGGCTGCTGAAGCCGGGCTCCTGTGGCGGTGTGTCGCCCATCACCATGATGTTCTGAATGGCCCTGTTGGCCTGTACGGTGAAAATGCCGAGGCCGTCCTTGGTAACGCGGAAGGCGTAGTCGGCCCAGTCCCATCCGCCGTCTTCGGAGTTCCACGGGTCAAGCTCCAGTCCGTCGACAGCTTCCATCATCATGGTCTGTCCGCCGGCGATGACGCGGTGTGGAGTATTACTGCCCTTGGCGGGTGCTTGGAATGATCGCGCTTTGGGTGCCTCTCCATCGATACCCCCGTTGTTGTTTTCGTTCTTGGCTACCATCACGATCAGCATCTGGCCCTCTGTGAGTCCGCTGACGGCATAGGTGCGATCCTGAGCTGAGACGATTCCCAGGTTGGCAGCAATCTTGAAGTCGCTATCGATGTTCTCATTGGGTGTAGCAAGCCTGCCTTCAACGAGAATGTCGCCTGTGCTCTGTTCCATGAGCCAGTGGAAGCCCTCGGCGGGTCCGTCGTCATGAAGGGCGAGGGCAACATCCTCATCACTCCAGAATTGCTGCTGTGCTATTGCCTCCTTCGTCTGCCATACGGGCACGGTCACCGTGGCGGTGGTCACGGGCGAGTCAAGATAGCCGGCGGCCGTAGCGTAGTAGCTCAGTGTGGAGCCGATGCTGACCATGAAGCCCTCATTCTTGCCACTGGCCTCATAGACTTGGTATTCACCACCGTCAATGCTGTAGTAAATGTTATCCACGCGAACCCATTCGCCATTGGTGTATGCTTCCCCGTCGAAATTTACTTGGCAGGCGTTGGCTGCTGAAATATAGTTGTACCACATAGAGGGTGTGCCAAGTGTCACCGTGGCTGGAGGTTCGCTACTGTCCTTTTTGATGATATAGACATAGTCCACACCGCAGCGTCCTGTAGTAACCTGGCCGAGATAGATGGTGGTTTCCTCGGTGAGAGTAAACTCTTCGGATGTCGTCTCCATGCCGTTGGTGCCTGCATCTAAATTAAGAGTCTGCTCGAAAACGGTTTCTGTGCCTGCCAGATAAGGGAAGGTGTAGGTTCCCTTGTTGTTCGTGTAGACGCACGATACAATCTGATAGGTACCGGCGGGCAGTGTGATAAGGGCCAACGGGCCTTCTGATGAAATGCCCGTGGCAGCATTGGAGCTGCGTACCACTGTGTTATTGCCCACGTATGGAGTAGCACCAGGGATGTCCTCGCCTTCGGAGTAGTAAACTACATTTGTAATATCCGTAGGCTCATACCAAATGGGCTGATAAGTGTTCTTTGTGATAGTGAATGAATAGTTGTACTCTTTGTTGGTTGGGTCTTTCTTGTAGAGTATACCATTGGAAAGGATGTATCTGCAGTAGGGGAATGTTACTACGTCTTCCTCAAAGGCCGAACCTGTGGCTATATTGTTACGAAGCGTAGAGCCATCAGCTGTGTTGGCAGCATCCCATCTGTAGGTGAATACCTCAGCCTCACGGAAGGTCACGGTAACCACCGTGGAACCGTCATTAGCAACGGTCTTCCCATCAGAGTCGTCACTATCGTAGATGTACTTCTTGTCATTTGCGTATATCGGGGCCTTGTCTGTTTGGAGCACTACGGCAGCGCTGCCCGCCTCAGCTGAATGAGTCTCGGAAGTCTTGAGCTCAACACCATTCTGGTCAACGTATTTGACGGTATAGTTTACCGTTGTTTCAGAGGGATCCGCTACGCTGACATAGGAAATATAAGTATAACGAGCGGGCATGAACATCACATGTCCGTCATTCGTCAACTTATAATAGTAAGTGTTTCCGTCTTGACTGGTCAACGTGACATTACTCGATGTTGCTTGAGGATTGTACGTAGCAACAATGGTAATGGTCTGATCCTTGGTACAGTTCAGTATACCCATGGCCCGAGCACCACTATTGTATGAATACAGTCCGTTCGCTTGTCGCAAGGTCCATGTGGAACCAGTCTGTAGTACAAAACGCGAATCAAGGACATCTTCGCCCACTGTGCAGGTGCCCATCGTAGTTCTGCCGATTGTAGCAACGGTCTCAGAAATAGTGACTGAAGTCATGTCGGAATACTTCTGACCTATCGCTGAGAAGTCGATGGACCAATCATCTGCCCAGATGTTCGTTCCTCCCGTCAACATCGTGACGATGAGGAGCATAGTTCTAAGTAAATGCTTTTTCATTGTTTATCGTTTTATGGTAATATCTTTGTGTGAATTTAGTCGTATTCTCGCACGCATGCGCGCGTATATATAGAAAGGTATATCAACAGGCCTATTGTAGTTAAAAGGTCTTTCAGTTATTGTTCATATTATCGCATAATCTCTGCAAATATACGAATTATTTATCAAATAGTATGTATGAAAACAAATAAACTTTAATTTTCTCCCCTCGGATTATGTTTTTTTAACTAAAACGGAGTGTTTTCTTTTGTAACTAATGGCAAATGATTTGCCAACAGGGGGCTGTTTGCAAGCCAAACAGCCCCCTGTCAAGATGTCAAATAGCCCCCTGTCAAGGTGCCAAACAGCCCCTGTCAGAGCATCAAACAGCCCCTGTTTGCGGGTCAAACAGGGGCTGTTAGTAGGGGTGTTTGTAATTGCTTGTATGTCAACGGCTTATGTGTGCCGTGACGATGCGTGCTTTACTTGAAGAGCAGGGGAGCCATCTCGCGCAGGCTGCGACGCCAGGTGAGGAACTCGTGAGCGGTTCCCTCGGAGACGAAGCCCACGGCGTTGTAGCCAGCTGCCTTCAGGTCGGCCACGGTCTTGTTGATTCCGTCGGGGTTCTCCTTTGAGCCGCAGCTTTCGAAAATCAGCTTTACCTGCTTCGGATCCTTGATGTCGTCGGGGGCGTATGTACCGCCGCTGAGCAGACCCCAGTATCCGAAGACCTCGGGACGGCGCAGGGTGATGAGCTTGGTCTCGACACCACCCATGGAGAGTCCGGCCATGGCGCGGTTCCACTTGTCGGCCTTGGTGAGGAAGTTCTTGTCGATGAAAGGTATGAGCTCGTCGACGAGCACCTTCTCGAACTCTTCTGCGGTGAACTGTCCGATGGTTCCGAACTTGATATTGTTGGTCAGACCGTAGGCCATGACGATGATGAAAGGTTTTACTTTTCCTTCGGCAATGAGGTTGTCCATGATGAGTCCGGCGTGGCCCTGCTTCGACCAGCTGGTCTCGTTCTCACCCCAACCGTGTTGCAGGTAGAGTACGGGGAAACGCTCTTGTTGTTTTGAGGTTTGAGATTTGAGATTTGAGGTTTTCTTGCCGTAGGTGGGTGGCAGATAGACCATGGCGGTCTGCATCTGGCCGGTGCTGGGCGAGTAGTAGAGCACCTCCTGTATGGCTCCGTGAGGAATGTCGGTGCGCAGGGCATAGAAGTCCTGGTCGGGTGCAGGGATCTCGATACCGCTCTCCCAACGGCAGGAGCCGAAGTAGTTGTGGGTGCCGGGGTCGTTGACGGTGGCACCGTCGATGGTCAGGTGGTAGTAGTGGAAGCCGGGGTCCATCGGGCCGTCGGTGGTTCCTGTCCACACACCGTCCTTGTCCTTATGCAGCACGGTGCCGCCACGACCGCCAAGGCCGAGGCTGACGATGACCGACTTGGCATCGGGAGCCTCGATGCGGAATCGGGCATAGCCCTCGCTATTCACCTGCGGATAGTCCTGTCCGGGCTGGTTCATGGGATTGGGTACGAAGTCTTCCTTGACGACATAACCGTCAAGCGCAGGGTCGAAGTCGCGGATGGCACGATAGCACTGCTTCGGCTTGTACTCTTCGTCGAAGGGCAGCGGGTGGTTGTTCACGCCGAGCCATGAGTCGCGGTCGCCGAGGTTCCAGAAGGTTACGTTGTCGATGACATCCTTATGCTTGCGGAACACCTTGAACAGACGGGCGTACTGGTCGGTCTGCAGCGTGTTCATATAGCCAGGCATGGGCTTGGCTTCGCCGCGCGAGAACATCAGCTGACCACCCGACTCGTTGTTCATGCGCAGGTCGAGCTCGGTGATGTGGATGTGGTTCACCAGTTCCTTGAAGCGTGTGATGGTCTGGTCGAGCTGGTCCTCGTCGGGGAAGTAGATGTTGTAGTGACCCTGCATGCCTATACCGTCGATGGGCACGCCGGCGTCTTTCATCTTCTTCACCATGTTATAGATGCGCTCGCGCTTGCCGGGATCTACACAGCTGTAGTCGTTGTAAATGAGCGTGCCGGTGGGGTCGGCCTCACGGGCGAACTCAAAAGCCTTGGCAATGAACTCGTCGCCGCAGAGCTTGAAGGCTCTCGACTGGCGGTAGGGGCTTGGCTCCTGTCCTCGGTTGAACCAGCGGGGACCTCCGTTGTCGTCGGCCATGGCTTCGTTGACCACGTCCCAGCAGTATACGATGTCCTTATAGCGGTTGACCACGGTATGGATATGGTCGCGCAGACGCTCGTAGAACACTTCCTTCTTCACCTCGCGGCCTTTCTTGTCGGTGAACATCCAGTCGCAGAACTGTGAGTGCCAGCAGAGGCAGTGGCCGCGCATCTTGATGCCGTTCTTGCGGCAGAAGTCGGCAATCTTATCAGCTTTGCTGAAGTCCCACACGCCTTCCTTCGGGTGCAGTTCGCCGGGTTTCATGTCGTTCTCGGCGGTGACGCTGTTGAACTGTTTCAAGACGAGTGCCTTTTGGTCCTCGTTACTGACGTTACGCTGGTTGAGGGCGACACCGATGGTGAAGTAATCTTTGTAGGCATCCTTCAGTCCTACGTTGGCTCTCGGGTCTACCTGTCGCCATTGTGCCCAGGAGGCGGCAGAGCTCATGATGAGCAGTGCAGCGAGGGCGATTCTTTTTGTCTTCTTCATTGTTGTTATGAGGTTTGAGGTTTATTTGAAAATATGTGGAATGAATTCGTTGAGGCCTCGGCGCCAGGTGAGCCACTCGTGGCCGGTGCCCTTCGACTCGCTGCTATCGACCTTGATGCCTAACTCGCGCAGCTGCTTGACGATGCCGTCGCTCTTGATGAAGTCATCTGAACCCCAGTTCATGTACATGTAGTGGATTTTCTTGTTGAACTCGGCTGCATTGGTAAACACGCCGTCGTAGGCCGTCTTCACGTCGAGACCGAAGATAGCACCGCTGAACGTGCCCATCCAAGCAAACTTGTCCAAGTTAGTGAGTACGACGTCAAACGTCTGGTGTCCACCCCAGCTGAGTCCGGCCATGGCGCGGTGCTCGCGGTCGGCCAGCGTGCGGAAGTTGCTGTCGATATAGGGGATGAGGTCGTTCAGCAGTACGGGATAGAACGATGCACCGTACTCGCTGCGACCAGCCTGGTTGTTACCGCCTCGGAAAGGTGCCTTGATGTCGCCGCTCTCCATGACCACAATCATAGGCACGGCCTTACCGGCAGCGATGGCGTTGTCCATGATGTGTTGCATGTGGCCTTGCTTCGACCAGCCGGTCTCGTCCTCGCCCATGCCATGCTGCAGGTAGAGCACAGGGTATTTCTTCTTGCCCTTCTCGTACTCGGCAGGCGTGTAGACCAGAGCGTGGCGCCACTCGCCTTGTTTGTCGGCGACAGAACCGTCGGCCACACTATGAGTGCTGTAGTAGTAGATGCTGCGCACCTGTCCGGCGGGCACGCCCTGCTGCGGACGGTAATAGTCGCCCTCGCTGCCCTCAGGGATCTCGATGCCGCCGGCTTCGCGGTTGCAGCCGAAGAAGGTCTCGGTCGAGGGGTCGATGAAGTTCACACCGTTGATATTCATGAAATAGTAATGGAAGCCCACGGGCAGCGGATCGGTGACTGCCATGAAGCCGCCTTTGCCGTCGGACTGCATGTCGTACTTCTTGCTGCACACGTCGACGACGACCTTACGAGCCTCGGGAGCCTGAATGTGGAAGTAGGCGCGACCCTCCTTGTCAACCTTCGGGAAGTCGTTGCCCGGTACGGTGGTCTCTGCGACGAAGGCATCGGCGGGCACTTCGATCTTCTTGGGCATGTCGATGTGCGGGCGCTTGGGCTCGTAGCCTAAGAAGCGTGCCACGGCCTCTCCATAGCGGCAACCCAGCTCGCGGTAGCCGGCAGCATCGAAGTGCAGACGGTCGGGACCGTTGGAGCAGTCATCGCTGGAGATGACCTGACAGGTGTGGATGGTTTGGGGTAGCTCGTCGATTTGCTTCTTGCAACTGAAGCAGACGCCTTGGCCTCCGGCCTGGACGATGTTTCCGGCAAACAGGGGAACCTCCTCAGGCTTCAGCTTCAGGTCGCCCAGCATGCGGTCGTAGACCTGCTGCACCATGCCGGCCCACTTCGGGTCGCCGGTGTTCGACTCGCCCTGGTGCATCAGCACGCCTTTGATGACACCATCCTTCTGTGCTTTCTTTGCCAGGGTGATGAGGCGTTCATAGGGATTGTTGTCGTAGGCTTCGAGCATGCCCTTCATCCAGCTGGGTGCCGTCTTGACGTAGTTGGCAATGCTGTCGGGCAGGAAGCCCTGGATCTTAATGCCGCCAATGGCGACGTGGATGACACCAATCTTGATGTTCTCGGGAAGCGATGTCACAAGCGTGCGACCGAACCAGTCGGCAGGCGTCAGTCCGTTGTTAGGACGGCAGAGTGGGGGAGTAGCTTCGCACCATTCGCCCATCTTTCGGCCACGCTGTGGGTCGTCGACAGCAGGCATGAGCAGGAAGCGCGGCCCCGGGCTTACCAGGTCCTGCGCTTCGGGTTTTGCAGCTCCCTCCATGTTCGACTGTCCGAAGCAGAGGAAGATGTAGAAGTTCTTGTCAGGACCGTTGTTGTCCTGAATTGATGACGATTCTGTCGTGGCAGCACTTGCCGTAAGTCCGACAAGCATCATTCCAGCTGCCAACAAGCTTTTGATGGTTAAGGAATGTTTCATATAAAAGGGATTATTAATGAACATTATTGTGCGGAACGGAGGTTCCACTTTGAATTGTCTGAGTTGAAATTATAGTCGGCCAGTGTGGGCTGGCTGTCGGAGGCCGAATAGATGCAGTAGCGGGTGTTGATGCCCTCCATGCCAGGGATGGCCTTCGGCATGATGCGGAAGGTGCCGTCGGTGAGCTGCTCTATGCGCCACAGCTGTTCGTCACCGCCGGTGAAGGCTGGCAGGGTGGTCAGCTCACGGTCGGCAGTGGCTGCCAGAGCGCGGTCGGTGCCGGCAATGGTGATTTTGAAGTAGGGGTTGCTCAGATAGCCGCCTGCTTCGGGCACGGCAGTGATGGTCCAGTGCTGCCACGGGCGGAACATATAGTCGCTGCAGCGCACAGCGATATTTCCACTGGGCCATGAGTCTTTCACCTCATCGAGTGTCTGGTTGGCGATGGGCACCGGCGGCTTCTGCATAGCCTCGCGGTTGAACCATCCCTGTCGTTCCTGCTGCATGCGCACGAAGTCGACGGACAGCTCTAACGAGTAGCCGCGGCGCTCGCTCTCGATCTCATAGGTGCCCTCCTTGAAGCGGTCACCGGCCACGGGCCAGTCGTTCTTCCACAGTAGCGGACGGATGCCTAAGACAGAACGGCCGCTAAGCTCGAAATCGGCCTCGTAGTGGCACGACATTATCTCTACGCCTTCGTCGATGATGGTGCGGCCGAAGTGGCCAGGACCGCAGACACGGTCGCTGGCATTGATGACCATGCGTCCGCCACCGTGGAACATGTCGCGGCCTACGTTGTCGAGATATGGGCCTTCGACGTTACGTGAGCGTCCTACCACGATGTTATAGGTCGAGTTCACACCGTCGCAGCAGGTGCCGTGGGTGCCTAAGAGATAGTACCATCCGTTGCGATAGATCAGGTCGGTAGCCTCGCAGTCGATGGCGATGTCTTTTTCCTTGTTGCCCTTCACGCGGAAGCCCGTAGTGGGGTCAAGCTCAATGATACGTATGGTGCCGAAGTAGGTGCCGTAGGTGGCCCACAGGCGTCCCGTCGTAGGGTCGAGTAGCAGGCATGGGTCAATGGCATCCTGGTCTTCCATGCCGTCGCTGGCAGCCACCTCGACAGCCTGTGTCCACTTGAAGTCGGGCGACTTGGGGTCGAGCGTCTTGTTCCACATCGTGAGGATGCGTCCGTTATGGCCGCCTCCCAGACCGCCTCCCGTGGCACCGTAGATGCAGAGGTAACGGTCGCCTATTTTCATCATGTCAGGGGCAGCGCCGCCACCGGGGCGGTCGGCCCCGCTGTGCCACGACCATCCGTCGTCGCTGATGAGCCCGCCTCCGCCTGTGCCGAAGGTATAGTACTTGCCTGCGCACTCGGCAATGGTCGACGGGTCATGGATGTATGGGGCTCCAGACTGTGCGAAGACATTGAACAAGTTTGATTGAAGAATGAAGAAGGCTGCGCACAGGATGTATTTCGTTTTCATAATCTTTCGTTATTTTCGTTATTTCGTTATCACGTCATTACGTTATTTCGTGATCACCTTATAATTAGTTATCGAGTTTCCCTTCTCGTCGATGAAGCGGGCGCAAAGGTCGCTGAGTCCCGGGCCGTTGATGACGGCACAGCGCAACACGTTGGTGCCTTTCTTCAGCGTGAGGCGTGCCGATGTGCCATCGTCCTCAACCATGCGGCGGTCGCCCTCTAAGAGGAGCACCTCTTGACCGTTGAGCCACCACATCGACGCACCGTTGCTTCCGGCAGCCAGACGTATGTCTGCCATTTCCTCGGGACAGTCGATGACTGTCTCGCACCAGAAGAACGAGCCGTAGGTCTGCTTGCCATATTTCTCGGCGAAGCGGAACAGCTTCACGTTGTAGTTCTCGCTGTCGAGCAGGTGCCACTTGGCCTTCTGCTTAGGAAGCTTGGCCAGTTCCTCGTCAAACTTGTTGCGCAGCCATGAATTGGTGAATATCACGTTCGAGCGCACATCTACAGCAGTGGGTTCCATGAGCTTCCAGCGGCGTATGAAGCCTTGAGTGTCGGGCTGTGTAGGCTGGGCATTTTGCGTGACGGGGGTGAAGTAGTTGGGGCGATTCTTGAACTGCACCCAGTCGATGCTCACGGCAGCATCGCCCTCATTGGTGATAACGAGGTCGGTGACGCCCTTAGGTGTGTATTCCAGGTTGACGGTCTGTGTGAGCCATTGGTTGCTTTGGTCGCGGCGGAAGGGCGTCGGCATGCCTGGGCGAGTCATCTCGCTTTTCACCGTCATCTTGACGCGGGCAATCACCTTGCCTTTAGCCGACTTCTCGCGGATGGCGAACTCGGTATTGTCGGCTGCCTTGGCACCGACAACGAGATAGCTGTCGCTCAGTGGGCTGAAGTCTACACCGCTGTAGCAGAGCCAGCTGCCTTTCGTGGGGAGCGAAGCCTCATAGCTGCGGAAGGTGTTCACGGTGTCGATGAGCTGTGTCGTCACGTTGTCAGAGGCACTGCTGTAGCGGTCGACCTCTATCTTCTCCGTAGCCTTGTTGATGCCTACGCCACGCAGCGTCGGCTTCACCTCACGGATGGTGCCGTCGGCATTGAACGCCACCTTCTCTATACAAACCGAACGCCGCTTGTCATCGCTTGGCGAGAAGTCGTTGTGATGGTAGAACAGATACCACTGTCCGCGGTACTCCACGAGTGAGTGGTGGTTGGTCCAGCAGTGGTTCTCGTGCTCGGCCATGATGATGCCCTTGAAGTCCCAAGGGCCGAGGGGCGACTGAGACATGGCGTAGGCCAGCGTCTCAGTGGGATTGGCACCGTTCTCCTTGCTGCCACGTACCCAGGGGAAGGTGAGGTAGTACCAGGAACCGCGCTTGAAGGCAAACGGTCCTTCCTTGAATCCTTCGGGCAGTACCTCCATCGTCTGGCCAGCGACCTTCATGGGCGGCATCTCGGGCATGCCCTCGCGCCGCGGCATTTTCATTTCCTGAAGTTCACCGTCAACCTCTTTCATGTTGTTCTTCAACTTTGCACCACGTATGCCCATGCCACTCCAGTAGATGTAGGCCTGGCCGTCGTCATCGACGAGCACGCAGGGATCGATGCCGCTGATGCCCTTGATAGGCTCTGCCTCGGGCGTGAACGGGCCTTCTGGCTTTTCGGCTATAGCCACGCCGATGGCGAAGCCGCGTCCGCTTTTCGGTGCGTTGGGGTAGAAGAAGTAGTATTTCCCGTCTTTACAGACGCAGTCGGGAGCCCACATGGAGTAACCCGTCGGGTTGCCCCAAGGCACCTGGTTCTGCGAGAGAATGGTGCCGTGGTCAGTCCATTCGGTGAGGTTCTCCGACGAAAAAACGTGATAGTCGGCCATGCAGAACCAGTCTTGCCGCTGTCCTTCGGGCGGTACGATATCATGGGAAGGGTAAAGATATACTTTATTATTAAATACCCGTGCGGTAGGGTCGGCAGTAAATTGGTCGCGAATGACCGGGTTCTGCGCGTTCAGTGTGATGGAGCTGATGATGGCTGCAGCCATCGCAACATATCTTTTCATTCGGCTCAGTTGATTAGGAAGGTTTTCGTTTTACCGTTATAGGTGGCCTTTACCGTGGCTCGTCCCTCGACAATGGGGCTGATGTGGATTTCCACGTCAGGTACATTGGAAGTGGCTTTGAGCGTGTGGACACCATCTCTCAGTGGGGCATAGCATTGATAGGTCGTGGCATCCATCAGACCGTTCTGGTTGGTGGCGCGGACGGGCGTGTCGGGAATGTTGATGGGCTTGCCGTCGGCGGTGATGGTAATCTCGGGCACAACAGGAAGGTTAGACTGGTCAAACATGTGGCAGTCGAAGCCGATGCCGTGCAGGGTGAAGAGACCCTTCGGGCGTTGTGGCTGTTGCTGACGACCACCCCATGGTCCGCGCTGCTGCTGTTCAGGCTGCTTCACATCGGGGCCTTCGACCACGAGGAATATGGCATGCTTGCCCTTCAGGCTGGCCAGCAAGTCGCGAGTCTCGTTTCTCAGCTGATGAATCTCTACCTTCGTCTCTGGTCTTTCCTTGGAGACGAGGTTGATGACTTCAAGTTCGCGTCCGTTCCAGGGAGCTTGGGTATATGGTCCGTCAAGCATGACGTGAATTTTGAAGGCACCGAGGTTTCCACCCTCGGTTGTCAGACGGAGCTTGAGGAAGGGTGTGTCGTTTTTACCGATACCACCGAAAGCTTTCACGCCCTTAGTGTCCTCGTCGAGACCTTCAAAGTTGAAGTACTTGAAGCCGATGACAGAGCCGTTCTGAAGTCCGGCTAAGTCCATCGAGTTGTTCCACACATCGTGGTTGTCCTGTAGGTATTGGTTGGCATTCGGGCCTGTCCAGTAGCAGGCAATGCCGGCAGAGTAGAAGCCGTAAGGCGGCAGTCCGAATATTTGGAAACCCTCGCTGGTCACTTCTGCACCGGTATATTCGTTACCGTCTGTAGCCTTTGCAGTCCACTCATTGTTTTTCGTGAAGGGGTCGTAGCCGGTGATGCGCACCTGTCCACCCTTTGCTACGGGCTTCTTGTCCCACTCGATCTTTACCGGAGCTACCATGGCCTGACGGGCATTGCCGAAGCCACGTGGGGGACGATGATAGAACACATACCACTGGCCGTTTATTTCCTGAAGCGAGCCGTGGGTGTTGTGCCCGGCATTGGTGGTGATGAGTTTCGAGCCGTCCTCATTAGGAACGACACCACGTGAGTCCACGAGGACACCACCCGAACGCCAAGGTCCTAAGGGCGAGTCGCCGTAGGCATAGCGCAGGGCGCTGTTCGTGTTGTCGAGTCCGTACTCCTTGCCGCTATAACCCGAGAATACCATGACGTATTTGTTGCCCACCTGTCGGATGGACGATGCCTCGAAGAAGTTGAAGTCGAGTGGGTTCTGACCTTTATAGAGTGCTTTATACTCGCTGCCCTCCTTGTCCAAGAGCTTTCCATCGCGGCTGCTGGCAGGGATGAAGGGGTCTATCAGCTCAGTGCCGGGGCGCTTGCTGAACATCGTTTCCTGGTCGAGTTCGCAGGCTGTGCTGTGCTGGAAACCGTAGAACAAGTATGCTCGGTAGCCCTTGTCGTAGTCCTTGTCCTTTTTGTTGTTGACCGGTTCAATGAACACCGATGGGTCGAAGTCAATGAGTGAACCCTCGACACAGCTTGAACCGTCTTCAGTAAGGTTCACTGGCGTAAAGGGACCATTGGGGCGGTCGCCCTTGCACACCATGGCGATTCGTCCCCAGCCACGTGAGTGGGGATAGAGCCAGTAGGTCTTCTTGCCCGTCGTGCGGTCGGTGGTACAAACGAGATCGGGGGCATACATCGTGTCCCACTGTCCGCCCACATACCACGAGAAGATGGGACCTTCGTCGCGCCATTGCGAGAGGTCTTCGACGGGTGCCGACCACATGCGCACGTCGTTGCCGCAGTATTTGTCGTAATGCACATCGTGGGAGCCTATGATATAGGCACGCTGATGTCCGGGATTGTCGGGGTCGTCGAATACGCGCGGCTCACCGTCGGGAAGATGTTCCCACAGTGGCAGATAAGGATTCTGGGCATTCACGGCCATCGTGGCAGCGAATGCAATGATGAGTGTTGCTGTTCTTTTTATCATTGTTGACATGTTTTTAGTTATTTCTTGTGCAAAGTTAGGAATTATCAGCATGATAAGGTTCAGTATACGTATCAGATAGTTTTCGATTTGTTACTTTGTCGGCATTACACGGAAGTTGTGTTGCATTTCTTTCATCCCATATTCATCATGAACGAGCCCCTGCTTGGATTTCAAACAGGGGCTCGTTCAAGATCAGATGGTAATCAGAGGCTGACGGAGATACGCTGACCGGCATAGTCGACCGTCTTGCTCTTGCCGTCGGGTGTGACCACCGTGAACTGGCGGTTGGTCAGCATACCGGGATATTCTCCCTTGCGCTCGCCTATGGTAAGTGTACGCGTCTTGTCGCTCCACTGGAAGTCGATGGTCGTGTAGACACCACGTTCATAGTTGTAGTTGTCGCCCTCGTCCTCATAGAGGGTAAACGTTCCGTCGGCACCGGGATAGACGCGCAGTTCCAGCTGCTGCCAGCTCTTCTCGCCCACGTACTGCATTTCGGGTCCGAGGGGTAGTATGCTACCTGCACGCACGAACATGGGAACGCGGTCGAGAGAGGTTGTGAAAGTGATATCGCGTCCTCCACGCATCTGCTCACCCGTCCAGAAATCATACCAAAGCGTTCCCTTTGGCAAGTATTTCGTAGTCTGATGGGTTTCGCTCCAGTCCGCGCTAACTTCGCGTACCATACTGCGTGAGGAATTCTCTTCCCATCCTGACATAGGGTCGGTGCGCACAATCTTCTCCTCGGTATATTGCGCTTTCAGGATGGGAGCGGCCAGTATAGCAGTGCCGAACATGAACTCATCGGTTGTGTTCCACGTGTTCTTGTCGGCAGCAAAGTCGCTGAAGAGCGGGCGTAGGTAGCTGCCATTGGCGGATGTTACCTGCCAGGCAGTGCTGTAGAGATAGGGCAGTAGACGATAGCGCAGGCCGATTGTCGAGGCGATGGCATCGTAGACAGGCTCGCCCTTCTTGCCGAAGTTCCATATTTCGCGAGGAGCGTCAGTGCCATGGCTGCGGAACACGGGGCAGAATAGTCCGTACTGCATCCAGCGAACATAGAGTTCCTGATATTGCGGGTTGCGCGGAGCTGAGCCGGAACCTCGGGTGTTGTAGGATCCGCAGAAGAAACCACCGATGTCGGTATTGAAGTTGGGATTGCCCGAGAGCGAGAAGCTCAGACCTGCAGGCACCTGCTTGCGCAGCATGTCCCACGACGAGTTCACGTCGCCACTCCACATGTTCGAGCCGTAGTGCTGCTGTCCGGCAAAGGACGAGCGGGTCATGATGAAGACACGCTTCTGGCCGGGATAGTCCTTGCGCTGAGCCTGGTAGATGCCGCGAACGGTCTCCAAGGGGAAGGCATTGCGTTGCGAGCGCCAGGTGCCTCCATACACCTTGTGCTCATAGTCGCTCTCCTTCGGATTGAAGAAATCGGGGTCGGTGGAGTCCATCCACCACGCGTCGGTGCCGTAGTCGTAGAGGGTTTTAAGATATTTCCAGTAGATGGCGCGGGCCTCTGGATGGAAGGCGTCGTAGACCTTCACGCCTGAAGGGTATTTCATGATGGGTGGCCAAACATGTGAGATGCCGCTCTGAGGCCATGTCTCGAAGGGCATCAGCAGACCCTTCTCGTTGAGTTCGCGAAACTGCAGGGTCATCGGTCCGAAACTTGCCCAGATACTGATCATGAAGTGGGCATGCTTCTTGTGTACGTTGTCAATCATCTGCTTGCCATTCGAAAAGTCCTCAGCCAGGAAGTCCATCGCGTTCCACAGATAGTTGCTTCCCCAGTACTGCCAGTCCTGGATGATACCGTCGAGGGGCACCTTCATCTCGCGGTACTTGTCGACGATGCCTTCTGTCTCCTTGGCACTCTTGTAACGCTCCTTTGACTGCCAGAAACCGTAGGTCCACAAGGGAAACATGGGCACGTCGCCACTTAGATGGCGCATCTGGGCGATGACACCGTCAGCCGATCCACCATACATGAAGTAGTAGTCCACGCCCTGGCCTACCTCCGAGCTGAACATCATGCCGTTGGCATTGTCCTCGAAGAGCGTAGGGGAATAGTTCTCCCAGTAAATGCCCCATCCTTTTATTGACTGTAGCACGTTCTGGTAGTCCTCCAGATTGCTCTGTTCCATGCGTTTCTTCTCCCCACGGCGGTTCATCTTACCGTTTTGGATAGTGCCCAGACCATAGATGGCCTCATCCTTGTCGAGAAGGAAGGTCTGGCTGACCTGCCACTTGCCGTTGTTTCCCGGCGTGGCTTCAGGTGCGAAAGTGGCAGCACTTTTCTCGCGCAGCAGCACTTTGCCCTTGGCGGTAAGAAACGTCAGCGTGCCCTTGGTGGGGTCGAGTTTTACTGTGAGTTCGCTGGTGCGGTAGGTGTTGCCCTGCCGCTGTACGGCGACATCGGCTGGCTGCGCGTTGACGACGAGGCTCTTCGTGGGTTTACCCTTTACCACGTGCACGATACCTGGCGTGAAGAATTCGACCTTCACGTCCTGTGCTGTGCCAACCAGGCAGGCCAGCAACATCACGATTGTTGACAATGTCTTTCTCATATTGTTATAGTTTGTAGGTGATTTTTACCTGTTATGCTGAAAGTATTTCTTTCCATTCTTCATGTAGAGGCCCTTGGCCAGCGACGCGTGTCCAAGCTTACGGCCCTGTAGGTCGTAGACGATGTCTGTCGCTTCTTGGGTCTCTGTCACGCCACTGATAGCCGTAAGGTCGCCATTGCGACGGATGGATGCCTGTCCGACGACCAGGTCAGTCCATGAGCCATCTGCCGTATAGAAGGTGATGGCATAGCGTCCCTTCTCTGTCACATCGAAGGAGAAGTTGCGCGTCGTCGTGCCTGAGAAATCATTGCTGGCAGTATTGCCAATGTTGGCCGTCGGGGTGAAGGTCTCGCTGTAGATTTCCTGTCCTGCAGCAGTCTCGATAGCGATGGTTACGGGTGAGAAGTCGGCACAGTTCCAATTGCACACTCTATGATAAACCTTGTAGTTGCCGGGATAGAGTGTCAACGTAGTCGTCGTGCTCTTGTCACCGAAGCGGGCATATCCTTCCTTTGTTTTACCTGTGGTGTTACGGGTGTAGAGTCCCCATTCGAAGTCGTGCTGCGACCCGGTGAAATGGAACACGCGTGGTCCCGATGAGAAGCCTGAGGCATAGCCGGCTCGGCGCTCGGCACCATCGTAAGTGGCCCATCCTTCGGGCACACCGCCTTCAACATTCTCGAATACCTTGCTGAAAATATAGCTACCCGTAGGTTCCTCAATGTTCATGATAACTGAGGTGCTGCCTGTGCGTCCCTCGTCGTCGGTAGCCACGGCGCGCAGTTCGTGCTTGCCTTTCGTCAGGTTGTTGATGACGTAGCTATAAGGGGCTTGGGTCATCTCGGTAAGTAGGGTGTTGCCGTCGTAGAATGCCACTTTCACTACCTGTCCGTCAGGGTCGCTGGCTGTTGCTTTCATTGTGAACGATGATATTTCGGACTGACCGCCCAGAGTGATGTATGTCAGACCGCTCTTCGGAGCTGTGATTCTCACCACGGGGTCTTTCAACTCAAGGGAGTAACGCTTACAGAACTTCCAAATCTCGTCGCCAGTCTTCACACCGTTGTCGTTCGAGATCCAATGGCCTTTGCCTGCCATCTCCATCAATACTACCTCGACACCGTTGTCGCCAGGTCCCCAGGTGCGACGGGTAATGTGTGCAGCACCACGATAGCGAGTTTCAACCTTGGCCTGCGTGGGACAGTGGTTGTGGTTGATCCAGGCGTTCAATGCGCCTTGCACACCACTGAAGCCGACCACATCGTCGCTTGTGCCATGGGTATGGATGATAGGGATAGGACGCACACTGGCATTAGCCGTGGTTCCGCCCATCGAATAGCCACTGATAGGTGCGAAAGCGGCAATTTTGTCGGCAATCCGGTTCATGGCGTGGTAGGTGAACATGCCGCCCATGGAGAAGCCGGAGAGATAGACGCGGTTGCGGTCGATTTTATACTGTTCGACCATCTTGTCGATCAAGGCGAGCACGAAGTTGATGTCACGGTCACCGGAGATGTCCCATTGTTTGTTAATGCCGTTAGGGAAAACGGTAACGAACTTGGCAGTGTCGGCCACACTCTCAATGACGAGCATGCCTTTCTGGTAGTTCGCATCTTGATTCGAACCGTGGCATGAGATGAGCAACGGACGGTTTTCGCCGAGATTCTTTGGCGCGTAGACTACGTAGTTGCGGTTCGTGCCGTTGACGGTGATGTTGTCGGCATGGGCACATACTGTGCCTGCTATCAGCAATAGTAATAGAGAGATAAGGTGTTTCATTGGTTGTATCTTTGGTATTATTTGATAATGATTTTCTTTCCGTTCTTCACAAAGATGCCCTTCACCGGGTGGTCAACCACCTGACCGTTCAGGTTGTAATAGTGGTTGTCGTTTTTGCTGAAGGCACTGGTAAAGGTTACAGACGAAGGCATCGCACCTCTTGTCAGATAGGCACCGTTGACGCGAGCCATACTGTTCCAGTCTACCTTCAGCACGTTCAGGTGGACAAAGTCGTCGGTGCGCGGGTTGCCTTCGTTTGTAGGTATAGTCTTCAGGTCGTCCAGTGGCAGGACAATAGCATTGAGGTCGGTATCCCAGTAGGGATCGCTCTCGTTGAACGAGACAGTGATCTGTTTATACGGGCCGTGAGCTACAAGGCGGTTTGCCAGGATACGCAGGCCACTACCAGACCCACGCAGAATCAGTCTCTCATAGTCGCTTAGGTCGGCAAAGCGGTTGTTCTCGACATTGCGAAAACCGGCTATGGCTGTTCCACCACTGGCATTGACACCCATGTTCCAGTCTACGTCAAGATTGGTGTTGGTAGGATGGGCATCGGCACCTCCGCCGTCCCACTCGTGGAACATCGATTTCGACAATGCTATCCAGTCATCTGGTACCTCGAAGTCATCGATGTTCAGGTAGCCGTTGATGTTGTCTAATACGTTGGCAGAACGGTAGGGGAAGTACTCGTTGAGTAGTTTGTTGCGCTGGGCCATATAGTGTTCGTCGACGGTGTAGAGTTGGCCGGCCGTCTGCCACTGGTGCACATCGCGGCGATAGTCGCCCCAGCGTGCAGCCTCGGCATAGAGGGCCGAGGAGATGGTGTTGTAGAGACTGTCCCATACGGCAACGACGCTCTCTTGTCCGAGCATTCCATTGTTTTTCAGAAGTTCCTTGGCGCGGCGCAGATAGCGGCGTGCAAAGGTCTGGTTACCCAGCAGGCTCTGGAAGATACCGGTGGGATAGGAACTGCCGTTGTTCTTTCCCAAAACGTTCTCGCGAACGCTCTCAAAGATAATCTCGGTGTCCCAGCACAGGAAGCGGAAGCCCTGACTATCTGTACCCTTGCGGCGCAGAGCGTACCAGTTGTGGTGGGCCCAGTCTGTATTGCCGCCATATTGGTTGATGAGCATGTAGTCGATGAAGTTGTCGATGTCGAGTAGCGGCTCAAGTTCGGGGTCGCGCTCTCCGTTTGCGTTGAGACCCTGCAGGCGGTTGTAGGCAACGTCGTCGGTAGCCATGGCGGCAGTCTCTACCATGAGGTTCCAGGCATCGAGGTCACCTTCGGCAGCTTCGATGTGGTTGCCTCCGTCTTCCTCGACCTTGATGACGTCAATGTCGCTTTTCTTGCCTCCGAGGTGGTCTTTGCCGAACTGGTCATCGACACGCTCTGCAATATTGTACATACCCCAGTACATGCCGTTCAGGAAGAGATGGACGTAGAGGGCGTTCACGTTCGTATGACCTATCTTGCGCTGCATGCGGCGGGCCCACACGTCGCGGGTGTATTGTGCATTCGTCCGGTTGCCATCGCCCCAGTGCTGCCAGCTGTTGCCAAAGTGGCAGCGCAGCACGAGCTGGTCGAACTTCGCGGGCTGGTCTTCACCAAAGAGTGGGTACTTCAGCGTCTTCGGACCACCATATTTCTCCTTGAACACCAGTCGGAACGAATGCTTCGGGTTCTTCTCGGCCAGACGACCGTGACCACCGTGCAGGCGTAGGCCACAGTTCACGCTGAAGTCATGGCCGCCACCGAACATCTCCACACTGGCTGGACGCGTCCAGCCGTGGCCGGTATTGTCACCCACAGGTGGACCTGTGAAGATGTAGATGCCACCGCGGACGGAGTCGTTCTCGTGACTGAAGAGATTGTCTTTGTCAGTGACGATGCTCAGCACGGGCAGCTGCTTCAGTCCCTCAATAATCTTGGGCCGCAATGTCGGGTCGTCGGTCATCTCTGGATCCATCTCGTAGTCGGCTATGGCTCTTCCGCTGATGGTAGTGTATTTGCCCCATGTGTCAGGATATCCTTTCGGGTTGTTGGACTGCTTTAGTACGTCATTGATAAAGAGGTAGGTAGCGGTGGCGATGGGTGTCACTATGCCCGTGTCGGCAACGGCAACGGCACGCAGAATGGTATTGCCCGTCACCTGTAGCGGTTGCGAGAAGACGGCACTGGTAGCGGTAGGCTCACTGCCGTCGAGCGTATAGCGTATAATGGCTCCTTGCGGCACGTCGATGGTGTCGTTGGAATCACTGACGATGTTCACCGAGAACGAGCTGTCGTAGAATCCGTGAGGCTGGCTGAACACTAAGTGTTGTGCCAGCAAGCCTATAGGCACAATGCTGGTGATGGCAGTAAGGAGAAGGTTGACTGATAGTCGTTTCATGTAGTTCCTCTCTTGTGCAGGGCTATTCCCCCACGATTACAAAAGCACCATTCTGTGGAATCTCCACCTTCATGCTATTGGCTTTCAGTTTGAGAACCTTCATATTGCCGTTGAGTTGGGCGTCATCAGTATAGACGCTGACCTCACTACCCTTGGCAAACATGGGCAGGGCGAGTTTTGTCTTTATAGGCTCAGCCTCGGCGTTGATGCCCACAACATACCATTTGGCACCCGAACGGCGTGCCATGATGACGTATTTGCCGGGATAGCCGTCGATGAAGCGCACCTCGTCCCATGTCGTGGGCACTTGTTTCATGAAGTCGACGGCCCATGCGGGAGCGTCGGTGAGATTACCGGGAGCAAGTGCGAAGTGCTGTACGCTGCTCTGGAACAACACGGCAGTAGCCAGTGCGAAGACGTCGCTGGTACGGCGGGTAGTGCCGCGCTGATTGTCGGTGCTATAGTGCTTGTTCAGCGTGGAACCGCCGAAATCCATAGAGCCCACGGTGTTGCGGATAAACGGATGGATACAGGCATTGTGAGCCTCGGCATCGCAGGCGCCCTGACCGAAGTGCAGGTTCTCTGAAGCCAGCACAGCCTCGGAGGCAACATAGTTCGGATACATGCGTTCCCAACCACGGGGCAGTGTGCAACCGTGGAAGATAACCTGAAGGCCGAAGTCATTAGCATCGGTGAGGATGTCCTCGTAGAGCTGCATCATAGGTTGCTTGTCACCACCGAAGAAGTCGACCTTGATGCCGAGGATGCCGTTTTTCTGCATCCATGCCATCTCCTTGCGGCGTGCACTGCTCTTGTCCATCTTGTGGCGTGGTCCCTGTGGGGCGTCGTTCCACGAGCCGTTGCTGTTGTACCAGAGGAACAGGCCCACACCCTTCGACTGGGCGTAGCGCGACAGTTCTTCCATCTTCTCGTAGCCTATCTGCGTGTCCCAAAGGGCATCGACGAGCACCGAGCGATATCCCAGTGCGGCAGAGAAGTCGATGTAGCGCTTCTGCTCATCGAAGTTACAGCTGGGGTCCATGCCGATGATCCACGACCAGGTACCCTTGCCGTAGGTATAGTCGCGCGATGCCTCGTACTTCGGCTGTACGAGGTCGTTGGCGATGGTGGTCTCGACGATAGGCTTCAGCGATGTACCGATTGTCAGCGTACGCCAAGGGGTCTCGTATGGCAGGCTGACTGCAGCCGTCGTCGTACCCTGACCGTTCATCTCGCCCTGCTGGGGGAAGCCGATGCGATAGGCTGTTCCGTTCTCGTTGAGCAGGCGGCAGCCCACGTAGCTGCCATCGGTACCGGTCTCAGAGATGAGCAGCCAATAGTCAGTCTTCAATTCACCATTGTTCATCCTGAATAGACATGGGAAAGTATAACCTTCGCCCCAGCCGTTCTTGCCGGCAGGCTCGTCGAGGGTATAGCTGGTCTCATAGCTCGGAGCGGTGCGGGCGAAGCCTCCCATGGGCTTCGACTGCGGACAGAGAAACGTCGTAGTGCCGTCGGGCAGCACAAAACTGGTGGCCTCACTCTCAATAATTGCAGCAAGGGTCTCGCCTCCGCGTCCTTTCTTCGGATAGATTTTATAACGGAAAGCTACGTCACGACCAGTCACACGAAAGATAATGTCGAGGGCTTGACGACCGTCCTTCTCAAACTGGCAGACGGCCTCCGTGGCCTCGTAGCTCACGTGACGCTGTTTGATGGTGTTCACGTCATACTCGTCGCTGACGGTCTTTGTGTCTACATTTTTTAGTGTCAGCTCCTTTGTCAGGTCGTCGAAGTTGGCCTTCAGGCCCAAGGGCGACTTCTGTAGGATCTGCTGTCCGTCGAGGCTTACAGTGTAAGCGGGTTGTCCGCCCTCGTCATTGATGGTGACGGTCACCTTGCCGTCAGGACTTTGGAATTGTTTCTCGGTTGCACCGGCCATGACTGTCAACGACAGCAGCACGGCGGCAAATAACGTTTTCTTTGTCATATTGGTAATTATAGGATTAGCTTGTTATTTCACCACGAATTTCTTTCCATCTTTAATATAGATGCCTGGGCGTAGGTTGCTCTCACTGACGCAACGCCCGTCAAGGGTAAAAGGGTGGATAGTGGATGGTGACTGGTGGATGGTAGAGGGTGAGTAGATGGCATCGGACTGTCCGAGAGTGCGGTGACGCAGGGCGGAGCGCACGGCATACCAGGCTTTCTTGCGTCCGAGACCAGCATCGTAGAGCAGTGGGTTAGAGGCGCTGCGCCAGCTGTCGTTGTCCTTCAGTCCCCAAATGAGCATGTTTGGACAGTTGTCGTTGTTCAGCACGATGTCGGTAATGATGCGATACTGGCGTGCCTGCTCCTCGAGGTTGGCTGCTGTGGTCGATGGAATACCCATATCGAGCTCGGTGATAATACATTTCATACCTGCCTCACCAAAGCGACGAATGGTGTTCTCGAGCTTTACGGAGTCGACTTCGCCTATGGAGAAGTGACACTGCAGGCCCACGCCGTCGATGGGGATTTCCTGCTGCTGCAGGTGGCGGGCCAGATTATAGAAGGCAACCGCCTTGGCCTTGCCCTGCAGTTCCACGTCGTAGTCGTTCAGGTAAAGTACGGCTGTGGGGTCGGCACGGTGGGCATAGACAAAAGCTGAATCGATATAGTCGTCGCCGATGGCACGCTGCCATACGGTTTGACGCAACGTATAGGCATCGGGGTTGGAGCGGATAATGCTCTGGTCATCGTCGAGACACTCGTTTACGACATCCCACTCCGTGACTTTGCCTTTGAAGTGCTTCATCACGGTAGTGATATGGGTCTTCATAATCTCCAGGGCCTCTTCGCGGCTCCAGTTCTGGTCGTTCTTCTTGCCGTCGCTGCTTAGCCAGGTGGGTTGCTGCTGGTGCCATACCAGACAATGTCCGCGAACGGCCATGTTGTTCTTCTGGGCAAAGCTGACGAGCTGGTCGGCACCACCGAAGCTGAAGCTGCCACGCGAGGGCTGCAGGGCATCCATCTTCATTTCGTTCTCGGCCACCAGCATGTTGAACTGACGTCCACCCTCGTCGCGGTCGCTCTGATAGCCTTTATAGGTGGCAAAGGCTGCACCGATGAACTTCTGGTTCTTCTCGGCATAGTAACGCAGGGTGTTCTTGTCCTGCTGGTCGTCGATGCCGTCGTTGTAGAGGGCACCCATACCGGGGGTATCCGGATTGTCTGGATTGTCCGGATTATCCGGGTCGTCCGGGTTATCCGTGTTCTCCATAGAAACGAGACGCAGCACTAACTGGTACTGACCGTTGGCCTCACGCTCCACGAGCTCCCATGTATAGCGGTCGGGCTGTTTCAGCTCAAAGTGCCAGTCACCCTCCTTGCCTTTGGCGGTAAGCAGGATCAGCTCGTCACCGACCTGCATGCCCTCGAGTTCTCCGACAAGTGAGATCTCTACCACGGGCATCTTGTCGCTTTGGGAGAAATCCTGCATCATGTTGTTGTATTTCACGTTGCCCCCCACGTCTAATAGGTCGTGATCGGTGGTGTTGATAACCTTAAAACACAGCTTCGAGGCGGGACGCACCAGGAGATTGGGCTGCTTCGAGGATGTGACGTAGTTGCGGAGGGTCAGCGTGCCGGTGGCGATGTCGACCATGTCGCCGCTTCGCTGGAAACTGCCAGGCTCCACGGTGCCGTAGTTGTCGACGGTACCACCAATGCTTCCGGTACCGCCAAGACGTCCGTTCTCAAAGACGTAGGCAATGGCCTTGTTGACATCGGTAAGTGCACCAAGTGCGCCGCGCAGCTTCTTCTGCTCAGCTTGGGCACGGTCGTTGTCTATCTGCACACGTCCCTCCAATACCCGGAGCGAACCGCTCAGGTAGTTGTCGTTGCCGGTGATGTAGTAGGTGCCGGTGCCTTCCTTAACAATGCTCAGCGAGGTGTCGTCACGGTAGTCCACGGGCATGATGGTGCCGGCGAGCGTGGCATCGGTGTTCAGTGCACCCAACAGGTAGTAGGCGGCACGCTGCTTCTTCATGTAACCTAACAGGGTCGAGCCATTCTCGGTGTTCAGCTCTCCGATGCGGAAGCCCGCACCGGCAGAGTTTGCCTCGCAGCAGATGGTCGCTCCCTCGTGTAAGGTGACGTGGTTGTTGGCCATCGACGGGTTCACCTTACCCGACTTCGCATCGTCCTGTGCGTTCTCGGGCGACGAGCTCTTGCCGCCGTGGGCAAGCACCACGCCATAGAAACCTGCCGATGGGGAGTTTTCTTTGAACGGATAGATATGGACATCGCCCGTGAAATTCGTCCAGTTGGGCCAGGTTTTACCCTTTTCCGTGCCGAGGTAGCAGCGATCGCCGCCTGCGTAGAGGTTCAGCGTACCCTTGCCGGTGATGGTCGACGAGAAATAACAGTATCGCGCCATCTTCACGTCGACAGCCTTTCCTGATGCAATAGAGAAAGCTTTGTCGTAGGATTTGTATTCTGATGATGTGTTGTTGCCGCTGATGTCAATAACGGTATTTTGTGCCATTGCAGGGGCAACAGACATCAGCGGGAAGAGGAATGCAAAAAGAATTTTCATTGTAACTTGATAATTTGCCTGCAAAGTTACAATGAAAATTCTAATAAAGAATAGGAAGGTGTATCTTATTCTTTCTTATTTGTTTCCGACAATGACAAAACCGCCGCGTGGCAGGCATTTGATAGAACTAGGCAAGTCCTTGACGCTGATGATGCTCCAGTTGCCTTCCTTGTCGTCGGCAAAGAGCTTGGAGCGTGATGTCTGCAATGCTAATGCCTGCAGGTTGATAGTCTTGGCCTCGTCGGTGCCGTTGATGCCTGCCACGTACCAGGTATTTCCGCTACGGCGTGCCAGCACTACATACTCACCAGGATAGCCGTCAATGAAGCGGGTCTCGTCCCAGGCGGCAGGCAGCTGTCCGAGGAACTGCTGTACCTCCTGTGGTTGTGAGAGGAAGCTCTCGGGACGGTCGGCAAGGTGCTGCAGACCGCTCTCGAAGAGCACGGTAAGCGCCAGCTCGTGGGCACGCGTGGTGATGTGCGGATGTTGCGAGTCGCTGAAGGCACAGGGCGTATAGTCCATCGGACCGATGACGTTGCGGGTGAAGGGCAGCGTGGCGTTATGGCAGGCAGCCTTGTCGGTGAACGTCGGCACGTTGTTGTACCATTCGGCACCGTAGACGCCCTCCGTGGAGAGCAGGTTCGGCCACGTGCGCTGCCAGCCTCGGGGGATGGTAGCTCCGTGGAAGTTGACGAGCAGGTGGTGGCGGGCGGCACACTCAAGGAGATCCTGGCAGAAGTCCATATTCAGCTGCGTGTCACCGCTGAAGAAATCAATCTTCACGCCGGCCACACCAATCTTCTCGCACCAGGTAAACTCCTTCTCCCGGTCCTCGGGCTTGTTCAGTCGGAACTTCGGTGTAGGCGCACCGTCAACCCAGCCTACGCTGGAGTTGTACCAGATCATCGGCTTCACACCCTTCGATAGGGCATAGCTGACAGCATCTTCGATGGTCTTCCCCTCGTTGGAAGTCAACTGGTCCATCTGGTCCCACTCGGCGTCGATGAGCACGTAGGGCAACTTTAGCGTGGCAGCCATGTCGGTGTATTTCTTGATGATGCTGTAGTCGTTCGACCCGTGGTTGTAGGCCCAGTAGACCCACGACACCACACCGGGATGTATCCAGCTCGTGTCGTCAATTTTCGAGGGCTCGCTTACATCCGTCACAAGCGTCGACTCGACCACATCCTTCAGCGTACCGACGATGACGACTCGCCATGATGTGTGTCCGTGTCCTGCCATTGCTTCTGTGGCAGGTTCCTTCTTGTCCTGAACTACGCGGAACAGTTCTCCGTCGTTATACAGGCACGAAGCGCTCTGTCCTTTCTCGATGTTTGCCTCGCTGATGAGGGCAAACACACTTTGTCCCCCCTCGGAGTGGGTGGGGGCGACCTCTATCAGCGCAGGATAGCCCCAGCGCACGTTATTGCCCTCGACATCCTTATACTGTCCGCTGAACGATGGAATGGCCTTCTGCTTTGCTGTGGTCGAAAGGGGGAAGAAACCCTCATAGCCGTCGCACCACTGCTGCATCCAGCGGTGCGTGCCTTCCGGGATGCGGAAGGTCGTCAGTTCGCCGGATATTCCGGAGATTCTGGTCTTTCCGGATTTTCCAGGAGCAGCCTCATATCTGAAGGCGATGCCGTCGTTATAGAGCCTGACCACCACGCGGCCTTCCTGTCCTACGGGGGCAGCATACTCGTTGGCCTCGTTGGTACAATGCAGCCGCTTGCCGGCAATCATCTGGTAATCATCCTTCACCTCGCGGAGGAAGCGCAGTTTTCCACTGACGCCTGTGCTTTCGAAGCCGATGGCAGGCAGTTCCATCACCGTCTGTCCGTTATAAGACACTGCCCAGCCTGCGCCTTGCTCTGTCAGCGATAGCTTACCATTGGGCGATTTTACTTCTCCTGCCGATGCCCACAGCGACGCGCAGAAGAGTACCAATACTGAAATAATACGCATATCTATTCTTTTTTTGTCCGGAATCTCCGAGCTTTCTGGGATGTCCGGAATCTCCAGGTTTTCTGGACTTTCTGGACTTTCCGGAATATCCGGCAAGTCCGGGCTTACTTCACTTTCCATACGTTCAGCGTGATACCGCCGCCCTGCGAGGGAGCGGGTGCACAGAGGAACAGTGCATTATTCAGCCAGGCATACCGGCTATCCTCGGGAGCTTCGAACTGCGGGGCAGCCTTGAAGTAGAACGACGGTTTCCCGTCAGCGTCCATACCTCCGGCAATGATGCCGCAGTTGCGGATATGGATGTACACGCCGTCGTCGGTCTTGATGCTGTAGATGGCCTCGATCTCGGTGCGCCCGCCCTTGCTCAGCTGCCAGTCGGCACCACCGTTGAGGATGGTACCCTTAAGCAGTGGACCCTCGAACGTGCCGCCGGTGATGGGGATGACCTGCCTGCGTCCGTGGGGTGTCTCACCTACGCTGTAGGGCTCGCCCAATGATACCTTCAGTTGCATGACGAACTCGGTCTCGGGTCCGGGAATGCCCTTGCTTGCATCCTCCTGTGCGCTGACCGTCAAAGCCAGGCACAGCATGCACACGAAAAACGCAATTCTTCTCATGGCTACTTCATCAGTTTGTTCTTCTCGATGGTCCAGTCCTTACGCTGTAGGATGCCGGGCGTCTTGCCCTCAAACATCTTTGCAGCCTGCTTGTCGCCCTTCAGCTGCCACTGGAGCCAGGCCAGTGCCACGATGCTGAACTCGCCTCCGTGAGGCTGACGGTACGTGCCTCCGTGACCCACGGGGAAATTGACGGCAGCGGCAGGAACGTGGCTGATGCGGTGGAAGTCGTCCATGCCGTTCTCGTAGGCGATGTCCTCCTTACCGCCTAGCATATATAGAATAGGTGTATGGATTTCGCTCAGCTTCTCCTTCGGAGGCATGGGCATACCGCCAACGGCCTGTCCGAAGTTCTGCTGGTTGAAGAGTCCGCTGTTGCAGATCATCAGTGTGGTGATGCGGGGGTCGGCACAGTTGAAGAGTGTCTGCAGTCCGCCGCACGACATACCCGAGGCGCAGACGTGCTTCACGTCGATCTTCTGATAGTAGGGCGACTGAGGGTCGGCATTCTGGGCGAAGGCCCAGTCGATGGACTCAATCTGCTGCTGCGTGGTTGACATAGGACCGTGATAAGGCTCCTCCTCCATGGGGATAAAGCCGGTGGCGATGACGAGGAAGCCGTGCGAGGCAATCTCACTCAGGAATTTGAAGTGCTCCCAGGGCGAGTTCGTGCAGGCGCCGTTGCCCCATACAAGCACGGGCAGCGGGTTGTCCTTGCCGAATTTCGTGAGGTCCTGCGGCACAAATACTGTGTGGGCCTCCAGTCCAGCCTCTTCCTTCATTACGGCCTTAAAGGCTCCTGTGCCGCCGTCCTCGACCACCTTCTGCTTTGTGGCGTCTTTCTTGCAGCAGCCCTCCTCTTTTTTACAGCAGCCCTCTTTGTCTTTGCAGCATCCTTTACCGTTCCTTGCGTGGTTCAGGAAGCATACCATCTTCTTCAGGTTCTCCTCGCTGTACATGCCCATGCCGTGACCGCCCTCGGGCACAAAGGTGGCCTCGGTCGTCACGCCGGCAGCCTTCAGCAGCTCGAAGAACTTCTTACCCTGACAGCAGGGCACGACGTTGTCCTTCTCACCGTGGAAGATGATGATGGGCGGATTGTTTTTGTTGACATAGTTCGTGGCGCTGAGGCTCAGGTACTTGTCCGGCTCCTTGTCGAGCTTCGAGCCGAGCAGTACGTCCTCGGGGCTGTCGGCACCCATCTGCATGTGGTCGCCGCAGTCCATAGCCGTCAGGTCTACGGGGCCCGACCAGTCGCAGGCAGCGTTCACCGAGCTGGCCTCGTTGAGGTACTTGCCCACCGAGCCTTCAAGGTCGATGTCTACCGTGCCTACCTTCGTCTGCTTCACGCCACTGGTCGTGGCAGCAATCGATGAGAGGTGTCCACCCGACGAGAAGCCGCTGGTGGCAACGAAGCTGGTGTCGAACTTGTACTTTTTCGCTTCACCGCGTACAAAGCGTATCACGGCACGGATGTCGTGGATCTGTGCGGGCCACTTCGCATCCATGCTCGAACGGTGGTTCGGACACACCACGGCATAACCGGCATCGAGCAGGGCTTTCACGATGGTACCCAGGTCGGCCATGCCCTTGCTGCTGTTCGAGAACCAAGCGCTACCATAGATGTGGATGACCACGGGGTAGCTATCCTTCACCTCCTTGGGCAGGTAGATGTCGCAGGTATGATAAGCCTGGTCGTCACCGGCATAGTTCACGTCCTTCCACTCCTGCGAGGTTTCTAACTTCACTTCTTGCTGGAAGCCTCCGAAGCCTCCGGCGGGCTGTGCCGATGCCATCAGGCCCAAGCACAGCATCAATACTGAAAATAATGTTCTTTTCATGTAATGGCTATTATTTATGTTTTGATTATTCATTCGTTTGTTTTACCGAGTAGAAACTTGTCGATAAACGCTTCGACGATGGGAAACTGACTCTCGGGAAGCTGACAATGGGGATGGCCGCCTACGATGCTGCATGCCATGCGGTCGGCTATGCCGAAGCGTTCCCATACCTTGTGGGCAGCGTCGGCCGAAACCTGCATGGCACTATCGGCCAGCCACTTGTAGTCGGGATTGCCGAGGAGAAGGAGGGCACGCGGGCACACCATGGCGCAGAGCTCGTGTTGGTCGTAAGGCAGACGGTAGACGTTGTCACCGCCGAAATTGTCGCGCTGGCTCTCAAGGAACCAGTGGTAATCGGTCTTGTCGATGTTCTCTACGTCTTCTTGCAGGTGGGACACGCGCCAGGCGGCAGCACCACCGCCACCCGGTTCCTGTGCGATGGTCAGGGCGACGCGTTCGTCGAAGGCACCGCAATAGAGCGCCATCTTGCCGGCGTAGGAGCAGCCGGTGACGCCAATACGGCGGGTATCAATCTTCGTCAGCTCGGATCCGAGCTGTTGCAGTCCGTCGATGAGGCGGCTCAGTCCCCATGCCCACTCGCTATAGGCGCCGTTGGCCGTGAGGTGCGGATAGAGACGGTCGAAATCATGGCCACCGCGGTCACTACGCTTACGCCACTGTGAGTAGCCGTTGACCTGTGCTTCATGGAAGACCATCGTGGCGACGGGACGGTCTTCGAAGAGCTGCTTGGGAAGGGCAATGCCGCTGGTGCCGATCATCACGGCATAGGGTGGACGACCCGTCTTGGGATAGCGAATCTCCGACCGGAGTTTCAGTGTATGCTCGCCAACAGTGACAAAGACCTCCAACGTGTCGGCAACCATGCGCGCCCATACCTGTCCGGACTTCATGGCGGGCTTCTCGCCAATGCCGTAATGCTGAATGAACGCCCCAATCTCGTTGCGACAGCGCTCCCAGTCGGCAAAGCTGCCGACTCCTTGCAGCGGATCGGGGAGTTCACGGATGATAGGAAGCTGGTCGGGCGGCAACATCACTGGTTTGGGGAAATGGCTACCCGTATTTTCCTGGTCATAGACTCTTGGTTGGGCAACTACTGAGGCAGTCCAACCAAGAGCTAGCAAAAAGAATAAAAACTTCTTTGTCATTTTTTCTTTCTTTTTTTAGAACCCACCATCCATGCCTCCACCGCCAAAGCCTCCGCCACCGGGGATGCCCGGGAAGGTGGGGTTAGGTTCCTTGCCAAGGTCGAGCAGAAGCTTGAAGAGGGCGCGGCGGCGCTGTGACCACGTGGGATAGTCGTCGGCGCGGAGCACCTTCGGACTGAAACCGGGCATCTGAGGCATGCCGCTCTGCTGCATGAAGTCAAGCGAACTGGTGGTGATGATGCAGGGCTTCGTCTTGCCGTCGGCCAGCAGACGGTCGGCAATGGCATCGGCACCGCCCACCTTGAACCAGCTCTCCATCGTGTCGCCCTCACCGGGCACGAGCTGTATGAACTTTGGCATCGTCATGCCTTGAGTGGGCATCTGCGACATGTACCAGGCCTCCTGACGATCCACGTCGTAGCCCGTGCGGCCGTGAGGAATGTCGCCCTGCGATGCGAAGTTGAAGGGCGAATGTGGGTTGTCGGCAATGCTGTACTTGAAACCTCGGTCGGGCGAGAGATACATATTGCTGGGGTCGCAGACGCTGGTGCCGTCGACAACAAAGCAATACTTGAATGTTTCGAAGAGCAGTTCGGACATGGTAATACTCCATACACCGTCGCTGTCGCGCTGCATGGCGACGTTTTCAGGCAGTATCTCACAATCCAGTTCCACTTTCTTGGCCTCAGGAGCCTTGAAGCGGAAGGTGACACCCTGATCGCCATACTCCGGCGAGACGATGGGCTTGGGGAAGAGACGGGCCATGACGCCGGGCGTGAATTGCTGTTCCTGGCCTGTGGCGGCGGGTGCGGGCTGACCGTTCTTCATGGCTTCTTCGGCAACCTTCTTGTTGAACAGCAGAGGCAGCGTCTTCGCAAGGAAGTACTTCGCGTTCATCCAAGTGTGGCCGAACTTGTCGGTGGTAAACTCCTTCACGCTACGGATGCCCTTCTTGTCGAGATACTCCATATAGTCTCGGGCATTGCCATAGAGGAAGTCGTCGGTTCCCACGCCGAGCCAGAACAGGCGTATCTTCTTGTTCGTTTCAGCAGCATTGTCGTAGACCTGTGGGATATCGGTCGAGGTGAACGAGCTGTAGCTGCAAAGGTAGGCGAACTTGTCGAGGTTGGTCAGACCGTTGAACAGAGCCTGGTTGCCACCTCGTGAGAAACCGCCGATGGCACGGTGGTCGGCATTGTTGATGGTGCGGTAGTTCTTCTCGACGTAGGGCATCAGGTCGTTGATGAGATCCTTGCTGAATACATCACCGCCAAACTGTGTTTGAGGCATACCTTGGGCGGGAGGAGTGGCTAACAGTTTCGTAGGATTGCCATAGGGAAGCACGATAATCATCTCCTTTGCCTGTTTATCGGCTATGAGGTTGTCGAGGATATAATTCACACGGCCCACCTTGTAGTAGACCTCTTCGGTATCGGTGGTTCCGCTGATAAGATAGAACACGGGATACTTCTTCTGCGGGTCAGAGATATAGGAAGGCGGCAGGTAGACGATGGCGTTGTTGGTGGCACCAAGACTCTTGGAGTAATAATGCACATACTCCAGGCGGCCGTGGGCCACGTCGCTGCGGATGTCATGGGGCAGCTTGCCACCGCCCGGAATCTCCAACAGACTGTTCTTGAAGCCCTCGTTGGGGAAGTACTGCGGGTTCTCTGGATCCATTACGCTGATGCCGTCGACCACGAAGCAGTAGGGGTACATGTCGGGGACTACCGGGGTCTTCGGATCGCCTTTGGCACCGAGCGTGACGGTCCACGTGCCGTCGGCACCGCGTGTCATCTCCTTGCGCCCGGCAAACTGTACGTCGACCATGACAGTCTTTGCCGAGTCGTTACGATACTGAAAGGTCACTGTGCCGTCGGCGTTGCAGCGCGGCTGGGCGACGGATGCCGTCATGCAGCCCAGCAGGAGAGTAGTCAGTAAGGTCTTTTTCATTGTTATTGGTTTTAGTTGGTTATGTTCATTTCAGGAAAGAGCCAGCCGACTTGTTTCTATTTCAGGTAGACTTTCTTTCCGTTGACGATATACAGTCCTCGTGGCATGTTCTTTCTGTCGGACGTGAGGCCGACCTTCATGCCTTGCATGTTGTATATGTACTGGTCGGTAGGAGTGCTGATATGAGTTGCCTCAATAGCCGTAGCGTTGCTCAGCGAGCAGAACGAGAAGTAGGTAGGCGTGTCGTATTTGGCTGGGGCAGCATCCTTTAGGTAGAGGCCTGTGCCGATGTTTTTCAGCGAGAAACCCTTGCCCTCTTCATACTGTATATCCCACACGGCACCGTTCTTCATGTCTTCTCCGTTCTGATTGTTCAGTCCCAAGATAAAGCTGCACCATCCTGTAGCGGGCTGCGAGTTCAGGTAGCCGGGCCTGTTCCAGATGTTGTATTCGCTGCCATTGGGCTGGATGAGGCGCAGACGATAATACTTTCTAACCGAGGCATCGGCATCGTCCGAAAGACTCTCGACCTTGAACATATAGCCCGTGTTGGTGTCGACGAAAGCTTTGTCCAGCACATCGTAGGCCAGGTTCTGGTCTGTAGAGCCATAGAATGCCTTGTTTTCGTCCTCGTTGACGATGGCTACGTTATTGCCAACAGCATCGGCCACGCTTGTGTACTTGTATCCAAGTCCGTTGGCATCTGATGCCACGATAGTGAGGATTACGGTGTGCTCCGTACCGGTGAAGTCGGTTACGGTGGCTGTCACCGTGCCGCTGCTACCTTCTTCGCCCACCTTTACCCTGCCGTTGCTGATGGTGAAGTCGGTGCTGGTGAATGTTGCGTCGTCGGTCAGGTTCTCGCGATGCCCGTCGTTAAACGTGCACCAAAGCTTCAGCACCACGTTGCTTTTGGCCTTTGCAGCAATGGTGGTATCGAACGACTTTGGCGTGAAGAACTTCTTTAGGTTGTTGGGCAGTGAGTAGTCGGCATCCTTCCGGCATTCGCGCCCCATCACGCGCAGCGCCTCAAATGCATAGCGCTTGCCGAAGATACGGTAGCCTGCGGCCGAGAAATGCCAGGGGTCGGTGCCGTTGCCGGGCACATCCTTGCTACTTACGACATGGGCAGTGGGGATGACCTGCGGCACCTTGGCCACCACGCTGTTGTGGCCAGAGCAACCGCCACCCATGTCTTCGCGCTCGGTCTCGCCGACAAACAGGGGCACGTCGGCTGCCTGCAGGCCCAGGTCGGTGAGCATGTCGTTATAGATTTTCTTCACCTCCTTTGGCCAGTTCGGGTCGCCACAGTTCGAGCAGCCCTGGTGTAGTAGGATGCCTTTGATGACACCCGACTTCTGAGCAATCTTTGCCATGTCGATAAGACGTCCGTAGGGGTTGCCGCCATAGTAGTTCTTGGCCAAGGTGACATGCCAAGGCGTACCGCCGTCGGCCTCTTTTTCCTGCATCTTCTGCTGGTACTTGTCCTTGTCGAACATTTCGATGGGACTGCCGCCCATGGCTACGGCCACAACGCCGATTTTTACATCAGCTGGCATGGCGGCCACCATCGTGCGACCGAAATAATCGCTCATGCCTAACTTACCCATGGGGCTGACGATAGGACACTTGGCGGTGTACCAGTTGCCTAATGTGCGCTTGGGATTGTCGAAGTTCGTGGTGGCCAACATCTGGAAGCGCGCATCCACATACTGGTTGTCAATGGATTCCCATTGTGCATTACCTTCCATGTTCGACTGTCCGAAGCAGAGGTAGATATGGAAGTTGGGATCAACCTCGTCGGAATTTTGTGACTGTGCCATCGTTGTCATGACCGAGCATAACATCACAGCAGATAAAAGAATACTTCTCATGTTTACATTATTGTTTTTAAATCACTGCAAAATTAAATAAAAAAGTTATACGGATGTCCTTTACATGTATCACAGTTTATCGTAATTGTATCTTTTTTAGGAATTATGTGCAGCAGATAACAAAATAATATGTATCTTTGTGCCAGTTATTACAACCTATAGTGTTTTTTTATGAATAAACGTACCTTGTTGGCTGCCTTCTTTGCGGCAGCAACAGTGGGGCTGAATGCCCAGAAACCTATGACCGCCCCCGCTGGTGGGAAGGCCATCAGTGATGAACTTATCGGTATCTTCTTCGAGGATATCTCGTCGAGTGCCGACGGCGGACTCTTCGCCGAGCTGGTACAGAACGGCTCGTTCGAGTTCAGCCCTGCCGAGAAAGACGGCTGGGGACCAGGCACGGCATGGAAGACCATCCGTCCAGGCCACTCATTAGGTTACATCCAGCCTGTCTCCATCAGCAAAGCAGACCAGAGTTTCACCAAACCCTACAACAGCAACACCATGATGCGTCTGCACGTGGAGCGCGCCAGGGAGTTCTACGACTACAAAGGCTGGAGAGGCTTTGGCCTTCAGAACGACGGCTTTGGTGGCATCAGCATCAAGGCCGGTGCCAAGTACGACTTCTCCATGCGTCTGGCCAACGTCGGCGGTGCCAAGCAGGTGCGCGTGGCACTGGTAGAGCCACAGGGCTGGGGCAAGGACCCGAAACTGCTGGCCGACGCCATCATCGACATCACAGGCAACGGTATGAACGACTGGAAGGAGTACAAGGCTACGCTTGCTCCTGACACCACCTCTCAGAAGGCCGCCTTACAGCTGCTTGTACTCAACGAGGGAGATGTCTATCTCGACGACGTGTCGCTCATGCCGCAGGACACCTATAAGGGTCATGGTCTGCGTAAGGATTTGGCTCAAACACTGGCCGACCTGCATCCTAAGTTCATGCGCTTCCCTGGAGGATGTGTCGTACACGGTGGCGGTGACGGCTTCTGGAACACCTACCGCTGGAAAAACACCATCGGTCCGCGCCATGAGCGCATACAGCAGAAAAACACGTGGGGATACCACCAGTCTATGGGCTTAGGCTACTATGAGTATTTCCAGTTCTGCGAAGACCTCGGCATGCAGCCCGTACCTATCCTGCCTTGCGGTGTCAGTTGTCAGGGCACCAACGGTGGTTGGGGCATGTGGCCGAAGCAGGCTCAAGACGTAGCGCCTATGAATCAGATGGACGAGTGGGTGCAAGATGCCCTTGACCTCATTGAGTGGGCCAACGGCGATCCCGCTACCTCGAAGTGGGCCAAGATGCGTGCCGACGCTGGACACCCGAAGCCCTTCGGCCTGAAGTATCTCGGACTGGGCAATGAGGAAAAAATCTCGCCCGAGTTCGCCGAGCGTTTCCGCTATATATATAAAAAGGTGACGGAGAAACATCCGGAGATTGTCATCGTGGGTACTGCCGGTCCTGGCTCTCACCCAGAGAATCCTGACTTTGAAAATGGCTGGAAGCTGGCTGAAGAGTTAGGTATGCCCATCATTGACGAGCACTACTACGAGCCTAACAGCTACTTTCTCTCAAAGCGTCAGTACGACAACTATCCCCGCGATCGCAAGACGAAGGTCTACCTCGGTGAATATGCCGCCAAGGACAAGAAACTCATTGACGCCCTGGCCGAGGGCCTCTATCTGCTACACGTAGAGCGTAACGGCGACGTGGTCTGCATGACCAGCTACGCGCCGCTCTTCGCCAAGAAGGACGCCACGAACTGGAACCCTGACCTCATCTACTTCGACAACGAGCGTCCTTACCTAACGTGCAGCTACTATGTGCAGCAGATGTTTGGACTCTCTAGCGGACAGTACTACTATGGTGACTGCGTCACGTTCGATGGCGATGAGGCAGGCATTCAGCAGCCCCAGCCGGATGTGCACTACGGACAGTCGGTCGTCCTCAACGTGAAGACTCGCAAACTTTATGTAAAGCTGGTTAATGCTGGTGACCAGACGAAGACGGCCAACGTGAACCTCTCGCGTTTCGGTCTGAAGAAGATGGCCACGAAGACCGTGCTTACTGGTGCACCCGATGCCGAAAATAACTACGATGCCCAGCCTATTGCCCCGCAGAAAGAGCAGGTGAAGGCACAGAAGAAGTTCATGCTTGATTTGGCTCCCTACACCATGGTGATGCTGGAGTATTCATTATAGTTTAGATTTTTTGGACCTCATAGAAAAAGAACTACGCGGACGTATCATCGACACGTCCGCGTAGTTTTTTCTGTAGTGTTGTATCCTTTTACTTGAACTGCCACCAGTCCAGACGGACGTCGCCCTGGGTCTGTGAGAAGCAGAGGTAGAGGTCGTGTATGCCAGTGGCGTTCTTGACTTTTGCGGAGAAGGAACGGTACTTGTCGACAGAGCCGGTGGCCTTGATGACGGTGGTGCCGACAACGGGACCGTCTTGACTGTCAAGGTGTAGGGTAACGGTGGCTGTGCCCATGGCTGCAGCAGTGATGACGAACTGTTTGGCACCCTTTGTGCCGAAGTCTACACCGCGCAGACGGATGTACTCGCCGTCGTTCAGGTCGAAGATGTACATGTTTTTCTTGCCCGTGGACTCAGGCATGTCCTTTACGACGCCCGTGTTCTCGATGCCCATCTTGGCCGACTTCAGTCCAAAGCCCCAGTTCATGGTCTCAGCCTCTACACGCTGGTAAGGATTCAACCAGCAGAGCTGCTTCATAGGTTGCTGGTCGAGCCAGTAGGGAATCTCCTGGATGGTGCCGTCGGTATTATATGTCATCTCCTGTGCCGAGACCGAGCGGCGCTCGTGGTGCTGGAAGGTCTCCAGGTGCATCAGGTCGTAGTTCTGTCCAAAGACATAGCTGTGGCCCTTGTAGTCGCAGATGCCGGGATGGTTGCCGCGGTCGCGCTGTGTGGGCTTCATGATATAACCCTTCCACTCCCAGGGACCAGTGGGCGAGTCACTCATGGCATAGCCTAATGCTTCAGGGCAGCAGGTGCTGGCGAAACCAAGGTAATAGTGCCCGTTACGCTTGTAGAACCACGGGCCTTCCTGATAGTTTGGGATATGTGGCAGCTTTGTCACCTCGCTGGTGAGTGAGGTCATATCGTTGCCCAGTTTGGCCCAAAAAGTATGGGGATTACCCCAGTACATATAGGCCTGACCGTCGTCATCGGTATAGACACTGGGGTCTATGTCATACCAGTTGCTCTGATCCCAAACGAGCGGTTTGCCCAGTGGATCCTTGAAAGGTCCGTAGGGAGAATCGGCCTCGAGTACGCCAATACCATGACCGTGGAGCGGAGCATAAAGATAGTACTTTCCGTTGCGCTCCACCGTCTGGATGGCCCAAGCACCGTTCTCACGCGAGCGCCAAGGGAAGTCTTTTAATGAGGCTACGGCACCATGCTCTGTCCAGTTCACCATGTCGGTTGTCGACCATAGTAGCCAGTCGTACATGAAGAAGCCGGCAGAGCCCTTCTCGTTCTCGTCGGGAATATCCTCGGGCGAGGCGTCGTGCGACGTATAAAGAAATAAGGTGTCGCCCACCACTAACGGAGAGGGGTCAGCAGTGTACTTGGTCTGGAAGAGCGGCATGTTCACTTGCTCCAGTCCGCGCATCTCCCACCAGTCGAAGTTAAAGAGTTTCGGACCCTTGCGGCCCTTGAAGACGAGGTAAAGGTCGGTCGTAGCAGGCAGGTTAAGACCTGAGATGGTGCGTGAGGGAGCGTTCAGGTCAGTAAGGGTCGAGTAGTCCAGATCGATAGTAATTGTCTGCCACTGTTCCCATCCTCCTGTGCCTGGAACGTTAAGTGTGCCGAGGAGTCGGCCTCCAAGGCTGTCGATGCGTAATTCTATCTGTCCGCCACGCAAGCCACTGGCCACGCGGGCGATGAATGTACGAGGTGTGCTGTTGCCAAAGGCCACATTCTGCAGCTTGATGTAGTCGCCATTGTGGATGTCGGTGACGTAGATGCCCACCTCATCGTTCTGCTCGGTCTTCACACCGCTCGAGAATGCCATTGTTTCGGCCTCGACCTTGCGGTAAGGGTTAAAGGTAGCGATGGGCTTCACACCCTCGTCAGTAGGCAGAATCGTGGGGAAACTGCCGTCGGCATTGTATTTGAACTCTTCGACGGCCACGCTACGGCCAAAACCGCCACCCTTGGGCAGTTTGCCTGTGTGGTAGAAGAAATAGCTGTGTCCCTTATAGTCGGCTACACCGCAGTGGTTGGTAAACGACTTCGTGTCGGAGAGAGGCATAATCTCACCAGCGTAGGTCCAAGGGCCAGTGGGGTGGGAAGCTTTACTATATGAGATATGCTCGGGCACACCACCGGCAGCGTAGAGCAGGTAATATAGCCCACCCCTTGCTTTCATCAGCCAAGGACCTTCTACATACGAGTCCTTGTATTTCTTTCCTTTCTCGCGCTTGCTCATGATGGGGCCGCCAAACGCTTCCTCGGTCATGTCGAGTTTGCCCAGTTCACCACTGTAGCTAATCATGTCATGATTCAACTTCAGATAGTAGCATTGGGGATTGCCCCACATCAGCCATGCCTGTCCGTCGTCATCAATCATCACTGTGGGATCGATGTGGTCCCACGAACCGTTCTCGAACAGTGGTTTGCCAATGGCATCGCGGAAGGGACCTGTGGGCGTGTCGCTGACGGCCACACCGATGGCCATGCCATTTGATATTTTCGAGTGGGCACAGATGTACCAATAGTACTTACCGTCGCGCTCAATGCACTGAGAGGCCCAGGCACGGTCATCGGCCCAAGAGAACGACTCCAAGGCGAGTGGCGAGCCGTGGTCTTGCCAGTTCACCATGTCACTGGTCGAATAGACACGCCACTCTTGCATCCAGAAGAAGTCGGCATTGTCCTCGTCGTGGCCGGTGTATACGTACATGCGGTCGCCCGCTACGAGGGGTGCGGGGTCGCTGGTAAACCATGTCTGCACAAAAGGGTTCTGTGCCACTGCTGCCGTTGCAGTCATCAGGGCCACTGCTGCAACTGTCATGATTCGTTTCATCATTAAATATGTTTTTGGTTATTGAAAAATCTGATGCAAAAGTACGAATTAATTCCCAATCCCGTCGTGGCTGTGTGTCTCATATCGTTTTCATTAAGTATCATAGGCACCACTTTCTATTATAAATACTTTCAAGTTAGCATATCTTTGATTATCTTTGCCACAAAAATCAGTTAGTGATGAAACGTTTTGTATTGATTTATGTTGCCCTGATGCTTGCGGGCGTGGTCAACGCTCAGATGACGGGTAAGGAATGGGATGATCCCAAAGTGACACACGTGAACCGAGAAACGGCACATACCGTTGGCATAGCGATGGGCTCGGCAACCGAAGCTGCTAATACCGATATGAGCAGTTCACCGTGGTATCAGTCGTTGGACGGGAAGTGGAAATTCTTGTGGGTGAAACAGCCGTCGTTAGCTAAGGACGACTATTGTGCCAAGGACTATAGCGATGCGTCGTGGACCGACATCGACGTGCCCAGCAGTTGGCAGGTATGGGGCTTGCGGAACGGAAAGTCGTGGGACAAGCCGCTCTATTGCAACGTGGCCTATCCCTTCTCGTTCAACGAGTTGACTTACAGTATCATGGCTGATCGCCCGAGTTGGTTCACCTATAACAGCTCGATGCCCAATCCTGTAGGCACCTATCGCCGCACCTTTACCATTCCTGCCGACTGGAAAGACCGCGACGTCTATGTACGTTTCAACAGCGTGGGCCATGGCTATTACCTGTGGGTCAACGGCCAGCGCGTGGGCTATTCAGAGGATTCGTATCTGCCGTCGGAGTTCAATATCACGCAGTATGTCACTGAGGGAGAAAACAGCATCGCCTTGCAGGTATATCGCTTCACCAGCGGTTCGTTCTTGGAGTGTCAGGACTATTGGCGCCTGACGGGTATTCATCGGCACTGCTTCCTTTGGAGCGCACCGAAGACACAGATACGCGACTACTTCTTTACCACCGATATGAATAGCACCTTCACCAGTGCTACTGCACATGTCGCCGTTACAATGACGGGCGCAGCCACAACGGTCGGTACGGTCGAGGCCTCTCTGATGGATGGAGGCTCGGCTGTTGCCACTGCCTCTGCCACTGCTGCCGAAAACCTAACCCTCGACTTGTCCGTCGACCATCCTCAACTGTGGAGTGCTGAGACCCCCAACCTCTACGAACTTGTGCTTACACTGAAGGATGCTGAAGGAAAGACTGTCGACATCCGAGGTGCAAAGGTAGGCTTCAAGAAAGTGGCCATACGCAGCGACGGTGCCCTGACCATCAATGGCAAGCGCATGGTGTTTCATGGGGTGAACCGCCACGATTTCTCGCCCATCAACGGTCGTGCCATCACTGCCGAGGAGATGGAAGAAGACATTAAGACGATGAAACGCCTGAACATCAATGCCGTGCGTACCTCGCACTATCCCAATGATCCCGTGTTCTATGACCTCTGCGACAAGTACGGACTCTACGTGCTGGCCGAGGCCGACGTCGAATGCCATGCCAACCAGAAACTGTCGTCACTTGCCCTTTTCCGTCCGGCCATGGTCGAACGCTCGGAGAATCAGGTGCTGTGGCTGCGCAACCACGCCTGTATCTTCATGTGGAGTTTTGGCAATGAGAGTGGTGGCGGCGATAATTTCAAGTATGTGGGGCAGGCTATCAAGAAGCTCGACACTACGCGACCCACCCACTACGAGGGCAATAGCGATTATGCCGATGTCTCTTCAACGATGTACGGTTCCTACGAGACGATTCAGTGGATTGGCTCCTCACGTCAGGGACAGAGCGGACAGAAGCCCCATATCCAGTGTGAGAACAGTCACTCCATGGGTAACTCGATGGGCAACGTGCGCGAAATGTTCGACCTCTACGAGAAATATACCTGTCTGACAGGCGAGTTTATCTGGGACTTCAAGGATCAGGGACTGCTTACGAAGGCCAATGGTCAGGACTATTGGGCATACGGTGGTGACTTCGGCGACAACCCTAACGGCGGCAACTTCTGCATCAACGGACTGGTACGTCCCGACTGGAGTCTCACCTCGAAGTCGTATAACACGAAGAAAATCTATCAGCCCCTGGAGTTCAAACTCGTGTCGGAAGGCGCGAAGCAGTTCCGTTTGAAGAATAAGACTCAGTTTACTCCCTCTACTGCATACGATGTCAGCTATGCTATTGAGGATGAAGAAGGTAATGTGCTGGCTTCGACTGCCGTCACTACAGAGGTGGCAGCGGGCGACAGTGCTATGATTGCCATTGAAGGTAGCGTACCAGCTTCCGTTAGCAGCGACGTCTTCATTCACTTCACGGCAAAGCAGAAAGAGGCAACACCCTGGGCAGAGGCTGGCTACGTTGTGGCCGAAGAGAAACTGCTTTACCAGAAGGCTGAGAAGACCATGTATGCACCTTCCGCCGCTGATGCCCTCACAGTGGACGACGGTTCTGCCGTCGTCACCGTCACTGGTGCCCGCTTCAGTGCCGTCTTCAGCAAGTCGCAGGGCACGCTGACCGGCTACGCTCTCAACGGGACCTCGCTCGTAAGCAAGCCGTTGCTGCTCAACGCCTTCCGCCTTCCTACCGACAACGACGGACGTCGCTGTGAGAGCTGGGACAACATGGGATTGCGCAAGATGACCGTCAAAGGAACGGGCACTACCGCTGTCAGAGCCGATGATGGTAGTAGCGTTGCTATCACACTCAACAGCACTTATACAGGCAAGAATGGTACGGCATTCGATGTCATACAGTACTACATCGTCTGTGCTGATGGTACACTCATGGTCAATTCGTTTATCTGTCCGGCACTCACCGGCTCTGTGCTGCCCAAACTGGGCTTCCGTTTGGAGATGCCCGCAGGTATGGAGCAGCTCGCCTGGTATGGACGTGGCCCGTGGGACAGCTATCGTGATCGCAAGGAAGCCTGTCTGCCTGGTATCTATCAGAGCACTGTCACTGACCAGTACGAGGGATATATCATGCCGCAGGAGCACGGCACAAAGCAGGAAGTGCGATGGATGTCTCTTACCAACGATGAAGGCCTGGGCTTGCTCTTCGTAGCACCCGACCAGATGGCCGCCTCGGCTGTCCACTTCCGTCCGGAGGACAACTATACCGACCGTAATAACCGCTCGAAACATACCTATCAGTTCAAGAGTTGCCAGACTACAGTCGTATCGCTCGATGCCGCCACTCGTGGACTGGGCAACGCCAGCTGTGGTCCCGATGTCATGGATAAGTATGAGCTGAAGGCCGAGAACACAGCCTTCCGTTTCTTTATCATGCCGCTCAGTGCTGGTGACAATGCCGCTGTGAAGGCTCGTGTCGACATGCCTGTCTGCCAACCCGTGAACTGTGAGCGCCAGCAGAACGGTCGCATCAAGATGACCACTGCTACGAGCGGTGCTACTATCTACTATAGTATTGATGGTGGAGAATTTAAGAAATATAGTTCACCCGTGCTCAACAACGATGCATGTACCGTTACCGCCTATTGCGAGTCCAATGGACTGATGGACAGCCCCCGTATGACTTATAGCTTCCCACTCTACATCAATAAGGGCGTGTGGAAGCTCGTCAGCGCCGACAGCCAGCATAGTGGCAACGAGGCACGTCTGGCCTTCGACGGCAAGAACGATACCTTCTGGCACACCGAGTACTGGGGCTGTGAGCCCACTTGTCCCCATACGCTTGTAGTCGACATGGTCAGGGTCTACAACGTGACCGCCTTCACCTACCTTGCCCGTCAGGACGGTAACGCTAATGGAATGGTCAAGGCTTACGAGGTCTATCTGAGTACCGATGGTGAGACGTGGGGATCGCCCGTGGCCACTGGCGAGTTCGAGAATACGACTGCCCTTCAGACGGCTACGCTGAAGACTCCCACTGCCGGACGCTATCTGAAGTTTGTGGCTAATTCCGAAATCAACGGTAAAGCCTGGAGCTCGGCTGCCGAGATAGGCATCGAGGCCAGTGCCGACATTACTGGTATTACCTCTATCCATGCTGATGCCCCCGTGGCTACTGTCGTCTACGACCTCCAAGGACGTCGCATGACACATTTACCATTGAAGAACGGAGTATATATTGAAAACGGACGTAAACACATGAAATAATCAAAGTATATGAAAAAGTGTATAGTATTTGTCACAATGGCTGTCTTGCTGCTTTGTGCAGCTACGACTGATGCACAGGAGATGAAGTATCAGTGGCAGAATCCTCAACTGCCAACGGAACAGCGAGTCGAGAACCTGTTGGGTATGCTTACCCCTGAGGAGAAGGTTGGGCTGATGATGAACAAGAGCATCTCCATCGACCGTCTCGGTATCCCGTCGTATAACTGGTGGAGCGAGGCTTGTCATGGAGTACGTCAGGGTGGCTATACTGTCTACCCGCAGCCTATCGGCTTGGCCGCTGCCTTTAATGCGCAGCTGGTCTACGACGTATTCTCGCAGGTGAGTGACGAGGCACGCGCCAATTGGAATCGCACCGACCACAACGACCCAAAGTTGTTCAATGTTCCCATGGGCGCCACCTACTATCCAGGTAATCCGGAGCTGACGTTTTGGTGTCCAAATGTGAACATTTTCCGTGATCCCCGTTGGGGTCGCGGCCAGGAGACCTGCGGTGAAGACCCCTACCTGAATGCCGTTCTCGGTGTGCAGACGGTACTCGGCATGCAGGGCAACAATGATAAGTATTACAAGACCCACGCCTGTGCCAAGCACTATGCCGTGCATAGCGGACCGGAACCTCTGCGCCACTCCATGAACGTGGAACCCACGAACCGTGACCTGTGGGAGACCTATCTGCCAGCGTTCAAGGCACTGGTGAAGAAAGGTAACGTACGTGAGGTGATGTGTGCTTACCAACGCTTTGAGGGTCGTCCCTGCTGTACCAGCGACCGTCTGCTTATAGACATCCTGCGCAACAAGTGGGGCTACGACGGCATCGTGCTTACCGACTGCGATGCCATCAACAACTTCTATAACAAGGGGCAGCATGAGACCCATTCCGACCCGCTGTCAGCTTCGGTCGATGCGGTGCTCAACGGCACAGACCTGGAGTGCGGCAAGGTCTTTATGTCGCTTACTGAAGGTCTGAAGAAGGGATACATCAAGGAGAGTGACCTCGACATGCACTTGCGTAAGACGCTGACAGGACGCTTCGAACTGGGCATGTTCGACCCTGCCGAGCTCGTTCCATGGTCAACGATTCCCCCGTCGACAATCAGTTGCGATAAGCACAACGACTTGGCCATCCAGGCTGCCCGCGAGTCGATGGTGCTGCTCGAAAACAAACAGGCAACCGTAAACGGATTGTGGAGAGAGGTTTTGCCTCTCTCAAAGAGCCTCAAGACCTTGGCCGTTGTAGGCCCTAACGCCGACGACGTGGAGTTGCTGAACGGCAACTATGGAGGAACGCCCACGGAAGAGCACCAGCACTCGTTGCTCGAAGGTATCCGTGCTGCCATGCCTAACACAACGATTATCTATCAGAAGGCCTGTGAGCTGAACGACGAATACACTACTGTTCACCACTTGCAGGACTTCAACGAAGGTAAGGGCGTAAAGGTGGAATTCTGGAATAACAAGGAGCTGAGCGGTAATCCAGACAAGACCGGCTATTATAACGAGTTGAACTTCTCGACCTTCGGTGCGTGGGGCTTTGCCGAGGGCATCAGCAACGACAATCTCTCCGTCCGCATTAGCGGCAAGTATAAGGCTACCTTCACTGGCGAGATGAAGTACACGCTCTCTACCGACAACGGCTATGTGCTGAAAGTGAACGGTGAGGTGGTTGAAGAAGGGAAGCCTATGGGACGCCGTGGTTTCGGCTTCGGCCGTCGCGTAGAATACAAGTCTTTCCCTGTTGAGCAGGGCAAGGACTATGACATCATTATCGAGTATCGCCGTGGAAATGGACAGTTTGCCATGCTTCGTGGCGACATCTGCGAGCGGAAGCTCGTCGATTTCACTGAACTGGCTAATGAGGTGAAGCAGGCCGACGCTATTATCATTATCGGAGGTATCTCGGCCCGCATGGAGGGAGAGGGCGGTGACAAGCAGGATATAGAACTGCCGAAAGTGCAGCAGATGCTTGTAAAGGCTATGCACAGTACGGGCAAACCTGTTGTATTCGTCAACTGCTCCGGTTCGGCTATCGCTTTTGGCAGCGTTGAGGGTCAGTACGACGCGCTGCTGCAGGCATGGTATCCCGGTCAGGGAGGTGCCAAGGCGTTGGCTGAGGTGCTCTTCGGTGACTATAACCCTGGTGGCAAGTTGCCCGTGACGTTCTACCGTTCTAATGACGACCTGCCCGACTTCATGGACTACTCGATGAAGAACCGTACCTATCGCTACTTTACAGGTAAACCGCAGTATGCTTTCGGTTACGGACTGAGCTATACCACCTTTGCCTTGGGCAAATCACAAATCTCAAATCTTAAAACACAAGCCTCAAATCCAAAGGTAACCATATCTGTTCCTGTGACGAACACAGGCAAGTGTGAAGGCACTGAGACGGTGCAGGTCTACGTGAAGCGTCTTGGCGACGAAGGTGCGCCCATCAAGGCGCTGAAGGGTTTCCAGAAGCTGTCGTTGAAGCCTGGTGAGACGAAGACTGCCGTCATCACGCTCGACGGGGAGGCTTTCGAATACTACGATGCCGATATCGACGAGCTGAGCGTCAAATCAGGTAAGTATCAGATTCTCTATGGCACCTCTTCACTCGACTGCGACCTGCAGTCAGTAGACTTTGAAGTAAACTAAGGATAATGTCTACGGGCTTTAGCTTTTTCCGATGACCCGGTAGTTCCCGCTTAAGTGCATAAAAGCGAAGAGACGCAGCAAACCATCGTAGTAGGCATCGAAATATCCATCGTCAAAGGGTTCGTGCTTGGCGTTCCACAGAGCGTCCACGAACTCTTTGCTTTTGTCGTGTGAGCACATGACGGACGCGGCAGCGAGCGTGGCAACGAGTCCGATGCTATGGCGCAGTTTGCGAAAACCGCCAGCCTGCAGGATCTCGTAGCCCTCGGGCAGCGTTCCGTCGGTGCGGTATTGGTCAACGTATGTGTTGATGCCTTGGCTGTAGAAGAAGTTCTGGATGGTTTCGCCATACTTACGTTGCCACTCACCGTCGGCACAGCTCCATTCATAGTCCAGCGCAATGTTCATCGGCACACGCCATGAGTCGTAGCGGAAGTTGTTGTTGCCCAATCGGCGCGGTGTAGCTTGCTGTCCCTGTGGCATCCCCGGGAAACGTGGCATCTGCATCTCGCTACCGTCGTACTGGCAGTTGTCGGCATTCAGCCCCGTCTGCTCGTTGATACATTTGTGAAGGAACGCGCGGCTCTTGTCGGCACAGTCCTTCCAGTATTCGGCGCGGCCGTCATCGGCCCATCGTGCCCACACTTCGTAGAAGGCAGGGATGTGGTAGCTGGGGTCGGTGAAGCGCTGACCGAAACCATCGGGAGTAAAGGTGATAAGGCGCGTGTCGGGGTCGATGAGGAAGATTTTTCCCGATGACGCTGGTAAACCGGGGAACTGTCGTGGCGGGCGTTCGTCCTTATAATCGCGTGGTTGGATGCTGTTCAGAATGTGTTGGGCTTCGGCCTTGTAGTCGATGCCCGTGTTGTTGCCCCAACGGTTTGAGGCAAAGATGAGGGAAGTGATATAGTACAGTTCGCCATCGCTGGCTGCTCCCTCAGCGTTGTGGGTGCCGTCGGTCTTGCAGCTCCATGCGAAGTATCCCTTACGTTGTCCGCTTTGGTGCTGCATGTATTTCTTGCTCCAGCGCCAAAGGCGGTCGAAGATGTCCTTCTCGTTCAGTTGAACGGCTATCATCATGCCGTAGCTCATGCCCTCGGTACGGGCATCGTCGTTCTTGATGTCGGAGATGTAGCCCATTGTGTCGCTGACCTCGAAGTACACCTTGTTTGGTCCGTGGAACACGTTGTTGAACACTTCTTTCAGCTTTGCGTCGACCGCGGCAGGCTCGTAGCCCATCTCCACGAATACGTTCCGGTACTCATTTGTCTCAAAGCCCCCTTTCGTCCATGGGGTATTTGCCGTCATTTTCAGGCATAACGCCAACATGCTGGCAGCAATCATAATACTCTTTGTTTGCATGGTCGTTGTTCTTTGCGTGCAAAGATACTGATAATTCCCGAATATACAAAAATTTTGATGATGGCACGAACTATTAAACATTGTTAATAGTTCCGTTTTTATAATTATTCTTCATAACTTTGCACCAATAAATAAATGGAACGATTGTGAACATAATATAAAAAAACAGATGAAAAAAAGTTTATTCCATTGGATGATGGCCGTTGTTTTGGTGGCCACTCCTTCAGTATTTGTATCGTGTGGCGATGATGAAAGTGATGAGCCTATGACTACACCAGACGAGAACGCAATCTCTTTCAACTTCCTAGAGTACCAGAATTTCAAATCTTCGACAGAACATCCCAGTCGTGATGGATTTGATGCTGCTCGCATCGCTATCAGAGTTGCTATGTACAACTCTGCTGCCGACGCACTTGGAATTACCAATTTCGACTACCGGACGGTGCCTTTGAAAGGAAAAGCAGGTGATGAGACCAAGCTGATGAATGCACTTGATGCTACATACGCTCAGCTGAAGGATACCGATATGCAGGGTGGTAAGATGGAACTTACGCTGAGAATCGGTGAGCAGGAAATCAAGAAATACGTCTTTGATAAAGGTTACAAGGCAGAGGTTATTGCTATGCGCGACACTATTACTTTCGAGAACCAGCAGCTGAACCAGCAGCTCTATTGGATTGGCAATGGAGAAGGCAAGTTTACCTATACTGAGAAGTGTGCTACTGTAATAGGTACGCAGTCGGTCTATGACGGTGCAGTCTACTGGTCGGGTTTTGCTATATCCGGTCGTAAGGATAATACTTTTGCCACGCTTGATCCTGACCAGTACAACTCAGTGCCTGGTGGTGGTCGTAAGAGCGATAAGTTCCTTGTGGTACAGGGTGCTTACAATGACTACGAGTGCATCACCTTTGCTGAGCCCGTGAAAGTTAAGGGCATGTATTGCGCCAACTCAGCCTACGCTTACAACTCTATGACAAAGGGTGACGTCATTTCCGGTGGTCCGTTTGAGAAGGAAGACTGGTTTAGCTGCAATATTATCTGCCTAAGTGAGAATGGAGATACCATTACCGTGAAGGAGGTGAAGTTGGCAGAACAGGGTTATGATCTTAATCGTAACAAGCTTATCGAAATCTGGCATGCCACATCAATGAATGCTGAGAATGTGAAGACGATCAAGTTCATGTTCGATGGTTCACGTAAAAACGACTGGGGGCTCACCACTCCCGCATATATGTGCGTGGATAACATTGTTGTTGAGCATTATACAGCAATAGTTCGTTAAAAATTCAACATACGGCGTAACGGCTAAGCCGCGCAGCCAAAGAGTTCTTTGAAAATGTGATTAATTAAAGTTTGGTTCGGTCGGTATCGGGATGCGTCAAAAATTCGTTTCGTCAGGAACGTATTGG
>JAFZIL010000031.1 GCA_017554385.1 Prevotella sp. | reverse complement strand
AATATATATATTATATAATATATAATAGTAAATCTCAATACACTCTCAAAATCATAAACTGTCATCTGTCATCTGTAAGGAGGCAGAAAGGACAAAGACATATCCTTATTGTTACAATGTTACAAAGTTACAATGTTACACTATACAACGATAGCGACAGGAAAAATTTGGTGGAATCAAAAATAATGATTATCTTTGCCGAAAAATCAGAACTATGAGAGCAGTCATACAACGCGTCAGCCACGCCAGCGTCACCATAGAAGGCGCGGTGAAAAGCCAGATTCAGCAAGGTTACCTTATCTTGCTGGGCATCTGCGAGGAGGACACGATGGAGGACGTTGAATGGTTAGTGAAGAAGATAGCCAACCTGCGCGTGTTTGGCGATGAAAACAACGTGATGAACCGGTCAATACTCGACGTTAGTGGCGAGATTCTGGTTGTAAGCCAGTTCACGCTCTACGCCAGCTACAAGAAAGGCAATCGTCCCAGCTGGTTTCGGGCAGGCTCTCACGAGCACTCTATCCCCCTGTACGAGGCCTTCTGCAAAGAGCTCTCAGAGGCTATAGGCAAGACGGTAGGTACAGGAGAATTTGGGGCAAACATGAAGGTAGAATTACTGAATGACGGACCGGTGACCATCTGTATGGACACGAAGAACAAGGAGTAAAAGGGCAGCGACAAAGTCGCAGCTTACGGAAAAAGAATAAAGACGGACATCATGACAGGAGAAAAGAAATCATAGGAAATGAAGAAATATCTAAAAGAACTCGAAATATCAGGGCTCATCCTCATGTTAATAGGCTGCATTATGAAACGGTTATTACATATAGAAAGTGGCCTGATACCTGCAGCCTTTTCCTTTGGTTAGCAACTGTTGTTTACAAGTCGTTTAACTGGCAAGAATACAGAAGAGAAAACACGGAGAACATCAAGATGATAATCTTCGCCATCATCGCTTTATTCATAATAATGATATTGATGAAATGACCATACAAGAAGCACAACAGGCTGTAGACCAGTGGATTAAGGTGTACGGGGTACGCTATTTTTCAGAGCTGACCAACATGGTCGTGCTCACAGAGGAGGTGGGCGAGCTGGCAAGAGTCATCAGTCGCCGCTATGGTGAGCAATCATGGAAAGCAAGCGACCCACGCGCAGCCGATAACGGTAGACAGGCACTGGACGACGAGATGGCCGACGTGCTGTGGGTGCTCATCTGCCTTGCTAACCAGACGGGCGTTGACCTTGACGAAGCACTACGGAAGAACATAGAAAAGAAGACATCAAGAGACAAAAACCGACATATTAACAACCTAAAACTCAAGTAATTATGGAAGAAAAACAGTATGGACGCATTGAAGAGGCGCTGAAAAAGTACAACCTCGAAGTAAACGACGAGGAAGTAAAGGCAGCAGTAAAAAAGCTGATTGAAGAAAAGGTTCCTGAGAACGACACCTTGGAGGTAAAGAAATTCCTGATGGGTAGCGTAGAACTGACCACGCTGAAGAACACCGATTCAGATACCAGCGTGATGGCCTTCACGGAGAAGGTGAACAAGTTCGACGAAGCCTATCCTACCCTACCCCATGTTGCTACCATCTGCGTGTATCCTCGTTTTGCCAGAACAGTAGCTGAGACGCTCGAGGTCGATGGCGTTGAAATAGCCTGTGTGTCAGGTAGTTTCCCGTCATCACAGAGTCTCATTGAGGTGAAGACCATCGAGACCCAACTAGCCATCAAGGACGGTGCTACAGAGATAGACATCGTATTGCCCGTAGGCTCTATGCTCGAAGGCGACTACGAGACCGTTGTCGACGAGATTCAGCAACAGAAGGAAGCTTGTGGCGAGCGTGACATGAAGGTCATCCTGGAAACAGGCTGCCTAAAAACGGCTAAGAACATCAAAATTGCCTCGATTCTATCGATGTATGCCGGTGCCGACTACATCAAGACTTCTACCGGCAAGGAGCAGCCTGCGGCAACGCCAGAGGCAGCCTATGTCATGTGCCAGGCTATCAAGGAATACTACGACGAGACGGGCATCGTGGTGGGTTTCAAGCCTGCCGGAGGCCTGAACACGGTGATGGATGCTCTTATCTACTACACCATCACAAAGGAAATTCTGGGCGAAAAATGGCTCACCAACAAACTGTTCAGAATGGGTACCAGCCGACTTGCTAATTTGCTGCTAAGCGAGGTCATCGGTGAAGAAGTGAAGTTCTTCTAAGGTAACCTTAATTCTTTCTTTCAATGACGAAATCCACATAGGCCGTTAAGGCTGAGCGGATTTCGTCATTTTTTACGCTTTCATCAATATACTGCTGACAGAGCATTCTGAAGTCTTGCATTCGCTGTTCGGCATATTCCATTCCACCGCTACGCTTGGTAAACTCGACCAAAACAGCGATTTCATCAAGATTCACCGTTCCTGCCTTCACCTTTTTGGCAAGGGTAAGCATCGAGTCCATCGGATTGCTGTTCAAGGCATAGATTACAGGAAGTGTGAGTTTTCCCTCTGCCATATCATTTCCTGTTGGCTTGCCTATCTCCTTTGAGTCATAATAGTCGAAGATATCATCGCGGATCTGGAACATGATACCCAGGTTCTGACCGAACTTGCCAGCACTGAGAACGTCTTCCTCAGAAGCACCTGCCGATAAGGCACCAATGGCTGCACAGGCCTCGAAAAGCGCTGCAGTCTTATTCATAATAATCTGATAATAAACGTCTTCACTGATCTGCTGGTTCTGGATGTTCGTCAGCTGAAGAATCTCGCCTGCAGCTAACGTACGACCTAACTCAGCCAGATACTCGATAATACGCTGATTGCCCGTCTTCGACACGTGAAGCAGCGCAGTAGAGAGGATAAAATCGCCAACCAATACTGCCACCTTATTATCATAAGTAGCATTGACAGAAGCCTGTCCTCGCCTTTCACTACTTTCGTCAACCACATCGTCGTGAACAAGCGATGCAGTATGGAGTAGCTCCAATCCTACAGCTGCATGCTGAGTGACAAACGATACGCCACCATAGTTCTTTGCCATCAGTAGGATTAGCATGGGGCGCATACGCTTTCCACCACGCTGACGGATATGGGACAAAGCCGAGCCGAGCAAGCCATCATCGTGGGTCAATGACTCGTTGAATAGCGCGATAAAATCGTCAAGGTCGCGCAAAATAGGTTGTTTGATAAGCGATAATTGGTCCATTATGCAGAATTTTCGTACAAAATTAGTGAAAAGTTCGTGATAATGCGAAATTTTTTAGTAATTTTACGCAGAAAATTGAGATTATTATGGCAAAACTATTTCTTTTAGACGCCTACGCACTGATTTACAGGTCGTATTACGCCTTCATCAAGAACCCGCGAATCAACTCGAAGGGACTGAACACAAGTGCCATCATCGGCTTTGTCAACACACTTCAGGAGGTACTCGAAAAGGAGCATCCTACACATATCGGCGTGGCCTTTGATCCACACGGCCCTACCTTCCGCAGCGATGCATATCCTGAGTATAAGGCCCAACGCGAAAAGACGCCCGAGGACATCACGAAGTCCGTTCCAATCATAAAGGAGCTCCTCGAAGCCTACCATATACCCGTACTCCAAGTCAATGGATTCGAGGCCGACGACGTGATAGGTACATTGGCAAAGAAGGCTGATTCCATCGGTGTCGAAACCTATATGTTGACACCCGACAAAGACTACGGACAATTAGTGACCGAGAACGTGAAGATATTCCGCCCTCGTCATGGAGGCGGCTATGAAACGATGGGACCCAAGGAGGTAATGAAGAAATACGACCTCCCGTCGACCCAAGCCGTCATCGACTTGCTGGCGCTGATGGGTGACTCAGCAGATAACTTTCCTGGCTGTCCGGGAGTCGGCGAGAAGACTGCCGTGAAACTCATCAACGAGTTTGGAAGCATAGAAGGACTTCTGACACGTTCATCTGAAATCAAGGGTAAACTTCGTGAGAAGGTCGAGCAGCATGTCGACGATATCAAGATGAGTTACTTCCTGGCAACCATCAAGACCGACGTACCCATCGACCTCGATATGGAGTCATTGAAACTGAAGGAGCGCGACGATGACAAATTGGGAAAACTTTTCACTGAACTGGAGTTTAAGCAGCTCTCAGAGCGAGTTCTTAAAAAAGTTGAAAAGAAGCCAAAAACCGATAATCAACAGCTCTCTCTCTTTGAAGAATTTGCCACCGAGGGGTCGGTTGAGCTAAAATATTCGAGTTTTGAAAGCATTAAAACCACTCCTCACGACTACAAACTTGTTGAAAATGAGGATGAAATGCGGAATCTTTGTGACTTTTTTAGGACAAAAGAAATTCTCGTTTTAGACACAGAAACGACCAGTACGTCGCCAATCGATGCCGAATTGGTAGGTTTGAGCTTCTCAGTGAAGGAACATGAGGCTTTTTATGTACCCATTCCTACCAATCGTGAAGAAGCGTTGCGAATTGTTAATATCTTTAAACCCCTGTATGAAGACCCGAAGATTTTGAAGGTCGGACAGAACATTAAGTACGATTTGGAAGTTTTAAGGAATTATAACATTAAACTGAACGGGCCGATGTGGGACACGATGATCGCCCACTATCTCATCCAACCCGAGCTTCGCCATAACATGGACTTTATGGCCGAGACGCTGTTGGGCTACCAGACGGTACACATCGACGAGCTCATCGGTCCGCGAGGAAAGAAACAACGTTCCATGCGCGACCTCTTCCCTACCGAGGTCTATGAGTATGCTTGCGAAGATGCCGACATCACGCTGCAGCTGAAGAACAAGCTGGAGCCGATGCTGAAGGAGCACGACTGCGAGCAGCTGTTCTACGAAATGGAGATGCCGCTGATGCCCGTTTTAGCCGAAATGGAGATGAACGGTGTTTGTCTTGATACAGAGTCACTCAAGCAAACGTCAAAAGATTTGACTAATAGAATGAACGAAATCGAGGCACGCATCTATGAGTTGGCAGGCGAACAATTCAATATCTCATCACCCAAGCAGGTAGGAGATATTCTCTTTGGCAAAATGAAAATCATAGAGAAGCCCAAGAAGACCAAAACAGGACAGTTCGTCACCTCTGAGGATGTGCTCACCCAACTGCAAGGCAAGCACGAAATCGTGGCAGACATACTCAGTTTCAGGGGATTAAAGAAGCTGCTATCAACCTACGTAGACAACCTCCCGTCGCTTATCAATCCACGCACGGGACATATCCACACCTCGTTCAACCAATGCGTCACAGCAACCGGACGCCTCTCGTCGAGCGACCCCAACCTGCAGAACATTCCCGTTCGTGGTGAAGACGGAAAGGAAATAAGAAAAGCCTTTGTTCCAGAGCCAGGATGTCTGTTTTTTTCAGCAGACTACAGTCAGATTGAACTGCGCGTAATGGCCCATCTATCAGGCGACGAGAACATGATCAGCGTGTTCCGCGAAGGCAAGGACTTGCATGCTGCAACAGCCTCGAACATTTATAAAAAGCCCATCGAGGAGGTGAGTCGCGACGAGCGTACAAAGTCGAAACGAGCTAACTTCGGTATCATCTACGGCATCACCGTCTTTGGCTTGGCCGAGCGGTTAGGCATCAGCCGCGAGGAAGGCAAACAGCTCATCGACGGCTTCTTCGAGACCTTCCCCAAGGTGAAAGACTACATGGAGCAAGCCAAGGCCGAGGCACGCCGTCAGGGCTATGTCCCTACCCTATTCGGCCGTCGCCGCTATCTGCCCGACATCAACTCGCAGAACGCCACCGTGCGTGGCTTTGCAGAGAGAAACGCCATCAATGCCCCGATCCAGGGCACCGCTGCCGACATCATCAAGGTAGCCATGATTCGCATCTTCAAGCGTTTCAAGGCCGAAAACATCAAGAGCAAGATGATCCTGCAAGTGCACGACGAACTCAACTTCTCGGTCTATCCGGAAGAGAAAGAGAAGGTAGAGAAAATCGTCATTGAGGAAATGGAGCACGCCTTCGAGATGCAGGTACCCTTGGTAGCCGACTCTGGCTTTGGCCAAAACTGGCTCGAGGCCCACTGAACTGAAATAAGAATACTTATGGAAAAAAAAGAAGATATCATTGTCAATTTCAGATAATAATACTACCTTTGCACCCACGAAAAAACGATAATCACAGAAAAGACACTGCATGAAGAAGCTTTTTTGTCTGACCCATGGCAGGAAACTGCATATACTGCTCACCATTCTTTCAATGATGGGTGCTGTCAGCATGACAACACGGGCACAGACAGCCGATGACGACATCTGGCGCGAGGTAAGCCTGAAAGAGGTGAACTACAAGCAGTCGCGCAACTACTGCCAGCGGTTGTATGGCTACTACCGCTTCATCGACGACGGTATCATTTATTTCAAGAACCGTGAACACAAACTCTACCGCGTCTACGAAGGCATCTACGAGCTGGACATCCGCTACAGCAAGGAGGAGGACGACGGTGCAAAAGTGTTGGTTGGACGCGACCTGATACACCCCGACAAACCCAGTAAGTTCGTAGACTTCTATGAGCTGAAGCCTTATACCTTCCTGGAAAAAGCACGCAAGTTGCCCAAGTACTACACCATTGAGACAAATGGCGATACCACACGAGTATTTACCAAAGGGCGGCAGGCGGGTATCGTTGCCAAGGATCGTGCACGCAAGGAACTTCGTATGAAGTACGATGCATTGGCTCCCGACACGTCTATGACCATCAACCTCTTGATCATTAAAGCCCGTCTCTCCAATGTGCAGGCCGATGCCCTCTATTGGTACGACAACGAAAGCGAAGACTATGTTCCGCAGGGACAGCTGAAGCGCATCAGCTTCGACGGCAACATTGACATGACCGCTTTGGGCACCCATGATATCTACGTCGAACACACTGAACTCTACGTGGACAGCGTGGCCTACTTTACCTACGACGAATACAAGACCGACAAGAAGAATCGCCGTAAACAGAACAAATATACTGATGCCGACATAGACAAGATGAAGCAGAAGTTAGGCGTTCCACCACTGTCGGCTGAAGTCCTGCAACGCATAGAAGAACAGCGCGACTGGGACGAAGACTTTGAGTTGTGGAAGGAGACACACCTCGACGAGAAGAAAAAAGACAATCAACCAACAAAATAACAACAACTATGAACAGGAAAAAGAATCTTTTTGCCACCATCCTATTAGGCAGCATAAGCCTCTTAGCCAACGCCGAGGTGATTGGCGACACCCTCGTCATTGAAGAGGTCAAGAAGGTAAAGATCGAGACACGCGACACCGTGCAGCGCATCGTCATCAGCGGATCGAAGGACGATAGTCAGCTCCAGTATGTGCAGCGCATCTCCATCCCCGACACATCGGCCGTGCGACGCACCATCAAGAGCGTGAAGGACTTCAACAAGATCAGCATCCCCGGAAAAGACGGAAAGCCCAGCAAATGGACCGGCTCGACCCACTTCTCCATCGGTCTGAACACCATGCTCAACGCACCCGATGGCTATGACTTCAAGGTATGGCCATCATGGGAATTTGCACTTACCGTACAAAGTGACTACCGCCCCTACGGCAAGCAAAACGTTTGGAGCATCGGTCTGGGCTTCGACTGGCGCCACTACAAGATGAGCAAGGATAAGTTCCTGGCCAAGGATGCCAACGACTACCTGACTCCCGTTGCCTTTACTGGTGTGAGCGACACCTACAGCTCGCTCAGAATCTACAGCCTGAACCTCCCCTTGATGTACACGCACTACTTCGACAACAAACAAAAGTGGGGACTCACCCTGGGTGCCATCGTGAACTGGAACTTCACTGCCTACGCCTATTGCGAGTATTCGTTAGGAAATGAGGACTATGAGGTGAAGACCAGGAAGATTGGTCATCAGCCCATCACCGTCGATGCCATGGCCATCGCCCGCATCCCGTCGTTCCCCGACATCTACTGCAAGTACTGCCCGATGAACGTGTTCAAGGACGGTCGCGGCCCGAAGATGCACCAGCTCAGCTTTGGTTTCTACTGGTAAAAGTAATTGATAATTATTATCCATTCATTTACAATCAACAACAAAAAACAATGAAAAAACTATTTTTCTTCATGGCAATGATTGCCACCATGTCTCTGGTTACCGTGAGCTGCAGCAAGGATGACGACGACGACAACACCGACTCGACCGAAAACCGACTGAAGTTTGCCAACAAACTGACACAGGATGGAACCTCATGCACTTGGGAAGGTACTGAACGCACCAAGACAAAACAATGGGGCAACTGGTCTGACGACGGCGACAAATATGCCGTTATGCGATTCGACCGCACCTCGACAAAGTCTATCGAGGGTACAGGATACGTGATCTATTTCGAAAACGCATACAAGGATAACGTCAATAGCCAGTCGGAGTTCATGTGGAGCTTTGCCAACGACGTGCTCAACATTACCTACCGTCACGAAGGCTGGGCACCCGTTCATGCTGAATACCGCACGCTCGAACTCATCATCGACGGCGACAGGTTCGACGGAACATGGTTTGAATCAAGCGGAAAGAAGTTCGAATTCAACTATAAGAAGTCTTCGTTCAACGACTGGGACAAGTACAAACAATAAGGCTTACACAGCCTGCAAAAACCCAAAGAGGATGGCTTGACAATAGGCTCATCCTCTTTTTTGTGCCTGAACATTTGGCTGTTTAGGGATTTTACAGTACCTTTGCACACAGTTTATAAACGTTTATATCAAGAAATGGCATTAAAATGTGGTATCGTAGGACTGCCCAACGTGGGCAAGTCCACGCTGTTCAACTGTCTGTCGAGCGCAAAAGCGCAGGCAGCCAACTTTCCGTTTTGTACAATTGAGCCCAACGTGGGTGTGATTACCGTGCCCGATGAGCGACTCACAAAGCTTGCCGAGCTGGTGCATCCAGGACGTATCGTGCCTGCCACTTGCGAGATTGTCGACATAGCAGGACTCGTAAAGGGTGCCTCAAAAGGTGAGGGTTTAGGAAACAAGTTCCTCGGAAACATCCGCGAGACCGACGCCATCATCCACGTGCTTCGCTGCTTCGAGGATGATAACATCACCCACGTCGACGGCACCATCGACCCCATACGCGACAAGGAGATCATCGACACCGAGCTGCAGCTGAAAGACCTTGAGACCATCGAGGGCCGACTGGCCAAGACCGAGAAGGCCGCTGCTGCAGGCAACAAGGACGCTAAGCTCGAAGTGGGCGTGCTGAAGGCCTACAAAGAGGTGCTCGATCAGGGCAAGAATGCCCGTATCGTGGAGTTCGAGACGAAGGACGAGCAAGACTGCGCCCGCAATCTCTTTTTATTGACGGCAAAGCCCGTACTCTACGTCTGCAATGTCAGCGAGAGCGATGCAAAGAGCGGCAACGCCTTCACCCAGAAGGTCGAAGAGCTGGCCCGCGAGGAAGGTGCCGAGGCCATGATTATCGCCGCCAAGACCGAGGAAGACATTGCCGAGCTGGAGTCGTACGAGGACAAGCAGATGTTCCTCGAAGAGCTGGGCTTGGAGGAGAGCGGCGTGAACCGCCTCATCAAGAAAGCCTACGCCCTGCTGAATCTCGAGACCTTTATCACCGCTGGTGAGATGGAGGTGAAGGCCTGGACCTACAAGAAGGGCTGGAAGGCCCCGCAGTGTGCCGGCGTCATCCATACCGACTTCGAGAAAGGCTTTATACGGGCCGAGGTCATCAAGTACGATGACTACCTGAAGTACGGCTCTGAGGCCGCTGTGCGCGAGGCTGGCAAGATGGGTGTCGAAGGCAAGGACTACGTAGTTCAAGACGGCGACATCATGCACTTCCGCTTCAACGTATGATAAAAAAGCTGCTGACACTTATCTTCACACTACTATCGCTGGAGGCATCGGCCATCAGCGAGCAGCCTCTTCGCTCAGAGCGACTTCCCGACCTGAACATTGCCCGCAGCGGACATGCCGCGTTCTGCATCGGTGAAGAGGTGGTCATCGTGGGTGGCCATACATCAGGATTCGTGCCGACAGCCACTGCCGAGTACTTTGCCGACGGCCAATGGCACCTGCTGCCAACCACCTACACCCACGATCAAGGTTTGTGGCTGCAGACAAAGGACGGAAAGGCCATCATCGCAGGAGGCCACGAGCAACCCTTAGGCATCGGACAGACCTTCACGCTGGAGCTCTACGACCCTGCCACCCACACCTTCGAAGGCTACGGTTGCTTGGAGAACAAACGGTGTTTTGGTCAGGCATTGGAAATGGACAGCGGGCACGTCGTCATCAGCGGCAACTGGTATAATGACGACTGCATTGAGCTGTATGACGGCAGCCGGCAATGCCGCTTCGTGAAGAACGTGGCACAGCAGCGCTCCAGACCCTACCTGCTACGCACAGCACGCGACAACGCCATCGTCTTCAGCAATTACGACCTTCACGGCAAACCATTCGATTCCATTATCGTCGACCGACTGAAGGGCGATCCGTTCACCGTACCACTGCTAAAGGAATGGCACCCCATCCACCATCATGTCAGCCTCTATTGTTACGACAGCTTCATCGGCGACGAGAAGAACGACGACTATGCCTACCTGACGCACATGATAAACGACAATGGGCAGACAGCCATTGTCAAGATCGAGGGAGAAGAGTTCAAGCTGCTGCCCACCACCGAACCCGTTCCCATGCAAAGCCGTTGGGGGCCCATCACCTACTTTAGCCATATTCTGGCCGATAGGCAGGCAGGCAGGGCCTACATCGTAGGTCATGGAAACGACAACGACAAGCGTTTCTACGTGCTCAGCATCGACTACAGCCACACGCCGGCTATCCTCACCCTCAATTATACCGAGCCGCAAGACAGTGTAGGCCTCGGCACTCCCATACTGACACCAGAAGGCCATCTGATGATAGTTGGCGGTTGTCAAGACAACAACTTCACTCCCTTTGCATCGGCACTTTTACTGTACGTAGGCAACGAGAAGGCAGAGGCAGTAGCCGAAGACACTGCCTCTACAAGCTACTGGCTCTGGTTGGCAGGAGGCCTCTGCGTGCTGGTTGGCGCAGGGCTGATGATACGGCGAAGAATAAGCAAGAAGCCACTACCCGAAGAAGACGTAACCCCAACGCCACCAACCACAGCAAAGGATATCGAGAACAGCGCGCAACTCATGCAGCTCATCAGCAAGCTCATGGACGAGCAGAAGCCCTATCTCGACAGCAAACTGAAGGTAGCTACGATAGCCCGTCTGTTAAACACCAACAGTACCTACATTTCCGCCTGTATCAACTCACAGCGCAACTGCTCTTTCAACCAGTTCATCAACATCTACCGTATTGAGTACGCAAAGGAACAAATGGCGCTATTCCCCGACAGGAAGATTTCGGAAATAGCAACCGCTTCGGGCTTCTCAACCGAGACTTCGTTCTTCCGTTCGTTCAAACAGATTACTGGAAAAACGCCTCGTGAATGGAGTCAGAATAATGACCAAAACGAATAAAACACTAAAAATCGACTATCATTTTCGAAAATGGTAGTCGTTTTATTTAATTTGGTAGTCTTTATACGTCATTTTTGGTTACCTTTGCCCAAAATTACTAATCAAATAATCCAAATATGTTTACACACAAACTGACAAAACTACTGTTCACGGCACTCACCGTGCTGTGCATCGGTGGACTGCTGATGGCCTGCGACGAGAAAGAAGAGGAAAATGAGATGAAGGAAATAGGCACGGAAAACCTGAAAGTGACGCCTGGCTCGCTGACCTTCGAAGCCTCCGGAGGCACTAAGCCCCTCAACATAAGCACTACCTACAAATACTTCGGACTGGAGTTTGAGGCCGACTGGATTGATTATAGTTTCGACGAAAACTACAACATCTTGCACATCACGGCTCTGCCCAACACCACAGACAAGAGCCGACAGGCCGTCATCGACATCATGGGTTCTAATGACGGAGAGACCATCCTGGAGCGTGTCAAAGTGAAGGTGCAGCAGGACGCCGGCAGTGGCAGCGACATGCAGCAAGTGTCTCCCTCTGGCGGCACCGTGGTGAAGGGCGACATGACACTGACCTTCAGCACCGGCACTTTCGACCAGACCACCGGCATCACCGTCAGCGAAGTGAAGAGCGGCGACGTGCTGGGGAGCGACGAGGCCTCGACCTTCTACGAGGTAGACATGCCCGTACACACCGGACAGAGCATGAAAGTGAGCATCAAGAGCAACGAAAAGAGCGACGACATCGCCATAGTGGCCCACATGCCCAACATCTCGGCTCACACGTTCGAGCCAGGCCACTCCGACTTCATCTATGAGACCACCTACGAGAACGGCGCCTACACGGCCACGATACCCGCTTTCGAGAACGGCAGCAACGAGCGGGCCTCGTTCGCTGTGGGCCTGGCCCATACCAAGACCTTCGCCAACGGTGTCCGTACCCGCACAGGAGCCGGTGTGGGTGGCCAGGTGGCCAACGTGAAGTGGCACTATGCCATCTTCAAGTCGGAAGAGATTGACAAGAACGAGGTGCTCACACTCATGGACGACCTCATGGAGAAAGCCATCAAAAAACTCATGGCCACCGGCATTGTGAAGGAAAAGGACGGCAACAAGAGAATCTACGACATATCGGTGAAGTTCGATGAACGCAACGATGGGGACTACGGCGAGTACAAGGACTGCCTCTTCGGCCATACCTTCGGAGGCATTTTCATCAACAAAAATTTGCTCAATGGAACCATCGACACGAACGAACTCTACCAGACCATAGTACACGAGATGCACCACTACTTCAGCACCGAGTACGACAAGCGATGGACCAAGGCGGGCGGCGGCATGTGCTCCCCATGGATCACCCTGACCGAAGCCGGCGGCGTGTGGGCCGAGAAGTTCGCTGACAACACCAGTCCGTCAAAGATACTCATTGGCGCTTGTCCCACATTCATACGCGGCTTTTATGCCGAAGACCTCATTCAAGGCGGATTATACGAATCAGAGATGGGCAAGCAGTCCACCTGGTACAACCCCTTCAGCTGGTACTGGACGGGCGACCGCCGCGGCCCCGCCTGGCGCGAGCACGGCTATGGGATGAGCCTGTTCTTCGACTACCTGTCGCAGCAATATGGCGACCAGATCATCACCGATATCTACCAAGCTCAGTACGACGGCGGCAAAGACCCCTACGACTGCATCGAGAAGGTCGTAGCCACGAAAGACCCGCAGTGTTTCAGTACCACATTCTTCGGCTATAAGCATTTCCTCGTCGATGTAGCACTGGGCCTCGTCAGAGATGGTATCAACTACGGCAACTTCAAGGTCGACAAGTACCTTTTCTCAAAAGACGAGACCATCACCAAACAGGACAACTGCTATCGCTACGGAGCAATCTTCGGTTACAGCCAAATAGAGAACTCCTACACCAATGCTTCAGGCGAACATTCTGTCGCTGGCAAGCAGATGGTCATTGAGCAGAAGAAAGACGGCGTGACCACCGAGGTCTACAAAATAAAACTAGGTGCCAAGAAAGGACAATACGATTCGAAACTCATGGGCACAGCAGTCAAGGGCACGCCCCTGATAATTGCCGACAAGCAAGTGTTAGAAGACCTCATGGTCACCTCAGTGAAGACGCCTGACCGACTCCTGTTCATCAGCTATCCCACCAACAACGATGCCATGCACCCATCGGAACTGGCCGTCAGCCTTGAAGATGCCGACGTGCTTCAGGGCAAGTGGTTGTACATCAAACCTAACTGCCTGATGAAGTACACCAAAACAGGCGAACAAGCATGGCTGCAAGATATTAGTGCCTACGAAGTCGATTACACCATAGTAAGCACCGTAGAACCATACTCCAAGGACAACATCATCGTCACCAAAAACGGCAACAGCCTGCATGTCGAGGGCTACTGCAGTGGCACCAATACCTACGGCATGGGAACCAACCAAGGAACCTTCAGTTTCGACATCGACAACACCAAAAACAGCATGCAAAACGCCCGGGTGAACAACCTACAGGTCAGCGTGTCGCAGAAGATGAACTACAACGACTATGCTATCGTGAGCACCTATACTGCCTCGAACATACCACTGAAAACCAAGAGCAACAACGACAAGGACTTCACGTTCGAGGCCACCGTGGGCACCGGCATGACCAACTTCACCTATGCCGAGACACCTAACAAGCTGGGCCGAGAAATGATAAACGACCCTGGAAACAGCATCGAATTAGTCATAACATTCACCAGTCCGGTCCAATGAAACAAGACGAATGCGATTGCACAATTCAACAATTAACAAATAAACAAAAATGAAGAAAAAAAACATCTACACAATGTTCATGGCACTCATGGTGCTGTGCATCGGCGGACTTCTGACGGCCTGCGACAAGAAGGACGATGAAGAGAGTAAGGGTACAGACCCGACACCATCGGGAAAGACCATTGTCAGCAAGGAATACAAGGACTATCTGGCCAGCACCCAGATGCAGAGCGACGTGCAGACTACCATAGAGGGAGGCATGAAACTGGAGGCCCTGAAGTGGGAGATGTACAAGAACTTCACCAACAACTTCCAATTAGAAGGCATTAAGGAGTACGACCCGTGGAACACCCCCGACTGGAATCACTTCTACGAACTGGCTACCGAATTCGGACAGAACGCCGACCGCTATGTAGAAGCCATGCAGAACCTCTACAACAATGGTATGCTTACCTCGAACACGCCGCTGACACGCGTGTTTACTACCATCGTAGGAGGATATCTCAAGGTGAAGGATACGCTCTATGAAGGCCAGGAAAAGGTTCTCAACACCATGAAGCAGCCGGGCATGAACAACAACCAGAAATGGGAAGAAATGTACAACAGTCTGTTCTATTCCCGAGACCGCCTGGGATGCGACAACTGGCGCGACTGGCGCAACAAGCTTGTGAATCGCGAGGCAGGTATCATTGAGTCTACAGAAATCTTCGAACAGTTGTGCCAGAGAAATACAGACTTCAAATTGGCTGCCACTGAGGCCGGCTATGGCAATGACCCCGTGGCTGAGACCACACGCCAAGTGGGCGGAAAACTACTTGAAGCATCTGTCGATGTCTATGGCAGTGCCGCTGCTACTGGTAGCGGTGTCATCGGGCTGGCCAAGGATGCCTACGATGTGGTGAGTGCCACAGGCGACTTGGTGAAATCGGTAAAGAATGGCGACAGTCAGGGTGTGCGCGAGGCCATCGGCACGTATGCTGGTGTGATAGCCGGACATGTGGGTGGCGATAAGAACAACTACGCTTATACCGAGTCTTTCAACGCCGTGCAGACTGCTTACAAGAACACCATCGAGAAGTCTCTGAGCGAGGCCGAAGCTGCAGAGAACGGTGCCAACGCAGATACGGGCGTTGGTGTAATCGAAGTGGAAGACAAGGACACCAAGTCGCCTGGCAACACCGTCATTGTAGATGGTCCCGACGGCAAGACTAACATCGGTCTGGGCAAGGGCGGCAAGACCAGAGTACCCACCAGCGAAACAGGCACCTACAAGATTACTACCATCGACAACACTGGCGACAAAAACACCACAGACTTGAAGATTGACAAGAAGGGAACTACCACCAACTTAGAAGTGAAAACCAACGAGTCTGAACTCATTGACGCACAAGAAGAAGACAAGTACGACTGGGACATCGAGTTCGACCCCGAGAAACTCGTTGTCGAGGCTGAGGGCTACCACCGAGTGGTCACCGTCATCACCATGTACAAGAGCATCAAGGCCTCGTCGGCCGACGACTGGATCGACGTAGAGGTCAACGGATACAACGTGCACCTCGACATCAAGGAGAACACCACGGGCAAGGAGCGCAAGGGCACCATCAACATCTACGCCTCGGACGACGGCAAGAACATCCTGAAGACCGCCACCTACGAGGTGACCCAGCTGCCCTATCCCGACGAGGGCGACGGACTTGCCTTCATGAACTTCAGCAAACTGCGCATAGATACGATTATAGGCACTGGCCGCGTAACCGCAACCATGAATAATGTCTGGCGTGCCAAAACGCGGTTTGCCAACGATGACCTCAGCATCTCCCGCGTCAGCGATACCAAATACAAGGTCAGCATACACGTAGTAGACCACGATCATATCTATATGTTCGATGGCGAGGAGAAAGATCCCGACCCTAATTACTACGTACTGCCCGACCGGTCCTACGGTGCCTACTACGACCTGTCGTTCAACATCGAGTCTGTGAACCCGACAATCATGTTCGACAAGAACAATTTCCGCCTGACCGACCTGCGCGCGAAAGGATACTACAAGTTTATAGATAACCTCGGACACGATTACTACATGGATTTTAACTGCTACTTCTCCGGTCTGGGCATCTCGGATCCCATGGAATTTGAAGACAGCAACTTCAAACAGGCCACCATGGATGCCCAAAATCAGGACGGCGAGTTCTACGATGTGGAGACAGGCGAACGGGTAGGGGGCGACTATCCCTTCTACGTCAAGCTTACCGGCACGGTGCGATGGGTCAACGCCATCTACGGAAGAGACGAGCATGGGCACAGCATCGTCACGGGCTACGAGCCGTATGCAGAAAACATCAGCAATGAGTCCACAAGTACCAATGATGCAGGTCTCTTCATCAAGCTGCGCTGGGACTAAGCCTTTCACCAAAGTGTCATGGTAAAAGGCACGCGCCGATTTCCAAAAATTATAGCTATAATTCATCGGATTATGGCTATAATTTTTTTCAATGCCATTAACATCGTCTGAGAATAAGGCATTCATTCAACATCAAAAAAACGTTAATTATACAAAATAGCAGTATGCACTCTTGTGTAATTGCGAAAAATAGCCTACCTTTGCTCCCCTACAAACTGAGAGAGCAAACAAAGAAATAATGACTGCAAACATTCTGAACTACATCCAGTGGAACCCCTCGCTCGAAGCCTTCCACATCGGCCCGATGGCCTTCCGCTGGTACTCGCTTTGCTGGCTGGTGGGCCTGCTGCTGGCCTATCTCGTGGTGCGCCGGCTGTATAAAGAACAAAAGATCAAGGACGAGCTCTTCGACCCGCTCTTTATCTATTGCTTCTTAGGCATCCTCATCGGTGCGCGCTTGGGTCACTGTATCTTCTATCAGCCCGACTATTTTCTCACCTCTTGGAAAGGCTTCGTAGAGATGTTCCTACCCATCCACTTCGACCAGGCAGGCGACTGGCACATGACTGGCTATCAGGGACTGGCCTCACACGGCGGCACGCTGGGCCTCATCCTGGCCCTGCTTATCTATGTGAAGCGCACGGGACTGGGCCTATGGCGCGTGCTCGACAACATTGCCATCTCCGTAGGCACCACGTCGTGCTTCATCCGCTTGGGCAACCTCATGAACAGCGAGATTATAGGCAAACCCACCGACCTGCCCTGGGCCTTCATCTTCGAGCGCGTCGACCAGCTGCCACGCCATCCCGGCCAGCTCTACGAGGCCATTGCCTACGCCCTGCTGTTCGTCATCATGTGGTACATCTACCGCCGTCGTCCGCAGCTGGTCGGTACCAGCTTCTTCTTCGGCCTCTGCCTGTTCTACATCTTCACCTTCCGCTTCTTCATCGAGTACACGAAGGAGATTCAGGAAGCCTTCGAAGCATCGCTGCCCATCGACATGGGTCAGATACTCTCGCTACCCTTCATCGCAGTAGGCCTCTGGTTCATGGTCAAGGGCTTAGGCAAAGCCAAGAAACTCTGAACCACCAAGCCATCATCCTTATACCTTGACCATTATGAAGAGAACCATCTCACGCTTGATCATCGTACTGACAGCCATCTTGTGGCTGCCCTACCCTACCCTTGCCCAATCTGACAAGATATCTTTCGACTCTTTATACAAGAATTATCTTGATATGTACAGCTCAGGCAACGAAGAGGCTTTCTTTGAAGCCTCAGAGCATATCAAGCAGTACTACATCGACAAAGACAACAAGGATGACTACTACAAGATCCAGATGAACGAGGCCTTGTACTATACCGAGCACGACCGTCCCTATCTGGCCATGAAGAAAGCCGCAGAGATGCTCAACGAGATGAAGGCACAAGACTTCGACGGCTACAACATGGTCTACATGACGCTGGGAACCATCTTCGAATCGCGAGGCAACTACGGCATGGCCGAGCACTACTATAACAAGGCCATTGAAAGCATCGACGAGCACGACGACCGCACCATCATGGGTGCCTACTCGCGCATGGCCTATCTGCTGAAACTGACAAAACCTGACGAGGCCCGCCAATGGAACGAAAAGTATTCGCAGCTTAGCCTGAAATACCCACCCTATCATCAGGTTTATCTCTTCATCTCAGGCATCATCGCCTTTGCCAAAGGCGAACAGAACAACTTTTGGAGGTGCAGCAAGGAGTACCACGAGTACCACAGCCAGCACCAGGAACTCGACAACTACGGCATGCAAACGATGGCCATCATGGAGAAAGCCTTCGAAGGCCATTACCAAGGGGCACTGTCGCTGCTCGACCATAACGACAACGACCTCGACCTCCTTGCACGCAACGACATGCGCATCCGCATCTACGAGATGCAAGGTCTCTATGACAAGGCCCTCGAACAGGCACGCCAACGGTCACTCGACGCCGACTCGCTAAACAGCGGCCTGCTCTTCAACAACCTGAACGAGCTGAACGCCGAGGCAGGCCTGGCGAAGATAAAGGCCGACACCACCCAAGAACGCCTGCGCCTGCTCACCACCGTACTGGTGCTCGCCCTGATTACCATCCTGCTGCTTGTCATCCTCGTATGGCGCCACCGAGTCACACGTAGCCGGCTAAAGCAGAAGAACGATCAACTGCACACCGCCTTATCGATGGCCGAGGAGAGCGACAAAATGAAGACCGCCTTCGTGCGCTCTGTGAGCCACGAAATACGCACGCCGCTCAACGCCATCAACGGCTTCAACGAGGTTGTCAACAACCCTGACATCCACCTCACAGCCGAGGAGCGCACCGATCTTATCAATCGCATTAAGGAAAACGTAGGAGCCATCACCAACATCGTCGACGAGATGCTACAGATGGCCGACCAAGGCTCTTCCGACTTCTATCCCCGCACGGGCAGCATCTACTGTAACCAGTTCCTCTCGCAACTGCTCTACGCCTATCGCGACCGAGTCAGCGCAAACATCGAACTGCTCTACACCACGAAGGTCATCAACCGCTTCGCCATCAGCACCAACCAGGAAGGTGTGAAGAAGATTCTGAACCACCTCATCCTCAATGCCATCAAGTTCACGAAGGAGGGTAGCATCGAGCTGAACTGCCGCCAGTCCGACGACCTGGCATCGGTCATCATCACCCTCACCGACACTGGATGCGGCATTTCAGAGGATGAAAAAGACAAGATCTTCGATCAGTTCTATAAGTCCGATGCCTTCCAGCAGGGTATCGGCTTGGGCCTTACCGTCAGTAAGAAGATTGCACAGAAACTCGGCGGCGACCTCACTATCGACGATAGCTACACCAACGGCGCCCGCTTCGTGCTCACCTTACCGTTCGAGTAGGAGAATAGTTCTCGTTCAATGCGAGAGTAGTTCTCACACAAAGCGAGAATAGTTCTCACACAAAGCGAGAATAGTTCTCACACATTCATTTCCCACTAACGATACGCTTGATGTCGTTGAGCTTGTTCAGGGCTTCGACGGGCGTGAGGTTGTTGATGTCGAGGGTCAGTATTTCGTCGCGTATCTGACAAAGTACGGGGTCGTCCAATTGGAAGAAGGAGAGTTGCATGCCTTCACGCGACGAGGCAATCTCAGCAGTGGGCTTGCCTGCGCTACCCACACTGGCGTTCTCGGCTTCCAACTGCTTCAGAATGACGTTCGAGCGCTTTACAATCGAGCGGGGCATGCCTGCTATCTCGGCCACGTGGATGCCGAACGAGTGCTCCGAGCCTCCACGCTCCAACTTTCGAACAAAGATCACCTTGCCGTCGACCTCTTTTACGCTGACATTATAGTTCTTGATACGCGAGAAATTCTTCTCCATCTCGTTCAGCTCGTGGTAGTGGGTGGCGAAGAGCGTACGTGCCCGGGCTTTCGGCGTCTCGTGCAGGTACTCAACGATGGCCCATGCAATCGAGATGCCGTCGTAGGTCGACGTGCCGCGACCCAGCTCGTCGAAGAGCACCAATGACTTCGGCGAGACGTTGTTCAGAATGTTGGCAGCCTCGGTCATCTCGACCATGAAGGTCGATTCACCCAAGGAAATATTGTCGCTGGCACCCACACGGGTGAAAATTTTGTCCACTAAGCCTATTTGCGCGGCCTCTGCGGGCACGAAGCAGCCTATTTGGGCCAACAGTACTATCAATGCCGTTTGACGCAACAGCGCCGACTTACCGGCCATATTCGGGCCTGTGATGATAATGATCTGCTGGCGGTCGTTGTCGAGCAAAACATCGTTGGGCACGTATTGCTCACCCAAAGGCAGTTCGGTCTCGATAACGGGATGGCGGCCCTGCTTGATGTCGATGACCTCGAACTCATCGACTACGGGGCGTATGTAGCGGTGCTCCTCGGCAGCCTTCGCAAAGGAGAGCAGACAGTCGAGCTGGGCCAGGAGCGAGGCGTTGATCTGAATCTGCGGAATAAACTCCTGCATCGACAGCACCAGCTCGCTAAAGAGCTTTGCCTCCAACGACAGAATCTTGTCCTCGGCACCTAAGATTTTCTCCTCATACTCCTTCAGTTCCTGTGTAATATAGCGCTCGGCCTGTGCCAGGGTCTGCTTGCGCACCCATTCCTGCGGCACCTTGTCCTTGTAGGTGTTGCGCACCTCGAGGTAGTAGCCGAACACGTTGTTATAGCCTATTTTCAGGCTCTGTATGCCTGTCTCGGCAGCCTCGCGGTCTTGAATCTGCAGCAGGTAGTCCTTACCGCTATAGGCAATACGTCGCAGCTCGTCGAGCTCGTCGTTGACACCCTGGGCAATCACCCCACCCTTCTGCACCATCTGTGGCGGGTCAGGCTGAATTTCGCGCTCAATTCTGTCACGCAACGACTCGCATAGCGACAGCCGCTCCCCTACCCTTTTCAGTACCTCGCTGCCCGCATAGAGGCAGGCACTCTTGATAGGCTGAACGGCCTGAAGGGCTATCTTCAGCTGGACCACCTCGCGAGGACTTACTCGGCCTACAGCCACCTTCGATATAATACGCTCCAAATCCCCCACCCTATGCAGCTGCTCGTCGACGAGCTGACGGAAATCGGGCTCGCGGAAGAAATAGTCTACCGTATCCAAACGGTCCTCGATAGGCCGCTTGTCCTTCAACGGGAACACCAGCCAACGGCGCAACAAACGAGAACCCATTGGCGAGACCGTGCGGTCGATAACGTCTAAAAGTGAACGCCCGTCGTCCTGCATAGGCTGAATCAGCTCTAAGCTTCTTATCGTAAACTTATCGAGACGCACGTACTTCTCCTCTTCTATGCGCGAAATCTGCGTGATATGGCCTATCTGCGTGTGCTGCGTCATCTCCAAGTATTGCAGGATGGCGCCTGCGGCAGTCACACCACTACGCAGATGCTGAACGCCGAAACCTTTCAACGATTTCACACCGAAATGGCGCAGCAGCTTCTGGTGGGCGGTCTGCTCGGTATACACCCAGTCATCGAGCTCGAAAGTGAAGTATTTTGAGCCGAAATAACGCTCAAAATCCTGCTTCTTGCCGCGCTCGAAGAGCACCTCCTTCGGCTGGAAGTTACCCATGAGCTTCTCCACGTAGTCGTAGGTACCCTCACCACAAAGGAACTCTCCAGTCGAAATATCGAGAAAAGCTACGCCACAAGCAGCCTTGCCGAAGCAAACAGAAGCCAGGAAGTTGTTCTCCTTATAGTTCAGCACGTTGTCGCCCATAGCCACGCCTGGCGTCACCAATTCGGTGATGCCGCGCTTCACGAGCTTCTTCGTCAGCTTCGGGTCTTCCAACTGGTCGCAGATAGCTACGCGCTTACCCGCCCGGATAAGCTTGGGCAGATAGGTGTCAAGGGCATGATGGGGGAAGCCCGCCATCTCGTCACCCTTGTTATAACCGTTGTTGCGCTTGGTCAGGGTGATGCCGAGGATGCGCGAGGCAATGACGGCATCTTCACAATAGGTCTCGTAGAAGTCGCCGCAACGGAAGAGCAGCACCGCGTCGGGGTGCTTCGCCTTCAAGTCGAAGAACTGCTGCATCATCGGCGTCAGGCCGCCATCTTTCTTTGCCATAGTCGTTGATTCTTTTTTATTTAGGTTGCAAAGTTACCTTTTTTCGTCGAGACGGCAAAACATATCGCGAAAAAGATGGGGTATGAAATCGCAAAATCACTGCCACACTCCGTCAACGAAGCATCCGTTGCCTCACAATCAGCCCTTGTCTGAAGGTCAAACAAGGGCTGTCATACATGCAAACAGGGCCTGGAACGACGCGTTCCAAGCCCTGTTGTGGAGTAGGGTAGTGCTCAATGAGGCACTAAGGAATCAATTACTTCACCACGAACTTGCGTCCGTTCTGGATGTAGAGACCCTTCACGGCCTTCTCCACACGCTGTCCAGCGAGGTTGTAGAGGGCGCTGTCGGCCTTGTCGGCAGCCATGTTCTCGATACCATCGCTAAACTTCTGTCCGTCGAGGATGAAGTCGCTGATGTTCTTCACGCCTGTCTTGCCCATGTACTTCAGCAGGTAGCCACAAATGACCACATCCTTGCCTACGTTGGCAGGATTGTCGAGCACGTTCAGTGCATCGCGCACAGAACCGGTGGCGAGCTGCACGGGAACCATATTCTTGCCGTCGGTCTCGTCGGCCGTCTCGGCCAGACCGATGTTGCTGGCAGTAATGTTCTCGCCCTCAAGCAGGGCGTTGCCCGACGAATTAAGGCTGCCAGCGATGATGCCCTTCACCCACACCAAGGCCTGGCCCTCAGCGGGATTCGAGTCAGCAGGAATCTCCATGTGCTTCACATCGGCAACGGTGTAGGGGTTCTGCTGCGAGCCGTCGCCCACCATTTCGTAAGGTGTTCCGGTGTGCTCAATGTCGAGCACAGTAACATCAACCAGCTCAACGGTCTCGCCATAGGTCTTTTTCGGTCCCTGCACAGTGACGACATCGCCCTCGATGATGCCAAGGCTTGCGAAATTTTTAGAATTGCCCTCTGCATCGAGCGTGCCATAGATGGTGATTTCACCCGTCTCGTCCTGCATAATCCAGTTGCCGAAGGTGGCGTTGGTGATGCTCTTCACCGTACCCTTAACCTTGAAGATGGTACCATCGGCACCGGCAATCACGTCTGCGCAGGTACCTTCAACAATGTTAGAAAGATCCATAACAGTGAGCTGGTACTTCACGGTCTGGGCCTCGTAGGTATCATTACCGTCGAAGGTGGCAGTGATGTCGGTTGTTCCGGCAGCCACGATGGTGATGATACCCTGTGCATCAATGGTTGCCACGGTTTCCTGAGAGCTGCTGTAGGTAACAGGCAGGTCATTGGGATTGGCCAGCTGGGGGAACACATTGTTGTCGGCACCAATGGTAACGGTAGCCGACGTCTTGCCCCACGACAGTCCTGCGGGCTGCTTCACGTTGGCACCCTTACCATAAATCTTGATGGTGGTGATCTGGGTATTATGAGCGCTTGTCACCTTCAGCACATAAACAGTACCGGCAGCCTGCTTGCCCTCGGCAATCATGTAGGTGTTGGTCACATCCTTTGCACCAGTCGTCTCAGTGCTCACTGCCTCGTCGCCCACAAAGATATTCTGCTTCACAGCAGCACTGGCACTGCTTGTTCCCACAATGTCAATACGCTCGACATCGAAATCAAAGGCTGGGAGCTCGAGCGTGGCGCCTTGCTTGCCCAGCAAAATATTTCCAGAAGTGTACCAACGGAAATAGTTACCCTCAGAAGGAGTCAGCTTAATGGTCATACCATTGTAGGTATACGACTGTGCTTCAGTCACCTTTTCAGTACCCATTCCCCAGTTGTCTGTATCACCAGAGAAGTCTATCACGGCATCCTGTGCTGATACCGTCATACCCAGCATGACGAACATGCCCAAGAATAAAAAGCGTAAAGTTTTCATCATAAGTTTTAGTTTAAGTTAATAAATATGTGAATTTGCGTGCAAAATTACAGAAATAAATTGGAATGACAATGGGAAATAAAAAAAAAATTGTATCTTTGCAACCTAAAAATAAAGAAAAACCAAAGAATCATGGAATACAATTTCAGAGAAATCGAGAAAAAATGGCAGAAGCGGTGGGTCGAAAATGGCACCTATCGCGTAGTGGAAGACGAGAAGAAAAAGAAGTTCTACGTGCTGAACATGTTCCCTTATCCCAGCGGAGCAGGCCTGCATGTAGGCCATCCCTTAGGCTATATTGCCTCCGATATCTACGCCCGCTACAAGCGGCTCTGCGGCTACAACGTGCTGAACCCCATGGGCTATGATGCCTACGGTCTGCCTGCCGAGCAGTATGCTATTCAGACGGGACAGCACCCCGCCATCACCACCGAACAGAACATCAACCGCTATCGCGAGCAGTTGGACAAGATTGGATTCTCGTTCGACTGGAGCCGCGAGGTGCGCACCTGCGATCCTGGCTACTATAAATGGACACAGTGGGCCTTCCAGCGCATGTTCAAGTCATACTACAGCATCTCATCGAACAAAGTGCAACCCACCATCAAGCTCATCGAGCACTTCGAGTTGATGGGTACGGAGAACTGCGGCGCCCTCGGCACCGAGGAGCTGCACTTCACCGCCTCTGACTGGGCTTCTTTCTCCGAGAAGAAGAAGCAAGAGGTGCTGATGAACTACCGCATAGCCTATCTGGCCGAAACAATGGTGAACTGGTGTCCAGCCTTAGGTACGGTGCTGGCCAACGACGAGGTCGTCAATGGCGTCTCCGAACGCGGTGGCTATCCTGTAGAGCAGAAAAAGATGCGTCAGTGGTGCCTGCGCGTCTCGGCATTCTCACAGCGCCTGCTCGAAGGTCTTGATGAAATCGATTGGACCGACTCGCTGAAAGAGGCCCAGCGTAACTGGATTGGCCGCTCCGAAGGTACAGAGATGGAATTCTCCGTAAGCAGCAGTTGTGCTGCTGCCCCCAAGAGCTTCACCATCTTCACCACCCGTGCCGACACCATCTTCGGCGTCACCTTCATGGTGCTCGCTCCCGAGAGCGAACTCGTGAAGCAGCTCACCACACCCGAACAGCAGCAGGCCGTCGACGAATATCTGGCCTACGTGAAGAAGCGCACCGAGCGCGAACGCCAGATGGATCATTCCGTAACGGGTGTGTTCTCCGGCTCCTACGCCATCAATCCCTTCACTGGCGAAAAGATTCCCATCTGGATTGCCGAGTACGTGCTGGCCGGATATGGCACGGGCGCCATTATGGCCGTGCCTGCTCACGACTCTCGCGACTATGCCTTCGCAAAGCACTTCGACCTGCCCATCATCCCGCTCATCGAGGGTGCTGATGTCAGCGAAGAAAGCTTCGATGCCAAGGAAGGCATCGTGATGAACTCGCCTATGACAGGCAAGACCGCCCTCGACGGTTTCTCGCTCAACGGCTTCACGGTGAAGGAAGCCATCGCCGCCACGAAGAAGTTCGTCACCGAAAAAGGACTCGGCCGCGTAAAAGTGAACTACCGTCTGCGCGACGCCATTTTCTCACGTCAGCGCTATTGGGGCGAGCCGTTCCCCGTCTACTATAAGGATGATATGCCCTATATGATTCCAAAGGAGTGCCTGCCTCTGCAGCTGCCCGAGGTGAAGGAGTACAAGCCTACGGAGACCGGCGAGCCGCCACTGGGCCACGCCACAAAATGGGCCTGGGACACCAAGACCGACAGTGTGGTCGATGTTTCTGATATCGACAATAAGTCCGTCTTCCCCCTTGAACTGAATACGATGCCAGGCTTTGCCGGCTCCTCGGCCTACTACCTGCGCTATATGGATCCCCACAACGACAAGGCGCTCGTCAGCCGCGATGCCGACGAGTACTGGCGCTCGGTCGACCTCTACGTGGGCGGCTCGGAGCATGCTACCGGTCACCTTATCTACTCCCGCTTCTGGAACAAGTTCCTCTACGACAGTGGCTACTCATGCGAGGACGAGCCGTTCAAGAAGCTCGTGAACCAAGGTATGATCCAGGGATGGTCGAGCTTTGTCTTCCGACTCAAGGACGACAACAGGAAATTCGTCAGCTTCGACCTCTTGGATGTCAAGTACGACAACGAAGCCAAGAAAAACCGTTATTTCTACAACGGTGCCGAGGCCGACCCCATCTACACCGACATCAGTACCGTTGACGGAAAGGAACTTGACGTGGAAAAGATACGCCAATGGATGCCAGAGTTTGCCGATGCCGAGTTTGTCTTGAATACTGAAGGCAAGTATATCGTCTATCAGGCCATTGAAAAGATGTCTAAGTCGAAGTACAATGTGGTCAACCCTGACGATATCTGTCAAAAATATGGTGCCGACACACTGCGCCTCTACGAGATGTTCCTTGGCCCTATCGAGCAGTCGAAGCCTTGGGACGTGGCCGGCATCGACGGTTGCCATCGCTTCCTGAAGAAGTTCTGGAACCTCGTTACCAGTTCCGTAGACAGCACTACCAGCGCAGCAGCACCAACCCCCGAGGAACTGAAGTCACTCCACAAGCTTATCAAGAAGGTGACGCAGGACATCGAGCAGTTCTCTTACAACACTTCGATTTCGGCCTTCATGATTGCCACCAACGAGCTGTCACAGCTGAAGTGCAAGAACCCCGAGGTGTTGAAACCTATGGTAGTACTGATGGCTCCCTTTGCTCCCCACATTGCCGAAGAGCTCTGGGAAATGCTAGGCTGCGAAGGATCGGTTTGCGATGCTCAGTGGCCCACGTGGAACGAAGAGTACCTTGTTGAGAGCCAGGTAAAGATGGGCGTAGCCTTCAACGGCAAGGCCCGCTTCGAAATGCAGTTTGCTGCCGATGCCGACAACCAAACCATCGAACAGGCTGTCCGCAGCGACGAGCGTACAGCCCGCTACACAGAGGGCAAACAGATTATGAAGGTAATCATCGTCCCTAAACGTATGGTGAACATTGTATGTAAATAAATGACGCTTAATCACAAACTGATTATCAAGGAGGTTCAGGATTATGTATTCATAACCCTGGGTCTCCTTTTATATTCGTTCGGCTTCACCGTCTTCCTCATGCCCTACGAGATTGTGACAGGCGGTGTGGCCGGTATCTCGGCCATCGTGTTCTATGCCACGAAGTTCCCGATAGAGTACACCTACTTCGGAATTAACGTAATCTTAGGCGCACTGGCCTTGCGCATCCTGGGACTGAAGTTCCTGGCCAAGACCATCTATGCCTTTTCGATGCTGTCGTTCCTATTAGGTCTGTTCCACTCGCTGATGCCGGTCGACGAAGCAGGCAATACCGTGAAAATCCTGGGCGAAGGACAAAACTTCATGTCGCTGCTCTTAGGCTGTACGATGACAGGCTCATCACTGGCTATCGTCTTCCTAAACAACGGATCGACAGGCGGCACCGACATCATTGCCGCCTCAGTCAACAAGTACCGCGACGTGTCGCTCGGCATGGTGTTAACGTTCCTCGACCTGATTATCATCGGCTCCTGTCTGTTCATACCGCAGTTCGGTGACATGCTGCAGCGCGCCTATATGGTGGTGTTCGGACTCTGTACGATGGTCGTGGAGAACTTCATGCTTGACTTCCTGATGAACCGTCAGCGACAGTCGGTACAGTTCATGATCTTCTCAGAGAAATGGCAGGAGATAGCCAATGCCATAGGCACCCACATGGAGCACGGAGTGACCATCCTTGATGCTCACGGATGGTACACAGGAAAGAAGAAGAAGGTGCTCTGTATTCTGGCCAAGAAAAGCGAGAGTACTGCCATCTTCCGCCTCATCAAAATGATTGATCCTCAAGCCTTTGTATCGCAGAGTGCCGTCATCGGTGTCTTCGGTGAGGGATTCGACGAGATGAAGGTGAAAATAAGTGAAAAGGGATAAGTGAAAAATGAAGATAGTATTTGCCACCAACAATCAGCATAAGCTGGAAGAAGTACGCCAGATTCTGGGCGATAGGGTAGAGGTGCTGTCGTTGAACGACATAGGCTGCCACATCGATATTCCTGAGACGGGCACCACGCTCAAGGAGAATGCACTACAGAAAGCACAGTATGTCTATGATCATTACCATATAGACTGCTTTGCCGACGACACCGGCCTTGAGGTCGATGCACTTGGTGGTGCACCAGGCGTCTTCAGCGCCCGTTACGCTGCGATGCAGCATAATGACAGTGTGCTCAGCGGTTCTGCCGCTGGAAAAAGCCACGACAGTGAGGCCAACATGGCGCGCCTGCTTAGGGAATTAGGAGATAATAACAATCGGCGTGCACGATTTCGCACCGTTATTGCGTTAATACAGAAAGTAGGCAATCTTAACTGTGTGGAGCGCATCAACTTCTTTGAAGGTATAGTCGAAGGCGAGATAACCCGCGAAAGGAGTGGGGTAGGGGGCTTCGGCTACGATCCCATCTTCCGTCCAGACGGCTACGACAAGACCTTTGCCGAACTGGGCAATGAGGTGAAGAACCAAATCAGCCACCGCGCACGAGCCACCGCAAAGCTCTGTGCATTCCTGCTAAATAAATGAACAATGACAAGAATGAAGAATATGAGTAGAGTAGAAACAAAACGCAAATACCAATGGATGATGGCCATACTCATCATTCATTGCACGTTGTTGATGGGTGGAGCACCGCTCATGGCCCAGACAGGCTCATGGCGTACCTATATGGCCTATTACGAGCCGCAGCAGATTATGAAAATCGACAACCAGCTCTTCGTTCGTGCCTCCGACGGTCTTTACAGCTACAACCTGAATGACGAGTCTATCACGACCTACGACAAGATGAAACAGCTGAACGACACCCACATCACGATGATTGCGAAGAACGAAGAAACGAAGAAGCTGATGGTCGTCTATCAGAACCAGAACATCGACGTCATCGATAGCAATGGCGAGGTAGACAACATCAGTGCCCTCTATCTGAAGTCGATGACCGGCGACAAAACCATCAACAGCGTCTTCATGCATGGGCGATTCGCCTACCTTGCCACTGGCTTCGGTGTGATGAAGGTGAACATGAAGAAGGTTGAGGTAGCCGACTCCTATATCCTTAACTTCAATGTACTGGCAGTAGGTATCAGCGGAGACAATATCTATCTAAAGACGTCAGAAAACAAGATTCTCACCGCTTCGCTCAGCAGTGAGCTCAAGGACACACGCAATTGGACAGAGACCACCGACGCACCTGCCGGTATCTTCGACCAGGACCTGACCGATTGGAATGAATACCACGTACTTGTCAGCATGCTGAAACCCGGCGGACCGAAGTACAACAATTTCCAATTCATGCTCGTCAAACACAACCGTCTTTATACCTGTGGTGGCGGATATAACGTCGGTCTCAGAGACCTGGAACATCCTGGCACCGTACAGATACTGAAGGACGGAGAATGGTTGTTTACCAATGAAGAAGGACTGACAGCGGTAACAGGAGTGCCCTTTGTCGACACTGAGATTATTGAAGCCGACAATAACAACCCCGACCACTACTGGGCAGGCGGTCGCACCGGTCTCTATGAATTCAATGGAGTAGATCTCGTTAATCATTACACCATCGACAACAGCCCGCTAAGAAACTCCACTTCAAGTAAGAAGTATGTGCTCGTCACTGCAATGACCACTGACAACAACAACAACCTGTGGGTACTCAACAGTATGGGTAGCGCACCGCTTCAGAACTTGCTTGAGCTGAATACCAGTCAGGAATGGGTCTCGCATTATAAGGACGAGCTGGTAAGCAGTGGTCTGAGTCTGCTCGACATGCGTTCGCTCATGCAGGACAGCCGAGGCTATCTGTGGTTTGTCAATGAGAACTATCTCCTGCCATCCATCTATTGCTACGACCCGCAGAGCGACAGAATCATCTACGCCATTACTACTATTACCAACCAGGATGGACTGACCTACGAAGACTATGCCCCGACATGTTTAGCCGAAGATCTCGAGGGCAACATCTGGATAGCCACGACCGTGGGTCCCTTTGTCATTGAAAGCAATTCCATTGGCAGTGCAAGTCCCTCGATTATCCAGGTCAAGGTTCCACGTAACGACGGTACTGACTATGCCGACTACCTAATGGCCACGGCTCATATCAATACAATGGTCATCGACGGTGCTGGTCGTAAATGGTTCGGAACGCTCGACAATGGTATCTACCTGATCAGCGCCGACAATATGGAAGAAATCGAGCACTTTACCATCGACAACAGTCCGCTGCTTTCAAATGGTGTAAACTCATTGGCCATCAACAACGAAACAGGCGAACTGTTCATCGGTACCGACGTAGGTCTCTGTTCCTATATGACCGATGCCACAACAGCAGTCAACGAGATATCGAAAGACAACGTCTATGCCTTCCCCAATCCCGTAGTAGCAGGATATGAAGGTCTTATCACCGTGCGTGGATTCGCTTTGGACAGCGACGTAAAGATTCTCTCGACCAGTGGTAAGCTCATTGCACAGGGAAGGTCGAACGGTGGAACCTTTACTTGGGACGGTCGTGACCAGAGTGGCCGACGCGTGGCCAGCGGCGTATATATGGTAGCTGCAGCCACCAGCGACGGCAAAAAAGGAACAGTATGCAAGATAGCCATCATTCAATAAACAATAAGCATATAACCATCTATCTGCTAACAGCCATTTACCTCGTTTGGCTGTTAGCAGTATTGCTTTTCTTTGGCTATACACCCACTAACGACGGTGTGGGCTATATAGAACTGGCACAACAATGCCTGACAGAACATCAGCCATATCCCACCGTTACTATCTTCACTCAGGTGCCATTTATCTGGAACATCGGAATCATCAACCTGACCGAACTCATCATCTGGCTCACCGGCTCTATCATGCCACTCTTAGTGCTGCTCTGCGTCATGAAGGCAGCAACAGCCTTTTTCCTCTCACTCACTGCCGAACGACTCTTCTCTACGCCCGTGGCCATCGTCGCATTAGTGCTCTTCATTGTCTATCCCAACAATTGGGGACAAAGCACAATGGTCTCCAGCGAGATACCATCGACCTGTCTCAGCATGATCGCTGTTTACCTGGTTGCTAAGGGGTATGGGGCCAATGGGGCTATTGGGGCCAATAAGCCCAATAGGGCCAATGGGTCATTATTCTTTGCCGGATTATTGCTGGCTTTGGCCAACTGGTTCCGCCCCACGGCAACCATTTTCATGCTCTGCATCATACTCTTCCTTATTGTTTATCAACGGAAGAAATCCCTACGACCCATAGCTGAACTCATTACGGGCTACATTATTTTCATAGCAGTGGTAGGCACATCGACCTTCTTCCGCACGGGTCGTTTCCTCTATCAGGCACGCAGTTACTGGTTCTCAATGGTCGATGAATGCTATGATGAAGCCACCGTAGCACCCCACTGGGGGCAACCCATCTGGCCAGAAGGCACACCCCGCTATATCGCCAACCGTACTGACATGGACTGTTTCGACTATGAGCAGATATGGAAAAAGCGCAGTATCGACTACCTGAAAAACCACAAAACAACCTATCTGAAGAAACTTCCCGGCCGTTTATACTATATGTACCAGAACGACTACGACAACATGTCAGCCTTCCTTGCTGAGAAGTCACAACCGGAGAAAAACTTTATCACCATTCCCTTCCGTCATCTCACAAGCGAGGCACCCAGTCTCAGCATGGCACAATGGATGTCGCTACTGTGCATGCTGTGCTACGTTGCCGTGCTGATGATGGCAATTCTCGGTACTATCGTCATGCTTCGGCGCCATCGTTGCAAGTCGTTATTCCTTCCGCTGAGCATCGTAGTGCTCGGAACGCTGATGCTTATCTTACTCATGCACGGTGAAACCCGCTTCAAGGACCCGCTGATGCCTTCGCTTTTTATGCTTGCTGCGACCAGTATACCCATCAAAAAAGCACATCATGGATAGAGTACTATGGATTGATCAGCTACGAGGATTCTGCATGATGGCTATTCTCTGGTTCCATACAGAGATGTATTATGCAGGCACCGACGTCACGCCCTACGCCCTCTATGTGGGCGATGTGCTGGCTACCTTCTTTTTTCTCTCGGGCTATCTCTTTCTTAGTGGCAAGCCTTTCAATGCTCGTAGTAAGATGATGACTATCGTCAGGCGACTCATTGTTCCGTATTTTTTCTTCACCTTGCTTTTCGTACTGCCGAAAGCCATTGTCCACGACGAGATGAACGAGTTGTCGACGATGATTATCAAGATATTCTTAGGACAGTCGTCTTGGTTCCTGTCGGCATTGATCGTAGGCGAACTGCTCTTCGTACTATTGATACAGTTGACAAAAGGAAAAGACCTTTCCATAGGTTTCTTTGCCATTCTATGTCTTGGATTGGCTGCCATCATTGGCAATCACTACTCACCTTGGCTCAATCCCTATAACTATTGGCATATCAACGAAGCCATACTGGCCTGTTTCCTCATTTCAGCAGGATTTCTATTCAAAAAGCATGAACACCGCTTCCAGCAATATTTCAATAGGTTTACCCTCATCTTACTCCTGTTGCTCTTCCTGTTATTGAAACTGATCATTATCATCAACGGAATGGAAATGGTCTTAGGCTCAATCCATGCATCCAACTATCCCGTCTTCATAGCCAACTTACTCATAAGCATTCTCCTGATGATCAGTATCTTCAGATACATTCCGAAAATATCCTTCATGCAGTGGACAGGCCAGCGCAGCCTGGTCTACTACTTCATTTGCGGTGGTGTGCCACTTATCGTGGCCATGTCTTTCAATAAGTTTGGATGGCCATATAGCGGCTATATGAGTCTGCTCATGGCATTCATCGTTGTCTATATACTATCGTCACTACTCACTTTCGCTATCTATAGATACCTGCCATTCATTATCGGAAAATAAACATCAATCACTCGTTATGGAACAGCGACGCAGCAACATCATCGACATAGCCAAGGGCCTGGGCATCATACTCATGGTCATTGGACATTCGAGCTGTCCGCAATGGCTTCATGACTTCATCTATGTGTTCCACATGCCGCTGTTTTTCTTTCTCAGTGGCTACTGTTTCAACGAGAAATACGTCAACGACCGCTTCACATTCATACGTCACCGCATCAAAGGTCTGTACGTACCATTTGTTAAATACAACCTACTTTTCCTCTGTCTTCACAACCTGTTCTATCGTCTTCACTTTATCGATGCACCCATCTCCTCTATCAGCGAGTTTTCTTATAAGGTGGGTGGCACGTTACTAATGGGAAAGCTTGAGGAGTTGGTAGGTCCCTACTGGTTCTTGCGCTACCTGTTTATTGCAGCCATTGTCTTTCTGTTTATGTTCATACTGCTACGTCGTCATCAGAAAATACTAATGTCCGTGGTGTTCTCAATGCCATTTATTGCTACGGTATTGAGTTACTATCACGTAAGACATTTCCTTACCGACGTGGCAACGCTATCCATCTTCTTCTTTGCATGTGGTTATATGGCACAGCGTATTAGTCTCAACCGGCAGCCCGTTTTCCTTGCCGTACTGAGTATCGCGATAGTGGCCATCGCTTCACGGTTCCTTCATAGCGAGATTGTACTGATGCATTATCAGGACTGCATAGCCTACTGTGTCTGTGCCCTCATCGGCATCTATGCCGTCATGGCTGTCTCGTCGTATATCAACGACCATAGCAGTCGTCTACAGTCAATAGCTCTTTATGTCGGCAAACACACGATGGTCATTCTCACATGGCACGTATTGCTGTTCAAGTTCATTAATCACTTCTATATCACCCTATGGGATTTGCCGTCCGACCAATACTACGAGACGGCTATCCAGCATGCCGACCATGCGTGGCTATGGGCTACATACGCTATTGTGGGAGTCGTCGTTCCCCTTCTTATCTCACACCTTTTCCTTCAACTGAAGAATAACATTAAACAACGTTACCATGAGCATCAACAGGACTGAACATATCGTCATAGCGCTGCTGACGCTCATCATTGCCGTAGCAGGCCTGCAAACAGGCATCTTTTGGGACAACCTGGTGTTCATCACCAATATGGGCGATGCCCTGCAGATGAACGGTTTGTTAGCATGGGGTAGTCTTCCTATACCAGCCGATCCAGGCCATCCGTTACTTCCCGCCACCCTCGTAGCTGCTGCATGGAACCTTTTCGGACGCTCGCTCCTGGTGTCACACATGGTGATGTGGCCATTTATCTATGGTGTGCTGTGGCAGGTATTCCGTTTCTGTCGTTTCTTCCTACACAACGACCGACATACGTTAGCAACTTTCCTACTGTTGATGGCCGATCCCACATTGCTTTCACAACTCACGCTTGTCTCGCCAGAGGTATTGTTGCTTTTCTTTGCCTTGTCAGCACTCAACGCAATACTCTACAAGCAACACCTGCTGAAGACCATTGCACTGGCTTTTCTCGGCTTGGTGTCACTACGTGGAATGATGATTTGTGGAGGATTATTCCTCATCGACATATGGCTCAACCGACGTCAGTTCCTTATCCGACGCAACCTGTTCAGCTATGCAGTTTGCGCTCTTCCTGCCATCAGTTTCGTTGTCTGGCGGCTAATAGTAAAAGGCTGGATTATCGATAATCCCATGAATACATGGGGCGATGCTACCGGCTATGAGTCACCATTCCATTTCCTTCGCAACGTCGGTTTCAACTGCATCGTACTGGCTCACCGTTTCCTCGACTTCGGACGCATCGTTCCAATTCTGTTCGTCTTGACGATGCTCATGGTCTATCGACCAAAAGACAAGCGCATCAACCAGCTCGTAGCCATCGCCATCCTCTCGACTATCGTGGTCAGTCTGTCCAGCATCTGTATCATTAACACTATGGGCCATCGCTACTATATCCTTTCCTATCTTTCCATTCACCTGATGGCTTTCATATTACTTTTACGTCTTCATCACCGACGTACATGGTATGCCGTACTCATTGGCAGTCTCATCGCAGGCAACTTCATCATTTATCCGGATAAGATGTCACAGGGATGGGATTCGTCGTTGGCACAACTGAACTACTGGCATCCACGTCGACAGATGTTGCAATATATCGACGAAAACCACATTTCCGTGGCTCACACGGCGACTTTCTTCCCCAACTGGGGAATTATCGACATGACCGACCTGAACGGCGACACACGCAGTTTTATTGACTTTACGGGCAATGAGCCATACGTTTTCTATTCAAACGTTTTCAACCTTAGTGACGAAGACTATGAACTACTGCACCGCAACTATGTGCTTGTACAGTCATACAGTCAACTGGGCGTACGTGTAGAACTCTATTCGAAAATAAGTAATCCTGGCTATGAAAAGTAACAGACGAATAATATCCATCCTTTGTTGCCTGCTGCTTTCGCTATTGAAGACCAGTGCACAGATGATCATCGACGGTCGTCCTGCGGCTTTCGATACCATCACCAATACCATGATGGCTACCATTCCCAAGAACTGTTTCCACCAGAACCTGCTACTCACCGTACAACTCACTGATGATTGGACCCATCTGACCATTGACTCGCAACCTGTCGACAACAATTATCTTTTCAATGACGTCAGTGCCGCTAAGGTCTATCCATTTAAAGCTACACAAGCTGACGGCCAAGAGATTAACGGTAATATTACATTCACCTATCTTCCATTGCTTCAACTCTCAGGAACATTCAATACTGAGTATAGCGACGGAACCTTCATGCTCTGCGATCCCGAATCGAACGAAGCCTCTTCACTGTCGGCTCGCATCAAATGGCGTGGAGCAACTACCAACGGACCAAATCGCCACAAACACAACTACAAGCTAAAATTCGATGACGATTATTCCTTCCTCGGCTTGCGTAGCGATAACAACTGGATTCTTGATGCCGGCCAGCCTGACCTGTTTCGCCTACGCAACCGCATAGCCACAGAAATATGGAATGACTTTGCCACAAAGCCTTACTATGCCGACCAGAAGCCTAAAGCCATGTCGGGAGTCAGAGGTAGGGTGGTTGAAGTATTCCTTAACCATGAATACCAAGGAATCTATGCGCTTACCGAGTGTTTAGACCGTAAGCAAATGAAGCTATGCAAGGCCGATACCGTAAACAAAGAAATCCACGGACTACTTTGGAAATCAGTGGAATACGGCTATTCTACGATGTATAATAATCCTATTCAACCCTACGATAATACGTCGGAAGTATGGAACGCTTTCGAAACTAAATATCCGGATCTTGAAGATACAGACACACTCGACTGGTCGTTGCTAAAGGAAGCCATACAACTCGTAGCCAAAGGCACCAACACTTCCTTTAAATCACATGTCGACGACTATTTCGACCTGCCAGTAATGACAGACCTTCAACTCTTTATCGAAGTCATGGGTGCCCTTGACAATCGTGGAAAGAATACCTATTTCGCCATCTACGACAAGGCTCAATCGCGCAAGATAACTTTTGCTGTGTGGGATCTCGACCTTACTATGGGCAACCGAATATTGGAGTACTATTCACCAGGCTATTCGGCTTCCGATTATGAAATTGGCTTTGTCAATAAGTTGACGCAACGACTTAGCAATATCAACCATCACGACTTCAATACCGAGCTGAGCAATCGCTATGCAGAACTACGCACTGGTGCTTTCGCCGTAGATAGTCTCTATCGTCGGTATCAACATTACTATGATCTCTTGCATAACTGTGGAGCCGACCGTCGTGAGGAAAACCGATGGAGCGGCAACAGCGACGTCTATGGCTCGACTATAGATTTTGCCAATGAACTGGAATATATCCGCAACTGGATTATACAGCGTATGGCCTATCTTGACAATAAATATATGTATGACGATGCAATCAGAACATCAGTGTTCACACAAAGTCATACCGTCTACAACATACAAGGACAACGCATGGAAAATGCCCAACCAAGGCGGCCAGGCATTTATATTCGCGACGGACGTAAATACGTTGTCAGGTAATCAACTCAGCTCCAACATCCTTTCTATAGGCTTTACAGCGTCCTTAGCTATTGTCGGGTCAACCTCAATCTGCGGCCACTCATATTTCAGCGTGTTGTAGATCTTCAGCAGCGTATTCATCTTCATGTACTGGCACTCGTTGCAATGGCAGCCCACCTGCCCCTCGGTAACCTCTGGCGGCACAGGAATGAATTCCTTGTCAGGACACGTACGCTGCAACTCATGCAGTATCCCCGCCTCGGTCGCAACGATAAACTGTGTTGCAGGGTTCTGCCCTGCCATCCGCAGCATATCTGCCGTAGAACCTTTCACATCGGCTAAGGCAAGCACAGGTCCCTTGCACTCAAGATGAGCCATCACAACGGCTTCTGGATACCTTTTTTTCAATTCTACGATACCTTCTACCGAGAACCGTTCGTGTACATGACATCCACCTTCCCAAAGCAGCATGTCGCGACCTGTCACGCTGTTGATATATGACCCTAAGTTATAGTCAGGACCAAAGATGATTTTCGCGTCTTTCGGTAGCTGGTCAATAACTTTCTTAGCGTTTCCGCTGGTCACCACAACATCGGTCAGCGCCTTTACGGCTGCTGTAGTGTTGACATACGACACTACCTGATAACCAGGATGCTCATCCTTAAACTTCTTCAGATCTTCAGCCTTACAGCTGTCAGCCAACGAGCAACCAGCGTTTAAGTCAGGACAGAGTACCATCTTCTCTGGCGAGAGCAGCTTACAGGTCTCAGCCATAAAATGAACACCACACATCACCATCACCTGCGCATCGGTTTCGGCAGCCTTTCGTGCCAGGGCGAGCGAGTCGCCCACGAAGTCGGCAATCTCCTGAATGTCGCCCGTCGTATAGTAATGAGCCAGTATCACGGCATTCTTCTCTTCGCACAGTTGGCGAATTTCGGCCTTCAGGTCGGTACCTTCGGCCACGGGCTCGTCAATAAAGCCCTGTTCGATCCATTGGGTTTTCAACATTTCTATTATCTTATTTATTTTTCTTTTTTTCTTTTTTAAAAATGAAATGGTAAATATAATGGTGCGTGGATACGTGCAAAACTTTTTACTGTATTTCTTGCAAATTAAGTTATTCACCCGTGGTAATGATGTAATTAACATGGGTTGTTTATCCTTATTGATTGAAAATGAGCATCAAAGCTGTTTTATCCACAATTCGCTAATTCGGTGCAAATATACGAAGTTTATTATTTTTTCCTGCAAAAAAACGTGGAAAAGTGACGAAAAACCGTTGAATAAACCTGTTGATATCCTCATCTCGACTCTTGAGTTGTATAAATAAATAGTTATTAACAAGGTTTTCCACAAAGTTTTCCACAATTATTTTGTACCTTTGGCTTCGCCGAAGTTACTCCGTCTCGGCAAAAAAAAGAACAAGTTCCTTTGTTTTGCTCTCGACTTTTCGTACCTTTGCACACAATATGATGAGAAAGGTTCGAACTATTGAGATGCAACGGCTCACGGTGGAAGAGTTTCGCCAGGCCGAAAAGATGCCACTCGTGGTGGTGCTCGACGATGTGCGTTCGATGCATAACGTGGGGTCAGTATTCCGTACGGCTGACTGTTTCCGTGTGCAGGAGTTGGTGCTCTGTGGCATCACGGGCTGTCCGCCACACGCTGAATTGCACAAGACAGCACTCGGTGCTGAGGATTGTGTCAGTTGGCGACACTTTCCTACAGCACTCGAGGCAGTACATCAATTGAAGGAAGAGGGATTCACGGTGCTTTCGGTAGAACAAGTGGAGCATTCTACGAAGCTTCCTTCCTTCGTTCCTGAACATGGAATTAAATATGCCATAGTTTTTGGCAACGAAGTGAAGGGCGTCCATCAAGAAGTGGTTGATGCCAGTGACGGTTGTCTTGAGATACCGCAACTTGGCACCAAGCACTCAATGAATGTCAGTGTCACCGCTGGCATCGTCATCTACCATTTCGCACGGGAAATAATATATTAAGGTAAAAGTGATTAGTGAATAGTGAAAAATTTGCTGCCGCATAACATTCAATAGACTTATGGCGGCAGCAAATTTTT
>JAFZIL010000030.1 GCA_017554385.1 Prevotella sp. | reverse complement strand
GTCTGTAAATATCAGACAGCGAGGAATATACAGACCCCACCCCTGCCCCTCCCCTTGAAGGGAGGGGAGTGGCTGCGCACAGAGTCCTTCTCAGATTTCTCATGTTCGGACTTTTTAAAGTGGACTCAAAAATGAAAAATGAAGAGGGGTTTCGCGTAATCAATCACGCGAAACCCCTTTATCTATGCGTAAAACGCGAAAATCAATCTTTCAATCTTTAAGTCTTTTATGATTTTTTGCCGAAATTGTTTTGCGCTTTCACTTTTTTTCCATATCTTTGTAGCCAATAATCAATAACGTATTAACCAAAAACTATAACATCTATGAACAAAACGCTGAAAATTGCGGTGATGGCGCTGTGCATCTCACCTGCAGCAATGGCACAGGAGGTTGACTCGCTGGCCCGCGACCTGCAGGAAGAACAGGCTTTCACCTTTACCGAAGCGCAGTTGGGCGAGGATGATGACGTCACACAGAACGTCACCGTCATATCGTCGAACCGCAACGTGTATGCCAGCGAGGTGGGCTATCGTTTTTCTCCGGCCAGGTTCAAGTATCGTGCACTCGGGTCGAAGTACAACGACGTCTACATCAACGGCAACCCTGTCAACGACGCAGAGCGGGGCGAGTTCCGCTACTCGTTCGTGGGAGGTCTGAACAACCAGACACGCTCGCAGGAGGCTTCGCTGCCTTTCGAGGACAACAACTTCTCGATGGCAGGCATGGCCGGTGCCAACAACTACAACTTCCGCCCGTCGAGTTTCGCTACCGGTCAGCGCGCCAGCATTGCAGGTGCCAACCGTAACTACAACACGCGCCTCATGTACACTTATAATACGGGCGTGCAGGAGAACGGATGGGCATTCACCGGAAGCCTCACCTACCGATGGGGCAACGGACTCGGATTCGTCGAGGGTACCAGCTACAACTCGCTCTCCTACTTCCTCGGAGCCGAGAAGCTCATCAATCCGCAGCACTCCGTGTCGCTCGTCACCTGGGGCAACCCCACCGAGCGCGGAACGCAGGCTGCCTCGACCGACGAGATGTACTGGATAGCCAACGACCGGCTCTACAACTCGGCATGGGGCTATCAGGACGGCAAGAAGCGCAACTCGCGCATCGTGAAGGACTTTGCTCCTGCTGCCATGCTGACTTGGGACTGGAAGATTGACCACCAGACCAAGCTCACCACTACCCTGCTGGGCAAGTATGCCATGTACAGCTCCAGCCGTCTGAACTACAACAACGCCAGCAATCCCGCTCCCGACTACTACTCGGGGCTGCCAAGCTCGTACTTCAACGTGTGGGAACCAGTCTACCTCAGCGACGAATCGTTCAATGCCGACAAGGAAACATGGCAGGCTGCCTACGACTATCTGTCGTCATCGAAGGAGAACCGGCAGGTGCAGTGGGACAGGATGTACTACGCCAACAAGATGGCATCGCTGCAGGGAAGCGACGCCATGTACTACCTGCAACGCTACCACGACGACCAGCTGTCGATCTCGCTGGCAAGCTACCTGGAGAAGCAGCTCACACAGAACTCGTCACTACACGCCGGACTGCAGCTGTCGACCAACAAGGGCATGCACTACCAGACCATGGACGACCTGCTGGGCGCCACCTCCTTCCACAACGTGAACTCTTACGTCATCAAGAACTACGGTGAAGAGGGACAGGAGGCACAGTACGACCTGAACAATCCCAACCAGGAAGTGAAGAAGGGCGACCGCTTCGGCTACGACTACAACATCTTCGTAGACAAGGCTCAGGCTTGGGCCGGATATACTGCAGATATCCGTCGCGTACATTTCTTTATTAATGGACGCGTGGCAGGAACAACCATGCAGCGCGAAGGCAAGATGCGCAACGGACTGGCACCCAACAACTCCTACGGCAAGGGCAGCAAGGCCAAGTTCCTCGACGGAGGTGGCAAGGCCGGCCTGCACATCAACCTGGGTGGAGGACAAGCCGTCATGCTGGGCGGTGGCTACGAGTTGAAGACCCCGGCTGCACGCACGGCCTTCCAGGCAGCTCAGATCAACAACGACTTTGTGCGCGACCTGAAGAACGAGAAGGTGCTATCGGCTGAGTTCGGCTATCAGATGTCGAATGCCTTCATGAAGCTGAACCTGAACGCCTACTACAGCCGTCTGAAGGACGTCACCGAGCAGTCGATGTACTACATGGACGACCGCCGCTCGTTCACCTACGTGAGCCTCTCGGGCATCGAGAAGGAATACTACGGCGTAGAGCTGGGTGCCAACTTCAAGGTGAATGATAAGCTCAACATCAAGGCACTGGGTACCATCAGCGAAGCCAAGTATGCCAACGACGCCGACGTGGCCTACATGCTCTCCGAGGACGGAGTGACCTACAACGACCGTGTGCTCTGTAAAGACATGCGCGAGGGATGCACACCCCTCACCGCTTTCAGCATCGACTTAAGCTATCGCATAAAAAGATGGTACATAGACCTCATCGGTAACTACTACGACCGCATCTACCTCTACTACACCCCCGTCACACGCTACGAGAAGCGTCTCGCCGCCATGGCATCTTCCTACGACGATGACGGCAACCTGACCAACATCCCCGACCAGGCAGAGGGGCACGGAGGATTCATGCTCGACGCCAGCATCGGACGCCAGTTCAACCTGAAACACGGCAAGCGCATCGGCTTCAACCTCATGCTCACCAACATCCTGAACAACATGAACATTGTGACCGGAGGACGCGAGCAGAGCCGTCTCGACGTAGACCAGGAAGACAAGGCCATGCGTACCTATAAGTTCCAGAGCAGCCCCGTGAAGTTCTATGCCAACGGCATCAACGGCATGCTCATGATTAACTATTACTTCTAAGGAACCGACAACTGAAAATTGAAGATTATGACTACCATTAGCAAATTCATACATAAGCTCTCCAAGGGCTGCGGCTTCTTTGCAGCAGCACTGCTGCTCACCGCTTGCCAGGGCGACTGGGACGAGCCGCAGGGCGTGCCCTTCGGCAATAACAGCATCGACGATAACAACATCATCTCGATAAGCGACCTGAAGAAGCAGTATGCCGATGTCATCTTTGCTTCAACCGACACCTACGTGAAGATTGACAAGGACATCAAGATCAAGGGACGCGTCACAGGCAACGACCTCGGTGGAAACCTATACAAGCAAATAGCGCTGCAGGACGAGACCGGCGCCATCATCATCTCGGTGAACCAGAGCGGCATGCACGGCTTCGTTCCCGAGGGACAGGAAATCATCGTTGCGCTGAAGGACCTCTACATCGGAGGCTACCGCAAGCAGCCACAGATCGGCTTCTACTATTTCAACGCCAACCACAATGCCGTGGAGCTGGGACGCATGTACAAGGAGCGCTTCCAGGAGCATGTCAAGATCGTAGGAACGCCCGACGCCTCGAAGCTCACAGTCCTCGACAACTTCGACCCCACGCTCGACAAGGACGAGAATTGTGCCAAGCTGGTCAAACTGAGAAACGTTTCCTTCGTCCACGTCTCAGGCCTGGGCACGTTTGCTCCCGACAGTACTACCGACAAGACCGTTAAGTTAATAGGCGGCTGCGTGAACCGCGAACTCAACGAGTACGATGCCGACAAGTTGGTCATCCGCACCAGCACCTACGCACGCTTCGCTGCCATGAAGCTGCCATACGACGAGGTGAACAAGAAGCCTAAGATGTGTAATCTTACAGGTATTGCCACCCGCTTTAACGACACCTGGCAGCTGCTCATCCGCAAGGAAAGCGACATTGAGATAATTGAGAATTGAGAATTGAGAATTGATAATTAAATGAAAACAAATATGAAAAAGTTATTTAGCAAATTAATGCTTATGGCCATGGCGGCCATGACATTCGTGGCTTGCGAGGACGTTCCAGAACCCTACGACAAGCCTGGAACAGGCAACAACCAACCCGGAAAAGTCACCGAGATCGAGGGCGCTGAAGGCGACGGATCTCTCGCTAATCCCTTCAATTCCGCTGCTGCGCTGAACTTCGGCACGGCACTGGGAGCCGGTGGAGAGTCGACAGACTACATGTACATCAAGGGCAAGGTGGTCAGCATCAAGGAGCAGTTTAGCACTCAGTATGGTAACGGAACGTTCTACATCTCGGCCGACGGCACGAAGGCCAACCAGTTCTATGCTTTCCGCGTGCTCTACTTGGGCAACAAGAAGTTTGTCAACGGTGACGATGAGATCAAGGTAGGCGACGAAGTCATCGTCTGCGGCAAGATCACCAACTACAACGGCACCATAGAGACCGCCCAGGGCAAGGGCTTCCTCTATTCGCTCAACGGCGTGAACCGTGGCGGTGAGCCTGAGCCTCAGACACCCGCTGCCGACCCGACAGGCGATGGCACACAGGCTAACCCCTACAACGTTTCGGGTGTGCTGAACTACATCAAGTCACTGGGTTCCGATGTCAACTCTCCCGAAAAGGTCTACGTGAAGGGTAAGATCTCGCAGATCAAGGAGGAGTTCACCACACAGTATGGCAACGGCACGTTCTACATCTCTGACGACGGCAAGGCAAGCAACGAGTTCTACGTGTTCCGCACCCTCTATCTGGGCAACAAGAAGTTTGCTAACGGCGATACCCAGATCAAGGTGGGCGACGACGTCATCATCTGCGGTAATGTGGTCAACTTCAAGGGCAACACAGCTGAGACCGTACAGAACTCCAGCTTCATCTATTCGCTCAATGGCGTAACCGAAGGTGGCGATACCCCCGACACTCCTTCAGGCGAGGCCAAGGGTAGTGGCACACTGGCCGATCCTTTCAACGCCGTGGCTGCCATCAAGTATGCCCAGTCGGTAGGCGACAAGGAGAGCGACAAGGAGGTCTACATCAAGGGTAAGGTGTCGACCATCAAGGAGCAGTATACCACGCAGTATGGCAACGCTACGTTCTACATCTCTGAAGACGGCAAGGCCAATGACGAGTTCTATGTCTTCCGCGCACTCTATCTCGGCAACCAGAAGTACGCCAGCGGCGACCTGCTGAAGCAGGGCGACGACGTCATCATCTGCGGAAAGGTGACCTGCTTCAAGGGCAATACGCCCGAGACCGTACAGAACAAGGCATTCCTCTACTCGCTCAACGGAAAGACCGAAAGCGGCGGTGGTGGCAACGACACACCTTCAGGCGAAGCAAAAGGCACTGGCACGCTGGCCGATCCCTTCAATGCCGTGGCAGCCATCAAGTATGCCCAGTCGGTAGGCGAAAAGGAGAGCGACAAGGAGGTCTACATCAAGGGTAAGGTCTCGTCCATCAAGGAACAGTATGGCACACAGTATGGCAACGCCACCTTCAATATCTCCGAAGACGGCAAGGCCAATGACGAGTTCACCGTCTTCCGCGCACTCTATCTCGGCAACCAGAAGTATGCCAGCGGTGCCCTGCTGAAACAGGGCGACGAGGTGATTGTCTGCGGAAAGGTGACCAACTACAAGGGTAACACGCCCGAGACCGTACAAGGCAAGGCCTACCTCTACTCGCTCAACGGCAGCACCGAAAGCACTGGCGATGATAATGGTGGAAACAACAATCAGGGTGGTGGCGAACAGACTGCCGACGGCTATGTCATCACAATGGCAGACTTCGGACTTGCCAACCAAGCCGATGTAGCTACTCTGACTGCAGGCGACGGCACCACGCTGACATTCTCGCAGGAAGGTGGCAAGAACGCTCCGAAGTACTACACAGCAGCCGGTGGATCGGTACGTATGTATGCACAGAACTCACTGACGATTACCGGTAGCAAGAACATAACGAAGGTCATCATCACTGCCACAGAACCTTATCAGGGCACTGCCTACAATGGCAACGACCAGTTGTATGGTGAGGCAGGAGGAACCAAGGTTACCATGAAGAAGGATGGTGACCAGCTGGTAACCTTCAGCGGTTTCAATAATAAGACCCTGAAGATTGTGAACGACTTTGACTCCAACAGCGGAGGCGCACAGCTCCGCGTGATGAAGGTCACCATCGTCTACGCCCAATAAGCATCAACAATACCTAATGAGCAGGAGCCGCAGGAATGCCCGACATTCTTGCGGCTCCCTTTTATTTGCACGTCTTTTAAGTTTTTTCAAAAAAAAGCGACAGAAAATTTGGCAGTCTCGAAAAAACATTGTACCTTTGCACCGCATTTGAGAGAAAGTGCTTTTCGGTTGCCTTAAAGCAAGACCGAGGAAGTTTGGGTGAGTGGCTGAAACCAGTAGTTTGCTAAACTGCCGTACGGGTGACTGTACCGGGGGTTCGAATCCCCCAGCTTCCGCAAACAAAAGTTTGGTTGAACTTCGTTCTACCTGCTGGTCGGTTCATCTAACGGTTAGGATACAAGATTCTCAATCTTGGCATAAGGGTTCGATTCCCTTACCGACTACAACCCACACAAAAACAGGAAGTCATTCTTTGGCTTCCTGCTTTTTTTTATCCCACAAAAGTGTAATACGAAGTTTTTCGTTCTCGTGAAATAATCTTCCTTTCTTCGTTTCTTCGTGTTTAGTTAAAATCAGACCCTACTTATTTTTATACGATTACTAAACACCCGTAACGATACCCTCAATATAGGTCTTTACGATATGGATACCTGTCTTGTTCTCTCCACCCGACGGAATGATCAGATCGGCAAATTTCTTTGTGGGCTCGATAAACTGCTCGTGCATAGGCTTCAGCACCTTCTCATAGCGGTCGAGCACCATGTCGACAGTTCGTCCACGCTCCACCACATCACGACGTATATTGCGGATAAGCCTGACATCGGCATCTGTATCGACAAAAATCTTCAGGTCCATCATGTCACGCAACTTCTTGTAGTGGAGGGTCATAATACCCTCAAGAATAATCACAGGCTTGGGTTCTACATGTACTGTCTCAGGCAGACGATTGGAAAGAACGTAAGAATAGGTGGGCTGTTCAACTGCCTCGCCTGCCTTCAGCTTCTTGATGTGGTCGGTGAGAAGCTTCCAGTCGAAGGCATCAGGATGGTCGAAGTTGATGGCCTTGCGCTCTTCGTCGGTCATTCCTGTCGTGTCGTTGTAATAAGAGTCAAGGGGGACGATAGCCGCACAATGTGGTGGCAGTGCATTGGCAATTTTCTTCACGACGGTGGTCTTGCCAGAACCTGTTCCGCCTGCGATTCCGATGATAGTCATATTTGTAGGTAATTAAAGACTCTTTGATAAAAAGAAGCCTTCTTCTCCACGGCCATTGGATAGGCGCGTGAGGAAGAAGGCATGCGGTAAAGGCGAAGATGACGGCCTTCAAAGTCGATGTCGGCAAAATCGCCAACCTTAGGTTCGTTAGCCTCAAACTGCCGACAACAGAGTGTCGTTGCCAACTGTCCGGCAGTCACGATGGCTTCGCATTGGGGCAGCGAGCGCACCATGGCCGGAAGGTCTGTCTGTTCCAGAACCAGAAGGTCTTTGTCGCTGGCAGTGTTCTTGGTGCGTTCGATGCGCGTACATGTATCGAAAAGGGCAATACCTTTCTCTTTCAGGAAATCAATGATGGCGTCAAGGTCATACGTCTTACGCTCCTGGCAGACAAAATGCATCTTGTCGCCAAAGAAACAATGTCCGAAGATGCGCCACATGTCGTTAGTGAAGTTAGGATAGTAGAACTCCATGCACCACCGCTTCTGTGCTGGGGGAAACGTGCCAAGCATCAGCAGACGGGCTCCATCTGGCAGGAACGGGGTGAACGGATGCACTTCCATGCTTACTTCTCCTTGATGACATATACAACTGTAGGCAGGTGGTCGCTATAGCCGTCGAGCCATGCGCCTCCGGCATGGGTGCGCAAGGTGTTGCCCTTGTATTTTCCTTCCTTCTGGAAAAGATAGTCGCGACGGAACACCTGATGGCGATAGTAGCGTAACGACGAGCAATCGATGTCGCTGGGCTTGAAGTCGATCGTCTTCTTCATCACCTTCATGTCGAGCAACGAGCGCGACAGGATAATCTGGTCAAACAGATTCCACTTGCCATCATACTGAAGCGTACCTGTACCCGATGCAAGCACATCCCAGAAGGGATTCCACAAACCGTCGTCTTCCACGTCCTTGATCTTGCGTCTGGCTCCAAGAGCCTCGGCCATAGACTTGTCCTGAGGGTCATCGTTCATGTCGCCCATGATGAATATCTTCACATCGGGGTCGTCCTTCAACAGCGAGTCCTTGACAATACGCAGCTGCCTGCCACCCTCCTCACGGTAGAACGAGGTGGCACCACGCGACGGCAAGTGGTTGACGACGATAGTGACATGCTCATCAGCCAAGGTACCGCTGACAACAAGGAAACCACGGGTGGCTCGCAGCGAATCCTCCTCCTTTATATATATGTAAGGTACGAGCTTCACGTTACGAACCTCAAAAAGCTTGGGATTGTAGAGTAAGGCACAATCGACACCGCGCTGATCAGGCCCTTCAATATGCACAAACTGGAAGTTACGCTCTTTTAATGGTTCCTGATTGCACAGGTCTGTCAGACACTTGGCATTCTCAACCTCACTAACACCGATAGCTGCACAGCCCATAGGCAAACGGTCTGTACCCATTTCGGCTAGTACACGAGACATGTTACGCAACTTATGTGTGTACTTCATTCCCGTCCACCTGTTTCGACCATCGGGCAGATACTCATAGTCGTTCTTACCCTCATCGTGACAAGTGTCGAAAAGGTTTTCAAGGTTGTAAAACCCAATACCATAAAGAGAATACTTCTTCTCTTGAGCGTTGGCACCCACCGTCATCAACAGTGCCAGTGCCAATAAAAACATGTGTCTTTTCATATTAGTAAGTAATATTTTTCGGCAAAGATACGAAATAATTATGAAATGAGAAACATTTTTCAAAGAAAAGTTTGTGAATTCAGAAAAAAGTTAGTACCTTTGCAGCTCGAATTTATTATCAATCAAGCATTATTAACAAAAATGAAAAAAGGTATTCATCCAGAAAACTATCGCCCCGTCGTGTTCCGTGACATGTCCAACGGCGATATGTTCCTTACGAGGTCCACAGCAAAAACCAACGACACAGTGGAATTCGAAGGCGAAACTTACCCGGTGGTAAAAGTAGAAATTTCAAGTAGCTCACACCCGTTCTATACTGGTAAGAGCAAGCTCGTTGACACGGCTGGCCGCGTCGATAAGTTCATGAGCCGCTACGGTAAGGCTGCGAAGAAATAAGATACACTTTCTATTTCACCTTTAAGTTATCAAAAGGTGTGTCCATGGTAGTTGCATATGCCCTGGGCGCACCTTTTTCACTTCAAACAAGCCAACAACTAAGACAATGAAGACAATTCCCACCCGGCGTTCACGCCATCTGATTCCCTTACTACTGCTCAGCGCGTTGGCAGCATGTGTAGTATCGTGCAGCGATACTGACGACGACACCCCATGGGGAGAAAGCTCGATACCCAACAACCAGAATCGTAATGATACGAGCAAAGAGCCTGCTCTGGCACGCCTTGAGTTTCCTAAGACAAAAGGAGCCGACAGCAGTCTTGTAATTATCCATACCACCAATGATCTATATGGCATCAACTACTCCGTGGAATGGGACACCAAGAAGAAAGCGCAGCGATGGTCGTGCTACCAAATGAACTCGAGCACGCTCAAGAAAAACACGTCGCGCTACTATTCAAAGACTGACCCATACCCATTCGATCCGGAACTGCCATCGGCTTATTACACCGACGGTGACTACTACTGGAGCAGCGGTTTCAGCCATGGACATATCTGTCCCTCAGCAGACAGACTATATTCTGCCGAAGCCAATAAGCAGACCTTCTATCTGACCAACATGCAACCTCAGTATTCGATGTTCAACGCCGGGAAAGACTATGACAGCCCCTGGCTGCGACTGGAAAATCAGGTACGCACATGGGCAGGAAATGCTACCTTCGACACGCTTTACGTCGTAAAGGGAGGCACCATCGAAGACCATCAGCTCCTTTCCAAAATCAGGAATGAACTACGTGTACCCAAGTATTTCTTCGTTGCATTACTTGGAAAGACAAAAACCGGCTACCGGGCCATTGGCTTCTGGATTGAACACGACAACCTCGACCATGGCAAAGAATCACTGGGCTCATTCGCCATGAACATTCGTGAATTGGAAAAACTCACAGGCATCGATTTCTTCTGCAACCTGCCCGACGACACAGAGGAGCACGTAGAAACATTAGCCATAGAAAATGTGAAACGAGCGTGGGGAGTATAGAAAGAATGAAAAAATAAAATAATGACAAAAACGAAAAAATAAAAAAAAACAAAAAAATATGCGACATTTCTCTCTTTCATTTGGTGGAAAGAAAGAAATGTCGTATTTTTGTGACAGATAATTGTATACACAATATAACCATTAAACAAAAACAATGAAGACTGTTTATGATTTCTCTGTCAAGGACAGAAAGGGAAAGGATGTGTCGCTGAAAGAGTATGCCAACGAAGTGCTACTCATTGTAAACACAGCCACGAAGTGCGGCTTCACGCCACAGTACGATGAACTGGAGAAGCTCTATGAGAAGTATCACTCACAAGGGTTTGTCGTTCTTGACTTCCCCTGCAACCAGTTCGGTCAGCAGGCTCCCGGCACCGACGAGTCCATTCACGAGTTCTGCAAGTTGAACTTTGGCACAGAGTTTCCCCGTTTCAAGAAAGTGAAGGTCAACGGCGATGATGCCGAACCTCTTTTCAAGTTCCTTCAGGAACAGAAAGGCTTTGCCGGATGGGATATGGAACATCCTATTGCTCACATCCTCGACGACATGCTCTCCAAGGAAGACCCTGACTACAAGGAGAAAAACGACATCAAATGGAATTTCACCAAGTTCCTTATTGACAAGCGCGGCATGGTCGTTGCCCGCTTCGAGCCTACAGAAAAGATCGAAATTATTTCAGCTAAGATTGAAGAGCTGCTAAAGTAGCAATGGAACGCGTAAAATGTTTGATTATAGGTAGCGGACCGGCAGGTTATACGGCTGCCATCTACGCATCGAGGGCAAACCTGCAGCCCGTTGAATATTGCGGACTACAACCTGGAGGGCAGTTGACACAAACCACAGAGGTCGAGAATTTCCCTGGTTACCCGCAAGGTGTAGATGGGAACCAGATGATGATGGACCTGCGCGAGCAAGCTGAACGTTTTGGCACCGACATTCGCGAGGGAGAAATTGTCAAGGTGGACTTCTCTGCCCCACCCTACCTCTGTATCGACGATAGCGGCCACGAACTTCAAGCCGACACAGTGATTATTGCTACTGGCGCATCGGCCAAGTACCTCGGTCTCGACGATGAGCGCAAATACAATGGCCTGGGCGTATCGGCATGTGCAACGTGCGACGGTTTCTTCTATCGCAAGAAGACCGTTGCCGTGGTTGGTGGCGGAGATACGGCATGCGAGGACGCACTCTACCTGAGCGGATTGGCTAAGAAAGTGTACATGATTGTGCGCAAGCCTTTCCTTCGTGCTTCCAAGGTGATGCAGCAGCGTGTGATGGAACGTGAGAACATAGAAATTCTCTTCGAGCACAACACACTGGGACTTTTCGGTGAAGACGGCGTGGAAGGGGCACATCTCGTCAAACGCAAAGGAGAGCCGGACGAGGAACTTGTCGACATCCAGATTGACGGTTTCTTCCTGGCCATAGGCCACAAACCAAACACTGATGTATTCAAGGAATGGCTCGAAACCGACGAGACAGGCTATCTGAAGAAGATTAACGGTACGCCACGCACCCAAAAGCCGGGCATCTTCGTAGCAGGAGACTGTGCCGATCCTACGTATCGCCAAGCCATCAGTGCCGCAGGAACGGGCTGTCAGGCAGCTATCGAGGCAGAACGATATCTGCTAAACAAGTAGTCACAACAACATTTTATAGTATATAGAAAGGACATCGTTATTTCTCTACGATGTCCTTTTTATTATGACATCACAGGATAGTCATCACTTCTTTCAGCGAAGTCACCACAAAAGTAGCTGGTTCTGGAGCCGGATAGCCGGGATAACGATTGAAGAATATGGTATCCAGTCCTGCATTCTTCGCCCCCATGATATCAGTCGAGAAATTATCTCCAATCATAATAGTGGCATCCTTGCAGGCGTTCGTTACCCGGAAGGCATAGTCAAAGTATGCGAGAGCCGGTTTGTTGACACCCGCATCCTCACTCAGAACGACCGTATCAAAATAGTCGCGCAGACCGCAGGCTGCAAGCTTCTTGTATTGCACTTCATGAAAACCGTTGCTGCACATGTGCATGCGGTAACCTTTGCCTCGCAGATAATCCATCAGTTCATGGGCACCTTCTACCACTCCAGGCTTATTCGAACAATAATCAAGAAACTTATCGCCTACCTCTAAGCAAAACTCAACAGTGGGGTTTAACCCGTTTCCTTGACTGAGTGGATGACGAAAACGCTCTACTATAAGATAGTCACGCGTTATTTCCCCCTTTGAATACTTAGTCCATAGGTCAATGTTAGTAAGCCAATAATCATCGAAGAACACTTGAGGACGCTCAAAGTAACGGTATAGTCTAAAAAACTCAAATATCTCGTTCAGAGCTATTTGTGCATTGCCATGCGTATCATAAAGCGTATCGTCGAAGTCGATAAAAAGATCCCTGTATTGTTTCATGTCCAAACCATTGTAGTATTGCCCTGCAAAAGTAAACAAATAATCTGAAACTGCCAACTATTTCACCTAAAGAAAAAAAATATGCCAATATATTTGGTGGTATCAGAAATAATGTGTAACTTTACACCCAAAATCTAAAACAACAACAAAAAACCAATTATCAAACAACAACAACAATGAAAACACTCAAAGCATCTTTCATGGGTCTCGGTGCGCTCGCACTGATGATGACGGCATGTGCCGGCGGCCAGAAAGCAGAAGAAAATCTGACGGTCTCGGGTCTCGACCCAGCCAAGTTTGACACTACCCTACAGGAGAAGCCCGTAAAGCTTTACACGCTTAAGAATGCCAACGGCATGGAGGTGTGTATCACCAACTACGGTGGCCGTGTGGTCAGTCTTGTAGTACCCGACAGGGACGGCAAGCCGACTGACGTCGTACTGGGTTTTGACAACATTGCCCAGTATGCCGATACGCTGAACTCGCCCACCGACTATGGTTCAAGCGTAGGCCGTTATGCCAACCGTATCTGTGACGGCAAGTTTACGCTCGACGGCGTGGAGTATCAGTTGCGCCAGAATGATCCCCATCCTGGCGACACGCGTATTCACTGTCTGCATGGCGGTGGTGCTACGGGTTGGATGAACAAGGTGTATGACGTCATTGAGGTGAACGACTCGCTCATCAAGCTGCAGATTACCGCTGCCGACGGTGAGAACGGATTCCCCGGCAACGTCGTGGCTACGACCACCTACAAGGTGACTGCCGACAACGTGCTCGACATCGTTTGGGAGGCAACTACCGACAAACCCACCATTATCAATCAGACGAACCACAACTACTATAATCTGAGCGGTGATCTGGAGAACGCAGCCTACGATCAGGAGCTCTATGTGAATGCCGACAACTTCACTGAGGCAGACTTCAGCTATATGCCTACGGGTAAGATTCTCCCTGTTGAAGGCACTCCAATGGACTTCCGTACCCCGCACGCTGTAGGTGACAGCATCAAGTCAGAGTACTACCAGACAAAGAATGCACATGGCTACGACCACAACTGGTGTCTGAACACTGCTGGCGACGACACGCAGGTTTGTGCTTCGCTCTACAGTCCCAAGAGTGGCATCTTCATGGAGATGTTCACCAACGAGCCTGGTGTACAGGTCTACAGTGGCAACTTCCAGGGTGTAGGCGGCGAGGAGAACATCGTCCGCAAGCTTGGCAAGAAATATCCTCAGCATGTGAGCGTCTGCCTCGAGAGCCAGAAGTATCCTGACAGCCCCAACCATCCCGAGTGGGCAAGTCCCGTGGTGACTCCCGAGAAGCCTTACTATAGCCATGCTGCCTACAAGTTCTCTATTAAGTAAAATGGAAAAATAGCAAAATCATCAAATAAATTGTAAATAGTAAATTGTTAAATTGTAAATATCATTATGAATTGGAACGCAAGAGAATTTATTTGGCTTGACTGGCTCGTACTTTGTGTTGGCATCCTGGGTGTCATCTGGTATGTTTATCGTGCCATCAAGAAGGACAAGGAGAAAATGAAGGGAGCCGACTCGCAGGACTATCTGTTCGGCAAGGGCGAGCCCTGGTATGTAATCGGTATGGCTATCTTTGCCGCCAACATCGGTTCTGAGCACCTCGTGGGCTTGGCCGGTACGGGTGCCAAGGACGGTGTGGGTATGGCCCACTGGGAGATGCAGGGCTGGATGATCCTGATCCTCGGCTGGCTGTTCGTTCCCTTCTATCAGCTGCTCAACAACAAGATGGGCAAGATCATCACCATGCCCGACTTCCTGAAGTTCCGCTACACACAGCGCACGGGTTCGTGGCTCTCGATCATCACCCTTATCGCCTATATCCTGACTAAGGTCAGTGTGACAGCCTTCACGGGTGGTATCTTCTTTGAGTATCTCATCGGCCTGCCCTTCTGGTGGGGTGCCCTCGGCCTTATCGCCGTCACAGCCATCTTCACCGTCATCGGTGGTATGAAGGGCGTGATGACCATGTCGAGCATCCAGACACCTATTCTTATTATAGGTGCCTTCGCTGTGCTTTTCCTCGGTCTGTCTACGCTCGGCGGCGGCAGTATCGTTCAGGGCTGGGAGAATATGATGGCCTTCTGTAGCACCCTTCACGACGGCTACGGAACCACCCACATGTTCCACTGGGCCGACATCAACGAATCGGGGGCTCCCGATCCGCTCTATCACGAGTATCCTGGTTTCGTGGTGTTCATTGGCGCCTCGATCATCGGTTTCTGGTACTGGTGCACCGACCAGCACATCGTTCAGCGTGTGCTTGGTCAGCAGAAGGGTGAGAGCAATGTGGAGGTGATGAAGCGTGCCCGTCGCGGCACCATCGCTGCCGGCTACTTCAAGCTGCTCCCCGTATTCATGTTCCTGATCCCTGGTATGGTGGCTATGGCCCTGGCCAATGGTGGCTATGGTGATTTCGGCATCCAGATGGATATTGCCAACCAGCACGACACCGATGGTGCCTTCGCCATGATGGTGAAGAGCATCCTGCCTGCCGGTGTCAAAGGCTTCGTGACCATCGGCTTCATCTGCGCCCTGGTTACGTCGCTGGCCGCTTTCTTCAACAGCTGCGCAACGCTGTTCACCGAGGACTTCTACAAGCCCATGAAGAAGGGCATGAGCGAGGCCCACTACGTGCTCGTTGGCCGTATCGCAACTGTCGTCGTCGTCGTCCTGGGATTGCTCTGGCTTCCCGTCATGATGGGTATGGGCAACCTCTACAGCTACCTGCAGGGCATCCAGTCGCTGTTGGCTCCGGCCATGGTGGCCGTCTTCACACTGGGTATTCTCTCTAAGAAGATTACGCCGAAGGCTGGTGAATGGGGTCTCATTGGCGGTTTCCTCATCGGTATGCTGCGTCTGGTGACCAACGTTATCACCGATACGGGTTCTGCTCAGATGGACGGTGCCTTCTGGGCAAATACCGCATGGTTCTGGCAGACAAACTGGCTCATCTTCGAGTGCTGGCTGCTCGTGTTCATCGTGCTGCTGATGGTAGTTGTGAGCTTCTTCACACCCGCTCCCACAGCCGAGCAGAAGGATGCCATCACCTTTACTGCCGATTATCGTAAACAGATTGCCCAAAGCTGGGACATCTGGGACATTGTGGGTACCCTCGGTGTTCTCGCCCTCTGCGGCTGCTTCTACTGGTACTTCTTCTAAGAGCAGACAATGACCTACTATAACGAACATTCCAAAGTCTGGGTATCGGTCGACGTGATTATCTTCGGCTTCGATCAGTCGAAGCTGAAGGTACTCATCGGCCGACGCCAGATGGATCCAGGACGTGGTGAATGGAGTCTCTACGGTGGCTTCGTGGGTGCCGACGAGGGCATTGACGAAGCAGCCGAGCGAACCCTTTACGACCTGACGGGTCTGCGTCATCTTTACATGCGACAGGTAGGTGCCTTCGGCAGCGTGGAGCGCGACCCAGGCGAGCGTGTCATCTCGATAGCCTATTATGCCCTGATTAACGTAAAAGACTATGACGACAATCTGCGCAAGGAGCACAACGTGGAGTGGGTGGACTACAACCAGTTGCCAGCGCTCTACTCTGACCACAACGAGATGGTGAGCAAGGCTATCCGCATCATGCGCCAGAAAATCAAGACTGAGCCCATCAGCTTCCGTCTGCTGCCACAGCTCTTCACGCTTACCCAGCTGCAGCGTCTCTACGAGGCAGTGTTGGGCGAGGAGGTCGACAAGCGCAACTTCCGAAAGCGCATCAAGGACATGGACTTCATCGAAAAGACCGAGCTCATCGACAAGACAGGCTCCAAGCGCGGTGCCTTCCTCTACCGCTTCAACAAGAAGGCATATAACGAAGACCCAAACTTTAAACTTTAAAACTATGTTAGAAGAACTCAAACAGAAAGTATTCAAGGCCAACCTCGACTTAGTCAAACAGGGACTGGTCATCTTTACTTGGGGCAATGTCTCTGGCATCGACCGTGAGAAAGGCCTCGTGGTCATCAAGCCGTCAGGCGTCAGCTATGACGACATGAAGGCCGAGGATATGGTAGTAGTAGATCTCGAGAGCGGCAAGGTGGTCGAAGGCGACCTGAACCCATCGAGCGACACGCCTACACATCTTATATTATATAAGGCGTTCCCCAACATCCAGGGCGTGGTTCATACGCACAGCACCTACGCCACTGCCTTCGCACAGGCAGGTCGCGACATCCCCAACATCGGCACCACCCATGCCGACTACTTCTACAAGGACATCCCCTGCACCCGCGATATGACGAAGGAAGAAGTGGAAGGCCAGTATGAGTTGGAGACCGGTAATGTGATTGTCGACGAGATACTGAACATCCGCAAGATCAACCCCGACCACACGCCTGCCGTACTGGTGAAGAACCACGGCCCATTCTCGTGGGGTACTTCGCCCGACAATGCAGTCTACAACGCCAAGGTCATGGAGCAGTGCGCCAAGATGGCTTTTGTAGCCTTCAGCGTGAACCCCAACCTGACCATGAACCCGCTGCTCATCGAGAAGCACTACAGCCGCAAACACGGCCCGAATGCTTACTACGGCCAGAAAGGACAGAAGCACTAAAATTACTAATTAACATAATTAACTAAAAAACTAACAAACAATGAAAGCATTTGAGAACTATGAGATTTGGTGGGTAACTGGTGCACAGCTCCTGTACGGTGGCGACGCAGTGGTGGCAGTTGACGGACACTCAAAGGAGATGGTCGACGGTCTGAACAACAGTGGCATCATTCCCATCAAGATTGTGTATAAGGGTACGGCCAACAGCTCGAAGGAGGTAGAGGACGTTATGAAGGCAGCCAACAACGAGGACAAGTGCGTGGGTATCATCACCTGGATGCACACCTTCTCGCCCGCCAAGATGTGGATTAAGGGTCTGCAGGCCCTGCAGAAGCCCCTACTCCACTTCCACACGCAGTACAACGCCGAGATTCCCTGGGAGACGATGGACATGGACTTCATGAACCTGAACCAGAGTGCCCACGGTGACATTGAGTTCGGACATATCTGCACCCGCATGCGTGTTGCCCGCAAGGTGCTCTGCGGCTACTGGAAGAGCGAAGAGGCTCAGAAGAAGATTGCCATCTGGGCACGTGTAGCTGCCGGTGTGGCCGATGCCCACAACGTACGCTGTCTGATGTTCGGTATGAACATGAACAACGTGGCCGTGACCGACGGTGACCGTGTAGAGTTCGAGCAGCGTCTCGGCTACCACGTTGACTACTATCCCGTAAGCTCGCTGATGGAGTACTTCAAGAAGGTGACCGATGCCGAAGCCGACGCTTTGGTTGAGGAGTACAAGAAGCTCTACACCATCAAGATCGACGAGAGTGGCGAAGAGGTCTATTGGCAGAAGGTACACAATGCTGCCAAGGCTGAGATTGCCCTGCGCCGCGTGCTGAAGGACGAGGGCGCTACTGCCTTCACCACCAACTTCGATGACCTGGGTGATGCCGACATCGACGATCCGAACTTCTGCGGCTTCGACCAGATTCCAGGTCTTGCCTCGCAGCGTCTCATGGAAGAGGGCTACGGCTTCGGTGCCGAGGGCGACTGGAAGACCGCCTGCCTCTATCGCACACTGTGGGTCATCCAACAGGGCATGCCCACTGGCTGCTCATTCCTCGAGGACTACACGCTCAACTTTGCTGGCGACCGCTCATCGTGTCTGCAGAGCCACATGCTCGAGGTTTGCCCGCTCATCGCTGTCGACAAGCCCAAACTCGAAGTTCACTTCCTCGGCATCGGTATCCGCAAGCAGCAGACCGCCCGTCTGGTGTTCACCTCGAAGGTGGGTCGTGGTATCAAGGCTACCGTCGTTGACCTCGGCAACCGCTTCCGCCTGATTTCTCAGGAGGTGGAGTGCATCGAGCCGAAGCCCATGCCTAACCTGCCCGTGGCCAGCGCCCTCTGGGTGCCCCAGCCTACGTTCGAGATTGGCGCAGGTGCTTGGATTCTCGCAGGTGGTACTCACCACAGTGCCTTCTCTTACGACATCACCGAAGAGTACTGGGAGGACTTCGCCGAGATGGTTGGCATCGAGTATGTCAAGATCAACAAGGAAACAAAGACCTACGAGTTCAAGCAGCAGCTGCAGAACAATGAGATGTACTACATGCTGAACAAGGCGCTCAAGTAATTAGCCCGAATTCAATGATTAAGGGAGCATCCTTCTTGTGGACGCTCCCTTTTTCTTTGCCCAGCATGCAGGCCCTTGTCCGGACGCTGCTGGCCTATCACATTACTCTTACTTCTTTCGTCTTGAAATATACTGGCTGGCAATGCGGCTCAGTGGTGTGATGCCGTCGGTCACGCGTTCCAGAATCATCCAGTCTATGCGGTAGTCGGCAATGTCATCGATAGCAATTCGGTCTTTCGTCAGCCATTTCACCTGATGGGTCGTATTACCGACTTTATAGCTTTTCTTGCTGAGGTACTCCACCTTATCTACAGCTCCACCTCCACTATTTAACATTGCCCAGCTATTTGGAGCAAAGACAATGAAGCTATTGAAATACTTACTATTGGGGTATTGTTCTTGCATGCGGGGCAGCCCTTTCTTGAGATCGCGCAGTTCGTCAACAAATCCAATGATGCGCCATGTGCCCGTTAGCGTGTTTGCGGCATCCACTTGGGCATCTCCCGTCAGCGCATCGAAAAAGATCTTGCCGGCTTCAGAATACTGTCCGGACTCGTATTTCTCTATGCACCAGCCATTGTGGGGGAAATGGATGTGGTCTTGATAACGGCTCCACCATTTCTGTGTGAAGTGCTTGGCATTGCTGTCGTAGATGCGTGTGCTCTTGTCGTCTGCCGACTTGGGTTGTTCGCCAGTATAGTGAAACACATCGTGATCGTTGTCTGTCATGCTGAAGAATGTGTTTCTGACGGAGACCATAAGCGTCATGCTGTCTGTGCATATCTTGTACTGCTCGTAAGGGGCTTTCACTTCACCCAGATTCCCTGTAAGGGTCATCATTTTATAGATGCCACGAGGGTCTTCCGTATTATCTGAATCCTGAAGGATATTAATCTTTGGAATGCGACCGTCCTTCATGCGCTTAAACTCGCGGAAGGCGGTGGTACGACGGAAACCGTTGCCACCAGAGGGGATGCCGTCGTGATAGAAGAGGTACGACTTTCCCTTGAAGTCGATAGTCCCACCGTGAATGGTAAACGAGCCGGGTGCCTCGTCGGTGATACGTCCTTCGTAGTGCCAAGGACCGTGGATGCTCTTCGCCGTAGAATAAGCCCAGTGTTCAGGCACGCCACCAGCAGCATACTCCAAGAAATAGGTGTCGCCAATCTTGTAGATCCAAGGAGCTTCCTCGAAACCAGTCTTCATCACTCTCTTGTGGAGCTGATAGTCCATTTTCATGCACTTTGGTCCGAACTGTGCCTCATCGTCCAGCATGGGACGCATGTCGCAGATACCGTTATTGGCAAAGCTCTTGTCAATCGAGATCATATCCTCGTTCAACTTCGCATACCAGCAGCCATTGTTTCCCCAGAAGAGATATGCCTGTCCGTCGTCATCAATAAATACGGTGGGGTCGATAAAGCCCCAGTCGCCAGGAATCAACGGTTTGCCGATGGGGTCTGTCCAAGGACCTTCAGGACGATCAGCTACAGCCACACCGATACCATGCAGATGCTTGGTGGTATCTTCTGCAGCCACATACCAATACCATTTCCCGTTACGTTCAATAGCTTGCGATGCCCAAGCGTTATCGCCCTGCTTTGCCCACTTGAAGTTGGCTGTTGACATCACTACGCCGTGATCCGTCCAGTGCTCCATATCTGTAGTAGAGAACAACTGCCAGTCGGGCATACGGAAATACGTTGCTGTGTCTAGGTCGTGACCTGTAAACACATAGAGCCTGTCGCCAGATACCACAGGAGCAGGGTCAGGGTTGTACATGTGGTTGTTAACACGTTTCTGCGCCCAGCCTGTCATAGCGATGAGGGCAAGCGATGCAATAATGGTGATTTTCTTCATTGCTTTATTAATTTTTTTCATTTCTTCTTCAAATCTTTTGCCACCCACAGCACCCATTCATCAATGTTGTCTGTGAGCTGCTTGGGATAGTCAAGAGGGATGATTACATCGGGCTTGTAACCAGGATTCCTCAAGCGACACTGTTTCTCGAAGGTATCATCGACAGTCGTAGGATAGCACATTGTGATGTGACTGTGGGGCAGACGAACTTCGTGGCAGTTGCCTGTCTGTTCGCATCCCAGAGTGTTGTCGCGACCATACACCTTCGCGTGGGTCTTCGAGTGGTTGTGTACGAAGCGAACGGGAGTCTCGGCTGCGCTGGCACTATAGCCATCAATGATGATGGCTCCCTTGCGCACCATCGGCTTCATCTCGCCACCCTTGCGGAAGCTGATCCAATTGATGAGACTACCGTCCTCGGCTGTCTTCGACTCTTCCAAAACGCGGTCGAAGAAATTTCCAGGTGCAGTCTCACAGGCCATAGCCAGTCGTTTGTCGTTCTCTGAGCTCACACGATAGAAATAATCCTCATCTATCATCGAGCCACTATCGCACATAAATTTGGTAAAAATCAGGCTAATATAATCATCGCCACCACCATTGCCACGAAGGTCAAGGATGAGGTATTTACAGCCCGACTGAAGAAACTCCTCGGCTTTCTTTTCAACCCATTCCACAGTTGGTACGTCACCACTGCTCGAAGGCAGGCGCAGAAGATAAGTCTCTTTATCTACCAAGCAGGCCACTGGCTCTGGCGCATAGTTACCTATAAGTTTACGATAGTCAGGGTGACACTCCTGCTGGAGTTCCCAGAAGGCGTAAGCCGAACAGTTGGTATGGCGGTCAAAGTTCTTATAGAACCAGAAGGTGTAGTGGGCAACGGCCTCGTCAGCAGACTTCTTGCCGTTCATCAACTCATCCAAGAGTGCGTTCTTCATCACCTTATATTCATTCTCGAAACCGCATTTCATCAGCACGGGGAATATGGCATTGTTTTTCTCGTTCACATCGACAGCATAGTTGTAAGTCTCGTAGGCCTTACGGATAGAGTCTGGCTGAGTGCCGTAACGCTTCTCAAACTCATCGTTCATAAAGCGTGAAATATCCTTCGTCATCGGAGCCTGACTGCCGCCAAACACCTGACGGTAGTTCTCAGGCAATCCGCAGCGATCCCAAACTGAGACAATCGGACGGCCGTCATTGTCAAGCGTCATTATCGAGATGGTCTCATAGTCAAACCAGTTTATCATAAAAGTCTTCTTCTTCATATCAACGACATTGTCGCTCAGATACTTGCAGGGAGCGTAGTGGCACGACAGGTTGCCATTGGGGAACTTCTCATTGGCAGTAAACGATACTGTCCCGTTGTTGCCAAAGATGATGTACTGGTCTTTCTCAGAACGGTTGATCCAGTATTGGGTGGTGGAGATATTATCCTTCTGCCAACCACGCAACTTCCACGCTCCTTGCAGGCGGTTCTCCTTCTTCAGGTTTTTCATCGTCAGCACATTGAGTGCCCGCTGAATCCTGTCGGTAGAGTCCTTTACTTGCTCATAGACTTCATCAATGTTGGTGTTACTGGGAAAGAGATGCTCGTTGAAGGCACGATCGTTGAACCAACGCAGGGTAAAGGTACTATCGGAGGTGCCGATAATCTGGATGCCCTTGTTCTCCGTCTTCGAGAGCTCGCCCGTAAGACGAAGCGGCTTGCCGTCAGGGTTGGAGATACTGAAGTCGAAGGGGGCAGTTATGAATGGAGACGGGTCGTAACTGAACATGAGCGTCACGTCGTCCAAACAATACTTATATTGTCTGTAGGGAGCCTCTAGATGTTTGCCGTCCTGATGGACAATCTCTGTGAGTTTATACAGTCCTTTGGGATTCTGAATTTGTGCCTGCATGCTCATTGCGATGAATGCGAGCAATGCAATAAGGATAGATTTCTTGTTCATTGGTTTATAAGTTGTTGATGGCTTATTTTACTTTATTCTGTGAAGCAGGAGGTCGCCGCAGGCCGACTCTACTTCTTTGAAGATTTCATGACAACGCTCTTGTTTCATTTTGATCTTGTTGCCTATTGAAATCATATCTTCCAGCGTAGGGTTGCCAGTACCGTTGACAGAAGTGGCGTGCTCTCCATTGTAGCCTTCTGTGCATAGAGTCAAATCATAGGCAGGTGCAAGATGCCAGCTGTAATTTCCTGTGGAATGCTCGCTGACATAGAAGCTAAAGTTCTTGCAGTGATCGTCTTTATTGTCCGTCAAATAGTTGAAAACCATACGGCGGAACATTTCTTCCACTTCCTTTGCATTTTGAGTGAGATATCCCGTCAACGCAAGAAGGTTGCTGTAGTCAAGAACGGGATTGGCCAACGACAGGCAGAGCAGACCGCCTGCGGTAGCCGTATGAATACGCTGACCATCAGCATCTATATCAAAACGCCGCGAAGCAAAATATCGGCCATTCATCAGTTTGAAGTCTGGCACGTTGATACCACACCTCCTGGCCACCTCGTTATAATGGAACTCCTGTTGTCCGATGTCCTTGGGGTCGTAGGTATGGCGGAATTTCACTAACCAATGGCCGTCCTCATCTTGGAATATAGCCTTAGGGCGCGCCCCTCCACTATTTCCACTGTTATACAACAGAAGCCCGGCATCTGTGTCCTGCTGTTCTTTTAGTACTTCAAGTGCTTTCTGCTGAAGCAAATCAAGATCTTGGATATCTGTACCTGGATGAATATGCGTTTCTGGATGATAGGTGAGCGCTCCCATGCCCTCACTTCCCACAAGGCTTAGCCTGTCTAATGAAGACAGATTTGAATCGTTGATACCTTCGCGCAGTAATGTTTTATGGAGAAGATAGCGACCATAGCCGTCTGGTAAACTGTCTTCAAAGATTCCAAAATTGCCATAAAAGGGCTGAGGCTTGGCAATAAACAATCCCTGTCGTAATGGAAGTTCAAGGGGAGAAATACTGAATCCATTGACTAACCAATTCTTGTCGTACTCAAAAGCACAGAATTTATTATCAGGTGTCAGCGAGAGTGTGCCAACAATCCGTTGATGATATTTTACGGTCAGACGGTCGATTGCTTTCATGATTTCTTATAAACCTTTTTCTTGTTAGCATTCTTGCGTATCTGGGTCAGTTCCTCCATCGTAGTGTATTTGGGAGTTGCGAAGAGATTGTTGATTTCTGAACTATAGCCCAAGGTCATAGCGAGTGCTATCAGATTCTTCAACGAGATAAGTCCTTTCTGCTCAAACCTAACAAGATTGCTCACAGCAATTCCTGCCATCTGAGCCATCTCTTCACGCGTCAGATTCTTCTCTATACGCCTGTGCCTGAAATCCTCAGCCAATTTTAGGGCTATATCAGCTTCCGATTCTAACGCGTAGTCTTCGAGAACTGACAACATATTGTTCGTTTCCATCTCTTCTCTGTAGAAAATGATTAAATATTATCAGTTGCAAAGATACGGAATAATCTCCAAACTACCAAATATTTCAATGGCTATTTTTCATATGCTCTACCTTTATACCATCTCAAGCCTATCACCAACAGGGGAGGGAAGATGACGAGGAATAGAAGGCATATCTTTGTGGGAAGATCAGCGTTGGGATCATCACTGAATGCAGCGCTAACGAATGCCGTAGAGTTATTGGTGATATGTATGAAGATACCTGGCAGGAGACTCTTCGTGCGCCAATAGAGCCAGCCACAGATGATGCCGAAGATGGCGGTGCCTACGAATTGCGTAAAGGTGCCGTGGAAAAGGGCGAAGATGAGGGCAGGCACAACAATAGCTACCCAAGGCTTCTGTCGCATACGGAGCAGTCCGCCCACCAGCACACCACGGAATACAATCTCCTCAACGATAGGTGCCAGTATGCCTCCCGCAATGAGTCCCAGAGGACTATTCATCATTTTTACCATCGTATCAAAATGCTCTTCCTCTTCAGGGAAGATTTTATTAATGCCAATAAGCTGCAGGAGGGCCACCTCAGTAAACATCCAGCCCCAGGCAATCAACATAGCGTAGCCCGCTGCCTTCCCAAAGTTACTGCGTTCTATGCGTCCAGGTCTTATCTTGACATATTGCTTCTTTAGGAATACAGTTATCGTCAGAATACTGCATAATATCATGACGCATAAAGCACCGCTTGATGTAGTCAATAATTCCTGCATCACCTCTCCCTTGTAGCCTTTAATGACGCCATAAATCACTACAGGAATCATCAACGGAAGCGCGACTCCCTGATCTAGGAGAAGGTAGAGCAGAAACTGCTTCACCATGATCCAAAATTGTTTCTTCATTACATTAAAGTTTGTTGCTGTCCTGCAGGCGTAACCATCGTGGAGTCGTTGAGGATATACACCGTGTCGGCCTTTGTGGGGATGCCGAACTTGCTGGTCATGACAGACAGGTCACCACTAATGGTGAAATTGTTTTGTTTCTGTGCCCAGCCTGTCATTGCGATGAGGGCGAGCATCGTGGTGATAATGGTTTTCTTCATTGGTTTATGAATGGTTTTAATTCTTTTGTTCCTTCTTTTACTTCTTCAATGATTTCTAAACAGCGGGCACGGGTAATGCGGATATTGGTTCCAACGGTAATCATCGTCAGTACTATTATAAGTTTACGTTTAACTAGTCACTCGTCTCTATATTCCAATATATCTCCTGGCTGGCAACCCAGTTCGCGGCAGATGGCCTCGAGGGTAGTGAAGCGCACAGCCTTGGCTTTGCCCGTCTTCAGGATTGAGAGGTTGGCCAACGTGAGGCCGACCTTCTCTGCCAACTCGCTGAGCGACATTTTTCGCTTAGCAAGTTCCACATCTAAGTTTACTACAATTTGTCCCATAGGCCATTAATAACAAATCAATCTCCCAACCGTAAGTAAATGTTGCACTTTCCTTACCACCATCTTCCTAACCTTGCTTGAAAGCCTGAGCGGACTCAGCAAATCCCAAGCAGAATTCAATGATTATCTGTGCTGCTATCAGCACCAACATCAACACACAGAAAAGATTCAATTTCTTTTTCATATTCTTATTCGTTTTTGTCATTCGTAATTATACCGTCAGTTCCTGTTCCTCCTTCAGCCTGATGGTATCCTTAATGTATTTAGGCAAGAAGAAGATGCTAAAAATGATGAAATAGACAGGAGCTCCAAACAGTCCGCGGGCCAGTGACGGTAGATGGTCCATGTGTTCAGCACCGATGTTGTTGAAAACATATTCAAACAAATGACCTGCCCATATATAGTGTATAAGGAAGACAACGGCCACAAGATAGAACAGCCAGATGCTCCACTTGCTATATAGCTTCTGAATATAAGTAAGGTATGCCATAATGGCGTAGATGGTCCAACAAATGATTTTACCTGTAAATTCAAACAGATCACAAACGCTGACGCAATAGTCGTAGGAAGTGGCAGCGTGGCGAACGCCTTGAATCTGGTCTATGAGAAAATAGAGAACGACAGCGACTACTCCAATCACAAGAGCAGTGTTCGCCTTGTTCTTTTTTACACTCTGTAATAAGTTTAATGAACCCATAGTTTTATTGTTTTAATTTAGATATTTATCGTTTATCGATATGCAAAAGTATATATTTCTTTCGAACCCACAAAATAAATTCGATAAAAACTTATCGTTTTTCGATAAATTTAACACTTCAAACTATACAAAGAGTCGTATGCTATAGGTGCCACTGTCCCTCGGCATACTCGACGCTGAAGGCGAAGAACACGGGCGTGATACTGAAGACAGAGACTTACTTATTCGTATCTCTGACTTCGTCAAAGATACTTTTGCCAATAAAAGAAAAATGAGTTTTTTCTTTGTATTGTACTCGCTTATTCGTATCTTTGTAACGGGTTTTTGGTAAAATTGCCATAATTCCGTAATAAAATGTCTACAAACGAACGTAAACAGCTGATAAATATGAAGATAGAAAGACCGGGGTATATGCAGCAGCTCATTGATTCAAAGGATAATGGGCAATATGAAGAAAGAAGATGATGACTGGTACGACCTTGAGTAAGCAAAAGAAGTCCAGCACGTCCCTGAAACGCCAACTGAAGGCGCTCACCATCCCAGTGTTCATCGAGATGGCCCTCGTCATGATGCTGGGTGCTGTCGATACGGTGATGCTGAGCCGTTACAGCGACAACAGCGTGGCGGCTGTAGGAATCGACAACCAACTCATCTCGCTCGTATTCCTCGTCTATCAGTTCTTCTCGATGGGTGCTGCCATTCTCTGTGCGCAGTATATCGGTGCAGGACAGAGGAAGCGACTGGTACAGGTTGTGGGCATGGCCCTGACGGTAAACCTGTTGCTTGGCTTGTCTGTTAGCGCCCTGCTCTTCCTCTATGCCGAGGCACTGCTACAGGTGATGGGGCTTCGTCCAGAACTGATGGGCGACGGACTGGTGTATCTGCGACTGACGGGCGCATTGTCGTTCTTTCAGGCTATGTCGCTGACATTCTCGGCCTCCCTGCGCAGTGCCGACAAAGTCATCTATCCAATGATCGTGACGGGCATCGTCAATGTCATTAACATTGTGGGCAACTACGCCCTTATCTTCGGCCACTGGGGCTGTCCGCAGTTAGGCGTCGAAGGTGCCGCCATCTCCACCGCCACCTGCCGTGCCGTTGCCATGGTGATGCTTGCCATTATCCATTTCCGTGTGCACATCCCCTGCTTCCCGCTGCACTATTTTCGTCCGATGCCTTGGCACGAGCTGAGGAATCTCTTCTATATCGGCATACCAGCCATGAGCGAGAACATATCGTATAGCCTCTCACAAATGGTTATTACTGTTTTCATCAATCAAATCAGCAACGAGGCGCTGGCCGCCAGGACCTACTGCCACAACATGATTATGTTTGTCTATTTATTCTGCCTCAGCATCACACAGGGCGGCGACATCCTCGTGGGACATCTCGTCGGGCAGAGACGGCATCAGGCGGCATACGTTCTGGGCAACTACTTCTTCCGATGGTCGATGATGATCACGCTGACAGGCTCCATCATCCTCGCGCTGACAGGACGCAGCATACTCACTGCTTTCACCGACAATCAGGACATCATCAAGATGGGCGTCTGGGTACTCTTCGTCGATATCTTCCTGGAAGTCGGCCGCACGGCCAACATTTTCGCGGGAAGCACCTTGAGGGCCACAGGCGACGTCATCTACCCCTTCGTTGTGGGAGTTATCTTCCAGTGGAGCATAGCCGTCGGTGTGAGCTACGTCATAGGCATCCCACTCGGCTACGGACTTGTCGGCATGTGGGTAGGCTTTGCCCTCGATGAGAATATTCGCGGCATCATCCTTGTGCGTCGCTGGCGGTCTGGGAAATGGCGAACAAAAGGCTTTTAGGAACGTGCTTTCTTGCCATATTGCTCCATAACAAGCCTAAACATCACACCAAGCCATCTTAGCACACCTCGTAAAGAAATGACGTACGAAACAAGAACTGAGGGCAAGAATCACATTAATCCCGACTGGTTGCTGCTCTACGAGAAAGACACCGAAATCCGAATCATATCCCTTCATCGGACGGGAACTCATTCCGACATCTTCGGCAAAGGAAAGAAAAGATAAACATCAAACATTCCCCACATGCCCGTAGGATCATCGGGGACAAGTCGTTTGATTCAGCGTATCATTGTTCCTGTCCCCGCGATTCTTCTCACCTGGCAGCTAATCCCCGACCTCCGAAGGCAGGATACCGTATTCGGCCTTGAAGCAGCGCGTGAAGTAACTGGGAGAGTTGAAGCCGCATTGCAAGGAAACCTCGGTGGCGTTATGACCGTCGTGGAGCAGTTGCATGGCTTTTGCCAGACGGTGCTTGCGGACGTACTCGTTGGCAGACATGCCTGTTGCAGACTTGATGCGGCGGTGAAGGGTGGAATAACTCATACACATCTCATGAGCGATGAAATTCACGTCAAGGTCAGTCTGTAGCAGGTTCTCCAGAATCAGATGGTCGAGCTTGTCAAGGAAGGCTTTGTCCTTTTTAGAAGAGGAGAGTGGGGCCTCTGGAACGGCTGAGACGGCAGGAGCCTCTGAGACGGCCGAAGCCTCTGGGACGGCTGGGATGGCTGGGGCGGCAACCTGTTCCTGCTGCACTTCCACGGCATACAGGGTAGCAAGACGCTGGTCGAGCTGTCGGCGCAAGGACAGACGCTGTTGGTACTGATGCCACTCATACCAGATGAGAAGGGCGATAACAATCAGATAGAAGGCCCGTGCCCACCAAGTCCAGTACCAAGGTTGCGCGATGTAGATATCGCTGACAGTCTCATCGCTCCAGTTTGTTCCTGCCAGACGACTACGTACGTGGAGCTTGTAATGACCAGGACTCAGATTGGTGAACAGAGCCTGACTCTCCTTGGTAGATGGTCGCCAGTCGCGGTCAACCCCCTCTAACCAGTAGCTATAGATGACCGATGACACATCCTGATAGGCAAACGACGAGAAACTGAAGCACAGGTTGTTCTGGTCGTGCGAGAGGCATATCTCATCCGTCAGGTGGTCATATCGCGGTTCATTGTTTATATCGATGCTGGTGATGCTTGGAGGCATAACTCCTAAGTTCTGCTTGGTGTTATCTGCCGTAGAATTCTTGAGTTCCACGAGTCCTGTCAGGTTGCCAAGGAAGATGCGTCCTTTATCGGTATGCAAAATGGCGTTCTCATTGTACGTGTCGGCCCGCAATCCGTGTCGTGAATAGATATTTCGCACAGAGCCATCGCTACTGTTAACAATAGAGATACCCTGATCGGTGCCTGCAATGACATTACCCTGGTCATCGCACACCACCGATTCCACGCAGTTGTTGGCCAATCCGTTCTCAGCACGGATATAGCTTATTTGGTCGTTCTCTATTCTTAGGAGTCCGTAGCCGTTGCTTCCTGCCCATGTTATACCGTTTGGCGAGTGACAGATGCACACCACCTTACCTTTATTGAAAATCGTGTCTTTCTTCTGCCCGTCCATCCTAAAGATGCCACCCTCGGTAGCTATCCACACCCTATCCATCAAGTCGATATCTATTTCATGGATACCCTCTTTGGGGAAGTGCTGAATATAATAGAAGGAGCCATCAGGTTTTTCATGCACTTCAACGAGTCCGCCATCAAGTGATGCTATCCATACTGTACCCTTTTCCGAGAATTTGATGTCATAAATCTGCTTGACGGGCAGGGTGTCTATTCTTTTGTTGTCGACAAACACGCCCTCGCCTCTTGTGCCCATCCATAGGCGACCTTTGCTGTCAATATTCATGGCATAAGTACGTATGCCCCTGTCGAAGATAAGATTGCTCTGTCGGGAGTCAGGATCATAGCTATACACGTGGCCATTCATGTCAGCTACACCAATCCGCAGGCTGTCTAATTGTACAAACGAGCGGGTGTTAGGCACAGAGGTATGGTCGTAGAGTATCTCTTCTCCCATTTCCAGTCTGTAGATGCCGGCAAAGGTGGTGAGCAGCCAGACACCGCCCGACCGGTCCTTCAGAATGCCGTTGATATAGTCGGATTCAATAAGAGGATTCTCATCGTTGGCGCTAAAATGTTGCAGCATCTTACCTTTTGGCTCATACACATAGAATCCATTGTCGATGGTGGCAAATAATTCGCGTCCGTCATCCAGTCGAGTGTAATGCAGGTCGTGACGTCGGTTGGTCTTGTTGCCGCGGTCAATGCCCAAATATCGTGCGCGTTCTATATATGCCTGTTCTTTCTTTCCGTCATTTTGAGGAAAGGTCATCCCATCGGCACTAACGAAACGCATCTCATTGAGGTCGAAGCATAGCAGGCTATAACCTTTTCCACTCAGAAGTAGTACACCTCTCTCGGAGTCCTCAACGATATGTTCAATTCCTTGTATCTGTATTTCCCCTTCGTGCTCCACGTAGAAGTTGGCAAAGCGGTGTCCGTCGAAACGGGTCAGACCGTGGTTCGTGCCCAGCCAGATATATCCCATACGGTCTTGCAAGCCGCAGTTTACCACATTGCTCGCCATGCCGTCGCGCGTAGAGAAATTTCGTACACGCATGCGTGTTGATTGTGCTGTGACAGCGGTTATTGTCATCAGCCAAACACCAAGAATTATCAGTATTTTCCTCATTGATATTGGGTTAGCGTTCATCAGCGATTAACACTCTAGTTAGGGTTTCTTAGTTTTTCCTGTTTGCAAAGATATAAAAAAAATCTTTCAAGAGGTTCACGAAATTGGCATTTTTTTACTAGAACCAATCCATTTTGCCGATTTTGGCAGAAAAATGACATCGAATGGAATTTTTTTGAAAGTCCCACAAACGTAATGCTTGTAATTTTGCAGCAAGAAAATAATAGTTAGTGGTTCTCATGTATAGTTTTAGTTAGTATTTTTTGTACCTAATGAGGAAGTGGCTGCGAAGTCACTTCCATTGAGGGGAAAAAGAAAACGAAACTGAAACTTTGATGAACGATAAAAGATCACAACAAAATAATAACTAAAACTTTAAAAGTATGAACAAAAAAACAATTACACTCGTAATGATGCTTTTGCTCGCTGTCCTGGGGGCAAAGGCTGACGTGATTCCTTCGAGCTACTACTCGGAGCCAGCTGCAGGAACGTACTACATCTACAATGTGACTGAAGGAAAGTTCCTAAGAACTGTAGGTGTAAGCGAGAACAACTACAGCCTGCTTGATGCTCCTGAGGCCGTGACGCTGACTGCGAAAGGTGAAACTGTCTGTAAAGGTGGTGGTGACTATATCCTTTCAGGCAATACCGACAACTTCATAAAGATTGGTTATTGGGGAGGTCAATGGCTATGGCCGAATGCAGCATCTGGAAATGCAGACATACTGGCTTGGACTTTTAATAGCAACGGCACTAAGACCTATACAATGTCTATCACCCTTTCAGAAGCTTTCTCTCAGAATGGCAGCACGTTTGCTGTTGGTACCCACTACATGAAAGACGTGACGAATCTTGGCAGCGAGGCAGAGGCAGGCACCTACGCATTGATTACAGAAGCTAATTATTATGCTTATTTGGCATCTGCAACCATGATTCCGTCAACGTATTACACAACGACTCCTTCTGCTGGTACATATTACCTTTATAACATAGAAAGAAGTGGTTTCCTCTATCGTGGCGGTGACGGCAACTATGCAGGCCTAAAAGCTACTCCGGCAACTCTCACTTTAACATCCAATGGTTCAGGGGCATTCTATATAAAGTTTCCTAATGAGACAAAATACCTGAAGACTGGCGAATATAATGGTTATTTTGTGTGGACAGATGCAACAGATGAATCCTTTGCATGGACTTTCGAATCTTTCCACGGAGTAACAGGCTTGTTCACAGTCAAATGTCCATTGAATGATGTTGATAGATATCTATATTCCTTAGGAATTGGTGCAAAGGGCGTAAATGCTTGGACTGCTCCTGACGCTAACAGGACTCAATACGCTTGGGCCCTTATTTCTGTTGACGACTATGCTGCTTGGCAGAACAGTTTTAATCTCAGCGATGAAAACACTATTGGATTTAGCGCAACAACTGATATCTACAACGTGAACCCAACAGTAAACCGCGCAATGACTGCTAATGTTTGGAACACTCTGGTTGTTCCTTTCGATATGGCTATTCCTTCGGGGTGGACGGTGAAGGAGCCCACTGCATTTGATGGCAGTACACTTACTTTCGGTGATGCATCTTCCATCGTAGCAGGCAGGCCATATATCGTGAAGCCAACAGAGACTGTTACTAGTTTCTCGGCTACAGGTGTGACACTGAAAAAAGACCTCAATCCTACAAGTGTTAGCGAAGGTGCTCTGACTATGACAGGAACCTATACCGCTGGTACTGTCCCAACAGGCAGCTATGTGATTGGCATTAAGGATGGTACAAGTGCTCTTTACAAGGTGAACAGCACTGTTTCGATTAAACCATTCCGTGCTTACTTCACAGTAGCAGACCCTTCTCTTGCCCGTATCAACTTGGCCTTCGACGATGACGAAACAACAGGCATCAATGCGGTTCATGGTGAAGGATTAATGGTTAATGGTTATTATAACCTGCAGGGTCAGCGTGTGGAGAACCCGAAAAAGGGGCTGTACATTGTGAACGGCAAGAAGGTGATGGTGAAATAAGACCTAACGAAACGATGAAAAGAGAATATCAGAAACCAACAACACTCGTTGTTCAGATAACGACTTCAGGGTTGATTTGCGGAAGCATTACAGAAGTCTCTGGCGTCACAGGCTTAGACATTAGTGATGATGATACCAGCGATGCAGGCATCACCACCGCAGGTTCACGCTATGGCAGTCTGTGGGACGAGGATGACGAGGATGAGGAGGAAGAATACTAAAAATGTAAAGACTATGAAGAAGATATATTCAAAACCCGAAACATTGTGCATCGACATAAAGATGCAACAGTTAATGGCTGGAAGCATTGGCGGAACAAATGTAGAAGGCTTAGGCTATAGCGGTGATACAGAATCTGCTGGTGTCACAGAGGCCGGTTCTCGTGGTGGCTTTTGGGACGACGAAGATTAATAAAAAAGACATGAGTGCCATGCTGTGGACAAAGTTCCAAAGCACGGCATTTTTTTTCACTATCCTTTCATATAAGCCATTTGACAGATTATTGACAGCGTTTGGAAGTGTTGTGAAAGTCTGAAAAACGATTTCTCACTAATTTTGCAGCAGAAAGATGAAAACTACAAACAAAAAGTAATTAAAAACCAGCTTATGAAAACAACGATGATGAGAAAATTCGCGTTAGTGCTGCTAACGGTGATGGCCGGCATGACAGCTAAGGCTGACGTGCTGCCATCGAGCTACTACTCAGAGCCCGCGGCAGGAACGTTCTATCTCTACAATGTGGCACAAGGTCTGTTCCTTGAGCGACTGAGCAACAACTTCCCTGGGCTGACCAGCGCACCGGCAGAGGTGAAACTCACAAAGAAAGGTACGGGCTTCACGATTATGTTTGCCGACGGCAAGTACCTGAAGACCGGCTACTGGAACAACCAGTACCTGTGGACCGACGGCGGTGGAAGCGAAACGGAAGCGCTCTGGGCCTTTGAGGCTATCAGCGGTAAGGACAAGGTGTATCAGTTGAAGCGTACGGCTTCGGATACATGGAACAGCATTACAGGCGTTTTCTATGTCAACGGCACTAATGCTGCCACCACGCCCACCGACGACTGTCAGTGGGCGCTGATCAGTCCTTCGACGTATATTGCCATCGCCAAGGCGAATGCCATCCCTGCGAAGTATCGCAGCGAGATTCCTACAACCGAGGGCAGCTACTACCTGTATGACATGCTGAACCAGACCTTCCTGGACACCGACCATCGTTCGCTGAGCAATGAGCCCACTGCCAAGGTGACATTCACCCCACAAGGCTCGTCATTCCTGATATCTGGCAACGCAGGCAAGTACCTGAAGATTGGTGTGTATAAAGGACAGTACCTGTGGAGCGATGGTGACGAGAACAGCACGAAGTGGACTATCGAAGCTCCAACAGGCGAGGAAGCAGAAAAATTATACTACATTTACACGAATAACTTCACTGAGACCAACACCGAGGTAGCTGGTAAGACCATGTACCTCACAGGCACCAATGCCAGCAGCACAAAACCGGCCTACGCCCGCTGGGCACTAATTAAGGAGTCTGACTACATCAACTATGTCATGTCGGGCGAAGGTACTGTCGATGCTGCTGCAGCAGCAGCCAACAAAGCGACGATGGTAGCAGCCAATGGCGATGCTACGGCTCTTCTTCAGAATCCCAATTTCGATCGCAGCAGCGACGGATGGTGGGGCGGCGAACGCGGTCTTTGTGCTCTCTATCGTGGCAACGGCTATGCCCTTGAAGCCAGTGAGGACGGTAGCGTGATGGTGCAGTCTGTCAAGAACATGCCAAAGGGTACCTACAAAGTGGTTGCTGCAGTACGTGGTGCCAATGGTACAACCGTTTCGGCCCGCATTGCCGAGAACAATGGCGATGCCGTCATCAATCGCGGTACCAATAGCATGAACGACCAGTTGAACATGAATGGCGTGAAGATGCCCTATAGCACACTGGGCGGCTTCAGCACCAGTGATAACGCAAAGGGGTGGGACTGGGCTACTGCCACAGGCACACTCGACGCCGATGGTCACCTGAAGATTGAGTTCGTAACTACAGGCAACGGCAAGGTGAGCATTGCGGACGTACATCTTTATTATATGAGCGACGGAACCAGCAACTATGCCGTAGCATATACCGACGGTGTCGATGCAACAGCTCATGCCGTGATCTGTGACCTGACTGCCGCAAATCCTAACATCCTGTTCACATCTACGGGTACCATCAAAACCATCACCGATGCCAAGCTGAACAACGACCTCGTGGGCGGAACGGTGGCCAACCTCGTGTTCTACGACGGCTATGACTTCACAGCTGCTACCGATTTCATTGCCAACAAGGCTACGTTCTATGGCAATATCGAGGCCGGTGTCTCTACCGTTGTCTGTCTGCCCTTCGCCGTCACTGGCGGTGCCAACGGCACGTTCTATGAGGTGAAGAGCCAGAGCGGAAACACCCTGAAGATGCAGGAAGTGAAGAAGCCAGAAGCAGGCAAAGCATACGTCTATCGTGGCAGTGAGGCTGTGACGACACTGACAGGTAGCGGCAATGTGAAGGCTGCACCCGTAGAGACAGCACTTTCATTTATACTCAATAAGTTTGGCACCACTCAGGTTTCTGGTGTTAAGCTCGACTTCGATGCCGAGGACGACGGTATCTGGCAGAAACCACAGCCCGTTATCAGTGACTATGCTACAGGACAGGAGTGCTATCTCTACAATGTGGGTGCCGCCCGCTTCTATACTGAAGGCAACAGCTACGGCACACAGGCCAGTATCGGTGAGACGGGACTGAAGGTAAAGTTTGTTCAGAACGGCAGTGCCGTGAAGATTACCAACTACTCTGAGGCAAAGAAAGCATGGCGCACCATGTTTGTCACCACCAATGGTGCCATGTATGTAGATGCTGAGAGTGCAACGGAATGCAACTGGCAGATAGTGCGTGGTGCTGACAAAACCTTCAAACTGATGATGAGTGCACCTAACGAGAGTTATAATCAGGAGAATTATCCAGGTGCCATGATGGGCCTTGACCTCTTTGAGTACGACCTCCAGACACGTCTGGCTGCACTGCTCTTTACAGACGAGGAGCCCGGCGAGGGATTGTATCAGACCGACTGGGCCGTGGTGAGTACTGCCGACTATAACACTTACCAGACAGCGGTGGCTACCTATAAGACTGCTCTCCAGCTGAAGGCGTTGATTGAAGAGGCCAAGGCTGCCGGCATCGACGTAACCACAGAACAGGCCGTCTATGAAAATACCGCCAGCACACAGGAGCAACTGACAGCTGCCATCGTGAGTATCACCAACAAAATGATTGAGGACGAACTGAAAGATGCTTCAAGAGACCATCCGCTCGACCTGACTGACAAGTATATCATTAATCCGCGATACGAAAACAACGACAATGAGGGATGGAAAGGAACAGCTCCCGGCATCGATGCCACCAACAACCTACAGAACGCTGAATTCTTCAACAAAGAGACCATCGACTGCTATCAGGATCTCGTAGGATTGCCCGAAGGCATCTACCGTCTGAGTCTTCAGGGCTTCTACCGCGCCGGACTGGAAGGTCCAGCCTATGAAGCGAAGGTTGGCGGCACTGAGGAGAGTGTGCTGCATGCGAAGCTCTATGTCACTACCGATGGCAAGACTACTACGACAAAGATGCAGAGTATCTTTACGGGAGCTCCCACAACGGCTTTGGGCGTGAGCGGAGAGATTAAGTTGGGCAGCTGGTGGGTACCCAACACGATGTCATCGGCTGCTGCCTATTTCGCAGCAGGCTACTACAACGGTAACAGCATTGAGGTGCATGTCACCAACGGACAGCTCCGCATCGGACTAAAAAAGAGCGAATACATTCGCCGTGACTGGCTGATGATTGACAACTGGAAACTGGAGTATCTGGGAAAGTAGCCTCACGCCCCAACCCCTCTCCAACGGGAGAGGGGAGTATATAGATTTTTATATATAAGTAAACAAATAATTGCACACAATATGAAAAAGAGAATTTTTTCAATCTGTTTCTTAGTAGCGGCAGTGAGTTCCTCGTTCGCACAGGTAACTACTCCCCTCTCATATCGGAGAGGGGCTGGGGGTGAGGCTCTTACCCGTCACGTGATGGCTGTGCCGCAGACAGCATCAGGTAGCAACTACTTGATATCGTGGCGCATGCTCGACACCGATGATGACTACACTACGTTCGACGTAATCAAGAACGGCACGGTGGTAGCTACAGACATCAACAACTCGACCAACTGGCTCGACAAACAAGGCTCTAAAACCGCCAAGTATCAGATTGTAACGAAGCGCAACGGTGAGGTGGTGAGCACTACTGAGGCTATTACTCCTTGGCAGGGCATCTACAACACGCTGAAGCTCGACCGTCCTGCCGACGTGACCTTCCACGACAAGACCAACAACTATTCACCCAACGACTGTTCTGTGGCTGATGCGGACGGTGACGGCGTGCTGGAGCTGTTGGTGAAATGGGAACCCTCCTATCCTGCCGACAACTCGCAGGGTGGCTTTACCGGACCCACTTTCTTCGACTGCTACAAAATCATCGAGGCCGACGGTAAGATGACAGCACAGAAGCTTTGGCGCATCGCCATGGGACATAACATCCGTTCGGGTCCACACTATGTGCCCTTCCTGTTCTATGATTTCGACGGCGATGGCAAAGCCGAGTTTGTGGTGAAGACTGGTCCTGGTACCATTGATGGTGCAGGCAAATATGTGAGTGATGCCGCCGATGAGGAGGTGATCCGTAAGGTGGACAATGAGAAAGAATACTTAAATGGTGGTGGACAGGTGATGTACGGACCTGAGTTCCTTACTATCTTTAATGGAGAAACCGGCGAGGCCATCCATACGGTTTACTACAACCCGAACCGTGGTTGCTTCGTGGGCGGAGCACCTGAAGGTCGCTACGATATCTGGGGCGATGACTACGGCAACCGCTCAGAGCGCTATCTGGCAACAGTGGCACATCTGGACGCAGCCAATCCCACTCATGCCTCTGCGGTGATGTGCCGCGGCTACTATACCCGCTCTTATCTCTGGGCAGTGGATTTCGACGGAAAGAAGCTCTCTACTCGTTGGCGCCACGCCAGCCTATCAAACAAGACCGTTATGACAACCTCAAATCAAAAGGATGTGCGCACCTACGACCACGCTACCTATGCCGGTGCCACGCATTACACTGCCTACAGTCAGGGCAACCACAACATCAGCTGTGCCGATGTTGACGGCGACGGTATGGATGAGGTCATCTACGGCTCTGCCGCCATTGACCACGACGGCACGCTGCTCTGGAGCACGGGCCTGAACCACGGTGATGCCATCCATGTGGCCGACCTGATGCCCGATCGTCCAGGTCTGGAGGTCTTTACTATTCACGAAGACCCTCCCTTCGGCATGCACATCTGTGATGCTGCAACAGGTGAGTTGCTCATCCACATGACGGGCGATGGCGACACGGCTCGTGGCATCGCAGCTGACGTCAACGAGAAGCGCGGCTATGAGTTCTGGTACTTTGGTGATGGCAACATGTACAATGCGCCTACGGGTGCCATTGTAGGTGACGCGTGGTCGGAGAATTTCCGCGTCTACTGGGACGGCGACATCTACGACGAGCTGCTCAACGGCGTGGGCGGTGGTCACAACCAGCCCTATCTGGAAAAAGCAGGCGAGGGACGCATGGCTGTTGATGGCAAGCAGCTCTATGAGTACGGCTATAGCGTCACCTGCAACGGCACAAAGACCACGCCTTGCCTGTCTGCCGACATCTTTGGTGACTGGCGCGAGGAAATTATCCTTTTCAATAACGAGGACAAGGCAACGCTCAACATTTTTGCCACGGCTCATGAAACAGTTGCCCGCGTACCATGTCTGATGTATGACCACACATACCGTCTTGGCATTGCCTGGCAGAACGTAGGCTATAACCAGCCGCCTCATCTTGGCTATTACCTGCCCGATGCTACAGCCGCCCGCTTCAAGGTGGAGAAGAATGAGCCTATCATGCTTCACTATAATAACTGTACAGGCGCTACAATTGTCAAGATGGTGCTTATGGACGGCACTGAGATTGATGGCGACGGCATCTCTATCACTCAAGATGAGACGCTTTGCAACCTCACCGTTAACACGGAAAAGGCCAGCAAGGATATTGCCTATATCATTCTGCAGCCAATCACCCCTTCCAACGGTCTCAAGAATACCGTGGCTGTCAATATCAGTGGAACGGCTCCAAACAGTATCGAGGTGGTCGTGGCTAACAGCAAACAGCCAACAGCTAATAACCACTACTATGACCTGCAGGGTCGCCGTGTGGCTACACCAACAAAGCAAGGTATTTATATTACTAAAGGTAACAAATTCATAATAAGATAACATAGTACGCGTTATATATTTATGAGGAAAGCAATTATCATATTAGGTCTGGCCGTCAGCATCGAAGCGACGGCTCAGACCTTTTTGCATTATACAACGACAGAAGGCAACGAGTGGCAACAATCGAAGACAGTGCTTAGCGGCAAGGCTACCACTGAGCCGATATTAAACATCACGGGGCAGGAGCAGGGCCATGTGTTCAAGGCATGGGGTACGTGCTTCAACGAGTTGGATCTGGATGCCCTGGAACTGCTGAAACCTGAGGAACAGGAGGAGGTGATGCGTCGCCTCTTCTCTCCTAACGGTGACTTGAAGTTCACCCGTGGACGTCTGTCGATGAACGCTAACGACTACAGCCGCGCATGGTACTCTTGCGATACGGTAGCAGGTGACTTCCAACTGAAATACTTTAATATCGAGCATGACAAGGCTAATGTGATTCGACTCATCAAGAAGGCTCAGAAGTACCAGCCGCAGATGACCTTCTGGGTATCACCTTGGAGCCCTCCAGCATGGATGAAGATCAATCAGGACTACCCTGTGTGCAGTTCGCCAGCTAACACTCAACCGAAGGAGAAGGACTACCTGCTGTTTAGCCCCAGCCTCACCCCTAACCCCTCTCCGAAGGGCGAGGGGAACTTGACTGGAGAGGGGAGCAGTTACCAAGATGCCACTGTAGATCCTGACGAGATGAAGTTCATGGACGGGAAGCGCGGTCGGTTGTTCCCCAAGAAACTGGCCTCGCAGACCTACTTCATTCAAGACCCGCGCTACCTACAGGCTTACGCTAACATGTTCTGTAAGTTCATTGACCTGTATGCTGAAGAGAACATTCCTATTGATATGGTGATGTATCAGAACGAGGCCTACTCGTATACTGCCTATCCTGGTTGCGCCTGGACGGCAGAAGGTACACTGCGCTTCAATCGTGACTACCTGATTCCCACCATGCAGAAGAAGCACCCCGAGGTTGATGTCAACATCGGCACCCTCAATACCAATCGACTGGATTATGTATCACAGTTCATCGACGGACTCGTCGCGCCAGCCCAAACGGCGGAAGAAAACTCTACGCTCTACACTCTAAACTCTCCACTAGTTAAGGCCATCGGCTTGCAGTGGGAGGGGCGTCAGATTATCGACTCCCTGCGTCAACGCTATCCTAACCTGCGCTTCATCTCCACTGAGAGTGAGTGCGGCAACGGACAGATGGATTGGCGGGCAGGAGAACATACCTTCCATCTGCTGGCAGACTACGTAGGTCGCGGTTGCGATGAGTATTATATCTGGAACTTCATCCTCTGTGACCAGGGCCGCAGTGCCTGGGGATGGAAGCAGAATGCACTGGTACAGGTAAAATCAGCGAACTTATCTCATCGCTTTACACCTGAGTTCTATGCCGTGAAGCACTTCTCGAACCTCGTGCCTCCAGGCAGTAAGATGCAGGGGTATGTACCGCGCGAACAGACACAAGGCATGCCCGTCATTGTGTTCCAGCGGCCTGACAACAAGTATGTGGTCATCATTGGCAACCAGACCAACGACCAGCGCACCGCCACCGTCAAACTGGGTAAGAAGTTCCTGAACATGACCCTTCCAGCACACTCTATGCATACATACATAGCGAAATAATTCATATTTTTTAATTCTCAAATTCTTGATAAAAAGATAATATGAAGAAGATTCTGATATTAGCGTTGCTATTTATGGGAGTGAGTCTTGCCAATGGGCAAACCCAAACTCTAAACGCTAAACGCTCATCTCTAAACTCTCCTTATGCGGGTTATCTTTTCGCTTACTTTGAGGGCAGCGGAGACAAGAGCCTGCAGGAACAATTGCGCTTCGCTGTGAGTGAAGATGCCAAAAACTGGTACGCACTGAACGACAATAAGCCTATAATAGCCTCTGATACTATTAGTGAGAGCGGTGGCATCCGCGACCCGCACATCCTGCGTGGTGAGGACGGCTGCTACTACATCGTGGCAACAGATATGAATGTGATGAAGAACGGATGGACCGAGAACCCTGGCATCGTGCTGATGAAATCGAAGGACTTGGTCAACTGGACGCACGGGAAAATCAATTTGGGAAAGGACTGGCCCAAGTTCAGCGATGCCTACTGGGTGTGGGCACCGCAGACCATCTACGACCGCAAGGCGAAGAAGTACATGATCTACTTCACCCTGCAACGCACAGGAGACGGACGAAAGAGCCTCATCACCTATTATGCCTACGCCAACAAGGATTTTACGGCTTTCGAGAGCGAGCCGAAGCAACTGTTCTCTGCCAAATATGGCAGCATCGACAACGACATCATCTACAAAGATGGCACCTACCACCTCTTCTATAAAGGCAATACCAAGGACGAGCGTGGCAAGGAGGTGAAGAACGGTATCCAGCAGGCTTTCTCAAAGAAACTCACAGGCCCGTATAAGGAAGACTTCAAATACCTGGATGCCTACGCTGGGACACGTACGCATGTGGAAGGAAGCAGCGTGTTCCCATTGCATGATGGTAGTGGCAAATGGATTCTCATGTACGACCTTTACAGCTCAGGGCGCTATGAGTATCAGACCTCCAAAGACCTTATTCATTGGACCAAGGAGCCGCAGTCGTTCCGCAAAGACTTCTTCCCCCGTCATGGAAGTGTGATCTCGGTGACGAAAGACGAGATTGAGCGCGTGCAACAGAAATGGGGCTGGGTGATGACCCATGAGTTTGAGAGCAACGGCAACCCCATTATCCGCGACAAATATACGGCCGACCCTGCCGTGTTGGTGGAGAACGACACGCTATGGCTCTTTGCTGGTCATGATGCTGAAGGCAATCAGAATGGCTACGTGATGAAAGACTGGCTGCTCTATTCCACTACTGATATGCGTCATTGGACGGAGCACCCGTCACCCCTGCGCATCGAAGACTTCGCCTGGGCAAAGAGCAAGCAGGCCTACGCAGGTCATGTTGCGAAAGGTAAGGATGGGCGTTATTACTGGTATGTGTCGACCAACTGGTGTGGTATCGGCGTTGCTGTGAGCGACAAGATTACAGGCCCCTATAAGGATGCACTCGGGAAACCCCTCCTCACCAATGAGCAGTGCTTCACATCGAAGCATAGTTGGGCGTGTATTGACCCTGCCATCCTCATCGACGACGATGGTACGCCTTATATAATATGGGGCAACAAGCAGTGCTACTATGCCAAGTTGAAAGAAAACATGACGGAGATAGACGGTGACATCCACCAGATAGATGTACCACGATTTACCGAGGCTCCTTGGGTACATAAATACAATGGAAAGTACTATCTGACCTATGCCAGTGAGTGGCCGGAAAAGATTGCCTATGCTGTTGCAGACAACATTGGTGGGCCATATAAGCCGATGGGAATCATCAGCGAGATAGCCGGAAACTCGAACACCACGCACCCCGCAATCGTTAATTTCCGTAATCAATGGCTCTTCTTCTCGCACAACGGTGGCCTGCCTGAAGGTACAGGCTACAGTCGCAGCATTATTGCCGAGCCGATGTACTACAATGCTGACGGCAGCATCAGAAGCATCCCCGCCACGACAGAGGGAGTCTCACCTCTTACTTCTTCCAACTTACCTCTTGCCGCCTACCTCATGGTTTACCACAAAGACCAGGATCACGGTCTCCACATGGCCATCAGTCGCGATGGTTATACATGGACAGCGCTGAACGACGATAAGCCCGTAATCAGCGGCGACACCATCGCCATACAACATGGCATCCGTGACCCGCATATCTTCCGCGGGTCTGACGGAGCCTTTTACCTCTCGATGACCGACCTGCACGTATTTGGTCAGCGTGACGGTAAGCGTACCACAGAGTGGGAGCGCGACGGTAAACTATATGGATGGGGCAACAATCGAGGACTGGTGCTGATGAAGTCGTTCGACCTTATCCACTGGATGCGAAAAAACCTCGACTTCTCCATCCTGCCCGACCAGGACGACATGAAGTGGAGTGACGTGGGGTGCGTTTGGGCTCCCGAGACGGTCTACGACGAGGATACGGGACAGCTGATGGTTCATTTCACCACTCGTCAGGGTAAGGGCATGAACAAAATCTATTATGCCTACGTGAATAACGACTATAACGCACTGACCTCACAGCCCAAGCTCTTGGCCGAAGCTCCCAATGCCACCTATAACATTATCGATTCGGACATCATAAAGGTGGGCGACACCTACCACCTGTTCTACGTTAGCCACGAAAAGGGAGCAACACCCAAGCACGCCACTGCCCGGAAAATCACAGGTCCTTACCAGTTCGATGAACTCTATCAAGACGGCGAGCGTCGCGGTCACGAGGCCCCCAACTGCTGGCAGCGAATAGGCACTGACACTTATGTGGTGATGTTCGACAACTACAATATCCGTCCTATGAACTTCGGCTTTGTAGAGACACGCGACTTCTTTACCTATCATCCCATCGGCTATTTTGATGCCAAGGGTAGTCCCATGAAGCGCACTAACTTCTCTGAACAGAAGCATGGCGCAGTTACCTATATTACAGATGAGGAAGCCCAGCGATTAGAGAACTATTGGAAACAGAAATAACAACGTATCTCGTGAACATACTAATGACCCCACTCGTTCCATACCTATAGCGAAAGATAAAGCTATCCTATAAAATGCTACTACGACCAGCTCTACGCCCAGCTGCGCGACGAACTTAGACGGGGCTTCCGCTACTGGTTCGATGCCGACGAGCAGCGAATCGTGGACCAGATGAAAATAACGAAGAAAGCGCGTCATTTGAACCACATTTCCATGAAGGCGACCTTCCATTCTGATGTGGTTGTGACAGATATGACAGATAAAACAGCAACTTTCCCTATAGGAAATTATTTATCCCTAAGGCTAAATGTTTTCCTTTATACGAAAGTTTATATTTCTTCTGTCACATCTGTCACACATCGCCAAGGATGCCTTTCAAAAGTATAGTGTTTAGGACACGTAAGTATGGCACTTAGACACTGAAAGTATAATACTTTGCAATGCTTAATTCATCATTTTATGAGAGCAATGACGAAACAACAGCTGGCCCAGGCAGCGGGCGTGACGGTGCGGACACTGTTCAACTGGTGCCGGTGTTAAATTTCGTTAATTTAGGGTAATTATTCCACTTATTCCATTTTTATAGAGAAATGTTTGGCTATTTGCAAAAAATAAACTACTTTTGCAGTATTAAAACCTAAACAGAAAAACAATGACTGCAAAACAAACCATCGAGGCTGGTAAAGCCATTCTGGGAATCGAATTTGGTTCCACCCGTATCAAGGCCGTACTTATCGACCAGGACAACAAACCCATCGCTCAAGGCTCGCACGAGTGGGAGAACCAGCTCGTCGACGGTCTGTGGACTTACAGCATCGAAGCCATCTGGTATGGCTTGCAGGACTGCTATGCTGAGTTGCGCAAGGACGTGCTGAAGCAGTACGACTGCGAGATTGAGAACCTCGCTGCCATAGGCTTCTCGGCTATGATGCACGGCTACATGGCCTTCAACGAGAAGCAGGAGATCCTGGTGCCCTTCCGCACGTGGCGTAACACCAACACAGGCAAAGCTGCCGCTGAGCTCTCCGAGCTGTTCAACTACAACATCCCCCTGCGCTGGAGCATTAGCCACCTGTATGAGTGCATCCTCGAGGGCAACGACCACGTAAAGGACATCAAGTACCTGACCACCCTGGCAGGCTATGTCCACTGGCAGGTGACAGGCGAGTTCGTCCTGGGCGTCGGCGATGCTTCGGGCATGATACCCGTCGACCCCGCCACAAAGACCTACGACGCCACGATGGTCGAGAAGTTCAATAAGCTCATCGCACCAAAGGGCTACTCATGGACCCTGCTCGACATCCTGCCCAAGAGCCTGAACGCAGGCGAGAGCGCAGGCATGCTGACTGTTGAGGGTGCCAAGAAGCTCGACGTCTCCGGCCACCTGAAGCCCGGCTGTCCCGTTTGTCCTCCTGAGGGCGATGCAGGCACAGGTATGGTAGCCACCAACGCCGTGAAGCAGCGCACGGGTAATGTCTCGGCAGGTACCTCTTCATTCTCGATGATTGTGCTGGAGAAGCCGCTGTCGAAGCCCTACGAGATGATTGACATGGTGACCACACCCGACGGCTCGCTCGTGGCTATGGTCCATTGCAACAACTGCACCTCAGACATCAACGCCTGGGTGGGACTGTTCAAGGAGTATCAGCAGTTGCTCGGCGTGCCCGTCGACATGAACGAACTCTACGGCAAGCTGTTCAACAAAGCCCTCGAGGGCGACACCGACTGCGGTGGCCTGATGGCATACAACTACGTCAGCGGTGAGCCTGTCACAGGTCTCAGCGACGGCCGTCCCCTCTTCGTTCGTTCAGCCAACGACAAGTTCAACCTCGCTAACTTCATGCGAGCCAACCTTTACGGTGCCATCGGCGTGCTGAAGATTGGCAATGACATCCTGTTCAAGGACGAGATGATACGCGTAGACCGCATCACCGGTCACGGTGGTTACTTCAAGACTCCCGGCGTGGGTCAGCGCATGCTCGCTGCCGCCCTCAACAGCCCCATCTCGGTGATGGAAACCGCTGGCGAAGGCGGTGCATGGGGTATCGCCCTGCTGGCCGGCTACCTTATCAACAAGAACGGCAAGAACCTTGCCGACTACCTTGAGGAGGTGGTCTTCGCTGGCAACACCGGTGTCTCTATCGCCCCCACTGCCGAGGACGTCGCCGGTTTCGAGCGTTACATCGAGAACTACAAGAAGTGCCTCCCCATCGAGCAGGCTGCCGTAGATAACAAATAATAAGGAATAAGGAAGGTATTGTCACCTAACTCCTTTTACTCCCTCTAATTTCTTAAGAAGAATCCCGATGCTCGGTTGTGAACATCGGGATTCTTTTTATTCGTTATTCGTCAGGCAGGAAGAGCGGATCTTCGGGCATGACCATCACCGGAGGAAGGTCGGCAGCACGAAGGATTTTCTCGGGAACGTACTGCTTGGGCACTACCAGACGGAACATGTAGTCGCGGAACCAGCGGTCGGTCATGATGAGACAGCCTTTCTGTCCCCAGTCGGCACCCCACGAATTTTCTACCTTCCATTTCTTGGCCTTGCCCTTGGCATCGAGGTCTACGGCAGTGAGGGTCATAGCATGTGTCGAACCGCTGTCGAAGGTCATGATGCGCTGGGCCTTGTCCATGCCGAAGGTAGTACCGAAGAGCGAGCCGTAGTCGAAGTTCTCGGTGTCGGCATAGCCACGCTTGCGGTCAAGGAACTTGCCCACATCATAGCTGGAGTACATCTTTCGTCCGTCTTTCAGGGCAGCGATGGCCATCTGCTCGATATCGTCCATGGGCAGGTTGACATATTTCCAGTTGTGGCCGTCGTATGTATGACGGTCGTACTCCACCTCGTAGGTCTTGTAATAGTCGCGGCGCGGGTCGTTCATCACCATGATGAAGGAACCATTGAGTTGGTCGCCCACCACTTCCTTGTAGAACTGCATCGGGGTGTACTCACGCGGCTCTCCAATCTGCTTGCCGTTCTTGTCGCGGAAGGCGTAGGTAAACTTCTGCGGAGGCTCACCGATGGTGTACTGCAGCATGTGGTAGACCTGCCCCAGCATGCGTGTCTTCGCCTTCTCGATGGCAGCAGGCTTCTTGCCCTTCTGCACCATCTCGCGTAGCTGCAGACCAAACTCGCGCAGCTTTGAGGCAATGAGTCTCGAGGCACGCGAGGTATTGTCGCTTGAATAGCTCTCGGGCATCACCTCCTTGGGCACCATGCCATACTTGTCGCCCAGGTCAGCCACGCCACAGAACGTACCACCGTCGTTGAGCGGATGGTGGAAAAAGAACTGCACACGCTGGTCGTCGATGGGTTTCTGGCCGGTGTCGATGACGCCCTGTAACATCAGGTTGGCCTTCTCCAACTGGTCCCAGAAGAAGAGATAGGCCTGCGAGAACTCCACGGTGAGCGAGTCGGTGCGCCGGGCAAAGTCGCTCTTCAACACGTTCATGCCGCTGAACATCCAGCAGCGTCCCGACTGTTTCTGGTCGGTAATGGTCTGCTTCTTGGTCTCAACGCTGAAATAAGTGTCCAACTCTCCGGCGTTCATGTGGTTCTTGGCCAGGTCGTCAATGTTGTTGGCAGCAATGGCATTGATCAGCGCACGGTCAGCAGGAGTGAGTGTCTGCTCCTTCTGGATGTCACGCAACATCGACGCACTGATACCGCCGTCTTTTGTCTGGGCCGTTGCGGAAAGGGCCAGACACAGGCTTAGAAGTAAAAAGTTTTTTCTCATGCAATATATAATAATGTGTTAAATTCTCATCCACAAAATTAGTAATTTTATCTAAATAGGCATGCATCATGTGTTCATTTTTCCTTTTTTTTAGTATAAATGTCGTTTTCTTACCGATTTTTTGCAAAAAAACTCATAAAACATTTGGTGGTTTTGTAAAATGTATTACCTTTGCACCCAGAAATCTAAAGGATAACCCCCTCCTTAAAAAGTGGGGGAATGTAAAATTAAACAAAAAAAGAAAATGAAAAAGATTTTGATGACAATCGCAGCTGCTTTCGTTGCAGTGAACATGAACGCACAGTACTACATTGGTGGTAGCCTGGGCTATCAGACCAAGACGACTCCTGCTACTACCACAGAGGTTACTAGCTCTGGCTTCACACTCGCTCCCGAAATTGGCATGGCTCTGGACGACACCAAGAGCGTTGGTATCATTCTCAACTACAATTCTACCAAGAACGAGACCAAGTATGTAGGCACAGCTTCTGGCACTCCTTCTGTCGAGGCAACTGTCACGACCATCCAGCTTCGTCCCTACCTCCGTTATCAGGTGCTGGAATACGGCAAGGCTAACATCTTTGTTGATGGTGGTGCTCTCCTCGCCTTCCAGTCTCAGAAGGATATGAAGGCTGGTATGGATCTCGGTCTGTTCCTGTCTCCTGGTATTGCTTACGATATCAACGATAAGTGGAGCATTGCTGCCCATATCAACGATATCTTCAGATTTGCTTACCACAAGGATCCCGTGGCCGATGTTACTGGTGCTCCCGATGCTCCCACAAGCATGAACCTCCGCGCTTCTACTGGCGGTTTCACCACTGGCAACGTGACCTTCGGTGTTTACTACAACTTCTAAGTCAGAGATCCTAACAGGATACAATAGAACAAAAAAGACCCCGCATCCATATTCGGATTGCGGGGCTTTTTTTGCTCTGACTTTTCTTTACACCAGATTCCTTAACTTCTCTCAACAGGAAGGTCTTCAAGTCGTATGTCGCGCAGCTGGCGCAGATAGTTGATGCGCAGGTCTACGCCCCTTGCCCAGCTCTCGCTGAAGAGCTGGCTCACGGGTAGGTCTATCTGCCATTTCCCCTGTGCCTCCAGGCGGTCGATCATAGTACCGAGACTCAGGTTTGAAAGGCTCTCGGCAGGCACGTAGCGAGAGCTCTCACCCTTCTCGTCAGACGAAATCTCTATGAGCAGCCGGGCATCGATGAGCAGGTAGACCATATCGTTGACAATACGGATGGGAATGCCTGTCAGCTGGCGCAGCTCTTCGGCAGTGTAAGGTTTGCCCCCATCGGCAAAGCGTCGGCAGATGTGTCCCATGACCAATGCCGAGAGCATGATCTGGTAGCGATGGCTGATATCGGTAGTCTGCGTGTCGTAGTCAAAGTACTCCAAGTTCTGACTGGTATAGCTGAGCTCGGCACCAAACAGGCAGATGGTCCACGATATCTGCACCCACAGCATGAACAGCGGCAGGGCGGCAAACGAACCGTAGATGGCATTGTAGCCTGTGACCCATATCTGCGAATGGATGTAGAAGAACTGCAGCCACTGCATGGCGATACCTGCGAGAATGCCTGGTACGATGGAATTCTTCACCCGCACATGGGTGTTGGGCATGAACACGTAAAGGGCAATGAACAATGCCGACATGAGGACGTAGGGCGAGAGACTGATGAGTAGCCTCACCGCCGACCCCAGCAGCAGGAAGTCGGGCAGCGACGATGCCATCGTAGCCATGAAGATGCTGAGACCCGACGAGATGACTATCAGGATGGGGAACAGGAAGAACATGGCCAGATAGTCGGTGAAAGTGCGGAAGATGCTGCGCGGCTTTTTCACCTGCCATATCTCGTTGAACGTCTGCTCGATGTTGCTCACCAGCATGAGCACCGTGTAGAGCATGAATATCAGACCCACACCGAGGAAGATGCCGCTCTTCGTATGCACCAGATAGCTGTTCACCCACCCGATGATCACCTCGGCTGCCTGTGGTTGCGAGGCAAAGGCATCGCGAAACCACAACTCTATATACTTACTATAACCGAAGCCACGGGCAATAGCAAACACCACTGCCATGATGGGCACAATAGCTAGCAACGTGCTGTAGGTCAGTGCGGCTGCCTGCGTCAGCACCCGCTTTGTGGTGAAGAAGCGCACGGCCAGCCACACCACTTTCACCACCTCGTAGAAAAGGCGGCGCACAGGTGACAACTCTTCCGACGACGTGCGCCAGATGTCAACCTGGAGGAACTGTTTCAGTCGTTTTAGGTTCAATCTTCAATCATCAATTAAAAAAACGGAAAGCACTGCCCCTGTAAGCCGGGTTCTGTGCCGACCCGAAAGTCGGTGTCTGTCATTTATCTACTACGCACGTCACCGTGCGTCTCAAGCGTTCTACCCTCCATCGTGTCGATACTGACTCGGGCGGGCAACCCTCAGCCGATGGTATACATGAACTTGCAGCCCCCAGATGGAACAGCCCGGCGATCGCCCGCCGGCTGGTGGTCTCTTACACCGCCTTCTCACCCTTACCCCCAGAGGGGCGGTCGTTCTCTTCTTCCATATCCAGCCGTCGCCGACTGCTTCTACTTTCAGAAGTGGAGCGCCCTGTACTGCCCGGACTTTCCTCTCGTGCCTCCTTGGCACCAGCGACAGACCGTGGCACTGCTTTCCGCGAGTGCAAAGGTACAAAAAAAGTCCGAACCGACAAGCGATTCGGACTTGATTTTCATTCTTCTGTCAATTAGCAATTGTCAATTGCCCGTTAGATCTTAGTCTTCGCTGTTCTCAGGACGCAGTTTGCGCACCACGGCACCAGCCTGCCACATCTCCTGATTGCGCATGGCCTCGAGTTCCTTCTCCAAGCCGGCACGATAGTCGGGCTTCGAGTTGGCGTCGATGGTGATCTGTGCCTCGTTACCAGTCATCACCGAGTAGTACAGCCACTCCATGACGGGCTTGATAGCATCGTGGAAACGGGGTGCCCAGTCGAGTGCGCCACGCTGTGCGGTGGTCGAGCAGTTGGCATACATCCAGTCCATACCCTTGGCACCGAAGAGCGGGCCAAGGCTCTGGGTGAGCTCCTCAACGGTCTCGTTGAAAGCCTCCGAGGGAGAGTGTCCGTGCTCGCGCAATACCTCGTACTGTGCCAGGAGCAGTCCCTGAATAGCGCCCATCAATGAGCCGCGCTCACCGGTCAGGTCAGAGGTAGCCTCGCGCTGGAAGGTGGTCTCAAACAGATAGCCGGCACCGATACCGATACCGAAGGCCAGCGTCTTCTCCTTGGCCTTGCCGGTAGCGTCCTGATAGACGGCATACGAGCAGTTCAGGCCGCGGCCCTCGCAGAACATGGTGCGAAGGGAAGTTCCGCTTCCCTTAGGAGCCACCATAATCACGTCGACGTCCTTCGGGGGAACAACACCCGTGCGGTCGCTCCAGTTGATGGCGAAGCCGTGGCTGTAGTACAGCGTCTTGCCGGGCTTCAGATATTGCTTGATGGTGGGCCACTGCTGAATCTGACCAGCGTCAGAGAGCAGCATGCAGAGGACAGTGCCTTTCTCGGCAGCCTCCTCGATGGAGAACAGCGTCTTGCCGGGTACCCAGCCGTCGGCCACAGCCTTGTCGTAGGTCTTGCCCTGACGCTGTCCGACGATGACGTTGAAGCCGTTGTCGCGCAGGTTGCAGGCCTGTCCAGGGCCCTGAATGCCGTAACCGATGACGGCAATCACTTCGTCCTTCAATACTTCGCGTGCTTTCTCAAGTGAGAACTCCTTACTGGTGACCACAGTCTCGATGACGCCACCAAAATTCATTTCTGCCATAATGGTTTATTTTTAAAAATTTTTAATTATCCCTTTGGAGCCATGCCCGCCCTTAACTCGAGAGCAGTCGTCTTGTCAGCCCCATTCACCGCTTGCCCGAAACAGCGACCAAGGACGTAACTGATAAATTCTTTTTCGGGGTGCAAAGTTATCAATTTGTCAGGAAATAACCAAATAATCCTTCACATTTTTAATATTATTACATCTTTTCGTTTCATTATCATTCCATCATCTATTCCTCGTCACCACCCGCAGCGGTATGCTCACGGTGTCCCCGAATATGAGAGCAGCTCGTATGGACTCTAATTAAAGACAAAAACATTTAAAATTTCATGTGTTTAAGTTCTATTGTCGTATTATTATTATATTTTTGTAAACCAAATGGAAGCGTTTATCTTCCAGCATCAGGAATGGATAATGGAGGCAAGAAAGGAAACTCGACGGATAGCGAAATGTGAACTTAGTGGTAAATAAACTATTTGTAAACGTTATGAATAGGATAAGAATGATAGTATTGTTGTTAGGACTGATAGGCTTGACAACAACAATCAAGGCGAAAGAGACAGCGGTGAAGCCACGACTGGTGGTATGTACAGATATTGCACCAGCTGACGTGGAACCCGACGATATGGAGTCGATGGTTCACCTGATGGCGTATGCCGACATGTTCGAGATAGAGGCACTCATCACGTCGGTGGGCTGGAACTGCGACCCGTATCCGATGGATTGGATGCAGTATCTGGGACGTGTGATCAAGGCTTATGACCATGACGTGACGAACCTGATGAAACGCTCTGGGCAAAAGAAGCATCTGTCATTGAAGAAGGAGAACGGCAGTCAGAGAATAGGCTATTGGCCAAGTGCCGAATATCTCGACAATCGCTGTGTAATGGGCAGTATGTATGGTGGTATCCGCTCCATCGGCGAGAACAACGACTCGCCAGGCAGCGAGTTGCTCATACGACTGGCAGACGAGGACGATCCACGGCCCATCTATGTGGCTGCATGGGGGGGAGCTAACACGCTGGCACAGGCTATCTGGAGGGTTAACCAGACACGGACAGATGACGAAGTCAGAAACTTCGTCCGCAAATTCCGTCTCTTCACCATTACCGATCAGGACATGGACTACGCTCACCGCATGGACCGTGCCCGCAGCTCGCACATGTGGCTGCGCCAGGAATTCAAGGACGACCTGCTGTTCATCTGGGATGAGGGCGCTTGGCAGGAACAGTGCGAGCTGGGCAAGCAGAACTGGGCGCAGCATCAACAGCACATACAAACGAAGGGTTCACTGGGCAAGGAATATCCCAACTATAAATGGGGCGTGGAAGGAGACACGCCGAGCTTCTTGTACGTACTGCCTAATGGTTTGAACGACCCTGAAGACCCGCATCAGGCTGGCTGGGCAGGCTATCACGAGCGGGGCATGTGTCCTGACTCGCTGACTACCGCGTGGACTTCGTGGGAGGAACCCGTGCGTAGCATCAGTGTGGGCTACAAGCGGCGGTTCTATCAGGACGAGCTCAATGACTTCATGGCTCGTATGCAATGGGCCGACGAAGGCAAGGGCAACCGTAATCCGATGGTAGTGGTCAATGGACATAAGGGGCCGTCACCCTTGGTGCTTCATGCCAAGGCTGGTGACACCATCCGTCTTGATGCTTCACAATCCTCAGACCCCGACCGCCATGCCTTCCATCTCCATTGGTGGCAGCAGTCCGAGATTGGAACGGCCAAGCTGACCATCGATGATGCCAGGAATGTCATCGTCAACGTCAACATCCCAGCCAATGCTGTAGGCCAGACCCTTCACCTCGTCTGCGAAGCCACCGACCATGGCTCATACAGCCTGAAATCGTATCAAAGGATTATCATCCAGATAGATAAAACGTTATAGAAAAAGTAAAAAGAGACATGACAGAACAGGAAAGAAACGATACGCTCTGCCATCTAGAGAGCGATTACAACAATGGCGCTCATGAAATGGTGCTGCGCCATCTGCTTGATACGAATAATGAGCGAACGCAGAGTTATGGGGACGACTGCTTCAGCGAACATGCCCGTCAACTGATTCGTGAGGCGTGTGATGCTCCCGAGGCGCAGATATGGTTCCTCGCTGGCGGCACACAGACCAATGCCACCATCATCGACTGTACGCTGCAACCCTACGAGGGTGTGCTTTGTGCCGAGACGGCGCACATCAATGTACACGAAGCTGGAGCCGTGGAGTTTACCGGTCATAAGGTCATCACGCTGCCTTCCCACGACGGCAAACTCGATGTAGGAGATTTGCGGGCTTGGCTCACCGCCTATTTCGCTGATGAGACTGCCGAACACATGGTGCGTCCGGGGATGGTGTATGTCACATTCCCCACAGAACTGGGCACGCTCTACACGGCAGACGAGCTCACGGCATTGCACGAGGTTTGTCACGAATACGGCCTGCTGCTCTACGTCGATGGAGCCCGGTTGGCATACGGCTTGGCGGCAAGCAAGGATGTAACGCTGCCGCTAATGGCGCAGCTGGCCGACATCTTCTATATTGGCGGCACGAAGTGTGGTGCGCTCTGTGGTGAGACTGTGGTCTTTCCTCACGGCAATGCGCCCAGTCACATGCTCAGTCGTATCAAGCGTCACGGCTCCCTGCTGGCTAAGAGCCGCGTTGTTGGCGCTCAGTTCGAGGCGCTGTTCCAGCATGTCGGGGATACCACACTGTATCTCGCCATCGGGCAACATGCCGTTTCTCTGGCCATGCGGCTGCGTCGTCTATTTGTTGAACGACTGGGATATAAGCCCTTCATAGATTCTCCCACCAATCAGCAATTCTATGTCATCCCGAATACCGACCTCGACCGTCTGCGCAGTTACATCGGATTCGAGGTCTGGTATCCAGTAGATACAAGCCAAACGGCCTGCCGATTCGTCACCAGCTGGGCAACTACCGAACAGGAGATTGCTGCTTTAGAAAGCGTCGCACTGAAGTGCGTTGAATAGTACAAACATCATAATTGAATAAACATGAAGAAAATGATTACTTGTTTGTTGGCCACATTTGGGCTGACAACGGCCTGCGGTCAGGCTAATTATGAAAATGCGGACGTGAAGGGATTCGCAGAGTTGATGATTGATCCAAACGTAGTGGTGCTGGATGTGCGCACGGCTGATGAGTTCAAGGATGGTCACCTTGAGGGTGCCCTCAACATCGATCAGGCGCAAAGCGATTTCATCGAGAAGGCGAAAGCGGTGCTACCTACCGACAAGACAATTGCCGTGTATTGCAGAAGCGGACGTCGTTCGTCCAGTGCAGCTGGAAGACTGGCAACGGAAGGCTATAAGGCTGTGAACCTGAAAGGCGGTATCCTTGCCTGGAAAGAGGCTAAGATGCCTGTCACGACTGACACCTACGAGGTGGATGTATTCAAGACCAAGAGCGGAAAGACGGTGAAGTTCCATGCGTTGGTTCACGCCAGCATCCGTATTGAGTACGACGGTCAGGAGATAGAGATTGACCCCGTGACGAAGCTCGGAAACAAGACGATTGACTATAGTGCGATGCCGAAGGCTGACTATATCTTCTTGACCCATGAGCACGGTGACCATTTCGACAAGGAGGCCATCAAGCTGTTGTCAAACGAAAAAACACAACTTGTCATGAACAAGCGGTGCGGGGAAAGGCTACGGGTAGGCGACGATACGTCGGGAATGATGTATGGCGGCTCATGTGCTGTATTGTACAATGACCAGAGTGCTACGCTGGGCGACATCACCGTTGAAGCCGTACCTGCTTATAACTATTCCGAGGGGCATACACAGTTCCATCCGAAAGGTCGCGACAACGGATATATCCTGACCATTGACGGGCTGCGCATCTACATCGCTGGCGATACGGAAGACATCCCTGAGATACAGAACATCAAAGATATCGACATCGCCTTCATGCCTTGCAACCAACCTTACACAATGACAACGGAACAACTGGTCAAGGCTGCAAAGACCATCAAGCCAAAGGTACTGTTCCCTTATCACTATGGTCAGACGGACGTAAAAGGAATACCATCGCAGTTGAAGGATAGTGGTATAGACGTGAGAATCAGACACTATGAATAAGGCATAAAGCAAGCCATCAGTCATTGCTTGCCTTACAACTAACGACTTCGCCAGCCCTCCGTAGAAGAAGGCTGGCGAAGAAGGGGGATAAATAAAAAAGTATTTCCAATGATTATCGTCATAAGGAAAGCTACTTAACTGAACTTTTCCACCCTAAAAGCCGAAGGCCTGAAAAGACCACAGGCAGGGGTGACGCTCGACCTCTGGTCGCTTGCTACCAACGGGACGCAAGAACCCCTGTTAATAGGAGGATGTTACCCCAACCCCAAAGGGGTGAAAGAACACTCTGTCGCCCTTTCAGGGCTTCTTTGCTCGTCATCTTTAGCAGGGGCTTCACCCCTGCCTGTGTTCTTAACGCCCCTTCGGGGCTACGTTTGCAGCATTTCATAAGGGTGGGAAACTTTAGCTACTTAATCACGATTTTCCTTCCCCCGATGATGTTCACGCCCTTGCGAGGACTTGTGAGACGTTGGCCAGAGAGGGAGTAGACTGAGGCTGACCTCTTGTCTGCTTGTACAACAGAAATGCCATCGATTTCATGCCATTGCGAGTCTTCTTTATATTGAGGTAACCATTTCTTTGCCATTGCCGTTAATACTTGTTTTCCGGTTATGACATTTCCCTCATTCTCATCTCCAATGACACGAAAACTATACATTTTGTCTGTATTGTTCTGCGGCAAACTGGATACCAGTTTGTCCATCGCCTCCTCTTTTATATTATTCTCGTAACAGGAAAGAAATGAGAGTACAGTGTTGTTTGAAACGTCTAATTGTGTCAGCTCATTAGTATAACAATAAAGATACTCCAAAGCAGTATTCTTTGACACATCCAATGATTTTACTTTGTTATTGCCAATGGATATGTATATAAGAAGCGTATTCTTTGATACATCTAATTCTTTAATTTCATTATTGGAACATAACAACCAATTCAAGACAGTATTATTTGAGAGGTCCAATGATTTTAGCTTGTTTTTGTCAATGTATAACTCTGTTAAAAGTGGATTCTTTGACACATCCAACTCTTCAATTTCATTTTCACTACAGCTCAAAGATTTTAGAACAGCATTGTTTGACAAGTTCAATGATTTTAGCTTGTTTTTGTTAATGCCTAACTTTGTTAGAAGTGGATTCTTTGACACATCCAACTCTTCAATTTCATTTTCACTACAGCTCAGAATTTCAAGATTAGTAAAGAATTCTATACCTCTCAAACTTCTTATATGTTCGTTATTAGCAGCTATCTCTTTTATGTCAGAAATTTCTTTTTCGGTAATCACGCCATCAAAACCATAAGACGTTCCGAGCAGATTGTTACGGAAGTTTGCATCTGGGAAGTTCGTCTCGTTGATTGCAATTCCTCCCTGTTCTTCTTCACCAATCACCTTATATTCTTTGAAGTTTTTCCAACCTTCAGCTATCATGTATTTCTGTTTTGCTGCTTCTGATGGAACATAAAGTGTCTTGTTATATGCTTCATCAAACGCAATAGAACCATAGAAAGTAGGAGGTGTTTCGTTCAAACATGTTATTTTCTTTAATTTAGGGCAATTATATACAATATAATTTTCAATACGGTTCACTGTTTTGGGGATGACAAGCTCTGTGAGATATTCAAGATTCATGAAAGAATTGGCTTTGATACCTTTTACAGGATACCCTCTTGTGTATTCTGGTATGGTGACTTTCCCATTGTCAGTGGCTGAGATGCTTACCGTGGGGTTGCCTTGGTAATCTTTACATACTTGCGCAACATACTCTCCATAAATAATGCTTAAGGTAAACCACATGGTGTGTCCTTCAACGGTTTTATCAGTGGCCCAACCATCTAACCAATCAGGTTCTCCTCCTTCACCTCCTTCTCCTCCATCACCTTCACCGGATATCACTATAAGCCAATCATCCACATAACGATTTTGACCATAGCTTACAGTAGTTTCGGCTTGGATGAAAATACCAGAATTCCCTGTCGGCTTTGTTGCCTTAAATGTCACCCTGCTTGTAGTAGAACCAATAGAGCCAACAGGCTCAACGTAGCCATAATCATAAGACCAGAATATGGAAGTAGTATTGCTATGGTAGGTTGTAGAGATTGAAAAGGTTTCGCCCACTTCCACCTCAATAGTCTGCGTATAGGCTTTTGCCTTTATCGGCAGAAGAGATACTACTATCAAAAAGATGATTGTCTTGAGTAATTGTTTCTGTTTCATTTTCTTTCGTTTTTAAGGGAATAAGAAAAGGCGTGAAACCATCCGATGCTTATTCTCAATCTTTGGTAACCGCCAAGTGACCATGTACATAAACAAGCACTGATATAGCCCACGCCCAAACGGGCATGAACATCAGCTTACTCGTTCTCATGTACAGAATATTGGCGGTATTCAAGATTGAGAGAACAAGAGCCAAAAGCTCAAATCCTAAAAAAGTCGAAGGGGAACGACGCACAATCCTTACTCGTTGGTTAGTAATTGAATTGTTTATCTGTTCCTTGCAGGGAGCGCGGCACCCGTGCCGCCTTTATATTCTCCCTTGTATGTCTGTCGTTATGTCATTGGCTAAATCTTTAGTGATGAATAGTACATTATGCTGTTTACAAACTTAGAGAATAGCTGCTTTTCCTTTCAACACATTATGTAAAGACAGTGCGCGCCATCCCATGCGACTGATAAGAGTTGAGAACGTGATACGGTCATAAGCCGGCACTTCCAACTGATAAGTATCTGTCTGGGGGGTAGCCTCGTCAGCCAAGTCGGATGCATCATAGAAATAACCCGCTTCAGGTAACATATCCTCGGAAACATCTTGTGGTTGCAGAATAGCATTTGCAGTCAACACCTCCTTCTTGGCTGTAACAATATACAATGCATTCTCAACTTCAGGATGAATGTATGTGTCACGAAGGTCAAGCTGACCACCCACAAATGCCATTAGTCGAGGCTCGGAAATCTGTACGCCCAGATAGAGATAGCCACTCTCCGTATCATTCTTATACAGCGTACAGAGATAGTTGGTACCTGTTGCATCAGCTGCCACCAGTATCTGTGGCACATCATAATATTCAAGTGTCTTAATCAGTGTAAGTGGTCTCATAACTGCAACATTGTTAAGTTTGACATTTGAAACGATTTTGTCCTCCACCAAGTATAGTGGGAAAGATGTACACCAGTTTGTTTCACCACACCGTCAGTTGGATTTAGTGTAAGTGCAATGATACCTTTGAACTGGCGAAACATTGGGAGTTTCAGATTCTTACGGGCTTTGGACTCATTGTCAATGAGTGATAGTCCTATTGCCAATGGGAGTTTTTCGCCCCAGTTTCGTTGAGGGTCTAACTCAGCGTAAGATTTGAAGTCATCTGCCGTATAAGAATCAATCTGACTGGCCAAACGGAAAAAAGAATGTTCACTGGGGACCAAGACATCCTCAGGTAAATTGCCTACAGGCATCGTGAATGCCCATTCTGGTTTGAATTCCTCACAGTAGGCATTTATCTTATATGGCGTCAACATTGTTTTAATCTTTATTGTTGGCTATATAACCAAGGTTACAGTCCCTATCCCTCCCCCTTGGCGTTGTTCTCGTGGCAAAGATATACAAAAAAGTTGAAAGTGCAAAGAAAAGGACGAAAAATTTGGTAGTCAAAGAATCAAGTCTGTTTTTTTCTAAGGAATACTTGGCTCGTTCAGTTTTTTTTAGTAATTTTGCCGATGAGATACAGGCTTCACTAATTATTCATCAATAATGATAGAACAGAAAGAGAGCACCGGCTCTGAGGGAATGAAGAAGGAGAAATACGTACTGGACTTGACGGTGAAGAGCGTGGAACAGTTGCACGAGCGTTATGTGCTGATCAAGCTGACTGAAGACGAACCGCTGCCACCGATGCGCCCGGGACAATTTATAGAGGTGCGTGTGGACGGCCAGCCACAGACCTTCCTGCGCCGACCCATATCCATACATTTCGTAGATAGGAAGAGAAACGAGCTTTGGCTGCTGGTAGCCACGATAGGTGCCGGCACACGGCAGATGGCCATGCTGCATGAAGGCGACCGGATGAACTGTGTGCTGCCCTTGGGCAATGGCTTTAGTTGGCAGCCGGCAAGGGCGAGGAAGGTGCTGCTCGTAGGCGGCGGCGTGGGCGTGGCTCCACTGCTGTGGATGGGCGAACGGATTAGTAGCGAGGGGTGCGAGGCCGTGTTCCTGCTCGGAGCACGCAGCAAAGGCGACCTGCTGCAGATAGACGAGTTCGGACGGTACGGACGCGTGCTCACCACTACCGAAGACGGCACATACGGTGAGCGCGGTTTTGTCACGCAACACTCGGCATTGAGCGAGGAGCGGTTCGACCTGATCCTGAGCTGCGGCCCCACGCCTATGATGAAGGCAGTGGCAAGCTACGCAAGGAAGACGGGCACGGACTGCCAGGTGTCACTCGAGAACATGATGGCCTGCGGACTGGGTGCCTGCCTCTGCTGCGTGGAAAAGACCAAGCGGGGGAACCTGTGCGTCTGCAAGGACGGTCCGGTGTTCGACATCGGTGAACTTTTATGGGAGTAAGAGACCTCCCCTCGCTCGGCTTTGCCGCTTTGCTTTGCAAAGAACCCCTCCTGGAGGAGTTGAGAGAGACCTCCCCTAACCCCTCCTGTAGGAGGGGGAAAAAGACCTCTCCTAACCCCTCCTGTAGGAGGGGGAAAAAGGGAAAAGTGAATAGTTTGCTACCGCAATTTTAGTGAAAAGTGAAGAAATGAGTAATTTACAAGTAAATATTGGAGCATTAAAGCTGAAGAACCCGGTGATGACTGCGTCGGGCACGTTCGGCTACGGTCTGGAGTTCCAGGACTTCGTACCCCTCGACGGGCTGGGCGGCATCATCGTGAAGGGAACAACGCTGAAGCCCCGTGAGGGCAACGACTATCCGCGCATGGCCGAGACACCGATGGGCATGCTGAACTGTGTGGGACTGCAGAACAAGGGCGTAGACTACTTCTGCGAGCATATCTATCCGCAGCTGTGCGACATCGACACCAACTGGATTGTGAACGTCAGCGGCTCGTCGCCCGAAGACTATGCCGAGTGTGCCGCACGCATTGACAGGCTGGAGAAGGTTCCCGCCATCGAGCTGAACATCTCCTGCCCCAACGTACACGACGGAGGTATGGCCTTTGGCGTGAGCTGTCAGGGTGCCGAGAGCGTAGTGAAGGCCGTACGCGAGCGCTACCACAAGACGCTCATCGTGAAGCTGTCGCCCAACGTGACCGACATCAGCGAGATAGCCCGTGCCGTAGAAGCTGCCGGTGCTGATGCCGTATCGCTGATTAACACGCTGATGGGTATGGCTGTCGACATTGAGCGCAGGAAGAAGGTGCTGAGCATTGGCACGGGTGGACTTAGCGGTCCTTGTGTAAAACCAGTTGCCCTGCGCATGGTGTATCAGGTGGCACATGCCGTGAAGATTCCCGTTGTGGGTCTCGGAGGCATTATGACTGCCGAGGACGCCATCGAGTTCCTTATGTGCGGAGCTTCTGCCATCGAGATAGGTACGGCCAACTTCATTGATCCCGCCGTGACCATCAAGGTACGCGACGGGATCAACGACTGGCTGGACCGCCACGGTGTGGCATCGGTCAGCGATATTGTCGGGGTGATTTAGAGCTTACCCTGTTCACCCAAATAAGAATCCTTGAAGCCGAGGAAGTAGAGCACGCCGTCGAGTCCGATGGTATTGATGCTCTGCTTGGCATTGGCTACGACGCGGGGCTTGGCATGAAACGCAATGCCAAGTCCTGCTTCGCTAATCATAGGAAGGTCGTTGGCGCCGTCGCCCACGGCAATGGTCTGTGCAAGGTTGACCTTCTCAACCTGCGCAATGAGCTTCAGCAGCTCGGCCTTTCGGTGACCGTCGACCACCTCGCCCAAGTAGCGTCCGGTTAGTTTCCCATTCTCGTCGATCTCCAGTTCGTTGGCATAGACATAGTCGATGCCGTAGCGACGTTGCAGGTATTCGCCGAAATAGGTGAATCCACCGCTGAGGATAGCTATCTTGTAGCCACACCTCTTTAATATAGTCATCAATCGGTCGACACCCTCGGTGATGGGCAGGTGCTCGGCAATGTCCTGCATGACGCTGACGTCGAGTCCCTTCAGGAGTGAGACACGACGTGTAAAACTCTCCTTGAAGTCGATCTCGCCCCTCATGGCACTCTCGGTGATGGCCCTGACCTCTGCCCCTACCCCAGCCCGCTCGGCCAGCTCGTCGATACACTCGGTCTGGATGAGCGTGGAGTCCATATCGAAGCAGATGAGACGGCGCATGCGACGGAACATATCGTCGCGCTGGAACGAGAAGTCTATTTCCATCTCCTGCGACAGTTTCATGAACTGCGCCTGCATCTGCTGACGGTCGCGCGGCTCACCTCGCAGCGAGAACTCGATACAGGCACGGATGTGCTTGGCGGGGTTCTTGATGCTCTTGCGTCCGGTCATGCGGCGTATGGCATCGATATTGAAGCCTTGGTCAGCAATGACGCGAGTAGCAGCCTCTATCTGGCGAGCTTCCAGTTCGCGCCCCATGACCATGAGGATGTAGCGGTTCTTGCCCTGATGGCCCACCCAGTCCTCGTACTCATCGTCGGTGATGGGCGAGAAGCCGATGTTCACACCCAGCTCTGTGGCCTTGAACAGGAGTTCCTTCATCACCTGTCCGCTGTGCATCTCGTCCATGCGGATAAGGATGCCAAGCGACAGTGTGGAGTGGATGTCGGCCTGTCCAATATCGAGTATCTGTGCGTCGTAGCGGGCCAGGATGCCCATAACCGAAGCAGTGAGTCCCGGACGGTCCTGTCCTGTGATACGGACGAGAATCTGTTCTTCTTTATTAGTCATTTCCATGTGAATAGGAGTTTAGAAGTGTAGGAGTGGCTACCGCTAATACCACTGCACTGAGTTCGAATAGCTGCTACGCTTGTCGTACTTCAGTGCATCGGTGAGCGTTGCGGCATTGCATCGGAAGGAGAAGTTGTAGCTGGTATAGGGAGCGAGCACGACAGAGCACGACATGTTGAAACAGTGCAGGTCGCGTGACAGCGATGCCGTCGTCATCGAGATTTTCTTGTTCTCAAAGTCATAGCCTGAGGAGAACGAGATATTCCACCCGTCGGAGAGTCGGATGTTACCGCTCATATTCAGGTTCTGTGTGAACGTGTAGGGATAGCGCATCGTGTTGTAGTTGAAGCGGCTTTTGTCGGTATCCTCGCGCATGGTGATACCATAGCCGAAGCTGAGCGACCAGGGGAGCGAGAAGTTCATATAGCCGTCGTCATCGGTCTCGGCCATGCCGGCATTTTCCTTACGCGCACCATGCTTTCCCGCCTCCAGATCCTTGTCGACGTTGGTCTCGGTTCCGGTGTCGTATTCATCGTCCTCGTCCTCATCCTGTTTCTTCTTGTCATCTTTCTTATCGGGTTTCTCACCCCTAAGCCATTTGAAGAGGTTGGCCACCTTGTTATTGTCGATGGTATAGGAGAGGTTCTGCGACATACCCTGGAAGCGTCCTATCTTGCCTTGTTCCCAGTAGGTGGTGTGCTCGCTGACTCGTGGCGTCGCCCCTACGGAATCGGCTTCATAGACATAGGATGCAAAGACGGCACTGAGGTTCAGCGTATAGCTTTTGGTGAGCTTCAGCCTGAGACGTGTCCTCAAATCGCTGAGCGGACGGATGTCGGTAGCAAGGTTGTAGGACATCTCGGTACCGAACTCGTCGATGATGCTTACCTTCTTGAATCCCACCGTATCCTCGTCGCTGCGCAACTTCATCTCGACATTATGGGTCAGGCTCACTGAGATGCTACCCGTCTTTCCCTTACCTGGTACGCCGTAGAGCGCCCCTGTATAGGGCGAATATTCGACGAGCGAGACGTTGCCTTGGGCGTCGGTCTTCTGGTAGGTCTGGTAGTAGCCATAGCGCGAGGCACTGAAATCGGGTGCATAGGTAAAGCTGACCTGCGGAGTCAACACGTGGCGTATGGCATCGATCTTATCACCGAAGAGTTTCCTTGAAGGGATATAGAAGCCATACAGCTTCGTCGATGCCGAGATGGCCATGTTCCAGTTGTAGACATTATAGAAGCCATAGGTGGTATCGTTGACCACTGTCTGAGTCATGGTATCCCACGACTGCATCACCCTCTTGGAATAGGTACGGTCGGTAAGATTGAACGACGGGTTGATGTTGATATAGTTCAGGATAGTGAAGTTACCGGTGATGGGAATCTGGTGCTGCATACCGTTTCGCCAGTCGCGCACAATGTTCTTATCCATGAGTTCGCTCTCCTTAGTAGAAATGGAGTTGCTGAAATGTCCTGTGTACGACACCGAGATTTTCTCGTACCAGCGTTCCTTACCCACCATCTTCTTGCGCTTAAAAGGACTGAAGCGTGAGATGGAGATGTTCAGGTCGGGCAGGGTCATGGAGATGGTCGAGTCGCGCATGTTCTGGTTCAGGTTCATCGTGGTCGAAAGCGTCATTCCTATACTTGAGAAGCCTGTGCTATAGCTGACCGACGAAGTACGTGTTGACTGGGTCATGGACTGCGGGTTGTACATCGAGGTGAGATTGTTGCGCTCGTAGCTCGACGTGGCAAAGTTGACCGATGCCGACAGGTTGGAATAAGGATTGGCCTTCGCATCCTGACGGTGGCTCCACTGAATCTTAAAGCTGGTCTGCTTGGTGTAGTCGGGCATGTTCTTCTCGCCGTTGATGGTATTCTGGTAACTGCCATAGAACGAACCACTGTACTTATAGCGTTTCCTGTAGTTCGACGCAGCGGAGATACCCCACGAGCCTTTCGTATAGATTTCGCCAATGACCTTTAAGTCCAGGTAGTCGCTGATGGCAAAATAATATCCGCCGTCACGCAGGTAAAATCCACGTTCGGTCTCGTCGCCATAGGTAGGCATGATAAAACCGCTGGAATAGCTTTTCGTAAACGGGAAGAAACCGTAGGGAACAGCCAACGGCACAGGCACATCGCAGACCACGAGGTAGGCAGGACCGAACACCACGTCCTTTCCCGGTCGCACCTTTGCACGGGAGAGTGCCAGATAGAAGTCGGGATGCGGTTCATCGCAAGTGGTATAGCGTCCATGCTGCAGGAACAGCTCGCCATCAGCTCCGCGTTTCGACAGTTCTGAGGTCAGGTATCCCTCATCCTGCTGCGTGTAAACCTGCTGTATCAGTCCTTTCTTGGTCTTGAAGTTGAAGGCCATGGTGTCGCTCTCGTAGGTGTCGCTGCCCATCTTGAACACCGGCGTTCCTTTCAGGCTGTTGGTAGCCGAGTCACGAATACCTGTAGCGTGGACCAGCGACGAGTCTAAGCACATATAGATGCGCTCGCTCTTGAGATCCATGTTCTGGTATTTCACATTGGCGTCGCCATAGAGGAAAGCCATGCCCGACCCTGCCTCGTATATGAGTGAATCGTTAGCAGTAAAGTCGACGGGCGAGTCGATACCGTTCTTACGCTGACGGTTCAGGCTGTCTAAGCGAAGGGAATCGTCGACAGCTTTATTGTGCTTGTAGATAGCCAGCGTCAAGGAGTCCATCTTCGTGGTATCAGGCTCAAGACTATTTGTCTTCTTTTCGGCAAAAGAAGAATCGGCAGAGGCCAGGAGTGAGTCGTTCTGCAGCACTTCCTGACCAGCAGCAATCAGTTCTTCAGAGGTCTTGGATAGTCCGGATATGGTATCCTTTCCGACAACAAGCGTGTCGGGCACCAAGTCGGAAAGGTCGGATATGGCAGCTGCTGTCTTGATCGCATCCCTGACTGTCTCGGCATGCACTTCGCCCTTTACCTCTTTGTTTTTCTGGAGCGAACGAGGTGTGCAAGCCCATGTCAGCATGAGTACGGCAAACAGCAATATGATGAGTATTTTCTGTTTCACGGTGCAAAATTACAGATAAAATACGGAATATTGCAGGGTTTCCGATAATTTAACGTTAAATTAGCTTGCAAGATTCGTGTTTTTAGTGTACTTTTGCACCTGTTTGAATGAGAAACGAAGGAACAAGCATTGAGAGTCGTCCGCGCCGATGCGCGGTTGTGGGTGGCGGGGCAGCGGGATTTTTCCTTGCCCTGAACCTAAAGGAGATGTGTCCAGAAATGCAGGTAACCATTCTGGAGCGTAGCCAGCGCGTGCTGGCCAAGGTAGCCATCTCGGGTGGAGGACGCTGCAACTGTACCAACTCGTTTGCCCAGGTTCGCGACCTTTCAGAAGTATACCCGCGTGGACACCGGCTTCTGAAGCGTCTGTTCCATCTGTTCGGTCCCCGCGATGCCTACGAATGGTTCGAACGCCACGGAGTGCAGCTCACCACGCAAGACGATGAGTGTGTGTTCCCTTCATCGCAGGACTCGAAGACCATCATCGACTGCTTCCTCAATGAGGCTCGCCGACACGGTATCGACATCAGGACGGGCACTTCCATACAATCGCTCGACGAGCTGCAATCCTTTGACTATGTGGCCATTACCACTGGCGGACAACCGAAGGCCACGTCGCTGCAATGGCTGGCAGATGCCGGGCATGAGATTGAACAGCCTGTACCGTCGCTCTTCACCTTCAACATCGACGACGAACGGCTTCGCAGTCTCATGGGCACCGTTTGCGAGCATGCCTCCCTGATGCTGCCGCAGACCAAGTTCCGCTCTACGGGGCCGCTGCTTGTCACCCACTGGGGACTGAGCGGTCCGGCCACGCTGAAGCTGTCGAGCCATGCTGCCCGCTGGCTACACGAGCACAACTACCAGTCGCCCATAAGCATCAACTGGACGGGAATGAACGAAGCCGAGGTGGCCAGCCATCTCTCGCAACTTGCTGCCACCCATTCACAGAAGCTCGTCAGCTCGGTGCGCCCCTTCGACCTCTCTGCCCGCTTGTGGAGCCACCTTATAGAAAGAAGCCTCGACGGGAAAGCCGATGCACGCTGGGCTGAGATAGGTAAGAAGCACATGAACCGGCTTGTCAACACCCTTTGCAACGACACCTATCTCATTAATGGGCGTGCACCCTTCAAGGATGAGTTCGTCACCTGCGGAGGCGTGTCGCTCAACAGCGTCGTGCCCCAGACGTTAGAAAGCCGCAGCTGTCCCCACCTCTATTTCGCCGGTGAGATTCTTGACATCGACGGTGTGACAGGAGGTTTTAATTTCCAGGCAGCATGGACCACTGCCTACACGGTGGCAAACGCCATCAGCAAGACAGAGAAAGACTTGACACAATAACAAACACAAAAACGATACGATTATGGAAAAGCAAAGAGTCATATTCACCCAAGCCATTGGCAACACGTTGGCAGAGATGATCGAAGAAATACATCCCGACCTCACCTTCGTGCTCGTCGACGAAACCACCGAACGGCTCTGTCTGCCCCACATTGCTGAAGATGCCTGTATGAAAGGCGTTGAGGTTATCGTCATTCCTCCCGGCGACCAGCACAAGACGCTCGACTCGCTCTGCCACGTATGGGAACAGCTGCAGCAGCACAGAGCCACGCGCCATTCGCTGCTCATCAACTTAGGAGGCGGCATGATTACCGACCTGGGCGGCTTTGCTGCCGGCACGTTCAAGCGCGGCATCCACTGCATCAACATCCCCACCACCCTACTGGCTATGGTCGATGCGTCGGTGGGCGGCAAGACCGGCATCAACTTCGGTGGGCTGAAGAACGAGATTGGCGTCTTCCGCAATGCTTCGGCAGTCATTGTCGACACACTGTTCCTACAGTCGCTCGACATGAAGAACCTGCTGTCAGGCTACGCCGAGATGCTGAAGCACGGACTCATCTCCACGCCGGCAATGCTCGGCGAACTGCTGCAATACGATTTCAACGGCACCATCGACTATAGCCTTCTGGCCCGACTCTTAGAAGACAGCGTAGCCGTGAAACAGCGCATCGTGCTTGAAGACCCTACCGAGCAGGGACTGCGCAAGGCGCTGAATCTGGGCCACACGATGGGACATGCCTTCGAATCGCTTGCCCTGCGTCGCAACCAGCCTGTACTTCACGGCTATGCCGTTGCCTGGGGACTCGTAGGCGAACTCTATCTCAGCACGGTGAAGACCGGATTCCCCTCTGCCACCATGCGCCAGGTAGTGAGTTTTATCGTGAATCATTATGGAAAGATGGACATCTCGTGCGACGACTACGACGAGCTGATAGAGCTGATGACCCACGACAAGAAGAACATCGGAGGGGAAATCAACTTCTCGCTGCTCTCAGGCGTGGGTGAGCTCATGCTGAACCAGACAGCCACAAAAAAAGAAATCGAGGAAGCCCTCGATTTCTATCGCGACGGACAGTAATCCGCAAGTTTACTTGACAATAGCCTTCTTGGTCTCTCCGTTCTGCCTCTGAAGGATGACACCCTTATGGAGGGCTTCCTGTGAAGGCAGCTGACGTCCGTTCAGGTCGTAGTAGGTCTTCCGGCCGTTATTGTCATTCAAGATCGAATAGATGCCCGACGAGTACTCGCTGACGTCCGACGAGCTGAATCCACTCGTCGTGCCCGACAGCTTAACACTGCCGTCGGCCTTGACAGCGCTGCCTCCAAAATCTTTGATGGTCAGCGTACCGGCATCCTGATAGAAATTGCCCGAATCCTCTTCCTCATGGCCAGACGTCGTGCCAGTAGGAGTGGTACCGCTAATCTCTACCTGAATGCCATCGTCGGCAACTCCGCTGATGGCGATGCTGCCACTCTCCTGTAGGAAGTATTCCTTGCAGTGGATGCCATCCTTGGCAGCCTTCGTCACCTTCAGGGCGCAGTTCTTCACTTCGAGGTACTCCTTACTGTAGATGGCATGCTTGGAGTTACCCACCACGGTCAGCGTGCCCTTGCCCTTGAACTTGGTGTGGCCCTTGCAGTGGAAGCAGCCGTTATAAGTCTCGTTGGCACCATCGGTCAACGTATTGGTGGTTCCCTTCTTCACGCTCACGGATACGCGCTTGCCGTCCATGATGGCGATGGCAGCACCTGTAGGGTTGGTCAGCGTCAGGCCGCTCAGCTCGACAGTTGCCTTGAAAGAACCTTCCATATAGAATTCACCGTCGGTCGATGAACCCGAGAGCACGTAGATGATCTCGCCGTCCTCGTTCTCGTCGGTTGCGTCGACACCTGCAAAGCTTTCGCTCTGCACTATCTTCACGTGAGAAGACGTGCCACTGGTAACGCTGACGTAGCTTTTGATGTTCGAAGCCACGGTCACCTTTGCGGTAGAGCCACTATAGGCTATCTCCACCGTATTGTCTTCGATGGCCCTTGCCGAGGCCGAAGCCAGCAGTAAGGCAGTGAAAAGAACTGTTATTCTCATGTCTCGTTTTTGTTATTGGTGAAAATGATGCTGATGGGTCTCGGCCATCAAAGTCCCAGCTGCTTCAGGGCCTTGTCGGCCTCCTCGTTCAGCTTCTCCTTAGCCTTTTCCTTCACGGCCTCCTTGCCTTCCTCTATTTTCTGGTTGGCAGCTTCTTTCAAAGCATCGGGAGCTTCCTCCACCAGCTTGGCAGCCTGTTCAGCAGCCTGCTGACCGTCGGCACCGAGCGCCTGTAGCGACTCCAAGATATTGTCTACGGGCATATCCGTCAGTGCTGATACGGCAGTTTGCACAACGGCATTGTCGCCCACGACAGCCTTCACTCGCTCGGCATTCTCCTTCAGGAAGTTCTGCACCTTCGTCAGGTACTCCTTGGCCATCTCAGGATTATCCTGCAGCAGTTCCTGCACTTTCTCCTTGGCGGCCTCAATGGCCTGCTGTAACTTGCTTGCATCGCCAGCCTCAAGCTGGGCTGCAATCTCGGCAGTAGCATTCTCGATGGTGGCATCAGCTGCGCTGGCCATCTCCGTGTCCTGCTGGTCGGATGCCTGCGCACCGTTCTTGTTGCCACACGAGGCCAGACCTACGGTCATAGCCACGGCAATCATGACGAAAATCTTTTTCATACGCATCAATTTTTTTAACAAAAATGTTATACAATAGATATTTTGCTGGCAAATTTAAGAAAAAAGACTGAGAATAGCAAAAAAAATCTACATATCATTTGGTCAATCACAAAATAATTGCTATTTTTGCCCGAAAATAAGACATTTTTCATCCTTCGGACGATATGATACGGACAAATATGAAGACCTATGTCGCAGGAGTCGACATTAGCTATGACCGCACCACCTACGCCATCGTGGACCTGCGAGGCGCAATTATTGCCAAAGACAGCTTTATTACCAACGACTATCCCAACGTCAACGACTTCGTTGCCCATCTGACGGAGTGTCTGGTCATGTTCTTTGAAGATCATTGCGGCTACGATCGCATACGCTCTGTAGGTGTAAGCGTGCCCAGCGGTAACTTTATCTCCGGCAGTATTGTCAACTCGCCCAACATGCAGTGGTCGGGAGTAATACCCCTTGCAGCCCTTTTGCGCGACCGCTTAGGACTGGCTGTGGCTCTTGCCAACGACGGCCACGCGCGTGCCCTTGGTGAGTTCACCTATGGCAGTGCACGCGGTATGAAGGACTTCGTGCTTGTGGCCTTGGGTCATGGTCTGGGTAGCACTTTTTTCTCCCAAGGTCGCGTCCATCTGGGAGCCGAGGGTTTCGGAGGCGAGATAGGCCACTCGTGTATTGTTGAAGGCGGGCGCACCTGTGGCTGCGGACGACAGGGTTGCCTTGAGGCCTACTGCGCCCACAACGGCATCATTCAGACCGCCCACGAAGTCATGGAGGAGAGCAGCGAGCCTTCGCTCATGCGTTCGCTAACCGATTTGAATCCTAAGACCATCAAGGAATGCTGCGATGAAGGCGACGCACTGGCTATCGAGGTCTACCGCCGCACAGGCTACTTTCTGGGCATTGGTCTGGCCAACTATGCGTCGGTCATCAATCCTGAGGCCATTATCCTGAGCGGTGGCATCGCCCGTGCCGGCCACTGGCTTACCGACCCGATGGAAGAATCGTTCGAGGAACATGTGTTCCGTAATATCAAGGGTAAAGTCAAACTGCTACCTTCCGTGCTCACCGACATGGAGCGCGACGTGCTTGGAGCCAGTGTACTGGCTTGGAGCGTAAAGGAATACTCATTATTCATCTAAGACGAACAATGGAACAGACCAGCATCAAGAACCGAGTGGTTGGTGTCGACATCAGCTTAGAGCGCACTACCTATGCCATCGTCGACGTGCGTGGCAACATCATAGCCCAGGACTACTTCGACACCGACCAGTATGAAAGCGTGAACGAATATGTAGCAGCACTCAGCGAGCGCATCATCCTGCTCACCGAGGCCAACGGCGGCTACGACACCATACGCTCCATGGGCATCAGCTCGCCCAGTGGCAACTATCTCACCGGCTGCATTGAGAATCCGCCTAACCTGCGCTGGCCTGGCGTCACCCCGCTGGCAGCCATGTTGCGTGACCGTCTGGGCATTGCCGTAGCATTGGGCAACGACGCCCATGTGACGGCCTTGGGCGAACACGTCTTCGGCTCGGCCCACGGCATGAAGAACTTCATCGTCGTGTCGCTGGGCTATGGCATCGGCAGCTGCATCTTCTCCCACGGCGAGGCTCATCTCGGTGCCGACGGTTTTGCAGGTGAGTTCGGCCATGCCTGCGTCGTGCCCAATGGCCGAATGTGCGGCTGTGGCCGGATGGGCTGTCTCGAAGCCTATTGCGGCGACAAGGGCATCAAGACCACTGCCCACGAACTGCTTGCCCAAAGCCAGGAGCCTTCACTCATGCGCGAACTGGACCATATCTCGCCCCGCACCATCTGCAAGTGCTGCGAGCAGGGCGACAAGCTTGCCATTGAGGTATTCCGGCGCACGGGCCACATTTTGGGTGTAGCCATTGCCAACTACGCCTCCATTGTCGACCCCGAGGTCGTCATCCTTACAGGCGGCATCAGCAAGGCTGGCCACTGGCTGCTCGACCCCGCCATTGAGGCCTTCGACAAGCACGTGTTCCGCAACATTCGCGGACATGTGAAGATTCTGTCCTCCAGCATCGATGACCGCGAACGCGACGTGCTGGGTGCCAGTGCATTGGCATGGGGCATCAAGGAATACTCGTTGTTCAAGTAAGCCGTAAGGACAATGAACGTAGAGCGTATCAAGCAGATCATCAACGAAAAGCCCAATCTCAGTACCGCCCTCGGCATGGAGTTCATCTCTACTCCCGAGGACGATACCTGCATGGCCCGCATGCGGGTCGACGAACGCAACCGCCAGCCCTTCGGCTTTCTTAGTGGCGGGGCTTCGCTGGCTCTGGCCGAGAACCTTGCAGGCGTAGGCTCGTCGGCATTGCGTCCCGGCTGTGCCTGCGTAGGCATCGAGGTGAGCGGCAGCCACGTCAAGGCTGTGGCCGAGGGCGACACCGTGACTGCTTACGCACGCATGCTGAACGGAGGACGCACCCTACACGTTTGGCAGGTCGATATACGCGACTCGAAGGGCGACCTGATCTCAAGCGTACGCGTGACCAACTATATCATCAGCCACCAATGAGCAGCTATGCCATCTACAGGTTGCCGTACGAAGACCATTGCACGTTATTGGTGCAAGACGACGGACAACCAGAGGTGCTGCAGTCTTACGCAGCGCTGAATGGAAAGAGCGGATTTGTCATTGCACCATTCAGCATCAGTCCTGCCACGCCATTGCTGCTACTCCATCCAGAACAGACAAAGACACTATTGATTGACGACATACGTCACTTCGACATGTCATCAATGCCATTTTACCCTTGCAAACAGCCCCTGTTACGCACCCAATACAGTATCGATTACTCTCGCTTCCACTCCGAACTGCTTGCCAACCACTATGAGAAGCTGGTGCTTTCGCGTTGTCTTCCTCTACCCAACGATGGTACTTACCAACCTCTGGAACTATTTATCAGGGCATGTCAACGCTATCCCCGTCTATTCATTTCGCTCGTAAGCACAGAGCAAGGCGGCACGTGGCTCACGGCCACGCCCGAAATACTGCTCGACGGAAAGAACGGGCAATGGCGAACAATAGCACTGGCCGGTACCATGAAACTGGAAGGAAAAAACTTGGAAGGCGAAGGCGAGAATGCCACTTGGAGCACAAAAAACATCCAGGAACAGCGCTACGTGGCAACCTATCTGGCCGAACAGCTGAAGCCATTTGCAAGCGACCTGCACGAAGAAGGGCCACGAACAGTACGTGCTGCCAACCTTATTCACCTGCGCAGCGACTTCATCTTTACCTTAATTCATAACACGCGCGTAGGCGACCTGCTTCAGACTCTCCACCCTACTCCCGCCGTCTGCGGGCTGCCCAAGGAGGCGGCCGCTGAATTCATCATGCAAAACGAGTCAGTACCCCGCTTATATTACAGCGGCTTCATGGGACCGCTCAACATTGACATGGAGACCCATCTTTACGTCACGCTCCGTTGCATGCACATCTGTCCCCACGAATACAGGCTCTATGCCGGTGGTGGCATTCTGAAAGAAAGCACAGAGCAGCAGGAATGGCTCGAGACCGAGGCAAAGATGGAAACCATGGCCCGTCTTTTGGACATAAAAAGCGGTAAAGCGGTAAAGCGGTAAAACGTTATTTTCGCGCTTTACGCACAGATAAAGGGGTTTCGCGTAGACGCGACGGTGCTGTCCACCGACGATCTCGGTCTCGAACTCAGGCTGGAAGATCACGTGGGCGCTCTTGATGTTCTTGAGCACAGACCACTCGTCGGGGTCGGCCACACCCTTTTGTTACAGATTTTAACCTCTCGCAACCCATTTTTACACACGATTTCCTCACGGATACTCCGTGACACCCTCACGGTGTTTTTGTGACACCATCACGGAGCTTCCGTGACACCCCTCACGAAGCGTCCGTGGCACTCTCACGAAGGTCTCGTGAGGCCGTCACGAGGCGAAAGGAGCTTCTTCCACTTGATGCAGAAAAGAGGGTAAACCGCGCAAATGTCAAATGGGACAATGGGACAAAAGGACATTTTGAAAATGTTGGCACTCAAAATTTTAATATTATATATATACTATATATATATAATATTAAATTAATATTTGGTATATTTTGAAATTTATAGACTTTTAAAAATAGAAAAGTCCCTTTGTCCCATTGTCCCATTAGACACATGTTTTACCGCTTTACCGCTTTTATGTTTGAAGACGGGCTGTCATGGCCCGTCGATTACTACTGCAGGGTAACCCCCATCAATCCGATGACCACATCATTAGAGAGCGTCCTTACGGTGAGGTATTTCAAGCGTTTCTGCCTGTTGAGGGGCAGGCGCAGCATCTGTGCCGCACCTCCAGGAATCTCACGCCCATAGACACCGTTGATATCAAGTGCCTGGCCGAGATCACGGCTGACGGTGCCTGTGCCGAGACATATACGGTAGGGACGCGGCTGAGCGGCTGTGAAAGCCTTGCCGTCGACGTAATAGTCCTGCTCGATGGGGCACCAGTTGTCGGGATTGCGCAGCCGCAGCGTGTCTGTAGAGCCGTCGGCATAGGCAACCACGACAAGACCATTGTCGATGCGGCTCTGCATGTGGTTGGTCGAGCCCGCCATGAGCAGATAGGCACTCGACGCCCTACCCTTCAGGGGAACGACAATGCTGTCGGGATAGTTGTCCCAGAGCGAGGTGTAGATAATGTTATTTCCACGTTTGGGCGTTGCAAACGGTACGCCAGCCACCACAAAGCAATCGTCGACAATCATCGTGCGGAACACAGAGTCGTTGATCTCCGGCGTATATTGCGGGTGGCACCACTCGCCTACCCCCTGCACGGGAATCTGCAAGGTGGTGGTCTGTGGTCGGGGCGACTCATAGCGGTTCTTGAAGATTTCGTCGACCTCGGCATTGAAGTGCTTCGAGATATTACAGATGGCAAACGGCTTCTCCAGGTCGGGTTCATCGGTACCCCAACAAGGTCTCCCCTTCACGACGGGATGGGTAAGCGTTAAATTGTAGTCAGGTATCGGCGATTCTATGATCTGCTGTTCCTCGCTCGTCCCCACTACGTCGCGATAGCGCCCGTCACCACAATCCTGCCGGACGACAATCTTCAGCGGCTGCCGGAAGTGCTGGGTGATTTCGTAGTGCTCCACACCATCCTTGCGCGTGTATGTATAAGAGAGGTAAGGCGTTTTTACAGCTACGCTGTCCCAGCTGGCGGGAAAGCCCGGACGGATGATGCAAAGGCCGTAGAGCGCCTGAGGAATGATGCCGAAGAGCCCTTGGATGAGCGTGCGCGAGGCAATGCCGATGCAGTCGCCGAAGTCGCGGTAACACTCTCCACGGGCGGCATCGTAGTGCGAAAGCTGTCCGAAATTGCCTGGACTCTGCCCGTAGTACATCTGGTCCATCACATTTCCCATCAGCAGCTCGTAGCCCCATGAGCTATGGCCTGCCTCGAAGAATGCCAGTGCCGTATGCATCACCTCGGCTGCTGCCACATTGTTGATGCTCCAAGAGTAGGGCATCCAGTTCGAGGTGGCGATGGTGCGATAGCCCGACTTCTCAACACGGATATGCGGAATATGTGTCATGACCCATCGAGTAGCCTTCCATGCCTGTTCAGGCGAGCAGGCACCACAGTCGACAGGCGTATAGATGCTCCAGACGGCAGGACTCTCATGCAAGCGCTTCAAGCCCATAGCGTCCTGATACTCAGCCCACACGCCCTTGTCGGGCATCCACAGCCGCTCGTTCATGGCCTTGAGTATGGCTTCGGCCTCTTCAGCGTATGGCCGCGCGTCCTCACCGATCAGCTCGGCAATCCTTGCAGCCAGCTTGTTGCCTCTGTAATTATAGGCCGATGAATGGGTCACGGCACCACCGCTATAATAGAGGGCATCGCTGGCCCAGATGCAGCAGTAGGCATCGTAGAGGTGGTCGCCGTCGGGATCATAGTTACGCTTCTCCCATGCCAGGTGCGACGTGATGACGGGCCACATCTGGCGCATATAGGCCGTGTCGGCATCGTACTGGAAATGCCAGAGCAGCTCGTCGATGTAGTTGAGGTTCATGTCGTAGTGGTGCATCTGGTCGTTGCGCTCAGGGTTGCGACAGATGTAGCCGTTGCTGTACATCTGCGTGCCCCAGCGCTTCTCGGCACGGGCAAGGTTCATCTTAGCATCCTGCGAGGGATGTGCAATCGTGGGTTCCACGTCAGTCACCTGACTCTTGGCGTAGGCATCGAAATGGCGGCGCTGACGATCATTCCACCCCAGCACGTCGCCCACGTAGGCAGCACGCCAGCCAGCCAGCGGCATGCGCCACCCTATGCAGCCATGCAGCCACGTCTGCCCGTCCCAGTCACCGTCGGCAGCTACGGAAAGGGCACTGCCCAAGGTGTTGATATAGGCGTCGGGCGTCGTGAACTGGATGCGCGAGGCCAGCTGTCGGTAATACTCCTCGGCACGGTCGAACAATTGTTGGGCCTCGGCCTGCGACACCCCATTGTCGATACTGTCCAAACGGAGCACAAGGTAGTAAACGGAGGAAGATGAAGGGTAAAGCGTGAAGGGCGAAGGATGGGCAGCCTCAAACACGCCTGGCGGGTCGGCACCCAGGTCGCCGTTACGCTTCAGGCGGGGATTGGCAATAGGCGAGAGGCTGACTTGTATCTCCGGAAAGGCCGCAATCTCCGGACCGGGGATTGCCTCGAACCGGAACACGGCTCCCTCCTCGTCGTGCAACGCCACGACCTGCAAATGCAGCTCGTCCCAAGAGGTCCAGCGTTCATCCTTCAGCTGATAATAGCGCATGCCGTCGCGGTAGAGGGCACGACAGTAGCCGGTGGAGTCGACAGAAATGCCGTTGACAAGGAAGCGCACATTGCGGTGATGACCTTTCTTTACGACGGCAAAGACTGGACGGTCGCTGGTCTCGATGCGATAGTCGGTAGGACCGCCATAGAGAGCCCGCGTAAAGCGGTTCACACCGTTAACCGTAGCAAAGCCACCGTCCTCGGGCGTGTACTGAAGCGTACGCTCCGTGCCCCGCGTGTTCTCGTTGTACGACGGCAGGGCACCGGCAATGCTCCCTGCCGTCTGTGACCAGACACAATGGGCAGGGAGCATCATCAGCAACGTCGCAAGGAAGGGATGCTTCATTCGCTCTTGAAGAGATCCTTGATACCACCGATGCTACCCATGAGGTTGGTAGCCTCGTAAGGCAGATAGACCGTCTTGGTCTTATCGCCCTCGGCCAGCTCACGCATCATCTGAATGTATTTCTGAGCCAGCAGGTAGTTGGCAGGATTGGTCGACTTGCCTACAGCCTGTGTAATCAGCTCGATGGCCTTGGCCTCGGCCTCAGCCTTGCGGATGCGGGCCTGTGCCTCACCTTCGGCATGAAGGATGGCCTCCTGCTTGGCAGCCTCGGCTTTGTTGACGATGGCAGTCTTCTCACCCTCGGAAGCCAGAATTTCAGCAGCTTTCTGTCCCTCAGAGGTCAGGATCTGCGCACGCTTGTTACGTTCTGCCTGCATCTGCTTCTCCATAGCTGTGAGCACGGAGTCGGGAGGCGTGATGTCCTGAAGTTCCACACGGTTCACCTTGACGCCCCACTTGTCGGTGGCATCGTCGAGCACTGCCGAAAGCTTCTTGTTAATGGTATCGCGCGAGGTAAGCGTCTCGTCGAGTTCCATCTCACCGATGATGTTACGCAAGGTGGTCTGCGTGAGTTTCTCGATAGCGTTGGGCAGGTTGTTGATTTCGTAGGTGGCCTTGAAGGGGTCTACAATCTGGAAGTAGAGCAGCGCGTTGATCTCCGTCTGCACGTTGTCCTTCGTGATCACGTTCTGCTTGGGGAAGTCGTAGACCTGCTCACGAAGGTCGATGGTCGAAGAGTAAACGTAGCGGCCGTGATGAAGCACCACGATGTTCTTGGCGCGGTCGATAAAGGGCACAATCACGTTGATGCCGGGGTTCAGCGTGGCGTGGTAGCGGCCCAGACGTTCAACAATCTTGGTTTCCGACTGAGGGATGATGACCAGCGCCATCTTGGCGAAGATAATGATGCAGATGATGACTGCACACAGGAAATAAAGTGTAATGTCCATAATAATAAATATGAGAAATGGGAAATCTTGAGAATCAGGTATTAGCCATTGACGGGTTCGACGGTGATGATGGTACTCTCGCGTCCGACGACACGCACATTGGCATCGACAGGGATGTCCTGAGTTTCGTGGCTCACGGCCTTCCACACGTCGCCATCGATGGCCACGCGACCGTAGCCCTGGGCCTTGACCGTCTCGACCACACGACCCGTGCGCCCCATGAGCGCATCGGCATTGCTCACACGGTCTGAGTCGCCCCTATGCAGATAACGCAGGGCAAAGGGTCGAACCTGGAAAATGCTCAAGGCAGTGACAACGGCAAACACGGCCAGCTGCACATAGAAACCCGCGAACGGCGACACAATAGCAGCACCACAGGCACCGATAGCAAAACAAATGATGAAGAAGTCGCCCGAGGAAAGCTCGAGTATCAACCCCAGAACGGCTACGACGGCCCACACTTGCCACATGTTGGCAGAAAGGTATTCAATCATTGCATTCATCTTTTAATTGTCGTGAATATGGTTACTTGCAGAGGGACTTCCTCTGATAATCGGGGCAAAGATAAGGATTATTTCTGACATCCGCAAGTATTTTACATGCAATAAATTGAAAGAAATCTGGAAAAAGGAGTTAATTATTGAAAAGAAAGTTGTAACTTTGCAGCCGATTTATTATTACCAAGCAGAAAAAGAAATGCCGGAAATATCTGTTCGCGGACTGGAAATGCCCGAGTCGCCCATCAGAAAGCTCGCTCCACTGGCTGCTGCAGCCAAGAAGCGGGGCACTAAGGTCTATCACCTGAATATCGGCCAGCCCGACCTTCCCACACCTCAGGTAGGACTCGACGCGCTGAAGCACATCGACCGTACCATACTGGAATATTCACCCTCGCAGGGCTACCTGAGCTACCGCGAGAAACTTGTGGGCTACTACGCAAAGTACAACATCAATGTCTCAGCCGACGATATCATCATCACCAGCGGTGGCTCAGAGGCTGTGCTCTTCGCATTCCTCTCATGCCTGAACCCCGGCGATGAGATCATCGTGCCCGAACCGGCATACGCCAACTACATGGCCTTCGCCATCTCGGCAGGAGCAAAGATACGCACCATTGCAACTACCATTGAGGAGGGTTTCTCACTGCCAAAGGTAGAGAAGTTCGAAGAGTTGATTAATGAACGTACGCGTGCGATCATGATTTGTAACCCGAACAACCCCACGGGCTACCTATACACTCGACGCGAGATGAACCAGATACGCGACCTGGTGAAGAAGTACGACCTGTACCTCTTCAGCGACGAGGTCTACCGCGAATACATCTACACTGGCTCACCCTATATCTCGGCCTGCCACCTCGAAGGCATCGAACAGAACGTCATTCTCATCGACTCGGTGTCGAAGCGCTATTCGGAGTGCGGCATTCGCGTGGGTGCGCTCATCACGAAGAACAAAGAAGTGAGGGCTGCCGTGATGAAGTTCTGCCAAGCCCGCCTCTCTCCACCACTCATCGGACAAATTGTGGCCGAAGCATCGCTCGACACACCCGAAGAATACATGCGCGACGTCTACGACGAGTACGTGGAAAGACGTAAGTGCCTCATCGACGGGCTTAACCGCATACCTGGTGTCTACTCACCCATCCCCATGGGAGCATTCTACACTGTGGCCAAGCTTCCGGTAGACGATGCCGAGAAGTTCTGCCGCTGGTGCCTGAGCGAGTTCGAATACGAAGGCCAAACGGTGATGATGGCTCCCGCCGCAGGCTTCTATACCACACCAGGCGCCGGGCGCAACCAGGTGCGCATAGCCTACGTGCTGAAAAAGAAAGACCTTGTCAAGGCCCTCGACGTGCTGAAGCGAGCCCTTGAGGCTTATCCCGGTCGTACGGCCGACGAGTAATCATCCCATTAGCCCCAAGACCCATTGGCCCCATTAGCCCAATAAGCCCAATAAAAAAAGAAGCATGAACCTCCCACTATTCCTCTCACGAAAGATCTACGGTCAGCAGGACGAAGGGCGCGAAGTGAGCCGCCCTGCCATACGCATAGCCATGCTCGGCGTAGCCATAGGGCTGGCAGTGATGATCGTGACAGTCTCGGTGGTGCTTGGTTTCAAGCATACGATACGCGACAAGGTAGTGGGCTTCGGCAGTCATATCCAGGTGCAGAACGTCATGGCGGCAGGCACTGCCACACCCTACCCCGTATGCATCAACGATTCGATGATGCAGGTGCTGCAGGGCATTGAAGGCGTGAAACACGTGGAGCGTTACGCCATGACGCAAGGCATATTGAAGACTGAGGACGAATTCCTGGGCGTCATGTTCAAAGGCGTAGGTCAGGAATACGAGAACAACTTCCTCGGACAGCATCTCGTAGAGGGTGAGTTGCCACAGTTCAGCGACTCGACGACCAAATATCCGCTTGTCATCTCGAAAACCATGTCAGACAAGCTGAACCTGCATGCAGGCGACCGCGTATTTGCCTACTTTATCAATCAGGACGACGTGCGCACCCGCCGCTTCACCATCAGTGCCGTCTACGAAACCAACATGAAGCGGTTCGATGACGTCATCTGCCTCACCGACCTCTATGCCACCCGACGACTGAACAGCTGGGAGGATGACGAGTGTTCGGGTGCAGAACTGCTTATCAACGATTTCGACCAGTTAGAGACGGTCAGCGACCGCGTCATCGACCAGGTGAACCGCACAGAAGACAGAATGGAGAACAGCTTCACTTCGATGAACATCCGTGAGCTCTATCCACAGGTGTTCTCCTGGCTCGAACTGCTTGACATCAACGTGTGGATTATCCTTGCACTGATGGTATGCGTAGCAGGTTTCACCATGATCAGCGGACTGCTCATCATCATCTTGGAGCGTACACAGATGATCGGTGTGCTCAAGGCTTTGGGAGCACGCAACAAGACCATACGCCATACTTTCCTCTGGTTTGCAGTATTCATCATCGGACAGGGACTGCTATGGGGCAACCTTCTTGGTATCGGCATCGTTCTACTGCAACAATACTCGGGACTTATTACCCTTGACGCTCAGACGTACTACGTGAGTGAGGCACCCATGGAGCTCAACATCCCACTGATTCTGCTACTCAATGCTGCAACACTCGTCATCAGCATCTTTGTGCTCGTAGCGCCAAGCTATCTGGTGTCCAGAATCCACCCGGCACAATCCATGCGGTACGAGTAGAATCATCATTCTTCATCAATCCATGAGGTACGAGTAGGATTATCGTTCTTCTTATTACCATTTCTGTTCCGTTTTTACCCAATACAGGGTTTTCTGAGGACTGTCGCTAAAAAACTGCACATTTTTTTTGGCGATGTGCAGAAAAGGCATTATCTTTGCACATTATTTCGAAAATTGTGCAATGAAATCTGCAAATAGTTTCAACGAATACGTTTATGAAGCCATCATCAATAACTGGAATGCTGATGCCCTAACCGACTATCAAGGACAAACACTGCAATACCATGATGTGGCTCGCAAGATAGAAAAGTTGCATATCCTTTTTGATAACTGCAACATCAGTCAAGGCGACAAGATTGCCATTTGTGGACGCAACTCGGCCCACTGGGCTGTGGCATTTCTTGCTACGCTGACCTATGGAGCTGTGGCTGTTCCCGTGCTCCATGAGTTCAATGCCGACCAAATACACAACATCGTCAATCACTCCGGCTCACGCCTGCTCTTCGTTGGTGACTATATTGCCAAGGAAATTACGCCAGACGAAATGCCACAACTGGAGGGTATTATCAATCTGCCCGATTTCTCGCTGATGGTTTCACGTTCGGACGAACTAACCTATGCGCGCGAACATTTGAATATGATGTTCGGGTCGAAATATCCCAAGGCATTTAGGAAAGAAAACATCACCTATTATCACGACACACCCGAAGAGCTGGCACTCATCAACTACACCAGCGGCACCACAGGATTCTCGAAAGGCGTGATGCTTCCCTACCGGGCACTCTTGGGCAACCTCAATTTCTGCATCCACCGTCTGAGCCCTATCATCAAGGCTGGAAGCCCGATGCTTGATATTCTGCCCATGGCCCACATGTATGGCATGGCAGTAGAGTTCATCTTCGGATTCTGCAACGGTTGTCACCTTTACTTCCTCAACCGTCTGCCCTCCCCCACCCTCATCGCCCAGGCATTCCTCAACGTTCGTCCACGCCTGATTGTTGCCGTGCCACTCATCGTTGAGAAAATCATCCGAAAGAAAGTATTCCCCATTATCGCAACCAACCGCATGCGCCTGCTGCTGGCCATGCCTGTCGTGTCGAAGAAAGTGAAGGAGAAGATTTGCGAGCAGGTGTATGAGGCCTTTGGCGGACAAGCCTACGAGATTATCGTGGGCGGAGCAGCACTCTCGAAGGAAGTGGAACAGTTCCTGCTCGACATCGGCTTCCCCATCACCGTAGGCTATGGTGCCACCGAGTGTGCACCGCTTATCAGCTATAACGACTGGAAAGAACATGTGCCCGGATCGTGCGGCAAGGTTGTAGAGGGTATGGAGGTGCGCATCCTCTCCAAACAGCCACATCAGGTGCCGGGCGAGATTGTAACACGCGGTGCAAACGTGATGTTAGGCTACTACAAGAACGAGGAAGCCACCAACGAGGCACTCGATGCCGAAGGATGGTACCACACGGGCGATCTGGGTACCATCGACGAACTGGGCAACATCTTCATTCGCGGACGTATCAAGAACATGTTGCTCGGCAGCAACGGACAGAATGTCTATCCTGAAGAGATAGAAGACAAGCTCAGCTCCATGGCCATGGTGTCAGAATGCATCGTCGTGCAGCAGAACGAACGACTGGTGGCTCTGGTCTATCCCGACCAAGACGAGATGATGAACTTCAGCAAAGAGGAGCTGGAAGCCATCATGGAGCAGAACCGTCTGGAGCTGAACAAGATCCTGCCCAACTACTGCCATCTCGCTGCTATCAAGCTGCACGACGAGGAGTTCAAGAAAACTCCGAAAAAAAGTATCAAGCGTTACCTGTATCAGAATATCTAATAACAATCTATGGAAAAAATACCAAGTTTCAACGAGCTCATCGAAAAGAGCATCATCACCAATTGGGATCGCGACGCACTGACCGACTATAAGGGCCAGACGCTGCAATACCACGATGTGGCTCGTAAGATTGAGAAGCTACACATACTTTTCGAGAACTCAGGCATCGAGAAAGGTGACAAGATAGCACTATGCGGACGCAACTCCAGCCAATGGGCAGCTGCCTTCCTTGCCACGCTGACCTATGGTGCCATTGCTGTGCCCATACTACATGAGTTCATGGCCGAGCAGATCCATAACATCGTCAACCACTCTGACGCCCGTCTGCTCTTCGTTGGCGACCACGTGGCTTCAATCATCGACCCTATGCAGATGCCCCATCTCGAGGGTATCATCAACAATGGCGACTACTCGCTCATGATCAGCCGTACGGACAAGCTCACCTATGCACGTGAACATTTGAACGAACTCTACGGCAAGAAGTTCCCAAAATACTTCCGTAAGGAACACGTACGCTACTTCCGTGAGTCAGACAGCAACGACATGGCCATGATCAACTATACGAGCGGAACAACGGGATTCTCCAAAGGCGTGATGATTCCCTACCGTGCATTGTGGTCGAACTACGACTTTGCCGAACACGTCCTGGGCAAGACCATCAAGACTGGTGACAACGTGATCTCCATCCTGCCTATGGCCCACATGTATGGCATGGCCTTTGAGTTCATCTACGAGTTCCTGAAAGGCTGCCATGTCTACTACCTCAACCGCATCCCCTCGCCAGCCATCATCGCACAGGCTTTTGCCGATGTGAAACCGAAAATCATCATCGCCGTGCCGCTGGTCATCGAGAAGATTATCCGAAAGAAAGTGTTCCCCAAGATACAGAACAACCGCATGCGACTGCTCCTGCAGATGCCTGTCATATCTAAAAAGGTACGCGAGATGATCTGTCAGGAGGTAGTGAAAGCCTTCGGCGGCAATATGTACGAGGTAATCATTGGCGGTGCTGCTTTCAATCAGGAAGTTGAGCAGTTCCTCAAACGCATCAACTTCCCCTACACCGTGGGCTATGGTGCCACGGAGTGTGCCCCCATCATCTGCTATGCCGACTGGCACGAATTCGCACCCGGTTCGTGCGGACGGGCTGCTCTGCACATGCAAGTGAAGATTGACTCGCCCGACCCCGCCAACATCCCAGGCGAGATTCTTGCCAAGGGTCCTAACGTCATGCTTGGCTATTACAAGAACCCCGAAGCTACAGCCGAGACCATCGACAAGAACGGATGGTATCACACTGGAGACCTGGGCACCATCGACAGCTACGGCAACGTCTATATCAATGGGCGTTCGAAGAACATGCTCCTTGGTCCGAGCGGACAGAACATCTATCCCGAGGAGATCGAGGACAAGCTGAACTCGATGACGATGGTCGTCGAAAGTCTTGTGGTGCAGCGCGACAACAAGTTGGTTGCGATGGTCTACCCCGACCAAGACGAAGCAAAGAAGCTGGGATTCACTAACGAAGACATCAAGAACATCATGGAGCAGAACCGCAATGGCTTGAACCAGATGCTTCCTGCCTATGAGAAGATCAGCGAAATAGAAATCCTTGAGAATGAATTTGAGAAGACTCCTAAGCGTAGTATTAAGCGCTATCTGTATTCTTAACTGCCACGCCCGCCACCAGATTCTTGCACCCAACATCAAGACCCTGCAGGTGGTGGTGAACCAGGAGTGGACCAGTATGCCCGTCATGCAATTGCATTCGACGGACATATTGCATATAGATTTCGACGAACTTTCTCACAACTTTCACCGTTTCATCTGTCATCTGGAGCTCTGTAATCCCGACTGGACACCCGTCGACGGACTTTTCGAGAGCGAATGGCTCGAAGGCTTCAACGACCTGGCTATCGAAGACTACGAGAACTCGCTGAACACCACCGTTCTCTATACCCACTACCACTACCAGTTGCCTAACGACCAGCAACGGCTGAAGCTGAGCGGCAACTACCGGTTGCACGTTCTTGATGAGGACAACGACCTGCAGGAAGTGCTCGTCTGCGAGTTTCGGGTCGCAGAGCAGCTGATGGACGTAGGCCTCGACGTGACTACCAATACCGACATAGACCACAACCGTCGCTACCAGCAGCTTAACATGAGCGTCAACTACAACAGCCTGCGGGTGAACAACTTGAACGAGCAGGTACAGGTCTTCGTCATGCAGAACCAGCGCGAGGACACCATGCGCGAAAATCCCCGTCCCAACTTCACCACGCAACAGGGGCTCCGTTGGGAGCACAACCGTGAGCTCATCTTCGAAGGCGGCAACGAGTACCACAAGTTTGAGGTGCTCGACGTGAGCCATCCCACCATGGGACTGGAGCACATGCTTTGGAACGAGGAACAGCGCCAGTACCATGCCTATCCCTTCGTCTGCGAACCACGCCGCAACTACATCTACGACGAGGATGCCGACGGCGCCTTCTATATCCGTAACAGCGACAACATCGAAAACGACCGTATCTCTGACTACGTCTGGGTTCACTATAAGCTTGCACCGGCCAATTATTATGACGACGCACGCATCATCCTTGACGGACAGTGGACCACTGAAAACGCTGATGACTACGCCATGACCTACGACCCTGCCGACCAAAGCTACAACGCCGTCATCCTACAGAAGCAAGGCTACTACAATTACCAACTGCTCCTGCAGGATCCGGGTGGAGCAACCCATATTGTGCCGGAAGAAGGTTCGTTCTATCAGACAGAAAACCGCTACGAGGCGCTCGTCTACTACCGCGCCACAGGAGGACGTTCTTGGCGGCTCGTAGGATTCCGAGAAGTCACCTTCCGCATCCACTGACATTCTACAACACTACTCACCGGCATTTATACAACGATCAATACTGCTATTTCACTAACTAACACTGAATAATATGAAGAAGAACAGACCTTGGAGATTATCAGCACTCCTACTGCTGATGCTGACAACGTTGTCCGTCTTAGCCGCAAACCAAAAGGAGACGGTAACACAAGTTACCACAACCATCACGCTTGCCGACGACCTCGACTATATCGTCACCGGCGCAACACCTTTCACAGAAGATGGTTTGGTCAACATCACCAACACCGAACATGCGGTGCTCATCTTCCAGAACGTGAAACCTACGGTAGCTATCAACACCCTGCTAAAAAAATACGTGCAGATCAACGGAGCGGCTGCCGTCGACGGAGCTAACTGCCAGGTACGCCTTTATGGAACCAAAGGTAGTATGATTCTGCCATACGCCCTCACCGACAAACCACTCACCGTCTATACTGAACAGAACTTCAGTGGCGAGCAGAGCAGCAGCTTCGGACTGGAGAACGACGAGGGCTATATGGTCACCATGACCAACGCCCAGCTGAACAACCGCATCCGCTCATTCCGTCTGAAGCGAGGCTACATGGTAACCTTTGCCACCGGCAAAAGCGGCTATGGCTACCAGCGCTGTTTCATTGCCAACAATGCCGACCTCGAAATGGCCACCCTGCCACAGATTCTTGACGAGAAAATATCAAGTTACCGAATCTTCAAGTGGAACACCGCAGGCAAGAAAGGTCTGGCAAGCAATACCGATGCCACTGCCTGTGACGCACTGAACGTCATCAGCTGCTATGACTGGAACGAGGGACACAATATGTACCCTAACGTGGAGTGTGTGGTCAACCACCTGTACGAAGACTATCCCACATCGAAGGCTTGTGGAAAGGCCACATGGTCGGCCCACATGAAGACCAACAACGAGCCTCTCAACAGTAGCGACGACAACCCACAATCGCTGAACACAATCCTGAACAACTGGCAGAACCTCATGCGTACCGGCATGCGCCTCTGCTCGCCCTCGTCATGGGACGGCAGCGACTACACCGACGGCTCGGGCTTCCTCAAGCAGTTCTTCGACTCTATCGACGCACGCGGCTGGCGCTGCGACCTGGCCGACCTGCACTGCTATTGGGAGATTGACAACTTCAATAACCTGGGCACGATGCAAAGCAAGTACAAGCGCCCGCTCTGGATCTCAGAGTGGTTCTGGGGCTCTTCGTGGGGCGGCAATGGTGCTTTCTCCAGCGGAAAGACTGACGGCGACATTGCCTGGGCAGTCAAACAGATCTGCGAAAAGCTGAACTCCTACGCCTATGTGGAGCGCTACTTCTACTGGAACAGCGAATCGAAAGGTAAGGTCTACAATGGTGGTGTCACCTCCCAGATAGGTACCTACTATGCTAACATGCTCTCAGGCATGGGCTATAACAGCAAGTACGAGAAGATCCCTAACATTCCCCGTATGCACGGTGGCTTCCGCGACTTCCGCGTGACAACTGAAGGCAGCAAGGCCATCATCACCTGGCACGACTACGATGGTGAGTACAATCAGGTCATGGAGGTGCTGCGCAAGGAGCCAGGCGGTGCTTGGCAGACATGGCGAGTCATCCGTCCTGAAGATGAGGAAGCCGACTATAACATTGAGGATGCAGAGTACACCAATGGCGTGCGCTATCGCCTCCACATCAAGAGCTACAGCGGTCGCGACTACTTCAGCAGTCAGGACATGGAGCCAGGTGAAGCGCTGGAGACCGAGAACGGTCTGCGCTACGTAGGAGGCAACCTTGCACTGAACGGCCAGTTCCGCATGGGCATGTATGGATGGACCGGCGGCACCGGTCAGCCCATCGGCCAGCCCTGGTTCGAGGTATTCCCCATGAGTCTCACAGACGGTTACTTCCTGCAGGCCTTTGCCAATAAGGGTAAGGAGCACGAAGGTTCACTGCTTACTGCTTTCGACATCGAGCCCAATACCGACTACGTACTACGGTTAGCAAGCCAGAACGCTGGCGAATACGTGAAGCTCGACGTACGCACGAAGGGCGAGACTGCCGACAAGAACAAGCTCACCATGACCAACTACAACTACTGGCGCACGCAGCAGGGAGTATTCAACAGCGGAGAGTATAACGAAGCACTCATGTCGTTCCGTTGGCTCGACGCTCAGGCACGTCTGGGAGACATTGAGTTGTGCCGTCTCTTCAACACCCGCGAGGAAGCTATTGCCGACGGCGTCGCTCAGGCACGCCGCAAGGTGCAGATGGTCAAGGAGTGGAACACGGCCCTACCCGACCTGAACACCGAGATGGAACAACGGGCCAACGAGGCCGCTGGCACCAACGACGAGATACTGGCCGAGCTCACACTTGCCATAGGCGACCTGCTACAAGCCATCGACGATAAGAAAGTGCTCGACTCTCTGCTCACGGTTGCCAAGACCGTTGACTATATGAACTTCGCCGGACGCGACGAGCTGCAAGAGGCTGTCGAGGCTGCCAGCAACGTAGAAATCAGCAGTCAGGCTCTGGCCGAAGCACGCCTGCAGCTGCAACAGGCTCTCGACGGATTCGTCAGCACCACCGAAAGCGAGAAACAGCCCCAGTCGCCCTCGTTCGCCTCGACCGACGGATGGACCGTCAAGGCCGGAACCTACAAAGGCGGTGACCAAAGTAAAAAGACACAACAGGACAAGACCTGCTGGAACGCCTGGTGGGACGGCATCAAGGCCGAAGAAGGCACTGCCCAGACCATGGAGATAGTACAGAAAATCGACAACCTGGCCGAGGGCCTCTACTGGCTTGAATGCAAGGCGTCGACCCAGCACTACTGTCTCGGTGACCAGCACGCCTACATCAAGGTAAGGCACGACGGAGACACCGACTTCGCACTGGAGCAGAACACCCCCATGCTGACGCGCGACTATCTCGACGTAGCTGGTACGCTGACTGCCTGGCAGACGCTCACCACAACGCCCGTCTACGTAGCCCCCACCGATACCATCTACATCGGCTTCATCGGTTCGAAGCAGGGTACCACCGACTATGCATGGCGTCGCTACGGAAAGACCGAGACCGATGAGAATACCGGTGACCTGCGCGAAGGCTGGTGGTGCGCTACCGACTTCCGTCTGCTCTACCACCCCATCATGAAGCTCCATCCCACGCCTGGCAAGTGGAACACCGTCTGCCTGCCCTATGCCTACATGCTGCCCGAAGGCTACAAGTTCTATCAGGTGGCAGGCCTGCTGAGTGACTATAGCCGCATATGTCTGGAAGAAGTCAATGAGGTGCAACAAGGCTATCCCTACATCTACATCAGCGAACAGGAAGGGGTCGACGAGGTAACCTTCTACACCTATGGCGAGGCCATCGTTCGTCCCGTCACCCGTGGCACCAACAACCTTGTTGGCAACTTCGCCTCCTCGGCCAAAGTGACGAGTGGTTCGTATATACTCCATGACGACGGTGAATGGTACCGCTTAGGCGAGAATGAGGAGCGCCCCAAGTTCCCGGTCTACTCGGCAGTCATACGCAAGGCCGAAGGTCTGCCTCTCTTCAACGAGTGGAGCGGTCCCACCATGGTCATCCACAACGTAACCGACGAGCTGGGCGAGCCCGACGGAATCAGCCTCACCAGCAACACTGAGGACAACGCCGTCTACTACCAGATGGACGGCCGACCCGCCACGACAAAACCATCGTCGGGTCTGCATATCAAGGTTGCTGGAAAGAAGGCTACAAAAGTATTCACTAAATAACCCACAACGTCTTTTAGACCGACTATCGAAAGAGAAAACGGTCTGCATAACCAAAGAGAGCCAACTGCCACATACGCCAGTTGGCCCTTTATTTGGCAGACAAGGCTTTGCAAAGAATAGATTTTGGTCATTTTTTGATGTCATTTGAAAACTATTTGCTACCTTTGCAGCGCAATTTGAAACATTTCGTTACAATCATGAATAAAATTGTCAGAAAAGAACAATTCTCTGAGAAGGTCTTTCTCTTTGAAATCGAGGCTCCGCTGATTGCGCAGAGCCGCAAAGCGGGTAACTTCGTCATCGTGCGTGTCGACAAGAAAGGCGAGCGCATGCCCCTCACCATCGCCGGTGCCGATAAGGAACGCGGCACCATCACTCTCGTGGTACAACAGGTTGGACTCTCCAGCAAGAAGCTGTGCATGCTCAACGAGGGCGAATATGTGGCCGACGTGGTGGGCCCGTTGGGCAATCCTACCCACATCGAGAACTTCGGCACCGTGGTGTGTGCCGGTGGCGGACTGGGCGTGGCCCCGATGCTGCCCATCATCCAAGCACTGAAGGCAGCAGGCAACCGTGTGCTCTCGGTGATGGCCGGACGCTCGAAGGATCTTATCATATTAGAAGACAAGGTACGTGAGAGCTCGGACAAGGTCATCATCATGACCGACGACGGCAGCTACGGTGAAAAGGGCGTGGTGACCGTGGGCATTGAGAAGTTTATCGAGCAGGAGCATGTGGACAAGGTGTTTGCCATTGGCCCTCCCATCATGATGAAGTTCTCGAACCTCACCGCCCAGAAGCACAACATACCCTGCGAAGTGAGCCTGAACACCATCATGGTCGACGGCACGGGCATGTGTGGTGCCTGCAGACTGACCATTGGCGGCAAGACGAAGTTCGTCTGCATCGATGGCCCTGAGTTCGACGGTGCTCTCGTCGACTGGGACGAGATGTTCAAGCGCATGGGTACCTTCAAGCGCGAGGAGCAGGAGGAGTTGGCTCACTTTGAGGAGCACTTAGCAAATGTAAGTGTGTCCGACGGTTCTGCCGCCGAGAAAAACACTGACATCGTAATGGATGACGACCCGACAAACGATACTATTGATGTGCTCACCGACCACGAGGCCGAGTGGCGCAAGGAGCTCCGAGCTACGATGAAGCCGAAAGAGCGCACACAGATAGAGCGTGTGGTGATGCCCGAGCTCGACCCCGTCTACCGTGCCACCACCCGTACTGAGGAGGTGAACATCGGTCTGACGAAAGAGATGGCCATGAAGGAGGCCAAGCGTTGTCTCGACTGCGCCAAGCCTTCATGTATAGAGGGATGTCCGGTGAACATCGACATCCCGTCGTTCATCAAGAACATTGAGCGCGGCCAGTTCCTCGCTGCCGCAAAAGTGCTGAAGAACACCTCTTCCCTGCCTGCCGTATGCGGTCGCGTATGTCCGCAGGAGAAGCAGTGCGAGAGTAAGTGCATACACCTGAAGATGGGCAAGCCCGCTGTGGCCATCGGCTACTTGGAGCGTTTCGCTGCCGACTACGAACGCGAGAGCGGCAACATCTCCCTGCCCGAGATAGCACCTGCCAACGGCATCAAGATTGCCGTCGTAGGCTCTGGCCCTGCCGGCTTGTCCTTCGCTGGCGATATGGTGAAGAAGGGGTACGACGTCTACGTGTTCGAGGCCCTGCACGAAATTGGCGGTGTGCTGAAGTACGGCATCCCCGAGTTCCGTCTGCCCAACCGCATCGTCGACGTGGAGATTGAGAACCTCGCTAAGATGGGCGTGCACTTCCAGACCGACGTCATCGTGGGCAAGACCATCAGCGTGGAACAGTTAGAGAAGCAAGGCTTCAAGGGCATCTTCGTAGGCTCGGGCGCAGGTCTTCCCAACTTCATGAACATTCCTGGTGAGAATAGCATCAACATCATGTCGAGCAACGAATACCTGACGCGCGTAAACCTGATGGATGCCGCCAACCCGACCACCGACACCCCGCTGAATCCCGCCACCAACGTGCTCGTCGTGGGCGGTGGCAATACAGCTATGGACTCTTGTCGTACGGCCAAGCGTCTCGGTGCCAACGTCACGCTGGTATATCGTCGCTCGGAAGTCGAGATGCCTGCCCGTCTCGAAGAGGTGAAGCACGCCAAGGAAGAGGGCATCACATTCCTCACGCTGCACAACCCCATCAAGTACATTGCCGACGAGCAGGGAGCCGTGAAGCAGGCCGTGCTCCAGGTGATGGAGCTGGGTGAGCCCGATGCCAGCGGACGCCGTTCACCGGTGCCTGTGGAGGGCAAGACGGTGACACTCGACGTCGACCAGGTCATCGTGGCCGTAGGCGTTAGCCCCAACCCACTCGTACCAAAGAGCATTGAGGGCCTGGAGCTGGGTCGCAAGAACACCATCGCAGTGAGCGAGGAGATGCAGTCGTCGCGCAAGGAGATATTCGCTGGAGGCGACATCGTGCGCGGAGGTGCCACCGTCATCCTCGCTATGGGCGACGGCCGCCGTGCTGCTCAGAACATGGACGAGTATTTAAGGGAAAAGTGAATAGTGAAAAGTGAATAATTGCTGCCGCCAAGCTGTTCCGGAAGGAAATTTTTCACTTTTCACTTTTACCTATAACTTTAGATTATGAACGGACTCTATACCATCATATTGCTCATACTAAGTAACGTCTTCATGACGCTTGCTTGGTATGGGCATTTAAAGCTGCAGGAAACGGGCATCAGCAACAACTGGCCCCTACTCGGTGTCATCGTCTTTTCTTGGGGCATCGCCTTCTTCGAGTACTGCTGTCAAGTACCCGCCAATCGGTTAGGCTTCGTCGAGAACGGTGGTCCATTTAACCTCATTCAGCTGAAGGTCATCCAAGAATGTATCTCGCTGGCCGTATTCTGCATCATAGCCAACATCATGTTTCAGGGCACACACCTACACTGGAACCACATTCTTGCGTTCCTACTAATCATCTGCGCCGTCTATCTGGTGTTTATGAAGTAAAAAGGGGAAAAAAGGAAAAGAGTCAGAATGACTCCTCTAATATCTGCTGGACGCTAAGATCCTTGTGTTTCGCCACATATTGCTCTACGTTGCGTACTGGCTCGTTGTCGAAGATGCGCTGGTCGGTAGCTTTGTTCACAACATACTGGATCTTGCCCATGTGGTGGTCGCGAGCCGAGCGGGTGGTGTCGGCTTCATCGAAAGGATAAAGGGTAAGCAAATAGAAGCCCAGACAATCGGGAACAATTGCCGAACGCGTCATCATGGAACGCTGCCGCTCAGTATAACCGTATTTCACATAGAGCGGATAGTCCTCGCCCAGGTATTTGTCGAGCGAGATACCCAGGAAGCCATCGCCTGCAACGATGCTCTGGTCGAGGGAGCTGATTTGCGTATAGACACGAGGAATAGTCAAGGAAGGCAACATCTTCTTGAGATTGAGAAACGACTCGGAAAGCTGCTCTTCGACGTCGCTTATGTCGGCAAATGTCTTCTGCACGTCGCGCATGATGGTCTGAAGCGTGGAATCCTGAAAGAAAACCAGCAGCTTCGTCTTTAACTCAGGATCGTTGGCCGGGCCAAGATGTAGCATATCCTCGATCAGCATACGCGTTTCAACAGGATATTCTATATTCATCTCCTGAAGTGCAGAAAAATCGCCAGTGGTAAGATAGCGCAGTTCCAACTGATCATAACGGTCGATAACCATCAACTGACTATCTGACTGAGAGTCGGAAGACTGAAGCTTCCATTCGCATCCCAGACAGCCCATCATGATGAGTAAAAGCAAAAAATAGACCTTGCGCACAGCTAAGAAACGTGTATGAATCTTTTACGAACGTTAAATACGACTGCAAATTTACTAAAAATTCTTTTAATAACCAAATTTTAACCTAAAATAATTAAAACACAAGGGCCCTATTTCGTGTTTTTCCGTATTTTTGCACAATATCCGAACAAAAACGAACACTCATGAAGCTGTTATTTGCAACCTTGGCATGTTTTCTGACCCTGACGGCCAGCGCTCAGCAGACGTTGGACATCAGCGTCAGCAACCCGCTCAGCCATGACCGGTACGACGAGCCCGTTGTCTTGCCATTAAGTCAATACGGCACTGTGAGCTCGGCATTGGTCACCTCGAAAGATGGTGAGGAGATAGCCTGCCAACTCGATGACCTCGACATGGACGAGCAAATGGACGAGCTCTGCTTCCTCTGCAATCTGAAAGGAAAAGAGACGCGCTCATTCCACGTTACGCTGTATGCCGAGGGTGAGCCTCGCCCCTACCCTGCCCGTGTCTATGCCGAGATGCTCATGCGCAATGACAAGGTCAAGGAAAAGAATCGCCACGATAACTACATATCAAGCATCACCGCACGTGGCGACTGCGCCAACTCCTACAACCTGCAGCATCATCATGGCGTTTGTTTCGAGAGCGAGCTCAACGGCATCCGCATCTACTTTGACAAACGCCAGACGCTTGACCTATACGGAAAATTCCAAAAGCGCCTGGAGCTGCAGGCAACGCAGTTCTACACCTCTGACGAACAAAAAAAGCAAGCCTACGGTGATGATGTGCTTTGGGTAGGCCAGACCTTCGGTCTTGGAGCCTTCCGAGGATGGGACGGCAAAGAGCCGACGATGATTGAGCCTGTGAAAAACCGTACACAACGCATCGTCAGCTACGGTCCGTTGCGCACCATCGTCGAAGTCGTTGACCAAGGTTGGGTGGCAGACACATCGAAGCCTGCCCTGAACATGACGCTGCGCTACACCCAATATGCCGGGCACCGCGATACAGACGTTGACGTAATCTTCAACCACGACGCTTCCGACTATCGTTTCTCCACAGGTATCATCAACGTGATGGGGTCACAGGAGATGAGCGACAAACGGGGACTCCGTGCCTGCTGGGGCACCGACTACCCATCGACCGACACTGTGAAATGGAGCCGCGAGACGGTGGGGCTGGCCATCCTGCTGCAAGAAAAGAACGTGATGAGCGAACTGCCTGCCGACCCTGGCGTGAAGCAAGGAGGCAACTACACGTTTGTAGTGGCACCTGAAGGCAGTCAGATGCACTATCAGGTAGCCTACTGCTCGGCCAACGAGACCTTCGGTTTTCATTCGGCCCAGGAATGGTTTGAATGGCTGCGTCAGTGGCGCACAGAAGTGGAGAATCCCATCATTATCAAGAAGACGAGATGAAAAGACCGATCCTACTGCTGATAATACTCTCTGCCTCGCTGCTACAAGCAGGAGCCGTGCTTAAAGAGAAAGACATAGAACAAACTCTGAGTGTACTGCGACAAGAACTGACCGAGTATCATCAGGAACTGACCAGCCAGTCAAGCGAGCGACGGAAACAGAACGAACAGACACGACGCGAGATGCTGGAGACCCTGAAACAGGCCAACCAGAACTCAATCATGCTCTACTCGCAGAAAAGCGACTACGTGTTCGACCTGACCTATGCCTGCCACGAGGCTACCGAACTGTATCACAGGTTCCAGCGTCAGCAGTTACCCTACCGTTCGTTTCTCGAAAGTAACGAAGTGGAGATAGCGAAATTCGACAGTCTCATCACCGGGCTGCAACTGATGCGGCTTGCCCAAATGGGAGTTCAAGCACAAACCGACCGCAACGTAGCTCTGACACTTGCCACAACCATACGAAACACACTCGAGGAAAACCGCTCGCAGACAGCCCACGACATGCAGATGTATGAGATGATAGAGCAACGGCTGAAGTACCAGAACGACTATGCCAACCAGCTCTACACCGATATTCAGACAGGCATATTCCGCAATGGCAGCAACGACTATTTCACTACAATCCGACACTTCCGGTCTAACTGGAACAGGGCCAAAGAAACCTTGATTGATAAATATAAGCCAACAAAAAACAGCGACTGGGACAGTCGCTTCATCTTTGGCCTGTTTATTTCAATAGCCATCTTTGCCATCATCTCCATACTGCTGAACCTGCTGGCATTCAAGCTGATGCCACGCCGGTTCCACACGCCTGAATTCCTCCGGAAACGCGCCTGCATTATCTGGGCAACCACAACCATCACGTTTGCCATTCTACTTGGCGTGCTGCGGGCTACGCTCAACCAGAACTTCTTCTTCATGGCATCAGGACTGCTCATCGAGTATGCATGGTTGCTGGGAGTTATACTTATCTCATTACTGCTCAGAGTCAATGGCAGCCAGATACGAAGTGCCTTCCGCATCTATGCACCGCTCGTCGTAGTTGGGTTCCTGGTTATAGCCTTCCGCATCATACTCATCCCTGGCGAACTGGTCAACATGGTATTCCCACCCATACTCCTGCTCTGCACGCTGTGGCAATGGAACGTCATCAGCAGACATAACCAGAACGTACCCCGACAGGACATGTTCTACAGCTACGTATCGCTGGCTGTCTTCGTAGGGTCGGTCATCTGTTCATGGAGCGGATACACGCTATTAGCCGTGCAGATACTTATCTGGTGGATCATGCAGCTCACCTGCATACTCACCATCACCTGCATCTCGAGCTGGATTCATCAATACGGACAGCGACACGGCTTGGAAGACAAGCCTATCACCCAGTCATGGCTATACCTATTTATATATAAAGTATTGCTACCCACGCTTGGAGTGCTCTCAGTGATGCTGAGCATCTACTGGGCAGCAGGCGTGTTCAACTTAGGCGAACTGTGCTGGCAACTGTTCAATCGCAACTTCATCGACCTGGAGAACCTGAAGGTCAGCCTGATCAAGCTCACCATCGTGGTTTGTCTGTGGCTTTTCTTCTCATATGCTTCACGCACCATCCTGTCATTCATGCGTCTGCATTTCCAGACACAAGATCCCTCAACGGCTGCTTCGCGCGAAGTGATGGGCAAGAACGTCATTCAAGTACTCATCTGGGGCGTCTGGCTCATGATGTCGCTTAGCATCCTGCACATCAGCGTGGCGTGGCTGCTTGCTATCGGTGGCGGTCTTTCGACAGGTATCGGTTTTGCCTCGAAGGACATCATCGAGAACATCTACTATGGTGCCACACTCATGGCAGGACGCGTAAAAGTCGGCGACTGGATAGAGATAGACGGTACGATGGGCAAGGTGACATCCATCAGTTATACCGCCACCGTCGTCGAGACACTCTACGGCGAAGTCATCACCTTCCAGAACTCACAGCTCTTCACGAAGAACTACAAGAACCTGACGAAGAACCACGGCTACGTACTGGCAGTAGTGCCTTTCGGTGTGGCCTACGGCTCGAACCTGAAACAAGTAACCGAGCTTGTTGAGAATGCCGTGAACTCGATGCATCACAAATGGATGGATCCTGACAAGAAAGTCAAGTCTGTCATGTCGGGCATGGGCGACTCGAGCGTCAACTTCAATCTGTTTGTATGGGCTGTCGCCGCAAAGAAGTCCTACGTCATCAGCGATGTGCTGAAGACCGTCTACGACACGCTTTATGATAACGGCATCGAGATACCGTTCCCACAGCGCGACGTGCATATCATCAACTCATAGTCTATCATTCAAACCTTAAACCGCATGTCTATGGAAGTCAAGAAAAACTCGCTTCGAGCATGGATGCTGGCAGCTCGCCCGAAGACGTTGACGGGAGCTGCCGTGCCAGTGATGATTGGCCTTGCCTTAGCATGGATAGACGCCCAGCAGTACGAAGGAAGCGTCTTCAGCTGGACGGCTGCCGTACTGTGCCTGCTCTTTGCCTTTATCATGCAGATCGATGCTAATTTTGTCAACGATTTTGTGGACTATGCCAAGGGTACCGACGACCGCGAAACCCGTCTGGGACCTGAACGAGCCTGCGCACAAGGATGGGTAGGCATCGAGAGCATGAAGCACGCCATCGCAGCTACTACCATTCTTGCCTGCATCGTGGGCTTGCCACTTGTCCTGTTTGGAGGTCTGGAAATGATTTTCGTGGGTGCGGCCTGCGTCGTGTTCTGCTTTCTTTATACTACACACCTATCCTACATAGGATTGGGCGACCTGCTCGTGCTGCTATTCTTCGGACTTGTGCCTGTATGCATCACCTACTACGTTCAACTGCACACTATTACCCCTCAAGTAGTTGTTGCCTCGCTTGCCTGTGGACTCGTCATCGACGCCCTGCTCTTGGTCAATAACTTCCGTGATCGTGATACCGACAGCTTTGCCGGTAAAAAAACATTGGTAGTAAGAATTGGAGCAAAGGCATCTTTAGCACTCTATCTTGGCGTGGGCATCGTCGCCTGTCTGATGGGACTCATGTTTTGGTACAACGGACACCAGCTTGCCTTCCTCCTGCCACTCATCTATCTCGCCTTCCACTTTTTTACATGGCTCCGTATGAAGCAACTGTGGGAAGGGCGCGAGCTGAACACATGCCTTGAAAAAACAGCCCGTAATATTTTCATATACGGGCTGTTGGTAACAATCGGTTTACTTCTATAAGACCTTTGGGAATTGGTGCTCCCCATAAGACTTACTTCAACCAGCGGGCAAGCCAATCGAAGTAGGTGCGCTGCCAGAGTATGCCATTCTGGGGCTTCAGCACCCAGTGGTTCTCATCAGGGAAGATAAGCAACTCGGCCTCGATACCCCGCATACGGGCAGCATTGAAGGCACTCATACCCTGAGTAGCATTGATGCGGTAGTCCTTCTCGCCGTGGATACATAGGATGGGTGTGTCCCACTTGTCTACGAAGCGGTGGGGCGAATTGTCGTAGGTCCTCTTGGCATTGGCCGTCTGGTCCTTGTTCCAGAAAGCATCGTCGTACTCCCAGTTCGAGAACCAGTTCTCCTCAGTCTCAGTGTACATTGCCTCAAGGTTGAAGGCACCATCGTGGGCAATAAAGCACTTGAAGCGCTTGTCATGATGTCCGGCCAGATAGTAGACGGAGAATCCACCAAACGAAGCGCCAACGGCACCCATCCGCTCCTTGTCAACGTATGGCAGGTTCTCGGCAGCATCGTCAATAGCTGACAGATAGTCATTCATACACTGCCCAGTCCAGTCACCGCTGATTTCCTCAAGCCAATCCTGACCGAATCCCGGCAGTCCTCTGCGGTTGGGAGCTACGATAATATAGCCCTGAGAAGCCATAATAAAGAAGTTCCAACGGTACGACCAGAACTGCGAGACGGGACTCTGTGGTCCACCTTCACAGAAGAGCAGCGTGGGATACTTCTTTGTTTCGTCGAAGTTCGGGGGCAGAATAATCCATGTCAGCATCTCCTTTCCATCGGTAGTCTTCACCCATCGCTGCTGTACGCGGGGCTTAGCCAACTGGTCGAGAATATGCTTGTTCTCTTCCGTAATTTGTGTGACGGTAGTCTTCTCCGGTTTCTTAAAGTTTGGTGTCACGACATAAAGATCAGCAGGTGAAGTGAACGAGTGACGTTCCATCAACAATTGCTTCTTGTTGTTCAGCATTTGCAGGCTTCCAAAGTCATGCCAGGTGTCGGTGAGCTGTTTTACCTCACCCTTCCAACTGATGGCGTAGAGATTCTCAGTAGCATGCCACACACCAATGAAATAGATCATGGCATCCTTTGCATCACTCCAGCAGAAGTCATCGACATTCGAGTCGAATGCCTCCGTCAGATACTTTTTTTCTCCTGTTGCCAAATCGTAGCAGCACAGCCGCTGACGGTCAGCCTCATAACCGTTGCGCTCCATCGAGAGCCAAGCCACATACTTGCCGTCGGGTGAGAATTTCGGATTCTGGTCGTAGCCCACATTGTTGACAAGATTCTCACGAGCATTCACCTTCTGCTGCTTCATAGTCTTGGTTGGCTCGACAGCCGGTTCCTGATAGCCGTCGGGCTTGCAGAGATTGCGTGTCTTTCCTGTCGACAAATCATACAAATAGATGTCTGAGTCAGTCGAAATACTATAGGCTGTACCCGTCTTCTTTCGGCAGGTGTAGGCAATCTGCTTCGAATCGGTGCTCCATGCCAACTGCTCCATGCCACCAAACGGCTCCATAGGACACTCATAGGGTTCACCAACGAGGATGTCTTTTCCCTCACCGATGCCCTCAGAAGTAACGTCAGCTACAAATGGATGCTGTATCGACTCCACATAATGGTCCCAATGACGATACATCAAATCAGTAACCAAACGTCCCGTGGCCTTCGGCAGGTCACTGGGGTTCTCTTTTATTACCTCATGGAAAGGGATGCTCTTTAAGAGAATCACCTTCTTTTGGTCGGGCGAGAAGAGGAATCCCTCCACGTTTCCGTCGGTCTTCGACAGCTGACGGCGTTCGCTGCCATCAAGCTTCATCGACCAAACTTCTCCCCCAGTGAGGAAGGCCAAGGTCTCGTTGTCGAGCCAGGCTGCGTCAGTCTCGTTCTTGTCACTCTTCGTCAACTGCTGCTTGCCGCTGCCGTCGGCATTCATCATGTAGAGCACATGGTGGCTCTTGTTGTGTTTCACGCTGTAGTAACCCACCTGACAGACAATGTGGCTACCATCAGGTGAGGCGGCATAGCCACTAATGCGTCCCATAGCCCAAAGGGCTTCGGGTGTCATACGTCCGTCGCTGACGGTTACGTTCTGTTTACCAATTTTCACGTCGTTCTGTGCATTTGAGCTGCTCAATGCCATCAGCATCAGAGCAGCAATCATCATTAGTTTTTTCATATTTTCTGTAGTAACTTGTTCTTTTGGGCTACAAAGATACAAAGAAGGGCTCAAAAGGCCAAATTTTCTGACTAAAAAACCGAAAGAAGGCATACCACCTTTTTGTGATATGCCTTCCTATTTCTAAAGAGGCGTTATAACGTTATTTCGTTATGACGTTATAACATTATTACGCAGAACTGTTATTTCATCATATACTTGCGGCTCTTGCCTTCAGACGAGCGAACAATATTGACACCCGACTGGGGCTGCTGCAACCGACGACCATCAAGCGAGTAGACAGCACTGACAGTCGATTCGTTGTGGGAAACGCTGCCGATACCATCATAATAGTCACCAGTACGTTCCCATGCAACAGAGTAAATCTTCACACTGTTGTCACCAGCCATAGCACGGGTAAGCATCTCGTCATTGGCACGAACGTAGATAAGAACGTAGGTATCAAACTCCACGTTGTAGTTGATGACCACAGTATTACGGTCAGGATGCTGGATCTTGATGGCAGCGCCACCACCAATCTTCACGCTTAGGGCATTCTGTCCAAGCGTCTGCAGGTTAATGCTGATGGAACCACTGCCTGCTGTGATAGCAAACACAAGACCCGTGAACTGCTCAGCAAACTCATCAGTACCTACCTGCGACATGTCAAGTGCATCGACAGCCTCGTCGGTCATCGGGGTGTTCACCACCACACAGCCTTCAGTGACATCATAGCCATCGCCATTCTCCTGGTTGAGCGTGAAGAGCACGTCATCAACCTCGGTATTGCTCAAATCCACAGCGTCTCCGTCCTCATCGACCATGCTGTTGGCAAAGTCGCTCTCGTTTGACGGAAGGGGTTCAATGTCAATCTGGGCATCGCTACCTGACTCAACGATATTCGTAAATCGGTTCCATGCTGGGGTGGCCTGGTAGAGAGCCTTTGTACCTGCTGGCACATAGAGGTATTCGGGATATTTGTTAGAACCCTGCTTGAATACACCTTCGGAAATCTCAAACGGCTGCTTAATAAGCGAACTCACCTGATTCAGGTTGTAACAGTATTCGAATGCATAATTTTCGATAGCTGTCACACTTGCGGGAATGGTGATCTTCTCCAACAGGTTGTTGCCCTCAATAGCATCATAGCCAATGATGACCACCGACTCAGGGATAGTAGACAGTCCGGCACCCTTTGCAAATTTGTTAGTGGCCGTCTCAATGATGGCGTGGCAGTTGTCGCGTGAGTCGTAAACGGGATTACCCTCCTCAACCGTCAACGATTCCAGATTACGACAGTAGGAGAAAGCCTGTGAACCAATGCTGGCAACGGATGTAGGCAGCACGAACGACTTTACGTCAGAACAACCATAGAAAGGTGCATGACCTATGGCGGTCACCGTGTTCGGAATGGTAGTGACAGCACAACCGGAAACCAAAGTATTGGTGGCTGTCTCGATGATGGCATTGCAGTTGTCGCGCGAGTCATAGACAGGATTTGCCGGATCAACAGTGATGGAGGTACGGCCCACAGGATCGCCAAAGGCATAATTTGAGAGGCTGGTAACCGATGCTGGCAAGTAGAGGGCATTCATTGCATACAGATTGGAGATGCCAAAGTCATTGATGCTCTCCACTGTGTTGGGAATGTTTATCTGGGTAACGTTCGGCAAATAATAGAACGCCGAAACGCCAATCTGTACCACACGGTAACCCTTCGCTGTCTCAGGAATGGTCACCACACCCGTAGTATTTCTGTCGACGCAGTTGAATTCGCTACTAATATTGTAGCCTGTGTTCCAGCCCACCTGACAGGTCTTGGCATCGCGGTCGAGCACCTTAAACTTCATGGTGATGCCCTCAACGGTCTCTGCTGTAAACTCGTCTTCGTCGTCAACAATATCATCAGGACCTTCGTTCATCTCAAGCATCTTCGTGAAGAGAGTCCATCCCTGTGTGTTCTGATAGGCAGTCTTGGTGCCTTTGGGAACGTAGAGGGTAGCATCGCTGTTAAATTGTCCGTACCAAATGGTAAACACATTGTTAGTGATGGCAAACGGTACTGCCATCCAAGCAACCACCTTCAATAAGTTAGGACAAGACTCAAAAGCTCTGTCCCCAATAGAGGTCATGTTCTTGTGGAAAGTCACAGTCTCTATCTTCTCGTGACCAGCAAAAGCACTAGAGCCGATGCCCGTCACCGTCTCGGGAATCACCGATGTGGCGCAACCCGTGACAATGGTGTTGTCAGCGGTGCGGACGATGGCATTACAACCATCGCGCGAGTCGAGATAGGGGTTGTTTGGGTCTACTATGATAGACATTAGGTTATAACTACCATTGAAGGCCTGTCCCCCCACCCAGTTCACCGAAGCCGGAATGTATAGTTGTGTCAGTCCCAAGCATCCCCTGAACGCAGCGTTGTAAAATCCTTTTACAGTCTCGGGTATCACGGTGTTCTTGCAGCCAGCCACCACGTAGCTGCCACTGGTCTGTATGAGGGCATTACAGTTGTCACGCGAATCATAGGAAGTATTTTCAGGGTCAACCGTAATCTGCTCCAACGAAGGACAATTACATAAGAGTAGTTGATCTATATCGGTAACACTTTTAGGGATATGGAGCTGCGTCATAGACTCACAGTAAGCGAAAGCATAGAAGTTTATTTTCTCTACAGTAGTAGGAATGGTAACCCCCTGAAGTTTAGTACAATAGTAGAAAGCACCGTTACCAATAGTCGTCACAGTATAGCCGTTGGCCTGTTCAGGAATGGTCACAGTTCCTGCGTAATCTCTTTCGATAGCAGCATCGGAACTGCCAGCACTGTTTCCTTCGCCAGTACCTACCTGACAGGTCTTGGCCGTTTCGTCGAGCACCATGAACGTCATGGCTACGCCCTCAACAGTATAGCTGGTGAAAATGTGTGTATTAGCCTCGGCACGGGCACGATGACGTTTCGCCAGCTCGATGTCGGTCATTTGGCGCGTTACCAGCTGACCGTCTACCATCTCGGCCACCATGCCTTTGACACCATCATCAGAGCGGTCGGCCTGTATAGTTGGCGAGAGTAGCGGTGTAGCTGTCTCTTCACCGGGTACCATAACATAGCGCACAGGAACACCTTTGCTATTAAAAACCGGCTGATGAACCCATCCTGACTTTCTGCCTTCTTCGGCATTGATCGTGACCAACACACAGAAGAATGCCAACCCAATAAGTAATAGTTTCTTCATAACCTTGTTTTTTTGTTGCCTATAACTTCTCCAATTCAGCGTTCTATAATTAGTTGTTCCTTGGAAACGAAAAAGACGTGAGAGGTTATTTCTCTATGCATACATTTCGAAAACGTCCTTTCCCATCGGCCAGCCTCACAAACGACATCATCGGCCTCAGGATTCCATCATTGTCTTTACCCTTACCTGTCACTTAGTCTGTTACTTTTTCCTCACAGGGTCGCAGGTCAGGCCACAACCCAGCTTCTTGAATATCTTGCGGTCTACCTCACTCAGCATCACGGTGCTGTGTACCTGACAGTCGCGCAGCTGGGGCAGTTGCTCCAGGGCACGTCGGCAGTTGTCGTCGTGTTGCGACAGGACGCTTAGTGCCACCAGTACCTCGTCGGTATGCAGACGCGGGTTCTTGGCACCCAGATACTCGGTCTTAGTCTTTTGCACAGGTTCAATCAGGCTCTGGGGTATCAGCTTCACGTCGTGACCTATGCCCGCCAAATGCTTCGTGGCATTGAGCAACAGCGCAGCACTACAACCCAACAGCGGCGAAGACTTCGAGGTAATGATAGTACCGTCGTGCAGTTCCATAGCAGCAGCAGTATGCCCACTCAGTTCTTTCTTCGCGGCGGCAGCTACAGTAACACGGCGATAGGCCGTATTGATGTGTGCCTGATTGAAGAGCAGCTGGATTTTGTGTACCTCTGATTCATTGTCGGCGCCGTCAGCCAGCTTGTTCGTGGCATCGTAGTAGCGACGGATAATTTCTTCTCGACTGGCCTGACAACACACCTCATCGTCTGAGATACAGAAGCCCACCATGTTCACTCCCATATCGGTAGGCGACTTGTAGGGGCTACCGCCATAGATACCTTCGAAGAGAGCGTTGAGCACGGGGAAGATTTCTATGTCGCGGTTGTAGTTCACGGCAATCTTCTCGTAGGCTTCCAGATGGAAGGGGTCGATCATGTTCACGTCGTTCAAGTCGGCCGTAGCTGCCTCATAAGCAATGTTCACGGGATGTTTCAACGGCAGGTTCCACACGGGGAAGGTCTCGAACTTGGCATAACCAGCACGAATGCCACGCTTGTTCTCATTATAGAGCTGACTCAGGCATACAGCCATCTTGCCGCTGCCCGGTCCTGGAGCGGTGACAATAACCAGTTCGCGAGAGGTCTCCACATAGTCGTTCTTTCCAAAGCCGTCGTCCGAGGCAATCAGTTCCACATTGTGCGGATAGCCGTCAATCAGATAGTGTACGTAGGACTTGATGTCCATACGCTCCAGACGATGACGGAACTGATCAGCAGCACGCTGTCCGTTATAGTGGGTAATGACTACCGACCCCACCATGAAGTCGCGCTGCATGAACTCGTCGCGCAAACGAAGCACATCCTCGTCGTAGGTGATACCGAGGTCGGCACGGATTTTATTCTTCTCAATGTCCTCGGCACTTACCACAATAACGATCTCAAGCTGGTCACGCAACTGTGCAAACATACGCAGCTTCGAGTCGGGCTTAAAGCCTGGCAACACGCGAGAAGCATGATGGTCGTCGAAGAGCTTCCCACCCAGTTCGAGGTAAAGTTTTCCGTCGAACTGGGCGATACGCTCACGAATGTGTTCCGATTGTATCTTCAGATACTTCTCGTTGTCAAATCCTATTTTCATTGTAACATTTTGTGTTTGTTTCCATGCTGACGATTATCCTCCGAAGTTATCATACATGATGCTTTCGGGCTCTACGCCGAGCGAGTCAAGCATGGAGACTACAGCCTTCGACATGGGGCCGGGACCACACATGTAGTATTCGATGTCCTCGGGTGCCTCGTGGTCTTTCAGGTAGGTATTGAGCATGACCTGGTGGACGAAGCCCGGGGTGTACTTCACGCCTGCTGCATCGGCAGCGGGGTCTGGACGGTCGAGGGCGAGGTGGAAGTGGAAGTTGGGATATTCCTTCTCCAAGCCAAGGAAGTCGTCAAGGTAAAAGACCTCGTTCAAGGCACGGGCTCCGTAGAAGTAATGCATCTCGCGATCGGTCGTGTGCAGCGTCTTCGTCATGTGCATGATCTGTGCACGAAGCGGAGCCATACCAGCACCACCGCCTACCCAAATCATCTCCTTCTTCGAGTCGAAGTGAGGATGGAAGTCACCGAACGGGCCGCTCATAATCACCTTATCGCCGGGCTTCAGCGAGAAGATGTACGACGAGGCGATACCGGGGTTCACCTCCATGAAGCCGCTCTTGTCGGCTTTGAACGGTGGCGTAGCGATACGCACGGTAAGCATAAAGACGTCGCCCTCGGCAGGATAGTTGGCCATAGAATAGGCACGGATGGTAGGTTCGGGATTCTTACACTTCAACGGGAACAAACCGAACTTCTCCCAGCTGGGCAGGTACTCGGCGCCAATCAACGACTTGTCGAAGTCCTTGTCGTAGTCGATGCAGTCGAAGGCAGGAATCTTGATCTGTGCGTATGAGCCAGGCAGGAAGTCCATGTGCTCGCCCGGAGGCAGCTGCACCTTGAACTCCTTGATGAACGTAGCCACGTTCTTGTTCGAAATAACGGTGCACTCGTACTCCTTCACGCCGAGTATCGACTCGTCCACGTGTATCTTCAAGTCGCCCTTCACCTTGCACTGGCAACCCAGGCGCCAGCCGGCCTTGATTTCCTTGCGGCTGAAGTGAGGCTTCTCAGAGTCGAGAATCTCTCCCCCACCCTCAAGAACCTGAACCTTACATTGTCCACACGAAGCCTTTCCACCGCAGGCTGAGGGCAGGAAGACGCCATTCTCGTTGAGCGTAGCCATGAGGCTTGAGCCTTGGGGCACGTTAATCGTACGCTCGCCGTTGATTTCTATATTCACGTTTCCACTGGGCGAAAGGTACTTCTTCGCCACGAGTAGAATCACAACCAAAAGGAGTATGACAATGAGGAATACTCCGATACTATAAGCTATAAACTGTGCCATATTCCTTTTATATATTAAGTCCACTGAAGCACATCATAGCCATAGCCATGAGGCCTACCACAATAAACGTAATACCTAATCCCTGCAAGGGCTTGGGCACGTCGCAGTACTGCATCTTCTCGCGAATAGCACCCAGCGACACGATGGCCAGCGTCCAACCGATGCCCGAGCCGAAACCGTAGACCACGGCATCCCAGATAGAGGTGATGGCCTGCGTGTTGTCGGGTTCCATCAGGATGCGCTGCTGCATGAAGAGCGATGCACCCATGATGGCGCAGTTTACAGCGATGAGCGGCAGGAAGATGCCAAGGGCAGCGTAGAGCGAAGGCGAGTACTTTTCTACTGTCATCTCCACGAGCTGCACCATGCCGGCTATCACACCGATGAAGAGGATGAACGACAGGTAGCTCAGGTCAACGCCCTCAACCAGGCATCCATCACCCAGCACCTTCGTCTGCAAGAGATAGTTGACGGGCACCGTCACCGTGAGCACGAAGGTCACGGCAAGGCCCAGTCCCAATGATGTCTTCACCGTCTTCGACACGGCAAGGTACGAACACATGCCAAGGAAGAACGCGAATATCATGTTGTCGACGAATATCGACCGGAAGAATAAACTTATTATATGTTCCATATTAAAAGCCCACCCAAGCCCTCTCAAAGGGAGGGATGTTTAGTTACATATTGGGTGCTCCTTTTTTTAGTTTGTATTACAGATTAATTTAATGTATTGCCCATCTCCGGTTTCTTTGGTAACCAGACATCCCTCCCTTTGGGAGGGCTTGGGTGGGCCTACTTTTCCTTATAAAAGAAAGCACGGTGTACCCATATCACAATACCCACCAGGATGAGGGCCATAGCGGGCATGGTCATCATTCCGTTGTTGATGTAGCCAGCCTCGTAGACGCCGTCGGGGATTATCTGGAAGCCCAGCAGCGAGCCGCGTCCAAGGAACTCACGCACACCACCCACGATGACGAGGATCATGGCGTAGCCCAGACCATTGCCCACACCATCGAGGAACGACGGCCAAGGCTTGTTCTGCATGGCGAAAGCCTCCAGACGCCCCATCAGGATACAGTTGGTAATAATCAGGCCGACGTATACGCTCAGCTGTACGCTCACATCATAGACGTAGGCTTTCAGGATCTGCGACACGATGGTCACCAGCGCGGCCACAACCACCAGTTGCACCACGATACGGATGCGGTTGGGGATGGTGTTGCGGATGACAGAGATAATTACATTGGCAAATGCCGTAATCACCGTCACGGCCAAGCCCATCACAATGGCGGGCTTCAACTGCGAGGTCACGGCGAGAGCCGAGCAGATGCCCAGCACCTGACCCAATATCGGGTGGTCGAGGTTCAACGGATTAGTAAAAACCTCCCTGTTCTGTTTACTGAATAATGCCATAGTTTATTCCTCCTCTGCTTTAGGTTCTTCTGTGGCTATAGAATCTGTAGGCGCATCCTTTACGCATTGCATCTTTACAAACAGTTGCACAAAGCGCTTTCCTGCATCCTTCAAACCTGCCTTAATCATATCGTTCACACCATTAGAGGTCAAGGTGGCACCCGTCACACAGTCAACCTGCGTCGTGGGGTCATCAACGTTCTTGACCACGGCGAGAGCCACTTCACTACCATCAGCAGGGTCAACGAAGACTTTCTTTCCAATGAACTTCTCCTGCCACTCCTGAGAGTCCTTGATCTCTGCACCCAGGCCTGCGGTCTCGCTCTCGTGGTTGAAATAAGCGCCATAGACAACGGGCTCCTCATCGCCGTGGATGGAGATGTAACCGCTGATGCCACCCCAGAGTCCCATACCTTTCAGGGATACGACGAGGATGTCCTCGCCATCAATCTCACAGGCATAGTATTTCTGCCCATCAATCTCACCCTCATCCTTCACTACTTCAGCATACTTGGCTTCGGCCTCTGCACCATCGAGGTTGCGGATGTTGAGCGAATAAAGAATCTGTTTCTTAATGTCGAGTGCCACGTTAGCATCCTGCATCGGCTTCAAAGCCTTGAAGATGAAAGCCAGCAGGAAAGCCACGATGACGACGAGTATCGCACTATATATAATAATGTACGAGTTCGAATTAGTATTCAGTTTCATTTGGTACCTCCTCTCTTCATTCGTTTCGAAATATTACGCTCCACTACGAAGTGGTCGATAGTGGGGGCAAACATATTCATGAGCAGGATGGCAAGCATCATACCTTCGGGATAGCCGGGGTTCATCACACGGATGATGACGGCCATAGCACCGATGATGAAGCCGTAGATCCACTTACCACACTCGGTGCGGCAAGAGGTCACAGGGTCAGTAGCCATAAACACGGCACCGAAGCAGAAGCCGCCTAACACTAAGTGCTCGTACCAGGTTATCGGGGTCATGCCAAGGCTCTCGAACAGGCAGGCCATCAGGCCGCCACCTACGAACACACTCAACATGGTCTTCCACGAGGCGATGCCCGTCCAAAGCAGCAGGATAGCGCCAAGAGCAATGGCAATGACTGAGGTCTCACCAATAGAACCGGGGATGAAACCGATAATCATATCGTTCAGCGAGGCAGTAACATCGGTACCTGCACCAATCTGTCCAAGCGGCGTAGCCATCGTGAAGCCGTCGGGCAGCGTGTTGCCGAAGCCGAGGATGCTCTCGTTGGCCACCCAAACCTGGTCGCCACTCATCTTCGTGGGATAAGCGAAGAACAGGAACGCACGGCAGAGCAGCGCGGGATTGAAGATGTTCATACCCGTGCCACCGAATATCTCCTTACCGATGATAACGGCGAAGGCCACGGCAATAGCCAGAATCCACAGCGGACAGTTCACGGGGATAATCAGCGGTATAAGGATACCCGAAACGAGGAAGCCCTCTTGGATCTCCTCGCCCTTCCACTGTGCCCAGGCAAACTCGATGCCGAGGCCTACGATGTAGCTGACGAGAATCTTGGGCAACACGGCCATGAAGCCGAAGAGGAACATTTCGCAGAAGCCTGTCGTGGCTAATGCGCCAGCGGCCAAAGCGTTCTGGTAGCCCACATTATACATGCCGAACAGCATGGCTGGCATCAGCGCCAGCACCACCATGCTCATGATGCGCTTCGAGTCGATGGCGTCGTGGATATGTACGCCCGTCCTCGCCGTGTCGTTGGGCACGTAAAGGAACGTCTCGAAGCCGTCGAACACCGAACGAAAGGCATGCAGTTTGCCACCTTCCTCGAAATTCGGCTTAATCTTATTGAGATAATTTCTTATTGCTGACATAGTTATGCGTTTTCTTTACGTAAAATATTCAGTCCTTCACGCACAATGCGCTGCAACTCCAACTTCGAGCTGTCGACGAACTCGGCAAGGGCGAAGTCCTCGGGACTAACCTCATAGATGCCAAGCTGTTCCTGGCGGTCGATGTCGCCAGTGATAATGGCCTTGATGAGGTATTCACCATAGATGTCCATCGGCAGCACGCGGTCGTATTCCCCACTCATGATGATGTGACGCTCACCGCCCTTGATGCGGGCATCGGCCTCATACTCCTTCTTACCCAAAAGCCAAGAGAAGTAACTACGGTTGACGGAGAACTGCTTCAATCGCGGCATAATCCAACCCAGCATCTCGTCGGCATCGTCGCCTTCGGGAATGACGGTAATCTCAGAACTGTGTGCGCCTAAGTAGCCCTCTTTCGAGGTCTGGCGGCCTGTGAGCACATTGCCGTTGATGATGCGCACGTGGTGCGAGGCATCATAGCTGTTCGACAGCAATGTGGAGAGTTCCTCGCCTACGAGCATGTCTACATGGACGGGCTTCTGAATCTCGCTGCCGCAAAGAGCCACCGTGCGGGTCAGGTTCACTCGGCCCGTATTGAAGAGACGACCGATGAAGAGCACCACCGTCGGGTCACCAATGGTCCACACCACCTCACCCTTGTTTACGGGGTCGATGTGGTTCACCTGCACACCAACATTACCTGCAGGGCAAGGTCCGGCGAATGCGTTCACCTCAACATCCTTTAGGTCTGAGATTTGAGATTTGAGGTTTGAGGTTTCGCCTACGCCTACATAGGTTTTGGCAATCTTCGACAACGCCTGCAAACCAGTCACGAAGTCCTGTTCCTGTCCCTTGACTTCGTACTCGAAATCGCAGGCCAGCGGCTTGTCGCGCAGGGCGGAAACAAAAATCGCCTTAGGCATGGTCTCCGGGTTGGTAGACACAGCATAAGGCAACTGATTGATGTACCCAAAGATGCCAGCCTCGAGGAGTGCGTCGACGACGGCCTTGCCGTCCATCTGCGCCACGTCCTTCTTACCCAACTCGCGATAGCTCTGCTGGGCGTCGGCATCAATCTTCACAGCAAGCACCTTGCGGCGTTCCCCTCGCTCAATGGCCGTGACCTTACCGCTCACTGGAGAAGCAAAGCCTACCTGCGGGAACTGCTTGTTCACGAACAAGATGTCGCCCGCCTTGACCTGGTCACCCTCTTTTACGACAACCTTCGGAGTCACACCCTCGAAATCGTCGGGAACCAAAGCAAACTTCCCGTTCGACTTCAACTGGATTTTCGTCTCCTCAGCACGCCCTTTCAAGCGGATGTCCAAGCCTTTCTTTAATTGAAACACTTGATTGAATGACATATAGTTGAATGATTAATGAATGTACATGCGCATACAATAATAATATCGGTGCAAAGGTAATCATTTCCTGTCAAACTACCAAATGCTGAAGAGAATTTTTCAAAGCACATTCCTCACCATGAGCTTACCCAAAAACCTTGCAAGAATGAAATAACGAGCCGTATTCTCGTCGATAGTGAGAACTATTCTCGTCGATAGTGAGAACTATTCTCGCTGCCAGCGAGCCGCATTCCCTCGTTGAGGGCTTACGAAGAGGTGCGACAGCAGTCCTTATTGTTAATCTTCCCAAAAGAGACTTACGTATCGAGTTTTTTTCGTAAATTTGCAGCTCACAACCAATCATGTCTCTGCATCTTCATGGTGCGAGACCTGCAGATGAACATATTCAAGCGCGTCGTCAACTGGGTTATCTGGAGCATCGTGGCACTTTATGTGCTGCTCATGACGCTGACCCATCTACCCGCCTTCCAGCAGTGGCTGGCAGGGCGGGCAGCACACGTTATTGGCCAGAAGTTGGGCACCGAGGTACACATAGGCAGCATAGACCTGGGCTTTCTGAACCGTCTGATTGTCGACGACATGACGGTCAAGGATCAAGAGCAAGGAGACCTGCTCCGCGTAGGACGCATGTCGGTAAAGGTAGACCTGCTGCCACTGAGCGAAGGACGTATCGTCATCTCGTCGGCACAGTTGTTCAACGCCCACGCCATGCTCCTGCGCAAGGACTCGCTTTCGAAAACCAACTTCCAGTTTGTCATCGACTCGCTTGCATCGAAAGACACTACCAGCCAGACACCGCTGAATCTGGCCGTCAACTCGCTTATTGTGCGACGTTCCAGCGTCAGCTACGACCAGCTGGACATCCCAGAGACCAAAGGCATTATCAACCCTAAGCATCTGAAGATAAGCGACATCAGTGCCCATATCCTGCTGAAGGCGCTGACCGATGACTCGCTGTCGGTCAATGTGAAGCGACTGGCCATGAAAGAGCAGTCGGGCCTTACCGTCAGCCGACTGTCCCTTAAACTACAGAAAGACCCGCATGGAGCCCAGCTGCGCAACTTCTTCCTGCAGCTGCCCCGCTCGAGCCTGACCGTCGACAGCATTGTAGCCACCTGCGACTTCGACCATCTTAAGGAAACGTTGCAGTTCACAGCCGACCTTACTGATGCCAGCATCACCCCGTCCGACCTCAGCTTCCTCACGCCAAAGACCAGCCAGCTGAAGTCGCCCGTCAGCTTAAATGCCCATTTCAGAGGCTCAGCCGACAACATCGACGTCGAGAGACTAAAGCTGTATACTGCCGACGGAACGCTGTCGGCACTACTCAACGGCTGGTATCGCGCATCGCAAACCAAACCCGTATGGCACGCCCAAGTAGAGAAGCTGACAGCCACTAACGAATTCTTCGACCTGTTGGTACAGAACGTCGAGGGTGCGCCTAAGTTTGTCAGTCTGCTGAACCAAGTACTACTGACGGGCGAGGCGACTGCCCATACAGACGGTTCCATCGACATGAACGGTCAAATAGCCTCAAACATGGGCAATCTGAAGCTAAAGGCAAACATTGCCGACAACCACTACTACCGGGGGCACATTGAGACCGACAGCATCCATTTGGGCCAACTGCTTGACAACGACCAGCTCGGGCTGCTTACGACTACCGTCGACATCAGCGGTGACCAGCACTTCGTCAGTGCCCAAGGCAACGTGTCGCATCTGGACTTCCGAGGCTATACCTACCATGATGTTACGGTCGACGGCACCTACAACCACAGTAAGGGCGACATTGCCGGTAAGCTCCAGATCAAGGATTCTCATCTGGAAACCGAGCTGGAAGGCAGCCTGGTGAACAACGGCAACTATGCCATCCGACTAACAGGCGACGTGAAGCATCTTTCGCCGAAGGCCTTACAGCTTAGCGACCAGTGGGGTAACGCCACTTTCAGCGCCATGCTCGATATAGACTTCGTTGCCAGCAACTTGAACGATGCACAAGGACGCGTCAGCATCAAGGACTTTGTCATGCGCGACACAACGTCAGCCTATCGCATCAGTAACCTGCAATTGCTGTCGGGCTACGACGAAGACACCCACTTCCTGAAACTCACTGGCGATATGGGCGAGGCAGAACTAAAGGGTCACTTCGACTGGGCCACCCTCCCCCAGAGCTTCTACAGCTACATCGGCTCAAAACTCCCCACCCTGCCCGGATTGCCAAGCGTCAGCAAACCCGTCGACAACAACTTCGACATCAGGCTGTTCCTGAACGATACCGAGTGGTTGCGCCATCTCCTAAGCATCGACCTGTCGCTACAGAAGCCCCTGATGCTCCACGCTTCCATCAACGACAAGAGCCACAAGCTGAATGTGGCAGGAAGCATGCCGAAGTTCCGCTATAACGACAGCCAATACGAGAATGCCAATATCCGCATCTCATCGCCTGGCGACTCGATGAAGTGCGAAATAGGTGCCGTTAGGGTTTCTGACGACAACGGCAACCAGATGAACTTCAACGTTCAGGCTACGGCTGCCAATAACGAACTGGCCACCACCTTGGGATGGGACAACAACAGACAGGACGAGGGCATCAAAGGCCTGCTCCACACAAGCACCTCGCTCTACAGAAACACCAACGGCAAACCGGAGGCTCACGTCTACGTGCTCCCGTCGTATGTCGTCATGGGCGATACCACATGGATTGTAGAACCGGGAGGTATTGTCTATAATGCCGACCAAGTACTGGTTGACCACCTGTCGGTAACCCACGGACAGCAGCATATCATCGTCGACGGCATCGCTTCCGATAGCCCTTCCGACTCCCTGATTGTCGACCTCAAGGGCGTCGAAGTGGCCTATATCATGGACCTCGTGGGCTTTACAGCTGTGAGCTTTGCCGGCAAGGTCACAGGCAAAGCCTTCGTCACCCAGGCTTTCGGCCAGCCTGGTGCATGGGCCAACCTGCGAGTCGACCAGTTCCGCTTCGAAGGTGGACGCATGGGAACACTCAACGCCCACGCACAATGGAACCAGCTGGAGAAACAGATTGACATCCATGCTATAGCCAACGACGGCCCCGATGCCATCACCTACATCGACGGCTACGTCTCACCAGTAAAGGAAAACATTGACCTTGCCATCAAAGGGCGGGGAACCTACGTCGACTTCCTGCACACCTACGCCAGCAGCTTCCTAAACGACATCACCGGCCATGCCTACGGAGACCTGCGGCTCGTTGGACCATTAGGTGAAATGGACCTGCTTGGAAAACTGGTGGTCAACGCGCAAGCCACAGTGACAGCCCTTGGCACCACATACACGCTGACACAAGACACCGTAGACTTCGTGCACAACGACATTCTGCTGCACGACGTTACTGCCCGCGACATCTACCAGAACACCGCCCAACTCAATGGAGGCATCCACCACGACAACCTGTCGGACCTGACCTTCGACCTCGACATCAAGACCGAAAAGCTGCTGGCCTATAGCATGCCTACCGACAATGGCGACATTTTCCACGGCACCGTCTTCGCTGCTGGCGACGTGGAACTGATAGGACGTCCAGGCGAGGTCATCATCAACTGCAACGCCACACCGCTCGACGGCACCGTCTTCACCTATGACGCAGCCTCTCCCGAGGCTATCAGCGACCAGAGTTTCATCCGTTGGCATACAAGGAAAGAGAATAACGAAGCAAACATAATCGAGAGTACTGCGGCAAGGAGCCACGAAGCCTCTACTACAACGACTGATGACGACTCACCCACCTCAGACCTTCGCATCAACTTCCTGGTCAACACCACGCCCGATGCCACGCTGCGAATACTCATGGATGCCAAGACGAGCGACTACATCACCCTTGCCGGACACGGTGTCATCCGTGCCACCTACTATAACAAAGGGGCATTCCAGATGTTCGGTACCTACACCGTTGATCAGGGAACCTACGGCGTAACCATCCAGAACATCATCAAGAAGAACTTCACCTTCCAACCCGGAGGCACACTTGCCTTTGGCGGTGCTCCTTTCGATGCCAACCTGAACCTGCAAGCCGTCTATACCGTCAATGGTGTCTCGCTTTCCGACCTCAGTATTGGCAACTCGTTCTCAAGCAACACCGTACGCGTGAATTGTCTGATGAATATTGGTGGACAGGCCGGTGCGCCACAAGTGGACTTCGACCTGGACATGCCTACGGTAAACAGCGAGGAAAAGCAGATGATCCGTTCGGTCATTACCAGCGAACAGGAGATGAACCAACAAGTGCTCTATCTCCTGGGCATAGGACGATTCTACACTCAGGGTGCCAACAATGCCAACACGCAACAGCAGTATGGACAGTCGCAGCTGGCCATGCAGAGTTTCCTCTCTGGCACGCTGAGTACACAATTCAACGAAGTGCTGTCGCAGGTGCTGAAATCGAACAACTGGAACTTCGGTGCCAACATCTCAACAGGCAACGAGGGATGGCACAACGCCGAATACGAGGGAATGGTCAGCGGACGCATGCTGAACAACCGCCTACTCATCAACGGTCAGTTCGGCTATCGCGACAACGCCACACAGGCAACGCCTTCATTTATCGGTGACTTCGACATCCGCTACTTGCTCCATCCTAACGGCAACCTCGCGCTGAAGGTCTATAACCAGACGAACGACCGCTATTTCACCCGTTCAAGTCTGAACACCCAAGGCATCGGACTCATCATGAAGAAGGACTTCAACGGCCTTGGCGAACTTTTCCATATCAAGCGGGAGAGCAAGCAATAAATCAAGACATCCACGCAGCGCACATTTCCGCGCAACGCTCACCATCGACACCTGCTGAGACAATGCCTCCGGCATAGCCGGCACCCTCGCCACAGGGGAATAGTCCTTGCAACTGTACATGCTGTAAGGTCATAGCATCGCGGGTGATACGTACGGGACTCGACGTGCGGGTCTCAACGGCAATCATCACTGCCTCGTTGGTCAGGAATCCATGAGCCTGTCGGCCAAAGGTTCGGAAGCCCTGCTGCAATCGGCTGACAATTGGCTTCGGCATCCAGAAATGGAGCGGCGATGCCAAGAGGCCAGGTGCATAGCTGCTTTGAGGAAGGTCAGCGCTCAACCGACTGTTCACAAAGTCAGCCATACGCTGTGCAGGTGCCGTCTGCTTCCTGTTGCCCTGCTGCCAGCACATACGCTCGAGCTCTTCCTGATAGCGCATCATGGCCAACGGGTCATTTCCCATTTCTCCTTTCTCATTTCTCATTTTTTTGTCCTGAAGATCTTCAGGACGAACCTCTACCACCATACCGCTATTGCTCCATTTCGTACCGCGACTGGCAGGGCTCATGCCGTTGACCACTATCTGCTCCGGCCCTGTGGCTGCGGGGATGACAAAGCCGCCAGGACACATACAGAACGAGTAGACACCACGACCGTCGACCTGCGTCACAAAAGAATATTCGGCTGCAGGGAGCCAGCGTCCCCTACCCTCGCGCCGATGGTATTGTATCTGGTCTATTAGCTGTGCAGGATGTTCCAATCTGACACCCACGGCAATACCTTTGGGCTCAATCTCTATCTTCGCATCTGCCAGATATCGGTAGACATCGCGGGCGCTGTGGCCTGTAGCCAGAATGACGGGACCAAGAAATTCTTTGGTGGAGGGTGGAAGGTGGAGAGAGGAGGGAGAATACAATGCTTCCACACCCATCACCTTATAAGTCTCACCAGAGTCTATCCTCCTTCCACCCTCCACCTTCAACCTTCCACCAATCAAGAGCCGCGTCATCTTCGTCTGGAAATGCACCTCACCACCGCAACGGATAATGGTATTGCGCATAGCCTCAATGACCTGTGGAAGTCGGTCGGTGCCGATATGGGGATGGGCATCAGCCAGAATAGCCGTCGATGCACCATGCTGACAAAACACACGGAGTATCTTTTCTATTGGTCCGCGCTTCTTCGAACGGGTATAGAGCTTGCCGTCGCTGTAGGCACCGGCACCGCCCTCACCGAAACAATAGTTACTCTCCTCATCGACCTGCTGCGTGCGGGCAATCTGAGCAAGGTCCTTCTTCCGTTCATGTACGTCCTTACCACGCTCTATCACCACGGGGCGCAAGCCCAGCTCTATCAACCGAAGGGCGGCAAACAGACCACCAGGACCCGCACCGACGACAATGACCTGCGGCTTATCTGATACGTCCTGATAGCTGACAGGCTCAAACACATCGTCAGCTGCCACCTCATTTATATACACGCGTACGCGAAGGTTGACATAGATGGTACGCTGTCGGGCATCGATGGAGCGTTTCAATATCCGCACGCCCGTCACATCTTTCTTATTTAGTCCGTATTCGTCGGCCAGAAAGGCCACGAGACACTCCTGCTGTGCAGCCACTTCGGGCAACACTCTTACTTGATATTCGCTGATCATTCTGTCAAAACGTTATAATGCAGGCACAAAATTAGTAAAAATGTAGCAAAATGGCAAATATTTATGTTATTGTTCAAAATATTTTTGTACTTTTGCACCCTGTAAACCAAAAGCCCCGTCCGTTTAGGGGTATCAAAACAACAAATAAACAACAAAATGAAAGTAATGAAATTCGGCGGAACGTCCGTAGGTTCCGTGAACAGTATTCTGAGTTTGAAGAAAATCGTGGAGGCAGAAGCCCGCACGCAGTCAGTCATCGTTGTAGTTAGCGCACTCAACGGCATCACCGACCAGCTCATTGCCACATCGAAGATGGCAAAGAACGGCGACAAGCAATATCGTGAAGAGTACGACGCTATGGTACAGCGCCATCATCAGATGATTGACACAGTAGTCACCGACGACAAGAAGCGTGCTGACCTGCTGAACCAGATAGACAAGCTCTTCGACCAGCTGAAGAGCATCTACTTTGGTGTATACTTGATACACGACTTGAGCGAGAAGACACAAGACACCATCATCAGCTATGGCGAGCGTCTGAGCTCTCACATCGTAGCCGCCGTGATTGAGAATGGCGTTCGAATGAACGCCCGCGACTTCATCCGCACGGAGAAGAAACACGGCAAGCATGTGCTCGACACCGAGCTTACCGCCCGGTTAGTGCGCGAGACCTTTGGTAAGGTATGTTGCGACTCAGTCGCAACAAACAAAACCGTGGCTGTGGTTCCCGGCTTTATCTCTCGCGACCGCGACAGCCACGAAACGACCAATCTGGGACGTGGCGGTTCTGACTATACAGCAGCTATCATCGCTGCCGCCCTCGATGCCGACGTGCTGGAGATATGGACCGATGTCGACGGCTTCATGACTGCCGACCCCAAGGTCATCCAGTCGGCCTACACCATCAATGAGCTTTCCTATGTAGAGGCGATGGAGCTCTGTAACTTCGGTGCTAAGGTCATCTACCCCCCGACCATCTATCCCGTCTGCATCAAGAACATCCCCATCAAGGTGAAGAACACCTTCAACCCCGAGCATCCGGGAACGCTCATCAAGGACAAGATCGACAACGACCTGAAGCCCATCAAGGGCATCTCCTCCATCAAGGGCACCACGCTCATCACCGTTACGGGCCTGTCGATGGTGGGTGTCATCGGTGTGAACCGTCGTATCTTCACGACGCTGGCCAATCAGGGCATCTCGGTCTTCATGGTGTCTCAGGCTTCTTCCGAGAACTCTACGTCTATCGGTGTGCGCGATGAGGATGCCAAAGCAGCAGCCGAGGTGCTCAATGCCGAGTTTGCCAAGGAGATTGAGACAGGTGCCATGTTCCCCATGCAGGTGGAGAGCGGTCTGGCTACCATCGCCATCGTGGGTGAGAACATGAAGCAGACGCCGGGTATCGCCGGTAAGCTCTTCGGCACCTTGGGCCGAAGCGGTATCAGTGTCATTGCCTGTGCACAGGGCGCATCTGAGACGAACATCTCGTTCGTCGTCGACGGGCGTTTCCTCCGTAAGTCGCTCAACGTGCTCCACGACTCGTTCTTCCTCTCCGAATACAAGGTGCTCAACCTCTTCATCTGCGGCATCGGCACCGTGGGTGGCATGCTGCTCGAACAAATCCGTACCCAGCAGCAGGTGCTCATGCAGAAGAAGCGCCTGAAGCTGAACGTGGTGGGTATCAGCGACGTGTCGAATTACGTGCTCGACCGCGATGGTATCGACCTCGACAACTACGAACAGCGACTGCGTGCCGGCGAGCCTGCCAACACCGAGAAGATGCGCGACGATATCGTGAAGATGAACATCTTCAACAGCGTATTCGTCGACTGCACGGCCAGCCGTCAGATTGCCACGCTCTACCAGACATTCCTCGAGCATAATATCAGCGTGGTGGCAGCCAACAAGATTGCTGCCTCCAGCGACTACGACAGCTATATCAAGCTGCGCCAGACGGCCCGCGACCGTGGCGTGTGGTTCCGCTACGAGACCAACGTAGGCGCCGGACTGCCCATCATCGGCACTATCAACGACCTCTGCAACTCGGGCGACAAGATCCTGAAGATCGAGGCCATCCTCTCCGGTACGCTCAACTTCATCTTCAACGAGATTGCTGCCAACGTGCCCTTCTCAGAGACCGTGCGCCGCGCCAAGGAGCAGCGTTACTCCGAGCCCGACCCGCGCATCGACCTCAGCGGCACCGACGTCATTCGCAAACTCGTTATCCTCACCCGTGAGGCAGGCTACAAGGTGGAGCAGGACGATGTAGAGAAACATCTCTTCGTGCCCGACAGCTACTTCGAGGGCAGCATCGACGATTTCTGGAAGCGTCTGCCTGAGCTCGACGCTGACTTTGAGGCCCGCCGCAAGGTGCTCGAGGCAGAGAACAAGCGCTGGCGCTTCGTGGCTACAATGGAAGCCGACGAGCAGAATCCATCGTCATTCAAGACCAGCGTTGCTCTTAAAGAGGTGCCCCAAGGTCACCCCTTCTACGGACTGGAAGGCTCGAACAACATCGTGCTGCTCACCACCGAACGCTACAAGGAGTACCCCATGCTCATCCAGGGCTATGGTGCCGGTGCCGCCGTCACGGCCGCCGGCGTCTTCGCCAACATCATGTCTATCGCTAATATCTAATAGTGTGCTGGACGGTTTTGCCGTCCAGCCTTTTTCTTTCCCTTATGAAGCACATTATTATTCTCGGCGATGGCATGGCCGACCACAAGGTCGAAAGCCTCGGAGGCAAAACGCTGCTGCAATATGCCGATAAGCCCATGATGGACCGTCTGGCCCGCGAAGGTCGCTGTGGCCGACTCATCACCGTGCCCGAAGGATTCCCTCCCGGCAGCGAGGTGGCTAATACCGCCATCCTTGGCTATGACCTTAACAAGGTCTATGAAGGGCGCGGCCCGTTGGAGGCTGCCTCTATCGGCTACGACATGCAGCCCGACGACTTTGCCATCCGCTGTAACATCATAACCTTGGAGAACGGCAAAATCATCACCCATAACGGCGGTAACCTGCAGACCGAGGATGCCCGCGTGCTCATCGACTACTTGAACGAGCACCTCGCCAAGCCCATCAACGAACAGCAGGGCTGCGAACGCGTGAAGTTCATCTGCGGCATTCAGTACCGTCATCTGCTCGTCATCAAGGGCGGCAACAAGCACATCGAGTGCGCCCCACCCCACGACCATCCGAATGAGGAGTGGCGCCCCCTGCTGGTAAAACCAGAAGAAGCAACTGTGGTCAGCGGTTCTGCCGCTGACACCCGCGCCCTTTCCCCTCAGCAAACCGCCGACCTCATCAACGACCTCATCCTGCGTTCGCAGGAACTCTTGGCTCAGCACCCATATAACCTTGCCAAGGCAGAAAAGGGCGAGCGCCAGGCCAACAGCATCTGGCCTTGGAGCGGCGGCTATCGTCCTTCGATGCAAACGCTTATGGAGCAGTATCCGCAGGTGAAGACCGGTGCCGTCATCTCTGCCGTCGACCTGATCCAGGGCATAGGCAAGTATGCAGGCCTGCGCATCATCAAGGTGCCCGGTGCCACCGGCCTTGCCGACACCAACTACGAGGGCAAGGCACAGGCAGCCATCGAGGCGCTGAAGCAGGATGACTTCGTCTTCGTTCATGTCGAAGCCACCGACGAGGCAGGCCACGACGGCGACCTCGACCTGAAGCTACGCGCCATCAACTACTTGGACCAGCGACTCATCAAGCCCATCGTTGAGGCCACGGAACAGATGCAGGAACCTGTCTGCATCGCCGTACTGCCCGACCATCCAACGCCCGTCGAGCTGCGCATCCACGTCAGCGAGCCGGTTCCCTTCCTTATATATTATAAAGGTATAGAGCCCGATGACGTGCAGACCTACGACGAAGTGTCGTGTGTCTCTGGTAGCTTCGGCTTGCTACGCCTCAACGAGTTCATGCAGACATTCATGGCACTATAATGGCCCAGTCCCATTAGCCCAATAAAGAAGACAACAAACAATCAACACAATAATGGAAAAGAATCTAAGAATGGGCTCGCTCTGCATACACGCAGGTTACAAGCCCAAGAACGGAGAACCTATCGAGGTGCCTATCGTACAGAGTACCACTTTCAAATATGACGACTCCGACGAGATGGCCCAACTCTTCGACTTGAAGAAAGAAGGATATTTCTACACACGCCTACAGAACCCGACCAACGATGCGGTAGCAGCAAAGATTGCCGCTCTCGAAGGCGGTGTGGGCTGTGTGCTCACCAGCAGTGGCCAGGCTGCCAACTTCTATGCCCTGTTCAACATCTGCGAGGCCGGCGACCACTTCGTTACTTCAAACGAGATCTATGGCGGCACGTTCAACCTCTTCGGTGTCACGCTGAAGAAGCTGGGCATCGAGTGTACTTTTGTAAGTCCCGAGGCCAGCGAAGAAGAGATACAGGCAGCCTTCCGCCCCAACACGAAGGCACTCTTCGGCGAGACCATCTCCAACCCAGGCTGCGCTGTGCTCGACATTGAGAAGTTCGCACGTATCGCTCATAAGAACGGTGTGCCCCTTATCGTCGACAACACCTTTGCTACCCCCATCAACTGCCGTCCCTTCGAGTGGGGAGCTGACATCGTCACCCACTCCACCACGAAATATATGGATGGAATGGCTACACAGGTAGGCGGTGCGGTGGTCGATAGCGGTAACTTCCCCTGGATGGACCATGCCGACAAGTTCCCCGGTCTCTGCACCCCCGATGAATCGTACCACGGACTGACATACGTCACGAAGTTCGGCAAGATGGGCTACACCACCAAGCTCGTAGCACAGCTCATGCGCGACCTCGGCTCCATCCCCGCTCCCCAGAACTGTTTCCTGCTGAACTTGGGTCTTCAGACACTCCACCTGCGCATGGCTCAGCACTGCCGCAATGCCCAGCGTGTGGCCGAATTCCTGAACAGCAACGAGAAGGTGGCATGGGTTCACTACTGCGGACTGAAGGGTGATGCCAACTATGAGCGCGGACAGAAGTACTTGCCCAACGGCTCTTGCGGTGTCATTGCCTTCGGACTGAAGGGCACACGCGAGACAGCCATCAAGTGGATGGACTCGCTCGAGATGATTAACATCGTGACCCATGTGGCCGACGCACGCACCTGCGTGCTCCATCCCGCCAGCCATACCCACCGCCAGCTCTCCGACGAACAGCTGCGCCAGGCAGGCGTAGCACCCGACCTCATCCGCCTGAGCGTAGGTATCGAGGACGTTGAGGACATTCTCGACGACATCAAGCAGGCACTTGCCAAAATCTAACCCGATAGAACCAAACAACAGACAACTATGCAGTACTACAGCACTAACCAGAAAGCTCCCATAGCCGACCTGCAGAAGGCCGTGGTGAAAGGCCTGGCCGAAGACCGAGGTCTCTACATGCCAGAGCGTATCAACAAACTGCCGAAGGCGTTCTTCGATAATATGCCATCGATGCGATTCCAAGACATCGCATACAACGTGGCCGACGCTTTCTTTGGCGAAGACGTCGACAGCGACTGTCTGAAGGATCTGGTCTACGACACCCTTTCGTTCGACTGTCCCGTGGTCAAGGTGAAGGAAAACATCTACTCGTTAGAGCTATTCCACGGCCCCACCCTCGCCTTCAAGGATGTAGGTGCCCGCTTCATGGCTCGTCTGCTCCAGTATTTCATTAGACTTGAGCAAGAAGGCAAGAAACCTCAAACCTCAAACCAAGTGAACGTTCTCGTGGCCACCAGTGGTGATACGGGTAGTGCCGTTGCCAACGGCTTCCTCGGCGTTGACGGCATCCATGTCTACGTGCTCTATCCCAAGGGCAAGGTAAGCCCCATCCAGGAGTGTCAGTTCACTACGCTCGGTCAGAACATCACGGCTGTTGAGGTCGACGGAGTGTTCGACGACTGCCAGCGCTTAGTGAAGAGTGCCTTCATGGACGAGGAGCTGAACAAGCACATGCGCCTCACCTCGGCCAACAGCATCAACGTAGCCCGCTTCCTGCCACAGGCCTTCTACTATTTCAACGCAGTGGCCCAAACCTCAAACCTCAAACCTCAAACCTCAAACATCGTGATGTGCGTTCCCTCCGGCAATTTCGGTAACATCTGTGCTGCCCTCTACGGCCACGAGATGGGACTGCCCGTCAAGCGATTCATTGCTGCCAACAATGCCAACGACGTGTTCTATAACTACCTGCAGACAGGTCGTTACGAGCCGAAGCCATCCGTACAGACGCTGGCCAACGCAATGGACGTGGGCGATCCCTCGAACTTCGCCCGCATCATCAACCTCTACAGCAACAACGGTAAGCTTACGCCAGAAGAGACCCACGAGCGCATCACCTCGCTCATCAGCGGTGCTACCTACAGCGACGAGCAGATACGTGAGACCATGCGCCAGTGCTATGAAGAGACTGGCTACATCCTCGACCCACACGGAGCCTGCGGCTATCGTGCACTCCAGGAGCAGCTGCAACCCGGAGAGGTGGGCATCTTCTGCGAGACCGCCCATCCCGCGAAGTTCAAGGAGAAGGTCGACGATATCCTTGGTATCGATGTCGAGGTACCCGAGCGTCTGCAGGCCTTTATGAAGGGCGAGAAGCAGAGCGTCGCTATGACCAGCGACTTCGCCGGCTTCAAAGCCTTCCTTATGGAGCAATAAAAATATCTCATCATCATTCCCACACCACCAATTCGCGTGGTAGGGTGATGATCTTCAGGCGTTCGTACCAGATGCGGTTCGAACATGCCACATGGCGCTGAGTATGGCTGCTAATGATATAGTAGCTCGCACTATATTCGTCCATGATCGAGTTAAAGACATTCTTGATGCGCGAACATTTCTCGTTGATGGCATTGTCAAACGGGTTGACCAGATGGTCGATGCTCTCTATGATCTTTTGCTTGTCCATGCTCTTCGCCGTCTTCATGTAGTAGTCCCGCAGCTCGTTGCGGTATTCGGCCAGCCGTTTGAACTCTATCCCCTCAGGATGGGCCAAGAACAATAGGTAGACCGCCTTGTGGACAGGTTGCAACTCCACCTCACGCATGCCTTGATCTATGAGCAGAAAACGGAAGTCGCGCGTAATCTGCAGGCGGCTCAGCTGTTGACGGGCCGCTTCAATCTTCAGCTCTTCAAGTGCCGACACGCCAATGGCCTGCAGTAGCAGGTCGGTACGGCCTGCCGCCAACAGTTCACTGGCAAGCACCTTCAGCTTGGCAGCAACGGCTTCGGGAGTGTTTGGTTTTAGCTCGTTCATCAGTCCTCGTCATATTGCATGAATCCGTTCACCCACTTCTTCCACCTACTAATGATGCCCGGCTTCAGATCGTCATCATGTGATGTTGTCTGTACGGCTGGTTCCGGCGTGGGTGCAGGCTTTACCACGAAGTCCGGCTCCGAATCAGGTTCTTTTGCAGGCACGGGCTTCTTGATGGGTTTATAGAGTTTCGGTATCAGCTCCTCATAGTAGGAATCGTCGGCAATCGTCTCGTGCTGGGTGGCCTGTTGCAGCTCGTCCTCCAACCCAGTAGCCAGGATGGTCACCTTGGCATCATCGCCTAAAGAATCGTCGGTCGACGTGCCCCAGATCACCTCAATATTCGGGTCTAGCTGATCGAAGAAATCGTCTATCTCCTGCATTTCACTTACCAGGATAGGTGTCGTTTCGCTGGCATATATGTTGAAGAGGATGCGCTTGGCCTTACCCACGTCGTTGCCGTAGAGCAGCGGTGAGTCCAAGGCATTCAGGATAGCCCTCTCCACCCGCTTGTCGCCACAGGCGCGTCCCATCGCCATGATGGCTCCTCCACCGTTGCGTGTGGTCGTCTCCACATCACGGAAGTCAAGGTTGATGCTGCCGTCGCTATGTACGGTAATCAGTTCTGAGATGCCCTTCACTGCGTCTTTCAGGATGTTGTCAGCCCGCACGAACGCCTCTTTGATAGAGACTTCCGAGTCGGCATAGACGTCGCAGAGACGCTCGTTGTTGATGATCAGCAGCGCGTCCACGTTCTTGCGCAGCTCTTCCACCCCCTTCAGGGCCTTCACAATCTTGCGTTTCTTCTCGAAGTAGAACGGGATGGTCACCACGCCCACGGTCAGGATGCCCATGTCACGCGCAGTTCTGGCTACCACCGGAGCAGCCCCCGTTCCCGTTCCACCGCCCATGCCCGCCGTCACGAAAACCATCCTCGTACCGTCGTTCAGCAGCTTTTTGATGTCGTCTATACAGGCTTCCGCCTCCCGCTTACCAATCTCCGGCTGCGCACCGGCACCCAAGCCTTCTTCTCCCAACTGCACCTTCACGGGCACAGGCGACTTCGACAGCGACTGGCTGTCCGTGTTACACACCGCCAACGTCACGCCCTCGATGCCTTCCTCATACATGTTGCGCACGGCATTGCAGCCGCCGCCACCCACACCAATCACCTTGATGATATGCTGTGACAGGTCTTCCACTTGTCCGAAATCCAACACTTCGTCTTCCATTGTCCTTCTCTTTT